>NZ_CP146275.1:0-650000 GCF_037044555.1 Pelagibacterium nitratireducens
CAAAAGACGACAACAGGGGCGAAAGGGGAAACCAAGATGACGATGGATGCCGATCAGGTCTGGCTGCGCGTGCGGGCGCGGCTGAGGGCAGCGGTTGGCGAAGATGTCTTTACGTCGTGGTTTGCCCGGCTCGAGCTCGAGGAAGTGGTGGGCGATCTGGCCCATCTTTCGGTGCCCACGCGGTTCTTGTGCTCGTGGATACAATCGAACTACGTCGAAAAGATTCTCGAGGCCTTCAAAAGCGAGGACCAGTCCATCGGACGGCTGCACCTGACGGTCCGTGTCAACGGCCAGGCCCGGCCCCGGCTGGTGAGCTCGCAAGAGCCCTCGGCCGCCGAAGCGGACGCTCCGGCCGACACCCAGGCAGTGCGCACGGTGCCGGCGCTGGTCACCAGCCAGCCGGCCAGCGGCACCCGCGCCAACGCCCTTTCGGGCTCGGCGCTCGACCGCAAGCTGACCTTCGACACTTTCGTTTCGGGCAGCGCCAATGAAATGGCGCTCAATGTTGCCAAGCAGGTCGCCTCGGCTGCCGCCAACAATGTGGTGACCTTCAACCCGGTCTATCTTCATTCCTCGGTCGGGCTGGGCAAGACCCACCTTTTGAACGCCATTGCGTGGGCGGCGGGGGCGTCGGACACCTCGCGCAATATCGTCTATCTGACGGCCGACCATTTCATGTACCATTTCATAACCGCGGTGCAGCACCAGTCAGCGCTGGCCTTCAAGGAATGGCTGCGCGGGATCGATCTCTTGCTGATCGACGACATGCAGTTTTTGCAGGGCAAATCGGCCACCGAATTCGGCCATACGCTCTCGACCCTGATTTCGGGCACCAAGCAGGTTGTGGTGGCGGGCGATGCGCCCCCGCGCGATCTCGAAATGCTCGACGACCGTGTGCGCTCGCGGCTTTCGGGCGGGCTTGTGATCCCGATCACCCAGTTCGATCCCGAACTGCGCCGAGCCATCGTGCAGAAACGGGCTGACCAGGCGGCAAGCCGGTTTACCGGGCTGAGCTTTCCCGGCCCTGTCATCGATTACGTGGCGCGCTCGATCGTGAGCCATGGTCGCGATCTCGATGGAGCGGTCAACCGGCTGGTGGCCGCCAACCAGCTGACCGGCGAGCCGATCACCGTGGGGCTGGCCGAAAAGACCCTGCAGGACCTCATTCGCTCGCGGGACACACCCAGGGTGCGGATCGAGGACATCCTGAAAATCGTCGCCCGGCATTACAAGGTGCCGCGCAATGAGCTTTTGTCGTCGCGCCGCTCGCGCGATGTGGTGCGCCCGCGCCAGATCGCCATGTATCTGGCCAAGTCGCTGACCTCGCGGTCCCTGCCCGAAATCGGCCGCCGGTTCGGCGGGCGCGACCACACGACCGTGCTCCATTCGGTGCGCAAGGTGGAGCAGCTGATGAGCCAGGACGGGGAATTGACCCAGGAAATCGAACTGCTCCGCAGAATGCTGGAGGAGTAATCTGCCGGTCGCTGCGCGATCCAAAGCGCCGGTGGCGCTTTGGAAGGCAGACTGCGCCCGAAGAGCTATGCGCGAGGCCAGGCAGCGCCAAAGCCAATAGAGTGCCCCTTGCCCGCCGCCGCTGTGCGGTGCGCGCTCCCCAAGCGAGAGGCGGGCCGGGCTGGCTGCCAACTATCCACCAGATTTTCGCTTCGCCGGCGCCCTGCGGCCCGGTGGGGCCTTGCGTTTTTTTACCCGGCGATGCAGGGTCTGTGCCCGGCTTTTGCGCCGGTGATGGCCCGTCCAGGGCCAGCGAAAACCAGACAGAAAAGATCAGGGGTCCAAAAAGCCATGAAGGTCACGCTCGAGCGCAACCATCTGCTCAAGTCACTGGGGCATGTGCACCGCGTTGTCGAGCGGCGCAACACCTATCCGATCCTCGCCAACGTTCTGATGAGCGCCACGGGCGACGGGCTGGATTTGCGGGCCACCGACCTCGATATCGAAGTGACCGAAACCGTGCCGGCCATGACGGGCACGCCGGGCACGACCACCGTGCCTGCGCACACCCTTTATGAAATCGTGCGCAAGCTGTCCGATGGCGCCGATGTCGTGCTGGAGACCGACGGGAACGATCAGATGTTGATCAGTTCAGGCCGGTCGCGCTTTCATCTGGCGTGTTTGAACCCGGACGGGTTCCCTGACCTGAAATCGGGCGCGTTCACCCACAATTTCTCGATCAAGGTCGAGATGCTCAAGGATCTGATTGAGCGCACCCAGTTCGCGATTTCCAACGAGGAAACGCGCTACTATCTCAACGGGATTTTCGTGCACACCGTGGACGGCCCGGACGGGGTGGTGATGCGCGCGGTGGCAACCGACGGGCACCGGCTGGCGCGGGTGGAAGCCGAAGCGCCACAGGGTTCGGCGGGGATGCCGGGCATCATCATTCCGCGCAAGACCGTGGCCGAAGTGTTAAAATTGCTCGACGGGGTCGAGGACGAGGTCAAGGTCGAGCTTTCCGATACCAAGATCCGCTTTACGCTGGGCGGGGTGATCCTGCTCTCAAAGCTGATCGAGGGCAGTTTCCCCGATTACGAGCGTGTAACGCCCAAGAACAACGACAAGGCGCTGGTGGTCGATCGCGACAGCCTGGCACGGGCCGTGGACCGGGTATCGACAATTGCGTCCGAACGCGGCGGCAAGGCGGTCAAGTTGGCGCTGACGCCGGGGCAGCTCGAATTGAGCGTGACCAATCCCGATCACGGCACGGCGAATGAAGAGCTGGCCGTCGAATTCGACCTCGAAGGGTTCGAGATCGGGTTCAACGCGCGCTATCTTTTGGAAATCATCGCCCAGATCCGCACGGAAAGCGCGACCTTCATGTTCAACGACGCCGGATCGCCGACGCTGGTGCGCGAGGATGGGGAGACCAAGGCGCTTTTCGTCCTCATGCCCATGCGTGTGTGATTCAGGTAAGGACGGGCTGCAAGCCGCACATTTCTGCACTTCCGGTGCTCACGTACTGTAAGTGCGCTCCGCTCCGGTTCTCGAAATGTACGGCTTTCGCTCCGGCCTGACCTGAATCCGCCACCACGAGCGTTCAGGACATCCCATGCTGGCGGCGCGGACTGAACTCATGACCGATGCACAGCGCTATATTTCCCGGCTGCGGCTGACGGGGTTTCGCAATTATCCCAGCGCGGCGCTCGATCTCGATCATCGCCATGTGGTGCTGACGGGCGAGAACGGGGCGGGCAAGACCAATCTGATTGAAGCGATTTCGCTGCTGGCGCCGGGGCGCGGGTTGCGGCGGGCCGGGTTCGACACGCTGGGAACGGTCGGCGGGGACGGGCTGTGGGCCGTGGCGGCAAGCATCGAGACGGCGTTCGGGCCGGTCGATATCGGCACGGGCGCCAGCGCCGACGCCTCCGGGCGGCGGGTGCGGATCAACGGCGCCAATGCACGGGCCATCGAAGAGATGAGCGAGCATGTGCGCATCTTGTGGCTCACGCCATCGATGGACGGGTTGTTTACCGGCCCGGCCAGCGAGCGGCGGCGGTTTTTAGACCGGCTGGTCACCGCGCTCCATCCGGGCCATTCGAGCACCGTTTCCGATTTCGAGAAGGCCATGCGCCAGCGCAACCGGCTGCTCGAGGACAATGGTGACGCCGCCTGGCTGAGCGCCATCGAGGCGCAGATGGCCGAATTGGCCACCGCGATCTATTTCGCGCGCGCCGATTCACTGGCCCATCTGCAGGCGCTTATGGAGAAGTCGGTTGCCGATACGGGTTTTCCCGCGGCGCTGCTGGCGATTACCCCGATGATGGAAGGGGAGATTCCGCAAACCGCCAGCGGGCTGGAAGCGGCGCTGAGCGGGCTGTGGCGGGCGGCCAGGGGGCTTGATCGGGCGGCCGGACGCACCACATTAGGACCACACCGCATCGATCTCGATGTGACCCATGCGCCAAAAGCGATGCCGGCGGGATTGTGCTCGACAGGCGAGCAGAAGGCGCTTTTGATCGGGCTGGTGCTGATCCATGCGCGGCTGGTTTCGACAATGACCGGGATCACCCCCATCCTTTTGCTCGACGAGATCGCCGCCCATCTCGATCCGGTGCGGCGGGGCGCGCTGTTCGATGCGCTCGAGAAGCTGGGAACCCAGTGCTGGATGACCGGCACGGACCCTGTGCTTTTCGCCGCTTTGGGCGACCGCGCGCAACCGTTTTCGGTGCATTCGGGCGTGGTGCGGCCCGTGGGCTGAAAAAGCCGTCACATTGTGGTGCTGGAAAGCCAAAAACGGGCCAAATTGCTTGGGGATAAGCCCCCAATCAGGTACAAGTTATCAATTCCCAACAAGGCTGATTCTTCTTTCATGAGCGACACGCCCCCGATCCCCAATGATGCAGAGTATGGCGCGGATTCGATCAAGGTCCTAAAGGGCCTCGATGCGGTCCGGAAACGGCCGGGCATGTATATCGGGGACACCGACGACGGCACGGGCCTGCACCACATGGTCTATGAGGCCGTCGACAATTCGGTCGACGAGGCGCTGGCCGGCCATGCGGATCTGGTTTCGGTGACGCTCAATGCCGATGGCTCGGTGACGGTGACCGACAACGGGCGCGGCATTCCCACCGATATCCACAAGGAAGAGGGGATTTCGGCGGCCGAAGTGATCATGACCCAGCTTCATGCGGGCGGGAAATTCGACCAGAATTCCTACAAGGTCTCGGGCGGTTTGCACGGGGTGGGAATTTCGGTGGTCAACGCGCTTTCGGTCTGGCTCAAGCTCAAGATCCGCCGGGCCGGTGGCATCTACGAGGTGAACTTCACCCATGGGGTGGCCGACGGGCCGCTCAAGCGGATCGGCGACTATGTCGAAGACAAGCAGCCGGGCACCAATGAGGGCCGTTCGGGTACGGAAATCACCTTCATGCCCTCGAGCGAGACCTTCACCATGGTCGAGTTCGACTTCAAGACGCTCGAGCACCGGTTGCGCGAACTGGCGTTCCTCAATTCGGGCGTCCACATCATCCTGCGCGACAAGCGGCATCCCGAGATCGTCGAGATCGACCTGATGTATGAGGGCGGGCTCGAGGCCTTCGTTCAGTATCTCGACAAGAACAAATCGGCGCTGCTCGACAAGCCCATTTCGCTGATTTCGGAAAAGGACGGGATCACCGTGGAAGTGGCGCTGTGGTGGAACGACAGCTACCACGAGAACGTCTTGTGCTTTACCAACAACATTCCCCAGCGCGACGGCGGCACGCACCTTGCGGGGCTGCGCGGCGCGCTGACGCGGCAGGTCAATGGCTATGCCGAGCAGAGCGGGATCACCAAGCGCGAAAAGGTCTCGCTGACCGGCGACGATACCCGCGAGGGGCTGACCTGCGTGCTGTCGGTCAAGGTTCCGGACCCCAAGTTCTCGTCTCAGACCAAGGACAAGCTGGTCTCGTCCGAAGTGCGGCCGGTGGTCGAGAACGTGGTCAACGACAAGCTCAACCAGTGGTTCGAGGAACATCCCGCTGAAGCCAAGGCCATCGCCACCAAGGTGGCCGAGGCCGCGGCGGCGCGTGAAGCGGCGCGCAAGGCGCGGGAATTGACGCGGCGCAAATCGGCGCTGGAAATCTCCTCGCTTCCGGGAAAGCTCGCCGATTGCCAGGAGCGCGATCCGGCCAAGGCGGAGATCTTTATCGTCGAGGGCGATTCGGCCGGTGGTTCTGCCAAGCAGGGGCGCGATCGGGCTACCCAGGCGGTGCTGCCGCTGCGCGGGAAAATCCTGAACGTGGAACGCGCCCGGTTCGACCGGATGATTTCGTCCGACCAGGTGGGTACGCTGATCACCGCTTTGGGCACGGGCATCGGGCGCGAGGAGTTCAACCCCGACAAGCTCCGCTACCACAAGATCATCATCATGACCGACGCCGACGTGGACGGCGCCCATATCCGTACGCTGCTTTTGACGTTCTTTTACCGGCAGATGCCCGAAATCATCGAGCGCGGGCACCTCTATATCGCCCAGCCGCCGCTCTACAAGGTGACGCGCGGGCGCTCCGAGCAGTATCTCAAGGACGAGCGGGCGCGGGAGGATTATCTTCTGGCCGGCGGGGTCGAGGATGCGGTGCTCACGACGCGGGCCGGGACAACCCATGCGGGGGCCGATCTGCTTTCGATCGTGGAACAGGCACGCGACCTCAACCATCTGATCGACAACCAGAACGCGCGTTACAACCGCCAGATGATCGAACAGGCCGCCGTTGTCGGCGCGCTCGATCCGGCGGTCATGGACACTCCCGAGACCGCCCAGGGACTGGCCGACCGGGTGGCCAACCGGCTGAACCGCATGTCGGACGAGACCGAGCGCACCTGGGAAGGCGCCCTGGACGGCGAGGGCGGATACATCTTTTCGCGCGTGGTGCGCGGTGTGACCGAGAGCCACACGCTCGATGCGGCGCTGCTGGGCTCGGCCGATGCGCGCAAGCTGCGCAATCTGGCCGGCAAGCTCGACGAGATCTATGGCGGCGTTCCGACGCTGATGCGCCGCGAGATCAACCAGGAGGTCTATGGACCGCGCTCGCTGTTCGCGATCGTTCAGGCGGCGGGCGCCAAGGGCGTTTCCATGCAGCGCTACAAGGGGCTGGGCGAAATGAACGCCTCCCAGCTGTGGGAAACCACTATGGACAAGAACGGGCGCACGCTTTTGCAGGTGCAGATCCGGGAAACCGACGACGCGGATTCGATCTTTTCCCAGCTGATGGGCGATCTTGTCGAGCCGCGGCGCGATTTCATCCAGGACAATGCGCTCGCGGTTTCCAACCTCGATATCTGATGGGGTCGGGGTGCGGCTCGGGCGGCGGGTTTCGCCGCCACACGCCGCTCATCGGTAGCACGCGCGCATAATCTGGTAAGCTGCCGCCTTTTGCGAACGCGATGATGCCGGGCTTTATGGACCGGCTTCAACAATCGCCTGCAAGGAATCCGCGTCACGACGCGGCGGAGCACCGAACAGCCTTTTGTACTCGCGTGAGAACTGGGACGCGCTTTCATATCCAACGGCATAACCCACGGTCGCGGCCTCGGCATGTTCAGTCACGAGGCGCCGGCGTGCCTCGTGCAGCCGAACATGCTTCTGATATTGCAGCGGGCTCACGCCGGTCACCGCCTTGAAACGGCGATGAAACACCGACACGCTCATGCCGGCAATCGCCGCCATGGCGCTAATGCTGAGATGGTCGGCATAATGGTGGCGAACGTAAGCCATCGCCCGGCGAATATGGGACAGCCGCGTGTCGGCCCCGGCAATCTGGCGCAGCAATGCACCATGCGGTCCCATCAGCAGACGAAACATCAGTTCATGCTCGAGGTGAGGCGCAAGGACCGGGATTTCCTGAGGTCTGTCGAGCAGGCTGGCGAGCCGGTGCCACGCATCAAGCAGTGCGGGGCCGGCTTTGGCAACGCCGAAGCCCGAGCCGATGGCAGGCTCGGCGAGCGCGTTCATGTCGAGCAGGATCGTCGAAATCACCGCAGGATCGAGAAAGAGATTGAGCGCCACAAAGGGCTCGTCGGTCGAGGCTTCGCAGACCTGTCCCATCGCCGTCAGCTCGGCCGCCACGACCATGCAATCACTGGCGCCATATTCGAGCGCTCCATCTCCGATAAACGTGCGTTTGCGGCCCTGCAGCACGAGGCAGACGACCGGCTGATAGATCAGGCCATTGGCGTCGGTCGGGTTGTCGATGCAATAGGCATGAAGACGCGGCATCTGCGGGTGCGGCGCGCCGGCATGGCGCAGCGCAATGGCGCGAATGTCGTCAAGTTGTGTCATGGCGCCATTCCACAGCGCTTGCCTCAAAAGGTCAATGGGTCGGCAGAATCAGGCAATCATCCGGGACCATCAGACATCCGCATTGGCGAGAGCATCCCTACATTGTGCCCGTACACGCACGAAAGGATATTGCTATGCAAAAGCGCAGACTCGGCAAGGACGGACCCGAAGTGTCAGCTCTCGGCTACGGCGCCATGGGATTTCACCTCGCTTATGGCGCGGCCGACACGCAAGCGGGCCCGGACCTGATCAAGCACGCCTATGAGATGGGCGTTACCTTGTTTGACACCGCCGAACTCTATGGCTGGGGCGAGAACGAGAAATTCATCGGAAAGGCGGTAGAGGGCTTTCGCGACGACATCGTTATCGCCACCAAATTCGGCTTTGCCCTCGACAATGGCAATTACGGCACCAACAGCCAGCCTGACCATATTCGCAAAGTGACCGAAAACAGCCTTCGCTATCTTGGTGTCGACCATATCGACATTCTCTACCAGCACCGCGTCGATCCCGATGTGCCGATCGAAGACGTTGCCGGGACCGTCAGGGACCTGATCGCCGAAGGCAAGGTCAAGTATTTCGGCCTCAGCGAAGCTGGGCCGCAGACCATCCGCAAGGCCCATGCCGTGCAGAAGGTGACGGTCCTGCAGACCGAATATTCGGTTTTTGAACGCGACGTCGAAGCGGTCCTGCCCACCACGCGTGAACTGGGCATTGGATTTGTCGCCTATTCGCCGCTTGGCCGTGGCTTTCTCACCGGGTCCGTAAAGCCTTCGGCAGAATATGAGGAGGACGACATGCGGCGCTTTGATCCACGCTGGCAACCAGGCAATTTTGAAAAGAACCTCGATGCCGTCCGCCAGCTTGGCGAGCTGGCCCAGACCAAGGGCATAACGGTGTCTCAGCTGGCGCTGGCCTGGCTCCTGGCCCAGGGCGACGACATCGTGCCGATCCCCGGAACGCGCCGGATCGAACGTCTCGAGGAAAACCTGGCCGCTGCGGATTTAACGTTGTCGACCGATGATCTGGTCCGCATCGCAACTATCCTGCCGGACGGCGCTTTCGGTGCGCGCTACGCCGGCGGCATGGTCCCGGACTGGATCTGACAGACAATGGGTGGCTGGCATTGCTTGCCACCCATCATCGAACAGAAGCACCGCTTCACAAAAAGATACGCTGAACGCGCAGACGCGTGCAAACGAAGATGTTTTTCCAGCGTTATGGCCTTGAGAAACAGTGTTGCGAGCCGAATTCTCGATTGCGCAGGACCGTTTAAAATCCCTTTTCGCCGCGCGAACTGACGGCCAGTTTCTCGACGAGGTCATCGGGGATGGGTTTGCTTGCCGAGAATGTCACGCCGGTCCTGGTGGCCTCGAGGTTTAGCGACGCAATCTGCTTGGCATGGGCGGCAATTGCGCCGGGATCGACATAGAGACCACATTTTTTGCTAAAGGCGGCACAGCCTGCGACGATCGTTTCCTCGATCTGAAATCCGGGCATCCGCGAGAGCGGGCCTTCCTGAAAAGGCCATTCGGCAATCGATGCCGGAACAAATTGCGACCCTCTCCCCCCGGTTAGGCAAAAACCGTTGCCGTGCTGCCACACTGGCGGGTAAGAGTGGAAAAATTCACATAAACGCGCCACAATTGAACGCGATAGCGGTAGGCATCGCGTTTGCGCCCGGACGATGGCGCGCGTCGATTTTTCACGACCATGCTCGAAAGTGATCTTTGATGGATCTTCGTCTCTCTCCCGATGATCGCGTCGATGGCGGCCCGCAGCGCAAGGCCAGGGGCCAGCGCGCGCAGGCCGGATCAGGCTCCAATGGGCCCAAGGGTGGCAAACCCCGCCGGCCGCAGAACCGCAAGGTGAAGAAAAAGCGCTCGGGCGGGATGCGGTTTATCGTGGGATTTGCGTATTTCTGCTTCACGATGCTGCTTTTGGGCGGCGTCGCGGTGGCCGGAATCGTTGTCTATTACGGGCAGGATCTGGGATCGTCCTCCACCTGGGAAGTGCCCCAGCGTCCGCCCAATATTCGGGTTCTGGCGTCCAACGGGCAGCTTTTGACCAATCGGGGGCAGACCGGCGGGGAGGCCGTGGGCATCCACGAATTGCCGCCCTATGTGGGCCAGGCCGTGGTGGCGAGCGAAGACAGACGCTTTTACAGCCATTTCGGGGTCGATCCGATCGGGCTGGCCTCGGTGGGGATCGAAATGATCCGCGCGGGCGGCATCACCCGCGGCGCCTCCACCATCACCCAGCAGGTTGCCAAGAATTTGTTTCTGACCCCCGACCAGACGCTTGGCCGCAAGGTGCAGGAAGCGCTTCTGGCGGTGTGGCTGGAACAGAACTATTCCAAGGACCAGATCCTGGAGCTTTATCTCAACCGCGTGCATTTCGGGTCGGGTTCGACCGGAATCGAAGCTGCGGCGCAAACCTATTTCGGCATTTCGGCGCGCAATCTCTCGCTGGGTCAGGCGGCCATGCTGGCCGGCATTCTGCCCGCGCCGAGCTATTACAACCCGCGCACCCATCCCGACCGGGCCGCCGAGCGGCAGCGGCTGGCGCTGGCCAACATGGTGCGTGAGGGCTACATCACCGAGCAGGAGGCCCATGCCGCTGCCCAGAACATGGATGCCAACATCACCACCGAGCGGGTGGCGGGCACCGAATATTACGTCGCGGACTGGGTGGAATCGCTCATGAACGACTATCTGGGCGAGGTGAACGAGGACGTCGTGGTTTCGACCACGCTGGACTGGGACATGCAAAAGCAGGCCGAATTCGTCATCAAGGAAGCCGTCGCCTCACAGGGCGAGGACCTGGACTTTTCCCAGGCGGCCTTTGTGGCCATGGACACCGAAGGCCGGGTGCGTGCCCTGGTGGGCGGGGTCGATTACAGCCAATCGAGCTACAACCGCGCCGTGACCTCGCGTCGTCAGCCGGGATCGGCCTTCAAGCCCTTTGTCTATCTTGCCGCCCTGCAGCAGGGCTATACGCCCGACACGCTGATGGTGGACGAGCCGCTCGACTATGAGGGCTGGCAGCCGGAAAACTCCAATGGCCGCTATGTCGGGCCGGTGCTGTTGCGCGACGCGCTGGCCTTTTCCATCAACACGGTATCGGCGCGCCTGGCCATCGATATCGGGCCAGAAAATGTGGTGGAGACGGCCTATCGGATGGGCTTTTCCACCAATTTCCAGCCGGTGCCCTCGATCGCGCTGGGCACTCAGGAAGTCTCGCTGCTCGAGTTGACGAGCGCCTATGCCCCGTTTGCCAATGGCGGTTATGGGGTGGTGCCCAATGTGATCACGCGGATCACCACAACCGATGGCGAAGTGCTGTTTGAAGAAACGCCAGCCGGACCGGGCCGTATCCTGACCGATGAGCAGGTGGGCATGATGAACGACATGCTCCAGACCGGCGTTCAGGCCGGAACGGGCACGCGGGCGCAACTGGGCAACTGGCCGATGGCCGGCAAGACCGGTACGACCCAGCGCAACCGCGACGCGCTGTTTGTCGGTTACACCGCAAGCCTTGTGGGCGGCGTGTGGCTGGGCAATGACGACGACACCCCGACCCGGGTGTTCGGCGGACAGATACCGGCCCAGATCTGGCGCGACATCATGGCCGAAGCCCATGAGGGCCTGCAGAGCGCGGCGCTGCCTGGCAATTATGTCAAGCTCCAGGACCGCGTGGCGGTGCCGATGCAGGACACCATGCCGGCGACCGGAACGCCCGTCACGATCGACCAGATCCAGGGTCAGCCGGGTCAGCAGCCTGCCCCGTTGCCCCAACAACAGATCCAGCCGCAACAGCAGCAGCCCGTGGCGGTCCCGGCCGATGACGGGATCGGCGGCCTGCTCAACGGGCTGTTTGGCGAGTAGGATCGGCGGCGCTGGACGTTTGAGAAAGCCCGGGTTTATGCCCGGGCTTTTTTGTTGCGGCCTGGGGCGTTGTTCAGAGCGCCATCAGCGCTGCGCCATTGGCCTTGAGCCAGGCTTTGGGGCGCTCGTAATGGGGACACGTTTTCGCGACGGTGCGCCAGAAGACCGGCCGATGGTTCATTTCGAGAATGTGGGCCACCTCATGGGCGGCGACGTAATCGAGAACGTCGGGTGGGGCGAGGATCAGGCGCCAGTTGAAATTGAGGCTGCCAGAGGACGAGCACGATCCCCAGCGGGTCGATTGATCGCGCAGGGTGATGGCAGAAACCGTCACGCCCAGATTTTGCGCGTGGCGGGTGCAGGCGGTCTCAAGATCGTGGCGAGCCTCTTTCTTGAGCCAGTCTACAAGGCGGCGGCGCATGTGGTCGGGGCCGCCGGGCACGTGCAATTGTGGCTCGTCGCCCTCGTTGACGACGGTGACGAGACCGCGTAGCCGGCTGAGGCCGACCAGGCGGTGGGGGCTGCCGCGCAGGGGAATGATGGCGCCGGGGGCGAGTGCGTAAGGGCTCTGGATGCGGCTGAGCCGGGCGGATAGCCAGCCGGTGTTGCGCTCGAGAAAGGCTTGCGCCTCGGGCCAGCGCCCGCCGCGCGGCACAGTCAGAACCGGCTCTCCCCGCGCCGAAACGCTCAAGCGATAGGACCGGGCCCGGGCGTTGACCCGCACGGCTACTGTAACCGGACCGGACGCGATGACGAGCTCGGTCGTTTCAGGGATCGCGGTTCGGGCAAAAAGGCGGGGCAGCCCCATCCATTGTCTCTTTGGCAGAAAAGGGAATCGCGGGCGCCATTATGCAGGCTGGCCGAGCTGACAAAACAAAAAAGAAGCGGCACGTCGGAAAGGAGCGTGCCGCTTCTTATCGTATCGCGCTTTTGGACAGGCGGAGGCGGCCTGTTTTTCAAAGCGCGATCAAAGGGTGCCTTGGGCGGAGGCGGCCCAAGGCGCGGCCGGGGACCAAAGGGAGGGGGAACAATCCACCGGCCGAAGGGAACTCTTGAGGGCGATCACCGGCCCCTGGGCCGGCGATCTGTCTGGTTTAGTACCCCTGACGCTCGCCGCCATCGTCATTGCGGTTGTCGTCGTGGCGGGGGGCATTGCGGTCCCGCATGAAGCGGTCGAACTCTTCGCGATCACGCGCCTTGCGCAGATTGGCGAGGTGTTCTTCGAACGCCTGGCGGTCTTCTTCGAGTTTACGGCGTTCCTCATCGAGGCGCTTGAGCTGCTCGTCGCGATACTCGTCGAAGGCGGCATTGCCGGTGGCCGAAGCGCGATAGTGGCGCGGGCCACAGCCGCGGGATTTGAAGTTTGACTTCTGGCCGGCGATCCAGCTTTCAGCCTTTTCACGGCTGCCGCCCATATATTCGCCCCATAAAATGTAGGCGAGGACGGCCATGCCTAGCGGCCAGAAGATGATAAAGCCCAGAACCATCAAAGCGATGGTTAGCGGGGACCATGCGGGTTTGATAATTGCACTGTTCATGTTGCGGTCTCTCCAGTCTCGAACACAACAAAACTTGGGGTCGCCGGCGCCCGCATCAAGGGTTAGCGCATAAATTTATCGCTCTTGAAAACTGATATAGAGTGCCCATAGACCCGCCCGGAGAGACAAAAAAATGAGCGAAATCACACAGTCCAGCGCTCCGGCGCCGGCGCGCAGCGCCAATCCCATGCGGCTTGAAACGCTCGTGCTTTTGCGCTGGCTGGCCATTTCGGGCCAGCTGATCACCGTTGTGGTCGTGCGCTACGGGCTGGGCTACGACGTGCCGCTGGGGGCGTGCCTGTTGCTGATCGCGCTTTCGGTGCTGGTCAATGCGGGGCTGTTGATCCGCTACGGGCCGGGTCACCGGCCCTCGACCCGGCTGGCATTCCTGCAGCTTGCCTATGACAGTCTGCAACTCGGAGGGCTGCTTTATCTCACCGGCGGGCTGGGCAATCCGTTTGCCATATTGCTGCTCGCGCCGGTTTCGGTTTCCGCTTCGACGCTGGCTTCGCGCGAAACGATCTGGGTGGGCACGCTGGTCATTGCGATCGCTAGCGCGCTGGCTTTGTTTCACATGCCCTTGCCGTGGATCGAAGGGGTCAGTTTCGAGCCGCCACGCATCTATCTCACCGGGGTGTGGATTGCGATCCTGTGCGCTGTGGGGTTTGTCGCCGGGTACACCAACAAGGTGGCTCATGAAGCCCGCCAGCTTGTCGATGCGCTGACCATCACCGAGTTGGCCCTGTCGCGCCAGCAACAGCTTTCGGCGCTCGACGGGCTGGCGGCGGCCGCCGCCCATGAGCTGGGCACCCCGCTGGCCACCATTGCGCTGGCGGCCAAGGAAATCCGGCGCGACCATGGGGAAGGGGAGCTGGCCGAAGATCTCGATCTCATCATGGATCAGGTGGCGCGCTGCCGGGCGATATTGGGAAAATTGCGAAACCTGCGGCCATCGGGATCGGACCTTTTCGACAGCGCGACACTGTCCGACATCGTGGCCGAGCTGGCCAAGGCCCATGAAGGGCCGGCGCTGGTCGAGGGCAAATCGATCAATCTGGCCCAGACCCGGGCTGAGCAGGACGAGCCGGTGATCGCGCGCAATGTGGCGCTGCTCTACGGGCTGGGCAATCTGATCGAAAATGCCGTGCAGTTCGCAAAGGTTGAGGTGACGATCCGGGCCGTCTGGGACGGGCGGCGGGTGATGATCGCCATCATGGACGACGGACCGGGATTTCCGCCGGACCTTTTAAGCCGGCTCGGGGAACCCTATCTGACAACAAGGACGAAAGACCGGTTCGATCCGCGCCAACCCGATGGCGGGGGCGGGCTGGGATTGGGCGTGTTCATTGCCAAGACGCTTCTGGAGCGGACCGGCGCGACGCTCAAATTCTTCAATGCCCGGGCAAACGGGCATGCCTGTGTGGAAATCAGCTGGCCGCGTGACACCCTGGTCCGAAATGCCGCACGCGACGTATGAGGTATCTTGTGTGTAAGCTTTTGACGTTTTCGCCACAATTGGCCATAAGCAAGACGCGAGAGGATCAAGGCCAATGACAGAGATTTCCGAGCTTCCCGACACCGAGCGCACCCTGCTGCTGGTCGACGACGACAAGCCCTTCCTGACCCGGCTCGAAAGGGCGATGGACAAGCGCGGCTTTATCGTTTCGATCGCCGATACGGTGGCTGGCGGGCTGGCGGCGGTCAAAGCCAACAGTCCGGCCTTTGCGGTGGTCGATCTGCGGCTCGAGGACGGAAACGGGCTGACCGTGGTTCAGGCGCTGCACGAAAACCGGCCCGACGCCCGTGCCGTGGTTCTGACCGGTTATGGCAATATTGCCACCGCCGTCACGGCGGTCAAACTGGGGGCCGTAGATTATCTCGCCAAGCCGGCCGACGCCGACGATATCGTCAAGGCGCTTTTGGCCGGCGAGGACGATATCAAGCCCGAGGCCCCCGAAAACCCCATGTCGGCGGACCGTGTGCGCTGGGAGCATATCCAGCGGGTCTATGAGCTTTGCGACCGCAATGTTTCGGAGACGGCGCGGCGGCTCAACATGCACCGGCGCACGCTGCAACGCATTCTCGCCAAGCGCGCTCCGCGCTGATCGTTACTCAGACCATCCCAGGAGACCTCCATGGCCGTCGAGCTGAGCTTTAACGGTGCGGCGGGCACCGTTACGGGGTCGTGCTACCGGATCGTCCACGACAGGGGCAACTTTCTTGTCGATTGCGGACTGTTTCAGGGCACCAAGACCGAGCGCGAGCTCAACGAAAAGCCGTTCCCGTTTGATCCGGGAGCGATCGATTTCGTCCTTTTGACCCATGCCCATATCGACCATGTGGGGCTGGTGCCGCGACTGTATGCCAAGGGATATCGCGGGCCGCTGCACGCAACGGCGGCGACCAATGGGCTGATCGAATATCTTCTGGCCGATGGGGCGAGCATCCAGGAAAGCGAGGCTGAGCGCGAAAACAAGAAGCGCCGGCGCCGGGGCGAAGCGCCCGTGCCGCCCCTCTATACCTTGGCAAATGCCGAGGAGGCGCTCAAACACCGGTCCGATCATCCCTACGGCGAATGGATAGAGCCCGGACCGGGAGTTCGGGCGCGGTTCTGGAATGCCGGGCACATCCTTGGGTCGGCTTCCATCGAAATCGAGGTCGAGGACAACGGCAAGCCGGTGCGCTTGTTGTTTTCGGGGGATCTGGGGCCTGACGAAAAGGTTTTCTATCTCAAGCCAGGCGCCCCTTCCGATTTCGACTATGTGATTTGCGAATCAACCTACGGCGGGCGCGAACGGGCCGATTACACGCTGGAAACACGCCGCGCGGCGCTGGCTGAGGAAATCAACGCGGCGCTGGACCGCGGCGGCAATCTGGTGATCCCGGCCTTTGCCGTGGAGCGCAGTCAGGAATTGCTGCACGATATCGGGACGCTGATCGAAGACGGGACGATCAGTCCCAAGCGGGTGTTTCTCGACTCCCCACTGGCGCGGCGGGTAACGCAGGTCTTTGCCCGATACGCCCACGAGTTCGACGATCTCGAACTTTCCCCCGAGCAATTGTTCAACAATCCACGCTTTTCGATCACCGAGAGCGTCGAGGAGTCCAAGGCAATCAACATGATTGCCGGCGGCGCCATTATCATTTCGGCCTCGGGCATGGCCGATGCGGGGCGGATCAAGCACCATTTGCGCAACAATCTGATCCGCCACAATGCGACGGTGCTGTTCGTCGGCCATCAGGCGCGCGGCTCTCTGGGGCAGGTTATCCAGTCGGGGGCCAGGGAGGTGACCATTCACGGATCGCAAGTCCCAGTCCGCGCCAAAATCCGCTCGATCGACAATTATTCGGCCCATGCCGATCATTCCGAACTCATCGCCTGGATCAAGGGGCGGCTGCCCATCCATGGGACGCTGTTTCTGACCCATGGCGAGGACGAAGAACGGGCTGCGCTGCGCAAAGCGGCCATGGCGTTGGGGCTGGCCGGCGACCAGATCATCGCTCCAGAGCTCGATGACCGGGTGGCGTTGCAAGCTGGCGGCACCAGCCGGATCGTGGCGACAGGCACCGGGCGGATCGAAACCAGCCAGATCGGTCATGACTGGCACAATGGCTATGCCGAACTGATGATTGCGCTGTCAGACGCGCTGCGTGCCGCGCAATCGGATTCAGAGCGGGAAGAGATGATCGAAAGGCTCAAAGCCGCGCTAGCGGCCAAATAAGCCCTTTTTTGCATCGTCCTTCCGGCAAAAGTGGCATCCACTTTTGCCGGAAGCGCACTATTCCGCCGCCTGCTGGTTTTCAGGTTCGGGATGTGACGGGCTCTCGCTCTTGGGACCGGCGATCAACAGCCGCTGCTTGCGGCGGCGGCGGGTGATGCGGACCTGCTTGACCCGGCGGGCATCGGCGCGGGTGATCTCGAATTCAAAGCCCTTGAGCTTGGAGACCACTTCGCCCCGTACCGGCACGCGGCCGAGCATGGCCACCATGAGCCCGCCCAGAGTATCGACTTCCTCGGCATATTCACCGGGATCGAAATCGGAGCCGATGGCCTCGATCAGATCGACAAGCTCCACGCGGGCATCGGCGATGAAACTGTCCTCATCGACCGTGCGCAGCATCGAAGCTTCGCTCTCGTCATGCTCATCCTCGATGTCGCCAACCACCGCTTCGAGCAGATCCTCGATGGTGACCAGCCCGTCGGTGCCGCCATATTCGTCGATCACCACCGCCATATGCATGCGGGTGGCCTGCATGGAGGCCAGAAGATCGGTTACGGGCATCGAGGGGGGCACGAAGAGCACCTTGCGCACCAGGTCGAGCTTGCCGATGCGCTGTTTGAGCGTCGGGGTGACGAATTTGACCGGGCTTTGAGTGTTGTGGCCGTTCGAGCCATTGCCGGCGGTCGGGGCGGCCGATTTGGCCGGCTCGGTGACCTTTTCAAGTACGTCCTTGATGTGAATCATACCCGCGACATTGTCGAGGCTCTCCTCATAGACGGGCATGCGCGAATGGCCGACCTGGCGGAAGCGGTCGATGACATAGCCGACATTGACGCTGGAATCGACGGCCTCGATATCGGCGCGGGGCACCATGACATCCTCGACGCGCAATTCGCCGAGCTTGAGCACATTTTGCAAAATGGCACGCTCGGATGCGGAAAATGTCGTGTCGGTGGACAGGAACGGGCCCTCGAGCGCTTCCTTGAGATCGGTGCGCAAGGACGCGGGTCTGCCCGGCAGATGGGCACGAATCCGCGCCCATAGCGATGGCTTGTTGTCGCTTGAAGTTGACTGTGTCTGGTCGCCCTCAGGGCGATGCGGCCGGCGCGCCGCGGCGCTAGATTGATCGCTATCGGTCATTTGGGGTGCGGCGGGCGTTTGTTTTTTCGGCCCAACCGTCGGCACTCCGTATCTTGTTGCGCAAAGATCAGTCGTTCAAAAGAACCTGACCATCATAGGGGTCTGGATACCCCAGCAGCTCCATAATATCTGTTTCTCTTGCCTCCATGGCAAGGGCTTCGTCTTCGGTTTCGTGGTCATAGCCCAAAACATGGAGCATTCCATGCACCAGAAGATGGGCGAAATGGTGCTCAAAAGGCTTTTCGAGATCGTCGGCTTCGGCCACCAATGTCTCATAAGCGAGCGATATGTCACCCAGAAGACCTTCTATGGGATCGTCGGCCTCGAGCGCGGGAAACGAGAGCACATTTGTCGGCTTGTCCTTGCCGCGCCACTCGCGGTTGAGCGCCTGCTGGGAGCGATTGTCGGTCAAGAGCACCGAGATTTCGCAGGGGCCATCGATTGCAAAGCCCGAATTTTCCAGCGCCGCACCGAGGACCGTTTCGGCGAGGGGCTGGAGGGTTTGCGGCCAGTCCCCGGCCTCGAGATTGATCTCGACGGACAGTTCGGGCGTCAAACCTCGAGCTTTCCTTCGGAGGCCGGGCTCTTGCCGGTTGCGCCTTCATAGGCCCGCACGATGCGCGCAACCAGAGCGTGGCGCACAACGTCCTTGTCGGTAAAGCGCGTCGTGTGAATGCCTTCGACATCGGAGAGAAGATGGAGGGCCTCGACCAGCCCCGATTTTTCGCCACGCGGCAGATCGACCTGGGTGGGATCGCCGGTGATGATCATTTTCGAATTTTCACCCAGCCGGGTCAGAAACATCTTCATCTGCATCGAAGTGGTGTTCTGGGCCTCGTCCAAAATGACGGCGGAATTGGCCAGGGTGCGCCCGCGCATGAAGGCGAGCGGAGCCACTTCGATGGCCCCGGACGCTATGCAGCGCTCGACCACTTCGGGCTGCATCATGTCGTAGAGCGCGTCGTAAAGGGGCCGGAGATAGGGATCGACCTTTTCCTTCATGTCGCCGGGCAGAAAGCCGAGACGCTCGCCCGCTTCCACGGCGGGGCGGGAGAGGATGATGCGATTGATTTCGCCGCGCTCGAGAAGGGTCGCCGCATGCGCGACGGCGAGATAGGTCTTGCCGGTGCCCGCGGGGCCGACGCCGAACACCATCTCGAAGCGGTCCATGGCGCGAATATAGCCATCCTGGGCCGGATTGCGGGCGACGATGGTGGCCTTGCGCGTGGCGATCTGGGCCATGCGCACCTTGCCGCGCTTTTCGAGCGTGGGGAGCGAGAGCTGGCTGTCCTCGGACTGAACCATGCGGATGACGCCATCCACATCGGCGGGGCCGACGGCCTTGCCCTCTTCGAGCATGTCGTAGAGCGATTCAAGCGCTCGGCGCGCTTGGTCGACGGCGTTGGCGCCACCGCGCAACATCACATGATTGCCGCGCGAATTGGCCTGGACCCCCAAGCGCTGCTCGATGAGCGCCAGGTTCTGGTCGAATTCGCCATACAATTGGGAGACGAGCCGATTGTCTTCGAACGCCAGTTCGAGATGGGCGGCGGCGGACTGGTCGGGTTGCGACCGCAAATTCCGTGTCAAACGCGGGAGCTCCAAGGCAGCGTTGCGACTCTTAACAAGGGTAAGGCTATCAGACCGCGATTCGATCCGCTGTGACAATTGTGCCTTCGAGCGAATTTTTTGCCTGAGCGATGATTTCGACCGGCAGGATCTGGCCGATCAGGCTTTGATCGGCACTGATATGGACCGCCTGCAGATAGGGCGAGCGGCCCGCCACCTGACCGGGATTGCGGCCGGGCTTTTCGATGAGCACCGGCAAGGTCATGCCCACACAGCCGGCGTTGAATTTTTGCGACTGGCGGGTGATTTCGGCCTGCAGCACTTCGAGGCGCTCGGCCTTGACGTGTTCTTCGATCTGATTGTCCATCTGCGCGCCCGGCGTGCCCGGGCGGGTGGAATATTTGAACGAGAAGGCCGAGGCGTAGCCGATCTTTCTGACCATATCCACTGTCGCTTCGAAATCGGCATCGGTCTCACCGGGGAAACCGACGATGAAATCGCCCGAGAGCGCCATATCGGGGCGGGCGGCGCGAATGCGGTCGATGATCTCGAAATATTCGGCAGCGGTGTGGCGCCGGTTCATGGCTTTGAGGATCGAATCCGAGCCCGACTGCACCGGCAGATGGAGATAGGGCATCAACTGGGGCAGATCGCGGTGGGCGGCGATCAGTTCGTCATCCATGTCGCGCGGGTGCGAGGTGGTATAGCGGATGCGCTCGATGCCATCGATTTCGGCCAGCATGTGGCAGAGCGCGCCCAGGCTGACGCTGTGACCGTTTCCATCCAACCCGTGATAGGCGTTGACGTTCTGGCCCAGAAGGGTGATTTCGCGCACCCCGGCATCGGCCAGCCCGCGCGCCTCGGCGAGAACCTGTGCGACGGGGCGGGAGACTTCAGCGCCGCGCGTATAGGGGACGACGCAGAACGAGCAGAATTTGTCGCACCCTTCCTGAACGGTCAAAAATGCCGTCAGGCCGCGGGAAATGGTCACTTCCTTTTTTGGCGCCGGAAGATGGGCGAATTTGTCTTCCTCGGGGAAATCGGTGTCGATGACCCGGCCGTTTTGCGCCTTCGAGAGAAGTTCGGGCAGGCGGTGATAGGATTGCGGGCCAAAGACCAGGTCCACCGCCGGGGCGCGGGCCATGATTTCCTCGCCCTCGGCCTGGGCCACGCAGCCGGCCACCCCGATCAGCATTTTTTTGGCGCCGGGCTCGCGCTCATTTCGGAAATCGCGGATGCGGCCGAGTTCGGAATAGACCTTTTCGGCGGCCTTTTCGCGGATGTGGCAGGTGTTCAAAAGCACCAGATCGGCCTCGCCCATCTCCGAGGTCGGCGTATAGCCGTGCGGGGCCAGCGCGTCGGTCATCCGATCGCTGTCATAGACGTTCATCTGGCAGCCATAGGTCTTGATGAAGACCTTCTTGGCGTTGGGGAGATCTGGCTGTTTGTCGCTCATGGGCGCGGTTTACACCACTTCCCCATCTCTTGGCAAAGGGTCAGCGCGATTGAGGGCGTTGAGCATGCGCCGGACAGTGGTTTGGGCCCGTTTTGCGACAAGTTTGCGATCGATCGTGGCGGGTATGGGCGCGCCGAAGGCGAGAACCACATCCTTGGGGCCCGATCCGAGGATGGCGGCGAGATTGTCCGTGATACCCATATCGCCGATCCAGGCGATCTGGCGGCGTTCGGACCGCGAGAGGGGGAGGCCGGAGATTTTGGTATAGGCGATGGCGAGGGGCTGGATGCTCGCGCCGTCCTTTGGGGCGGCGCCGACAAGGGCCGAACGGAACGGCAGCACATGGGTGCCGATGCCGGAGGTGCCTTCAGCAAACAACAGCACGGGAACCCCTTGGGCGATGCGGGCGCTCATTTCGGCCGCGGTGCGGCGGGTGTCGGTGCGGCGGGCGCGGTCGACGAAGACGGTTTTGTGCATTCTGGCCAGGGTGCCGATCAGGGGCCAGCGGGCCACATCGGACTTGGCAACGAAGCTCACCGGGACTTTGCTGGCGACGGCGATGATATCGAGCCAGCCAATATGGTTGGCGACGACGAGAACGGGGCCCTTTGCCAGCGGTTGACCGGCCAGCGCCACGCGCAGGCCCAGAGTGAAAGCGAGGAGCTTGAAAAAGATCGAAGGCAGAAATTGCCAGCCCGGCAGGCCCGTTCGCACGATCACAAACTGGATCGGCAGGCCCAAAAGGGTGAAGGGCAGGACGACAAGCCCAAAAAACACAAGGCGCAGGGCCACGGGGCTCTCCCTAGAGCCGTTCAGGATTTGATTGACTCAAATCCTTGGCTCTAAACCCTGGTTTTCTCGCGCGTCCGAACTGCAAAAACCGCTCCACTTATGCTGGACACGCTCTAGCTGTCCCTGGTCTTGTCCTTCAGGGGAATTGCGTAAAGTTCGAGGCGGTGGTCGACAAGCTTGTAGCCGAGCTTTTTGGCGATCACTTCCTGAATGGCCTCGATCTCTTCGTTGCGGAATTCGATGACCTTGCCCGAGCGGATGTCGATCAGATGATCGTGGTGTTCGTCGGGGATCTGCTCGAACCGGGCGCGGCCGTCCTTGAAATCGTGCTTGGTGACAAGCCCCGCTTCCTCGAACAGATTGACGGTCCGATAGACCGTGGAGAGCGAAATGCGCGGATCGATGGCCGAGGCGCGGCGGTAGAGCTCTTCGACGTCGGGGTGGTCTGTGGCCGCTTCGAGGACGCGGGCGATCACCCGGCGCTGGTCGGTCATGCGCATGTTGCGCGTCACGCATTGCTCTTCAAGCGTTGCTTCGGTGAAAGGCTCGTTGCCCATGCCCGCCTCGCGCATCTGTGCCGATAGGTGATCGGGTTAGCCGATCGGCGCGGCCATGACAAGGGCGGTGGCGGCGCTGCCATCGGGCTTCGGGTAATAGCCCTTGCGGGTGCCGATATCGGCAAAGCCGAAGCGCCGATAGAGCGCGATGGCCGGCGCGTTGGTTTCATCGACTTCGAGAAAGAGCGTTCTGACCGGGCTCATGGCCAGATCGGCAAAGGCCGCGCCAAGCAGCGCGCGCCCGAGACCGCGGCTGCGTTTTCTGGGATCCACCGCTATGGTGAGCAATTCGCTCTCGTCGCCGGAAATGCGCAGCATGGCAAAGCCGGAAATGATGCGTTTGGCGTCGGTTGCGATATAGGCGGGGGTGGTTTTGGGATCGGCAAGATAGGCTGCGAAATCGGACGTGGGCCAGCCGCGATAAAAGCCCTGGGCATGCAGTTTTGCCAGAGCGGCAGCGTCGCGGGTTTCGCCGCGCGCGATGTGCAGGCCGTTGGGGGCCGTCCAGAAATTCATTTGCGTGCCACCCCGAAGCCGAGCTGGGGTTTGGCGTCGGCGGCGCGGATATAGGTGGGATCGGGGGGGAAATCGATGGCGCGCGCGCGGGAGGCAAAAGCGGCCATACGCGCGATATCGATCATCGGATCGTCCGGCGTTGTGCGGGCGGCGACCTGGAGGATCTGTTTGAGATCGACGAGGTCTGCCTTGTCACGTGGCTTGCCGGGGGCCGAAAAGCTCTGGCGATAGGCTTCGCCGCGCTTGGCATCGACGATCAATTCGCACGGCCCCTGGCGCGAGAGCGAAAGGGCGAGCAGAGAGGGGATGCCGATGACCGGGATATCGAGCGCAAGGCCGAGCCCTCGGGCTGTCGAAAGGCCGATGCGCAGGCCGGTAAACGAGCCGGGGCCGGTGGAAACCGCAATGCGACTGAGGGCGTTATAGGTCAGCCCGCACCGGTCCAGAAGCGTCCCGATGGCGCCGAAGATGATTTCGGCGTGACCCTTTGCGATGTCGCGAATTTCGGTTTCCAGGGTGCCGTTCGACAAGACAAGCGCCAGTTGCAGGCGGTCGCGGGCTGTATCAATGGCAAGGGTGACGGGCGTGCTCATGGCGGTTTCGATAGGCCGAAACGAAAAACCCCGCAAGCGGTTTGGGCTTGCGGGGTTTTTGTGTGGCTGCGTTGGCAGCCCCGTAAGGCGTGAGGCCTATTGGTATGATTTGAACGCAGGTTTTTAGATCTGCTGAACCTGTTCAACGCCGGGAACGAAATGACGCAGCAGGTTTTCGATGCCCGATTTGAGCGTCGCGGTCGATGACGGGCAGCCCGAGCAGGCGCCCTGCATGTGCAGGAAGACCGTGCCTTCCTTATACCCCTTGAAGGTAATGTCGCCGCCGTCCATGGCGACTGCGGGGCGGACGCGGGTAGCGAGGAGTTCCTTGATGACTTCGACGGTTTCGGCGTCATCATCTTCGAAAAATTCATCGCCCGTATCGACAGGCTCGGACGCTGCGCCTTCGGCGAGAATGGGCTTGCCGCTCATGAAATGTTCCATGACGGCGCCCAGAATGGCGGGCTTTATGTGCGCCCAATCAATGGGTTCGTCCTTGGTCACCGATACGAAATCGGAGCCCAGAAACACACCCGAAACACCATCGACGGAAAACAGGGCCGAAGCGAGCGGGGAGTTGCGGGCCATATCGGCGTCGCGGAAATCGCGCGGTTCGCCGGGCAGCACGTCGCGGCCGGGGAGGAATTTGAGCGTTGCCGGATTGGGGGTAGCTTCGGTCTGGATGAACATTTTTCCGCCTCTCGAGGCTCTTTAGAATTATTCCAAGTTGGTTTGGAAGATAATCCTTTTGCAGACAAATGCAAGAGGCTGGGAGGGTGCGGCGGCGCGGGGGTGGCATCTTCCACCATCGTCATCCCGGGCGAAGGCCGGGGTGACAGCGGGTGGGTTTGACGGGGCTGGGTCCAGGGCCGGGATAGGCCGCTACACCAGCGGGCATGACCCCATTCAGCACAATGCGGCGAGATCGGCGTCCGAAATGGTGCCGGGAACCACGGTGACCGGAACGCGGAACGCGTTGGCGCCGCGTGCGGCGATCGAGGCAACGAGAGGGCCGGGGCCTTCCGAGGAATCCGCGGCCGCGAGCACGAGAATGGCGACGGCGGGGTCCTCGGCGATGTGGGCCTCGATGGCGTCGGTCTTTTTGCCCTCGCGAATCACGCGTTCGACCTTGATCGAACCGAAGGCGGCGATGTTGGCGGCGTAGCGGGCCTGCAGCGCTTCGATATTTTCGTAGGCCTCGGCGCGCATCACCTCTTCGACACCCAGCCAGTGCTGGAAATTGTCGGGCTCGATGATCGAGAGCAAGGCCACTGTGCCGCCGGTACGGCGCACGCGCAGGGCGGCAAAGGTGACCGCCTTGGCGCATTCGGGGCTTTCGTCCACGACGACCAGGAACTTGCGTTTGTATTCGTCGTCGTAGCGATCCTGGGTGTCGGGCAAGCGCTTTTGTCCGGAGCTGATTTAGGGATGGCGATGCTGCCACAGCGCGCGATGGGCGCGCAAGTGGCTCCATGATGTCCAATTGTGCTCAGCGAATAAAGCCCACAATGTCGCGGACTTCGAGCATGGTTTTCGCGGCGATCTCGCGGGCCCTGTCGGCGCCATTGCGCAGGATGGTTTCGATCTGGGCCGGGTCGGCGACCAGCCGGCGCATTTCGTCGGCCTGGGGGGCGAGAACCGAAACGGCGAGATCGGCAAGGGCGGGCTTGAAGGCGCCGAACCCTTGTCCGCCATATTCGGCCAGCACCTCGGCGACCGATTTGTCCGAAAGCGCGGCGTAGATGCCGACCAGATTGGCCGCTTCGGGACGGTTTTCCAGGCCCTTTTCTTCACTGGGCAACGCGTCGGCGTCGGACTTGGCCTTCTTGATCTTTCTGGTGATCGTTTCGGCGTCGTCCATCAGATAGATGGTGGCCATGTCCGAGCCGGATTCGGACTTGCTCATCTTCTTTGTCCCATCGCGCAGGCTCATCACCCGTGTGGCCGGGCCGGTGATGACCGGTTCGGGGAGCGGGAAATACGCCTCGTCGAGCCCGTTGGCGGCGATCGAGGGGGCAAAGTCGTGATTGAACTTGGCGGCGATGTCGCGGGAGAGTTCGAGATGCTGTTTCTGATCCTCGCCGACCGGAACGTGAGTACCCTTATAGAGCAGGATGTCGGCGGCCATCAGCGAAGGGTAGGCGAACAGGCCCAGCGAGACGTTTTCGGAATTTTTGCCCGCCTTGTCCTTGAACTGGGTCATGCGGCTCATCCAACCCATGCGCGCCACGCAATTGAATACCCAGGCCAGTTCGGCGTGTTCGGCAACCTGGGACTGGTTGAAGATGATGTGGGCGGAAGGATCGACGCCGGCCGCGATATAGGCGGCGGCGATTTCATAGGTCCAGCGCTTGAGATCGGCGGGGTCCTGCCAGACGGTGATCGCATGCATATCGACGACGCAATAGATGCACTCGAAATCGTTCTGCAGCGGCACGAAACGGCGGATGGCGCCGAGATAATTGCCGAGATGCAGATCGCCCGAGGGCTTGATGCCGGAAAAGACGCGATCGGTGAAAGGCATTGGACTTACGGTCCCTTAATGTTTGACGAAACATGCCCGGAAACGGGCAGCACAAGGGTTTAGAGCCTCAGCGCCGCCGCCGCAAGCGCCCGAGAACCGCGCCGAGCGGCTGGACGCCGCTGACATGGAGCAGCGCGAAATAAAGCCCGGCGCCCAGAGCGCAGATGGCAAGCAGGGCCAGCGCCTGAAGCGGGAAGAAAAAGCCCGGGGCAAAGACCGGGCCGGCAAAAAGAGCCAGCCCCCACAGCGCCAACCCCATGACAATGGCGACGCCGAGCGTGCCGGCAAGGGTCAGACCCTCGCCGCCTGCGAGCCGGAAATGGCCGCGCCGGGCCAGGAACAGGACGAGTAGGCCCACATTGACCCATGCGGAGGTCGAAGTGGCCAGCGCGATGCCGATGTGTTGGAGGTGCGGGAACAGGGCCAGCGAAATGGCGATGTTGACCACCAGCGACACCCCGGCAATCAGCGTCGGGGTCCTGGTGTCCTTGCGTGAGAAAAAGCCCGGCTGGAGAACGCGGACCAGCACGAAGGCCGGCAGGCCGAGCGAAAAGCCCATCAGCGTGTGGGAGACGGCAACCGTTGCCGTCGCATCGAAGGCGCCGCGCTCGAACAGGACCCGCACGATGGGTTCGGCCAGCGCAAAGAGCGCGACTGCGGCGGGCAGGGTCAGGACCATGGAAAGCTGGAGGGCCTGGCTTTGGGACGCCCGGGCCTCGACGTCGCGGCCCGAAGAGAGGTGGCGCGAAAGCTCGGGCAGCAGCACCGTGCCGATGGCGATGCCGATGATGCCGAGGGGAAGCTGATAAAGCCTGTCGGCGTTGGCGATAATCGCGATGGCGGCATCGGCCTGGGAAGCGATGACGGTGCCCACGAAAATATTGATCTGGATGATACCGCCCGCCGCGATGGCCGGCAGCGCCAGCAGCCAGAAGCGGCGCACTTCATCGGTATAGCGCGGTATGCCGATGGCGGGCAGGAAGCCGGCGCGGCGGATGGTGAAAAACACCAGAGCCAGTTGCGCGACACCGCCGGCCATGGCCGCAACCCCGAGCCAGAAGGCGACATCGGCGGGGTTCTCCAGCGTCCAGACGGCAAGGGGGACCAGAACAGCGATGTTGACGAGGTTCAAGAGCACCGGAGCGAAGGCGGCGGCAAAGAATTTGCCCAGCGAATTGAGGATCGCGCCATAGGCCGCCATGAGCGACATGCAGGCGAGATAGGGAAACATGATGCGCGAGAGAAAAACCGTCAGCTCGAATTTTTCGGGATCGGCCACAAAACCGGGGACGAACACCATCATCACCGGCTCCATGAAGATTTCGGCGAGGATGGTGACGATCAGAATAGCGGCGACCAGCCAGCTCATGATGCGGCCGGCCAGTTTTTTGGCACCGTCCGTCCCATCGGTTTCCAGCGCGCCGGAAAACATGGGAACGAAGGCGGTATTGAATGCCCCTTCGGCAAACAGGCGCCGGAACAGATTGGGCAGGCGGAAGGCGGCCTGGAAGGCATCGGCGGCGGGGCCGATACCGAGAACGGCGGCGATCAGCGCGTCACGGACAAAGCCGAAAACGCGCGAGAGCAGGGTAAGCCCGCCCACGCTCATGGTGTTGCGAAAGAGGCTCATGGGCGGGGGGCCGGCAATTCGATGGGGCGTGCGGGCACGATCCCAATTTGTGCTGAGTTTACTGGATCCCGGCTCAAGGCCGGGATGACAGCAGAGGTAGTGGGGGAAAATTCTCCAAATTCCCGATCGTCATCCCGGGCAAGGACCCGGGATCCAGTAAACCCCATAGTGGCAAAGGGGGCCGACCGACGACATTGAACTGGAGCCCCCACCGACCAGAATGGAGTGCTCACGCTGAAGCCTTTTCGCGGCGGGCGGGGACGAAGACCGCTTCGAGGGCTTCGTGGATGCGTTTCTGGCGGACCTTTGAGGTGATCTTTCCGCCCGTCAGATCGGTGACGTAGAAAACGTCGACCGCCTTTTCGCCATAGGTGCCGATATGGGCCGAGCCTATGGTGAGGTTGAGATCGGAGAGCGCGCGGGTCAGGTGATAGAGCAGGCCGGTGCGGTCGAGGCCGGAAATCTCGATGACGGTGAACTTGTCCGAAAGCGCATTGGAGATGAAGATCTCGGTGGGGACCGAAAAGGGCTTGAGACGCCGGTTGTAACGCGAATCGACGCCAAGGTCGGCGGGGAGGTATTTGCGGCCTTCGAGCAAGGCCTTGACCATGTCGGTGATGCGCGAGGCCCTGATCTTTTCGTCTTCATCGGACGTGAAAGCGCGGCGCAGGCGGAAGGTATCGAGCGCGTAGCCATCCTTGGTGTTGAAGATCTGCGCGCCGATGATCGAGGCATCGGCGGTGGTGCAGGCTCCGGCGATCAGCGAGAGAAGGCGCGGGTGATCGGGGGTGTAGAAGGTCACCTCTGTGATGCCTTCGAACGCCTTGATGGACGTGAAGCCGGCAAAGCTCGAATTTTTGGCTTCCGCCGCGTCGATCATGCGCGCATGGGCCAGTTGCAGTTCGGGTTCGGCGCGCAGCCAGTAATTGGGGAACTGGCGCTCGATATAGGCATCGAGCCGGCTGGGGGTCCAATCGGTCAGCCCGACGCGCAAAGCGTCCTGGGCCTCGATGATCCGGTCGCGCTGGGACACCTGGGAATGGCCGCCCGAGAGCAGCGGTTCGGTGGCGTAATAAAGGGCGCGCAGGAGCGAGCCCTTCCAGCCGGTCCAGGTGCCAGGACCCACGGCGCGGATGTCGCAGGCGGTGAGAATCATCAGGAGCGCCAGGCGCTGGGGGCTTTGCACGATCTGGGCGAAATTGCGCGCCGTGTCGGGGTCCTGAATGTCGCGGGACTGGGAAATCTCGCTCATGAGCAGATGGTAGCGCACCAGCCAGGCCACGGTATCGGTTTCGGCCGCCGAAAGCCCCAGGCGCGGACAAAATTTGCGGGCGATGGCTTCGCCGGCCTCGGAATGATCCTCGGGGCGGCCCTTGGCGATATCGTGGAGGAACAGGGCCACATAGAGCAGGCGCACATCGGAGAGATGGGGCAACAGCTCGTGGGTGAGGGGTAGCTCGTTTTTCAGCCCGCCATTGGCGATGTCGGCCATGACGCCGACGGCGCGGATGAGATGCTCGTCCACCGTATAGTGGTGATACATGTTGAACTGCATCAGAGCGACGATCTTGCCGAATTCGGGGACCAGCTTTCCCAGAACGCCGGACTCGTTCATGCGGCGCAGGATGCGCTCGACCGATTTGGGGCTGGTGAGAATTTCGAGGAAATAAGCGTTGACCCGCTCGTCGGCTCGCAATTTCTTGTCGATCAGGCGCATGGAGCGGGTCAAAAGCTTGAGCGCGTCGGGGTGGAACATCACGCCCTCGCGGCCAGCCACCCAGAAGATCTTGACGATATTGACCGGGTCTCTTTCGAACACTTCGTCATCGGCGACGGTGATGCGGCCGTGTTCGAGGACGAAATCGGGTTCGCCCCGGATCTGGCGGCGCGCCTTGCGGAAATTGCCGAACACGCGGCCGAAGGCATCGACCTTTTTGGCGTGGGCGAACTCGAGCGAGGTGCAGAAAATGCGGGTGAGATCGCCCACATCCTTGGCGACGAGGAAATAGCGCTTCATGAAGCGCTCGACCCCGAGCATGCCGGCGCGGTCGTGATAGCCCATGCGTTCGGCCATTTCCTGCTGGATCTCGAAGGTCAGCCGGTCATCGGCGCGACCGACGAGGAAGTGCAGATTGCAGCGCACGGCCCAGAGGAAATCCTCGGCGCGCTGGAAGGCGCGATATTCGGTTTTCGAGAACACGCCTTTCTCGATCAGTTCGGGATAGGTCTGGACGCGATAGAAATATTTGCCGATCCAATAGAGGGTATTGAGATCGCGCAACCCGCCCTTGCCGTCCTTGACGTTGGGCTCGACCACGTAGCGGGTGTTGCCCTGGGCATCGTGGCGGGCGTCGCGCTCGGCCATCTTGGCGGCAATGAATTCGGGGCCGGTCTTTTCCACGATCTCGGTTTCGAAGCGCTCGCGCATCTGGGTGAACAGCATGTCGTCGCCGACCAGAAAGCGGCTTTCGAGCGTTGCGGTGCGCACTGTCATGTCCGAGCGCGCCATGCGGATGGAATCATCGACCGAGCGGACGGCGTGGCCGACCTTCTGGCCCAGATCCCAGAGCATATAGAGCACGTATTCGGTGACGCTTTCGCCCCAGGGGGTTTGCTTGTAGGGCAGGATGAACAAGAGATCGATATCGGAGCCGGGGGCCAGCGTGCCGCGGCCATAACCACCCACCGCGGCGATGGCGAGGGATTCGGCGCCGGAGGGGTTTTCGCGCGGATAAACGTAGCGGGTGGCCCAGAGGTGAGCGGCGGCGATGAGTTCGTCCTGGGCGGCGGCGAGCATCTGGGCGCAGCGGGTGCCGCGTCGGTTGGCGACGAGTTCGGCCTCGGCGGCGATGCGGGCGTCCTTGAGGCCCTGACGCAGGGCCGCGAGCAAAGCGGCGCGGGCGGTCTGGCTGTCGGGCGCGGCATCGCCGATTTCGCGGCGCACGGCAGCGATCAGCGCTTCGGCACTGGGAAGTCCGGCTTTCTTGCGCGCAATCGGTTCAATGGTCGCCGTCGGCATGGGCAGCCTTTTTGAGTTCATAAATCCATTCGAGCGCGGCCCGGGGGGAGAGATCGTCGGGGCGCACGGTCTCTATCATATCGGTAACCGGGTTAGCACGAGGTTGAGGCACGGTTTTGTCAGCAGGAGCCGGCATATGGGCAAAGAGCGGCAAATCCGCAAGGGCCGAGCCCGGATTGGACTGGCCGCGCGCTTCGAGCAGATCGAGCACCTGACGGGCGCGGGTGATGACCGGGGCGGGGAGCCCGGCCAGCTTTGCAACCTGAATGCCGTAGGAGCGATCGGCGGCACCCTGGGTGACTTCGTGGAGGAACACCACGTCGCCCTTGTATTCCTTTACGCTCATTGTGTGGTTGGAGACACGCGACAGCGTCGCCGAAAGGGCCGTGAGCTCGTGATAGTGGGTGGCGAAGATCGCCCGGCAGCCTGTGGTTTCATGCAGGGTTTCAACGCAGGCCCAGGCGATGGACAGACCATCGAAAGTGGCGGTGCCACGGCCGATCTCATCGAGGATGACGAGGGAGTGGCGGGTGGCCCGGTTTAAAATAGCGGCGGTTTCGACCATTTCGACCATGAAGGTCGAGCGGCCCTGGGCGATGTCGTCGGACGCCCCGACGCGGGAGAAGACCCTGTCGACCACGCCGATATGGGCAGAGGTGGCCGGGACGTATGAACCCATCTGCGCGAGAATGGCGATGAGCGCGTTCTGGCGCAGGAAGGTCGATTTGCCGCCCATATTGGGACCGGTGACCAGCCAGAGCTGGCCGGCTTCATCGGGCCCGGGGGCCGAGAGATCGGCGTCGTTGGCGACGAAGGTTTTCCCTTCCGCTTCGAGGGTCCTTTCGACGACGGGGTGGCGACCGCCCTCGATTTTAAAGGCGAGGGAGGCATCGACCTGCGGGCGGCACCAATTGCGCTGGGCAGCGAGATTTGCAAGCGCTGCGGCAACGTCGAGTTCGGCCATGGCATCGGCGGCCGCCATAAGATCGCGGCTTTGGGCGAGGGCGGCTTCGCGCAGGCGGGCGAAGATGGAAAGCTCGATTTCGACGGCAATTTCCTGGGCGCGGGCGATCTTGCCTTCAAGCTCGGCCAACTCGGTCGTGGTGAACCGCATGGCGTTGGCGAGGGTCTGGCGGTGGATGAAGACGCTGTCTTCGATCAGGCGCGACCCGTGGGAGGCGGGGACTTCGACGAAAAAGCCCAGCACGTTGTTGTGCTTGATCTTGAGCGCGCGCACGCCGGTCTTTTCGACGAGCGCGGCCTGAAGCTCTGCCACCACCTTGCGGCTTTCGGACCCGAGGCGGCGCTGGGTGTCGAGTTCGCCATCATAGCCCGAGGCGACGAAGCCGCCGTCGCGGGCCATGAGGGGCGGTTCGTCGACAAGGGCTTTTGCGAACTCGTCGGCGAGGATTTGGGGAGCCCGGCCAAGGGTTTGTGCGATGGCGGCAAGTTCGTCGCCGGGGTCGGAGAGGCCGGCCAGCAGATGGCCCAGCGCGCGAGCCTGGGTGATGCCGCGGCCGATGGCGCCCAGATCGCGCGGGCCACCGCGTTCGAGAGTCAGCCGGGTGAGGGCGCGGGCGATGTCGGGGGCGGCGCGCAGGCCCTTGCGGATGGCGTCGGTTTCCATCGCGTTGGCGATCAATGTGTCGATGGCGTCGAGGCGGGCGTTTATGGAAGCCGGATTGTTGAGGGGAGCGGCGAGGCGGGCGGCAAAGAGCCGTGCGCCGGCGCCGGTCACCGTCATATCGACGCTTGCCCGCAAGGCGCCACGCACATCGCCGCGCTGGGTCACGAGCAGTTCGAGAGACGAGCGGGTCGCTGCATCGATCTGCATGTGATCGGTGGGCGCTTCGAGGCGCGGCTGGCGCAGGGGGACACCGGCCCCTTTTTGCGTTTCGGCCACATAGGCGATGAGCGCGCCGAGCGCAGCGCGGGCCGTGCGGGAAAACGCCGTGGGATCAATGGCATTGTCGAAGGTCTCGCGCAAAAGGCGGGACGCGGCTTCAGATTCAAAGCTTTCGTGCGGGCGGCGGGTGGCGTTGGCCAGCCGGTCGGACGAGAGGGCGCGCTGTTCGGCCAATTGATCGGCGAGACGGTCGGACAGGATCAACTCTGCCGGATCGATGCGGGCGATCTCGTCGGCAAGGGACTCCTTGTCGAGATCGGCGACAAGCAATTCGCCGGTGGAAATGTCGGACCAGGCCATGGCGTAGCCCTCACCGTCCGAGCCGAGCCGGGCGAGGGACAAAAGGAAATTGTTGCCCCGGGCGGGCAGCAGATCATCCTCGGTCAGCGTACCGGGGGTGACGAGCCGGACGACGTCGCGTTTGACGACCGATTTGGACCCGCGCTTTTTGGCTTCGGCGGGATCTTCGATTTGTTCGCAGACGGCGACCTTGTGGCCGAGCGCAATAAGCTTTTTGAGATAGTCCTGGGCGGCGTGAATGGGCACGCCGCACATGGGGATATCCTCACCCAGATGCTTGCCGCGCTTGGTGAGCGTAATGCCAAGAGCGGCGGAAGCGATTTCGGCGTCGTCAAAGAACAGCTCGTAAAAATCGCCCATGCGATAGAACAGCAGATAGCCCGGATTGACGCCCTTGATCTCAAAGAACTGGGCCATCATGGGCGTCATGGCCGTGGCGGCGGGCGCAGCATAATCGGCCTGTGGCTCGGTTTGCGTCATGAAGCGGTCTAAAATTCCGGGGACAGGGCTCTTAAGCGGTGGGGCACGCTAAGCCAAAATTTTGGCGATTCCAACCGCCGATCACAGCCTGGGATGAACACGCCCGGTAACCCGTTCGACGCGTTTGCGATAGGCCATGGGGGCGGCGGCGAAACGGGCGAGGACAAAGACATCTGTCGTGCCAAATTTTTCGTCCACAAAGGCGTGGCTGGAAAACACCGCATTGACCCGCAGATAGCCGCGCACAAGGGGTGGCATGGCGCGCAGGGCGGCGTGGCGGTCGGTCATTGCACCCGGGAGCATGTCCATGGGGATGGCGTGCCCGGCGCGGGCTGGCGCTTGCCAATCGAAGGGCGCGCGGGCCGTGTGATAAAGGTGGGAGAGGGCCGGGGCATGGGCGCGGGGATCGGTGCCGGGAAAACTCGCCGCGCCGAAATAGGCGTCGATGCCATTAAGGCAGGCATAAGACCAGAGCCCGCACCAGAGCGCATCGATGGTGCGCATGGAGCGATAGGCGGGAGCAACGCAGGAGCGACCGACCTCGCAAAAGCGCTGGCCGGGATGGCGGGCAAGGAGCGGGCCAAGGGCGAATTCGTCGTCGGCGTACCAGCCAAGGCCGGGAGCCGGGCTGGTCATGACGCGGTAGGTCCCGACGATGGGCGGGGTTTCGCCCAGGGCGCGGGCGGCGGTATCGATGACGATGATGTGGTCGCAATGGGGATCGAAGGCATCGGCTTCGATATGATTGGCGTGGTCCATCCACGGGGCGTTCACGCCGCGCTCGCGGTGGAACACTTCGTAACGCAGCCGGTAGGCGGCGAAGCGCTCAGCGTCGGTCCGGGCAAGGCGCACGGCAAACTGACCCAGGCGGGCGAGTGAGGCAACAAGCGGAGCGGCATCGGGGAAAGGAGCGGTTTCGATCATGGCGCTTTTGTATCGGAGTTGAGCACCTGAGGGAATTGTATCGGGGCGCAAAAGCCAATCTTGACGCGGCCATCGAGAACGGGCATGAGTTACGTACCTCACGGGAGGAGGATGCGTTTTGGAAAGCAATGGGCGCGTGACGGTGCATGATCTGGCGCGGGCGGCGGGCGTGTCGCTGGCGACGGTGGACCGTGTGCTCAACGGCCGACCCGGCGTGCGCAAGGGGACGATCGAGAAGGTGGAGGCCGCCATTGCCGAAATCGGGTTTCGGCGCGATCTGACCGCCTCGATGCTGGCGCGGGCCCGCGACATCGTTCTCAAGATCATTGTGCCGGAAGGCACCAACCAGTTTTTCGGCAAGCTGGCCGATGCTGTGGAAAGCGTTGGCGCCCAGATGCGGGCCGAGCGGTTGCGGCTCGATCTCTTGCGGATCAGGGCCATGGACACAAGGGCGCTGGTCGCGGCGCTCGATGGCATTGGTGCCGAGGAGGCCGATTGCGCGGTGATCGTGGCGATCGACAAGCCCGAAATCCACGCCGCGGTGGCGCGGGCCGTGGGGCGAGGGATCAAGGTGATCGCGCTGGTCTCGGACCTGCCCGGCTCGGCCCGGCACGGGTTCGTGGGAATCGACAACCGGGCGGCAGGACGGATCGCGGGATCGCTGATGGGGCGGTTCGTGCCGCAGGGGGGCATGATCGGGCTGGTGGCGGGGTCGCTTGAACTGATCGATCATGCCGAGCGGATCGGAGGATTTTCCGAAATCATGACAGCCGAATTTCCGGGGCTGGACCTGGTGGGACCGATCGAAGGGCAGGACGAATTCACAGCGACCTATGAAAAGAGCCTGACGCTATTCGACGCGCATCCCGAACTTGCCGGGATCTATAATGCAGGTGCCGGCAATGCCGGGCTTTTGATGGGCCTGAGCGAACGTGGCCTTGCTGGAAAAGTGCGGGTGATCGGACACGAACTGACCGGGCCGACACGGGCCGGGCTGGAAACCGGCGCCATCGACGTTATTCTGGACCAGAGCCCGGAAGACGAAATTCGTGCCGTTTGCGCCACAGCACGGCGCCTGGTGCTGGGAGCGGACGCGGCCCCACCGCAGACACAATTGGAAATCAGGGTTCTGGTGCGGGACAATGTTCGCCAGGAGGCGGGGATTTAGGTGATGGCTGGCTGCATCGTTTTCATCCAGCCCTGACCTCAATCTCCAAACTCTGGATCCTTGAACGGAGGAGACTCTTGATGACAGAATTTGAGGTACGCACCTCATATCAGGCAACGGAGGTGGCATGACCTATCTCGGACTCGATATCGGGACGTCCGGCGTCAAGGCGGTGCTGATCGATGGTGAGGGCAGCGCGCTGGGCGAGGCCAGTGCGCCCTTGAGCGTTTCGCGGCCCCGACCCGGATTTTCCGAACAGGATCCGGCCCATTGGTGGGACGCGGTGCTCAAGGCCGTCGATGCACTCAAAGAGCGCTATCCGGATCTGGTCAGCGCGATAAGGGGGATCGGGCTTTCCGGGCAGATGCACGGGGCGACGCTGCTCGACAGGGACAATCAGGTGATCCGCCCGGCCATTTTGTGGAACGACGTACGCTCGGCCGCCGAGTGCGCAGAAATGGAAGAAGCGCTGCCGGCGCTGCGCAAGATTGCGGGCAATATTGCCATGCCGGGCTTTACGGCGCCGAAAATTCTCTGGGTCAAAAAGCACGAACCGGACAATTACGCGAAAATCGCCAAGGTGCTGTTGCCCAAGGACTATGTGCGGTTCCTTTTGACCGGGACCTACGTTTCGGACATGTCGGACGCCTCGGGCACGCTGTGGCTCGATGTGGAGTATCGCGGCTGGTCGGACGATCTGCTGGCGGTGACCGGACTGACCACCGAGCACATGCCGACGCTGGTGGAAGGGAGCGAGCCTTCGGGCCATCTTTCGGGCGCGCTTTGCCGCCGGTGGGGGATTGCCGAAACGCCGGTGGTGGCTGGTGGCGGCGGCGACAATGCCGCTTCGGCCTGCGGTATCGGCGCTGTGGAGCCGGGAACCGGGTTCGTCTCGCTGGGCACCTCGGGGGTGCTGTTTGTCTCCAACGACAAATTCCGGCCCAATACCGAAGGGGCGGTGCATGCGTTTTGCCACGCCATTCCCGACACCTGGCACCAGATGGGCGTTTTCCTTTCGGCGACCGATAGCCTCAACTGGTTTGCCAAGCTGGTGGGTCAGGATGCGGCAGGCGTCACGCAGGCCGTTGCCGAGACTTATTCGGCGCCGGGGGAGGAAATTTTCCTGCCCTATCTCTCCGGCGAGCGCACGCCGCACAACAATGCCGCTGCGCGCGGCTCGTTTGTCGGGCTGTCGCACCTGTCGGATGCCCGGACCATGGGGCAAGCGGTGATGGAAGGCGTGGCGTTTGCGGTGCGCGACTGTCAGCGGGTGCTCTCTGACGCGGGAACGCAGATCGATACGCTGATCGCTGTGGGCGGGGGCTCGAAATCCGATCTCTGGCTCGAAATGATCGCCACCAATTTGGGCATGGCGATTGCCGTGCCCGAGGACGGGGATTTCGGCGGGGCGTTCGGCGCGGCGCGACTGGGGCTGATCGCAGCGACCGGGGCCGACCCCAGGACCATCTGCACCAAACCGAAAATCGAAAAAACCATCGATCCAAGGGCCGATCTCAAATCGGCCTATGACGACCAATATGCGCGGTTTCGCGCGCTTTACGCGGGTATCGAGGAGGCCCGAGCACTATGAGCGATTTTTTCAAAGGCCTGAGCAAGGTTCAGTATGAGGGCCCGGACAGCGACAATCCGCTGGCCTTCCATCACTACAATCCCGACGAAATCGTCATGGGCAAGCGGATGGAAGAGCATTTACGCTTTGCCGTGGCGTACTGGCATTCGTTTGCCTGGGAGGGTGGCGACCCGTTTGGCGGGCGCACCTTCGAGCGGCCCTGGTTCGACGGCGGAATGGATGGGGCGAAACTGAAAGCAGATGTGGCGTTCGAATTGTTCACCCTGCTGGGGGCGCCCTATTTCTGCTTTCACGACGCCGACGTGCGGCCAGAGGGCGAGAGCTTTGCCGAGAGCAAGAAGCGGCTCGAGGCGCTGGCCGACATCTTTGAAGCCAAGATCGCCGAAACGGGCGTGAAACTGCTTTGGGGCACGGCGAATTTGTTCTCCAACCGCCGGTTCATGGGCGGCGCGGCGACCAATCCCGATCCGGACGTGTTCGCCTATGCCGCGGCGACCATCAAGGCCAATATGGATGTGACCCAGCGGTTGGGCGGCGAGAACTATGTGCTGTGGGGCGGGCGCGAGGGGTATGAAACCCTATTGAACACCAATCTGGGCCAGGAAATGGACCAGATGGGGCGCATGCTCTCCATGGTGGTCGATTACAAGCACAAGATCGGGTTTTCGGGCGCCATCCTGCTCGAGCCCAAGCCGCAGGAGCCGACAAAGCACCAGTATGATTACGACGTCTCGACGGTTTACGGCTTTCTCAAGAAATACGGGCTGGAAAACGAGGTTAAGGTCAATATCGAAGTGGGGCATGCCATTCTGGCCGGGCACACCTTCGAGCATGAAGTGGCCATGGCGGCGGCGCACGGGATTTTCGGCTCGATCGACATGAACCGCAACGACATGCAGTCGGGGTGGGACACAGACCAGTTTCCCAACAACGTGCCCGAAGTGGCGCTGGCCTATTACCACATCCTCAAATCCGGCGGCTTTACCACCGGGGGCACCAATTTCGACGCGAAGCTACGGCGCCAGTCGATCGATCCCGAGGACCTTTTGCACGGCCATATCGGAGGCATGGACACCTGTGCGAGGGGGCTGAAAGCTGCGGCGGCGATCATCGAGGACGGGACCTATGATGCGTTTCTCGCCGATCGTTATGCCGGGTGGGGCGGCGCCGAGGCGCAGGCGATGTTTAAAGGCGAGCGAAGCCTTTCCGATATCGCCGCGCGGGTTGAAGCCGAGGGGATCAATCCGCAGCCCAAATCGGGGCGCCAGGAATATCTGGAGAATTTGATCAACCGGTTCGTTTAAGCGCATTCGGGCCCGCCGCGCATCGCGTCGGTGGGCCTTTTTTCTTCGCTCTGGGAGGAGACCCAATGCCCATTCGCCAAAACCCGATTCTGCCGGGGTTCAATCCCGATCCCTCGATCTGCCGCGTCGGGGAGGATTATTACATCGCCACCTCGACCTTCGAGTGGTTTCCCGGGGTGCAGATCCATCACTCCAAAGACCTTGCGAACTGGGCGCTTCTGACCCGGCCGCTCACCCGCAAGAGCCAGCTCGACATGCGGGGGAACCCCGACAGCTGCGGCATCTGGGCGCCATGCCTTACCCATGATGGGGAAAAATTCTGGCTGGTCTATACCGACGTCAAACGCAAGGACGGCAATTTCAAGGACGCGCATAATTATATCGTTACGGCCGATGAGATCACCGGGCCGTGGTCGGAGCCGATCTATGTCAATTCGTCGGGGTTCGATCCGTCGCTGTTTCACGACGATGACGGGAAAAAGTGGTTCGTCAACATGCTGTGGGACCACCGGGAGGGATATCACCGGTTTGCGGGGATTGCGCTTCAGGAGTTCGATCCGGTGGCGGGCAGATTGGTCGGGGAGCGGAAAAACATCTTCAAGGGCTCGCCGCTCAAGCTGGTCGAGGGGCCGCATCTCTATAGGCGCGATGGCTGGTACTATCTTCTGACCGCCGAGGGCGGGACCGGATACGAGCATGCGGCTACACTGGCGCGGTCACGCAATATCGACGGGCCATATGAGCTGCATCCCGACATGTATCTGGTGACGGCCAAGGACAATCCGCTCAATCCGCTGCAGCGGGCCGGGCATGGGGATATCGTGGAAACCCCCGATGGCCAGACCTATCTCGTGCACCTGACCGGGCGGCCGACGACCCAGAAGCGCCGCTGCGTGCTGGGGCGCGAAACGGCGCTGCAGAAGTGCGAATGGCGTGCGGACGGGTGGCTGTATCTGGTGGGCGGCACGAATCTGCCGGCCTCCGAAGTGAACGTGCCGGGGACCTACGATCAGGCCGGGTTCGATGCCGAGCGACGCTATGGGTTCGATGGCGAATTGCACATCGATTTTCAATGGCTGCGGACGCCGGAGCCGGAACGGATTTTCAGGCTCGAGGGCGGAAAGCTCATCCTGATCGGGCGGGAATCGATTGGCTCTTGGTTCGAACAGGCGCTGGTAGCACGGCGACAGACCCATTTCGATTTCGAGGCGGAGACCGAAGTGAGCTTCGAGCCGCGCGACGAGCGCGAAATGGCTGGGCTCACCGGGTATTATGGGCGGTACAATTTCCATTACCTGCACCTGACCGCCGATCCGGACGGACAGCGCGAGCTCAATATCTTTTCCTCGGTGGTGAGCCACCCGGACGGGAAGCTGACCTATTGGATCGATCCGGTGCCGGTTGGGGTCGGTCCGGTGCGCATGAAGATGCGGGTGGAGAACTCGGCGCTGCAGTATTTCTATGCGCAGGAATCAGACGACTGGCAGAAAATCGGGCCCGAACTCGACGCCTCGATCCTGTCGGACGAATGCGGCGGCCATGCCGAGCATGGCAGCTTTACCGGGGCGTTCGTTGGGATGGCGGCGCAAGATCTCAATGGGACGTCGCGCGAAGCGGGCTTTTCCCATTTCGTCTATCGGCCGCTGTAAGGCACAGACGGGCGCCGGCGGTTTCACGTGAATCCGTCGGCGCCGCTATAGATCAGGCGGTCTTGAGTTCGACTTCGATATTGCCGCGCGTTGCGTGGGAATAGGGGCACACGATGTGGGCCCGATCCATCACGTCCTTGAGCGATTCAGCATCGAGGCCGGGGGCCGAAGCGGTGAGGATGACCTTGAGGCCAAAGCCCTGGCCATCGTCGCGCTTACCGAACCCGACCTGAGCATTGACAGTGGCTTCGGGCGGTAGCTTGACCTTGGCCTGGCCGGCGGCAAAGCGCATGGCGCCGAGAAAACAGGCCGAATAGCCGGTTGCAAAAAGCTGTTCGGGGTTGGTGCCATCGCCACCCGACCCCCCCATTTCCTTGGGCGTCGAGAGTTTCACATCGACTTTTCCATCGTCGGTTTTCGAGTGACCGTCTTCGCGGCCACCGCCGCTGGCCGTGGCGTGGGCGGTATAGAGGATTTCCATGATGCACTCCCATGAGTGGTGATTGTTTGGACTGGAGGGTGAATGCGTTCGGCCCGGTCGGGTTCGCCATTCATCGAAGTCGCGACCTTATGCGCAATTTATATTGTGCGCAATATAATTTTGTGCGATATTTCTGTCATGAACGAGATCGATACGCCCATCCTCGCCCCCGAACAGCAGCTTTGCTTTGCGGTTTATGCCGCGGGACAGGCCTTTGCGCGGCTTTACCGGCCGCTGCTCGAGCCGCTGGGGCTGACCTATCCTCAATACCTGGCCATGCTGGTGCTGTGGGAGGGTGAGCCCATCTCGGTAACAGGAATCGGGCAAAGACTGGGACTGGATACGGGCACGTTGACCCCGCTGCTCAAGCGGCTGGAAAACGCGGGGCTTGTAAGGCGAACGCGCAGCACCACCGATGAACGTCGGGTCGTCGTGAGCCTGACCGACAGCGGGCGGGCGCTCAAGGCGCGGGCGCAGCCGATTCCCGAGGCGGTGGCGTGCGCCAGCGGGCGGGATTTGCCGGACGTTATCAAGCTTCGCGACGAGATCAATGCGCTGAGCAAGGCACTCGATGCGTCGCGGGCCTGCGGATAGGGCAGGAACAGCGCTCAGCCGTCCCGGCCCTCGCCGCAGGCTCTGGCGTTCGTCGCTCGAAAGATCCACTCGACCTTTTCGTCCGGCAAGGCCGAACCGCTCCTAACCCATATAGAGATTTTCCATGCGCTTTGTGTCGTCGGTGGCAAAGCGGTGATCGGCTTGCGGGTGGGCGCGCTGGCCACATTCCTGACGCGGGCAGATGCGGCACCCCACCCCAATGGGCACTGCGCCGGGGGGCGCTGAAAGGTCGATGCCATCGGCATAGATCATGGCCGAGGCCTGCGAGACATGACAGCCGAGCCCGATGGCGATGTGGCGGCGCGGGGCGTTATAGGAATAGCCGCCCTTGGCGATGGCCTTTGCTATGCAGAAATAACGCTGACCGTCGGGCATCTGGCTCAGTTGAATATTGATCTGGCCGGGGTTGAGGAAGGCCGCATAGATGTTCCAGCGCGGGCAGGCGCCCGAATGGCGCGGAATGTGGATGCCCGAGAGCGAAAAGCGCTTGGAGATGTTGCCGGCGATGTCGGTGCGGACAAGATGGAGCGGTATGCCGCTCATCGACGGGCGCTGCAGGGTGGTCATGCGGTGGCAGACCTGCTCGAAACTGGCGCGGAAGCGGCGGGCCAGCCGTTCGATATCGTAACGGGTGTCGCGGCAGGCTCGAAAAAACGCTTCGTAGGGCATGATGAGCGCCGCGGCGGCATAGGATCCCAAAACGTTACGAGCCAGACCCACACTGTCGGGCTGGGGTAGGGTGCTGTTTTCGATCAGCTCGCGAATTTCCCCATCGGCGATCAATAGCGCGAGATGCTGGGCGAGGGCGAACAGCGCGGACTCGGGCTCGAGCGTGTCGGCGACAGCCAGCACGCGGCCATTGTCCTCGAGGCGGCGCACCACGCCGTTGGGCAGAGAGGCCAAGCGCGCCTCGATGCCGAAGACGTTGAAGAGGTAAGCCTTGAGTCCGGCTTCAAAACTGTCCGATGCATTGTCGATATCGTGGCGTACACGCTCGGCGGCGGCCTCGAGCGTTGGAAAGTAGTTGGCATTTTCCTGCAGGAAATCGGAAACCGCCTCGGTGACCACATTGTGGCCCGCGGCGAGATTTTCGCCCTGTGCGGTCGAATTGGGCGCCTGCAGGTGGCGCAGCTGGTCGAAGAGTTTGAGAACGGCGCGGCCAACGGCGGGATGATGGGTGGCCAGATCGCGGATGTCGGTGTTGGTGAGGTCGGAATCGGCGAAAATATCGTCGCCAAACATTTCCATGAGATCGCCCGACAGCCTCGCATCGTCGCTTTCGGCCAATTCTCCCGCCTCAACCCCGAAATAACCCGCGACGCGGAACAGCAGCGGCACCGTGATGCGGCGCCGATTGTGCTCGATGAGGTTGAGATAGGACGCTGAAATCTCCAACGCCGCGGCCAGTTGGGCCTGGCTGACCGACTTCTGGCGCCGCAACCGCTTGATGCGGCCTCCGATCTGCAGATCGAGTTGGTTCATCGGTCCTTCTCCCTGCTGTAAATCTTTACAAAGTTTACAAATTTGCCATCGTGGCTTTGCAAGAATTTACAGCTTAACATGCTGTTATTGCGTCTTTTCTTGCCTTTTTGACCTCGATTGTCAATTCTTTACTCAACCGGGCACGATGTTGTGCTCATCAGCAGGAGACAAGAGCCATGAGCGCTCATCAGACAATCGATACGGCCAGCGAAGATTTCATCACCATCATTGCGCCTTCGATGGCCGAGGTGATGGAGAGTTTCAGAAGCCAGGGGCTGGCCGAGCGGGATTATTCCATTGTCCACCGGGCCGGAAAGCACAGCTTTACGATGGCCGGCGGCGAGGCGCTGTTTGGCGGCACGCAGATGGTGGCCGCGACCTTTTCGCGGCGCGGCTGATCTCGTTTTCACCGCTTACGATTTCAAAAGGAGGAGTTCTCAATGCTCGACAAGTCACCCGACCCCCAGACCTTCGAGGCCCCCGAATGGGCCCCGGACCGCTGGAGGAACGTCGCGCGCGACTATACGCCCGACGATGTGGCCCGGCTCTCGGGCAGCCTGCCCATCCGGCATACGCTGGCCGAGAACGGGGCGCGACGGCTGTGGGAATTGCTGCACAGCGAGGATTTCGTGCCGACCCTTGGCACCTTTACCGGCAACCAGGCCGTCCAGCAGGTGAAAGCTGGACTGAAGGCCATCTATCTTTCGGGCTGGCAGGTGGCGGCGGACGCCAATTCGTCGGGCAACATGTATCCCGACCAGTCGCTTTATCCCGTCGATTCGGTCCCCTCGGTGGTCAGGCGCATCAACAAGGCGCTGCAGCGGGCCGACCAGATCCAGACCATGGAGCGCTATGAGGACAAATCTGACGCCGACACGGATTATTTCGTGCCCATCATTGCCGATGCGGAAGCCGGGTTCGGCGGGGCGCTCAATGTGTTCGAGCTGATGAAGGCGATGATCGAGGCGGGCGCCGCGGCGGTTCATTTCGAGGACCAGTTGGCCAGCGAGAAGAAATGCGGCCATCTGGGCGGTAAGGTTCTGGTGCCGACCCGGACCTTTGTGCGCACCCTGAACGCGGCACGGCTGGCGGCAGACGTCATGGGCGTTCCCACGCTGATCATGGCGCGCACCGACGCTGAGGCGGCGCAGCTGATCACCTCCGATGTCGATGACTACGATGCGCCGTTCATTATAGGCGAGCGGACAGACGAGGGGTTTTATCGGCTCAAGGGCGGGTTCGAAGCTGCGATTGCGCGCGGGCTGGCCTATGCGCCCTATGCGGATTTGATCTGGTGCGAAACTTCGACGCCAAATCTTGAGGACGCGCGGCGGTTTGCAGAAGCTGTCCGCAAGGAGCATCCCGACCAGATGCTGGCTTACAATTGCTCGCCATCGTTCAACTGGGCGAAATATATGGGCGAGGCGGATATGGCGGCGTTCCAGCGCGAGCTGGGCGCGATGGGGTATAAGTACCAGTTCATCACCCTGGCCGGATATCACAACCTTTCACTCACCACATTCAATCTGGCGCGCGGATACAAGGACCGGGGCATGGCTGCCTATTCCGAACTGCAGCAGGCCGAATTTGCCGCCGAAAAGGACGGATTTACGGCCACGCGGCACCAGCGCGAAGTGGGCACGAGCTATTTCGATGCTGTGGCGACCGCCGTGGGTGGCGGGTCGAGTTCGACAACCGCCATGGCGGGTTCGACCGAGACGGCCCAGTTTCACTGAGGTCAAGGCCGAAGATAGCCGGACCAATTTATCCCCCGCCCCCGCTTTTTGATTCACGTGAAGCAATCGAATTCTGCTTCACGTGAATCAGCCTATTCGAGCAAGGCCGCCAGTTCGGCGTAAGACAGCGCGCCGACGACAATGCCGGCCAGCACCAGCCCATGCGTGACCGCAATCGCGCCCGTGGTCAGGGCGAAGCCGGGCTTTGCGGTCTTGTGTCGGAAGACCTGCTGGGCGAGCAGCCCGCCGATGATACCGAAAACGGCATCGAGGCCGTGCAATCCTGCCTCGCTGATCCGCCATCGACCGGCAATGGCGGCCTGTTTGTCCATCCAGTAGGCGAGCCAGGACGTGCCGCCCATTATGGCGTAGGGCGCGATCAGCCAGAAGGGTGCCCTATCCAGGACAATGGACGTAAAAACCAGCACGAGCAGGCCGACAGCAGCCCAGACACGAAGATCTTCGCCCTCGGGCCATCGGGCTTGATAAAGCCAAAGCCCCGATCGTCGTCCCATTCGATCAGCGTGCCCTTTTTCATGTCCGACTTTCCTCGCCGCCTAACCGTAAGGAGAGCCGGTGAGGCCTTAAGATTTGATTGTCATGGCGCGGGCGGCGGCGACGGCCGGGAGCGACAGTACGGCACAAAGGGCGAAGGTGATGACCAAGGCGGCGGTCAATTGCTGGGTGGTTTGGGCCGAGGCGATGCCGGCGGTGTTGGCGATGAGGCCTGCGATGGCCGCTCCGATGCCATAGCCCGCTGACTGGATGGTGGGCAAAAGGGCCGAGGCCCTGTCGCGTTCGCCGGGGCGGGCGGCTTCCATGATGGTTTGGCTGGTATAGGCCCATGAAGTGCCATAGGCCACACCGATCAGGATCTGAGCCAGGATGACAAGTGGGAGCTGGCCGATAGCAAAGGCGATGGCGAGCAGCGCGAGACCGGCAACGAGCAGGACAGGGCCGAGGCGAATGAGGCCGGGGCGGGCGGTTTCGGACACGTTGGCGACAAGGATGGCCGTGGTTGACCAGGTGATCGCCATGGCCGCGCCGATGACACCGGCGAGGGTCGGGCCGAAGCCGAAAATGTTTTGCAGCGCATAGACCAGGAACACTGCCGCGCCGGCCTGGGCCAAGGGCATGAGGAGGATCACCCAGAGACCGGCACCCACAACGTCATTAAAGCGGAAGGCATGGGTTGGGAACAGCGGGGTGGTGGCGGTACGATCGCGGCCGATGACGGCGAAAAGCGTTGCGCCGGCGATGAGAAGACACAGGGCGGTGAGAAGCGGCGAATCGAGCAGGCCGCCAACCGAGACGGCCATGATGGCGGCGCCGATCAGCAGCAGCCGGACGATGGGCAAGCGGCCGGAAGATTTTTCGCGCAGACCAGGTGGCACGATCGTGAGAACGAGGCCGATAAAAATGGCTCCGATGGGCAGATTGACGGCGAAGGCGGCGCGCCAGGAGAGGGTTTCGGTCAAGGCGCCCGAGAGCACCGGCCCACCAAAGGCGGCCAGCGCCCAGACCACCGATTCGGCGCCGAACACCTTTGGCACCAGGGCAGAGGGAAAGAGTTCGGGGATCAGCGCGTAGCATATGGCCGCGACGATGCCTTCGCCCAGCCCCTGAAGGGCGCGGCCGACAAGCAGTTCGGGCATGGAGCCGGCGATTGCGGCGAGGAGCGAGCCAACAAGGAAAACCGAGGCGGCGGCGACCAGCGCCATGCGGGCGCCCAGCCGCGCCTTGAGCAGTGCGCCGCCGGCCCCGCCCATAATGGCAAACACCAGAAAGACCGTTGTGGCCCAGGACAACAGCGCCACGCCGCCCAGCTCATCGACAGCGGTGGGCAGGGCGGTGGAGACCAGAAAGCCGTTAAAGGCCAGGAGCGCGACGCCGAGGCACAGGGTGATCGTGGCGCCGAGATAGCGCGGGGAGACGATGGCGGACCATCCGGAAGCGGTGTTGGACATGGCGGAACCCATTTAAACAAGTACTTTCTTGGTAAATTGAGTTCGAGGGGCTGTCCAGCGGAAAAGCGAGGGGCTTTTTAGGGCCGCCGATTTGGTATAGTCAGGCGCACGAACCATATGGGTTTACCAATCGCCTTCATCTTCCCGGAGATCTGCCCCAGTGAGCCTTGAGTCCACCGGCTATAAAAGCCGCCGTACCTTCGCGATCATTTCGCACCCGGACGCCGGCAAGACGACGCTGACCGAAAAACTGCTGCTCAATTCCGGCGCCATCCATCTGGCGGGCGAGGTGAAAGAGCGCGGCGAGCGGCGTCGGACCCGCTCGGACTGGATGGAGATCGAGCAGAAGCGCGGCATTTCGATCACTTCGAGCGTGATGACGTTCGAACATGACGGGCTGACGCTGAACCTGCTCGATACGCCGGGCCACGCGGACTTTTCCGAAGACACCTATCGCACGCTGACGGCGGTGGATTCGGCGATCATGGTGATCGACGCGGCCAAGGGCATCGAGGCGCAGACGCGCAAACTGTTCGAAGTGTGCCGGCTGCGCGACATCCCGATCATCACCTTCGTCAACAAGATTGACCGGGAAGCGCGCGATACGCTGGAAATCCTCGACGAGATCATGGAGACCCTGGCGCTCGACACCGCGCCGATGATGTGGCCGGTGGGCGCTGGCGTCGACTTTAACGGGCTTATCGATCTCGAGCACGGGCGGTTCATTTCGACCGAGGGCAGGCCGGAGGCGGAGGCGCCGGGAATCGAGGCATTGGCGGGGCGGTTTGCCGATACGCAGAACCAGCAGATTGCCGCCTCGATGGAGGGGCTTGAGCTGGCCAACGGATCGCTGCCCAAATTTGACCAGACCGCGTTCGAGGAGGGCACGCTGACCCCGGTCTATTTCGGCTCGGCGCTCAAATCGATCGGCGTGCGCGAACTGCTCGAAGCGGTGTGCCGGTTTGCGCCCGAGCCGCGCACCCAGCCAGCCCGGCCCGAACCGGTTGACCCGTCCATGGCGGCGTGCACGGGGTTCGTGTTCAAGGTTCAGGCCAATATGGACCCCAACCACCGCGACCGCGTGGCCTTCGTGCGCGTGGCTTCGGGGACGCTCAAGCGCGGCATGCGGCTGAAAAACGTGCGCACGGGCAAGGATTTGAAAGTCGCCAACCCGATGTTCTTTTTCGCGCGCGAGCGCGAGCTGGCCGATGAGGCGGTGGCAGGGGACGTCGTGGGTATTCCCAATCACGGCACGCTCTCGGTCGGCGATACATTGACCGATGGGCCTGACGTGACGGTCACCGGCATTCCCAATTTCGCGCCCGAACTGCTGCGCCGCGTGCATCTTTCCGATGCTTCGAAAACCAAGCAGCTGGCCAAGGCGCTCAACGATCTGGCCGAAGAGGGCGTGGTGCAGGTGTTCAAGCCGACCTTGGGCTCGGGGTATTATGTGGGCGCTGTGGGGCCGCTGCAGCTTGAAGTGCTGACCAGCCGCGCGGCGGCTGAATATTCGGTGCCGATCCGGATCGAGCCGGCGCAATATGTGACGGCGCGCTGGGTCAAGGTCAACGACAAGGCACAGTTCGACAAGTTCGCAGCGCTGCATCGATTGAACATCGCCGAGGACCGTTATGGCGATCCGGTGTTTCTGGCTCCCAGCCAGTGGGAAATCGACCGGTGTGCAAAGGATTTTCCTCTGCTCGATTTCATGGCCACCAAGGATCGCGGGCTGGCGGCTTAAGTTGTATGGACAGTTAGGCGATGGCGGCCTGCAAACCGCAGCTTTCTGCGCTTCCGGTGCTCACGTACTGAAAGTACGCTCCGCTCCGGTTCTCGAAAACCACGGTTTTCGGCTCGCCCTGACCTGACTCTCCACACAACTCATTCATCCCCGAATCCGAGATCGGCTTCAGTCCAGCCGAACGCCGCCAATTCCCCGGCGCGGAATTTTGCGTCGTCGGAGACGATGAATTCGTCGAGTTGGGGCGGGGCGAGGGGCGTTCCGGCCAGCATGGCGTGGACCTGGCCGCGATGGTGGGTCTGGTGGGCGAAGAGGTGGTTGAGCACATCGTCGCAGCGTTCGGTCTGGATGCGGGACTAGCGGTGGATGGCGATGGGACGGGCGAGATCGGCAATTTCTAGCGCGTCGCAGAACGCGACAAGTTTTTCATCGCTCTGGCGCTGGGCAGCATAAAGCGCACGGGCCGTATCGAAGGGTTCTTCGTTTTCCCATGCCCATGGACCAAGAGTTCCGCCTTCCAGCGCGTCGATATAGAACCAATCGATGACAAGGATGTGGTTGAGCGTTGCCCTAAGGGAAGGGAAAAAGCTCACGCGCCTTGCCGTAAACTCGGACTGGTCGAGCCCGATGACGGCCTGCGCCAGGCGATGATTGGCGAGGGCGTTGTTGCGGGCGAGCTTTGTGAGCATGCGCAGGGCAGGGTCGATCATGGCGTCTTGACCATGACGCGCGCCATGCCGATCGAGGCGGGCATAACGGGCTGAAAACCGAATTTTCCATAGAGATGGCGCGCGTCGCCATCGACGATCAGCGAAACATAGGCCTTTTCGGGCGCTTCGCGCTCGAGCCAATCGATCAGCGCGGCCATGATAGCCTTGCCCAAGCCCTTGCCCTGATGGATGGGATCGACCGCGATGTCGGTGATCTGGTAGGCGGTGCCGCCATCGCCGATGATGCGGCCCATGCCGACGACGTGGCCCCTATGGACAACCAGAACGGCGAAAAGTGAATTGGGAAGGCCCTTTTCCATGCCATCCCGGCTGCGGGGCGACAGGCCCGATATGGCGCGCAGTCGGGCAAAGGTTTCGATATCGGGTATCCGCGCGACAATCTTGTAGTCCATATCAGGCATTGGCCATGTTGATACGATAGCTCAGGGCCTCGGCGATGTGGGGGCGCGAGACGGTTTCGCTGCCGGCAAGATCGGCCAGTGTGCGGGCCACTTTGAGCACCCGGTGATAGGCGCGGGCAGAGAGGTTGAACGTTTCCGCAGCCTTGAGCAGGAGGTCGCGGCTTTCGGCGTCGGGAGCAACGATCTGTTCGATGGCGCTCGAAGGGGCGGCGGAATTGGTGTGGACGCCCGAAAGGTCCAGTTCGGCATAGCGGCGGCGCTGGATATCGCGGGCCGTGGCCACGCGCTGGGCAACTACGACGCTGGGCTCTCGCCCGGTTTGGAGCCGATCATGTCCGTTGCCGACACCGCAGGAACATCGATGCGGATGTCGATGCGATCAAGGAACGGCCCGGACACGCGGCCCTGGTAATCGGCCGCGCATTTTTCGCCGCGCCGGCAGGTGTGGCCCGGCGTTCCCGCCATGCCGCATTTGCACGGGTTCATGGCGGCGACCAGCTGGAAGCGCGAGGGGTAGGTGACGCGCGCATTGGCGCGCGCGATGACCGTTTCGCCCGATTCGAGCGGCTGACGCAGGCTGTCGAGCGCCTGAGCCTGGAATTCGGGCAGCTCATCGAGAAACAAAACCCCATTGTGGGCAAGCGAGGCCTCGCCGGGGCGCACCCGCAAGCCGCCGCCGACCAGCGCGGCCATGGAGGCCGAATGATGGGGGGCGCGGAAGGGGCGATGGTCGGAAATCTGTCCGCCCTTCAACTCCCCGGCAATCGAGGCGATCATCGACACATCGAGCAGTTCGCGCGGATTGAGCGGGGGGAGGATGGAGGGCAGGCGCTGGGCCAGCATGGATTTCCCCGCGCCGGGTGGGCCGACCATCAAGAAATTGTGCCCGCCGGCGGCGGCGACTTCGAGAGCGCGGCGCGCCACCTCCTGGCCACGAATATCGGCGAGATCGGGGCCGGTGGCATTGGACAAGGCGCGGATGGGCTGGGGCCGGGCCGCCATCTGCCGTCCTGCCAGATGATTGACCAGCGCAAAAAGCGTGTCGATGGCGACGATATCGATATTTTCGCCGGCCCAGGCGGCTTCCGCGCCGCAGGCGGCCGGGCATATGATGCCCAGATCGCGCGCGTTGGCGGCAATGGCGGCGGGAAGGATGCCCGTGACCGGCGAAACGCGTCCATCGAGCGCCAATTCGCCCAGCACCATGAAGCGCTCCAGCATATCGCCGGGGATGGCGCCCATGGCAGCCATCAGCCCCAAAGCAATGGGCAGATCGTAATGACTGCCCTCCTTGGGCAGATCGGCCGGGGCGAGATTGACCGAAATATGCTTGGCCGGCAGCGCCAGACCCGAGGCGATCAGCGCGGCGCGCACCCGCTCGCGGCTTTCGCCCACCGCCTTGTCGGGCAGACCCACGATATTGAACCGGGGCAGGCCGGGCGAAATCTGCACCTGCACATCGACCGGCACGGCTTCGATGCCCAGAAAGGCTACTGTGGTGATCCGCGTTGCCATGCCGTCCCCTTGCATGGGTGAAAGTGACCCTGAAGCTAGCAAGAAACAAAAGCAAGAACAAGAACGTTTAGCGAACATGCGTTGACCGCATGGGCGATCACCAAGCTGTGCACGGCGCACAACGGAACGGATGGGTGACGGCGGCATTGGTATGGCGAACCGACCGGGTCGGCAGCCGCGCCATGTGGCTCCAGTCCCGGCCTATTAGCAACAAGCAGATCGACGCGAACGAGGGCGCGGCTGAGGGCCGCTGCCTTGTTTTTCGTTCAGGCGGCGATTTGAGATTTTTGGAGACCACACGATGTTACAGAGAAAGGACGCCCCGCTCATCCTTGTCGTCGAAGACGAGCCTCTGGTTCGTCTCGATATCACGCTGGCCATGGTCGATGCCGGATTTTCCGTGATCGAGGTGCCCGACGCCGAACAGGCTCTCGAACTGCTCGAGACGCGCGGTTCGATCGGGCTGGTGTTTACCGATGTCGAATTGGCCGGTGCGCTCAGCGGGTTCGATCTGGCCAACGCTGTCAAGGAACGCTGGCCACACATTCCGGTACTGGTGACGTCGGGCCGCGCTGCCCCGCGTGCCGATATCGCCGACAGTTTCATTGCCAAACCCTACGACACCAGCGCGGTCATTTCCCAGGCACGGGCACTGGCCGCCTGATCCACAGGCTGCATGGCCGGATAGAAAAATCTGTGCCCTGGAGGCCACGCTTCGGGGGCTTTCGGTTTTGTTAACCAAGCTTGTGAGGGGAGCGTTAAGGAGAATTGGGTCAATACAATTTGAGATAGATTTTCCCAAATTGCCGAGTTTTCCGCTCCATGCCCCTGCCGCGTTTTTTCCGCTCGCCCAAGCTGACCAAGACGATCCTGCCGCTTGCGGCCGGTCTCGCCCTCGTCGGGGTGCTGGCCGCCTGCGGGGCCAATTACTATCCCGCCAAGGGCGACAACAAGCCCCATCCGGGCGTGGCGCGCGCCCATTCTCTGCCCATCCACGGCATCGATGTATCGCGCCACCAGGGCAATATCGACTGGCGGGCCGTGGCGCAGGCAGGAACGCGCTTTGCCTATATCAAGGCCACCGATGGCGGGGATTATCTCGACCCCAATTTCCGCACCAATTGGGATCGGGCCCGGGCTGCCGGCATTCCGCGCGGGGCGTATCATTTCATCTATTGGTGCCGTCCGGCGTCCGAACAGGTTGCCTGGTTTGCCGCCAATGTTCCGGCCGAAGCCGACGCGCTGCCGCCGGTGCTCGATCTCGAGTGGAACAATGGCTCGTCGTGCAAGCACGACCTGACCCGCGAAGAAGTGCTCGACAAGGTGCGCGTTCTTCTGGCCGGCATGGAGGCCCATACGGGCAAGGTGCCGGTGATCTATACCGACATCAATTTCCACCGCGACGTGCTTGAAGGGGTCCAGATCGATAACCCGATGTGGCTGCGTTCGGTGGCCGCCGAGCCCCATGAGCGCTATTCGAACCGCCCCTTTACTTTCTGGCAGTACACACAGACCGGAACGGTGCCGGGCATCCGCACGGAAGTGGACCGCAATGCCTGGTTTGGGTCGGAAAGCGACTGGATTCAGTTCTTTTTGACCGGGTGCGACCCCCGCACCTATATGCGCCTTGCGGGTCAGGGCCGGTGCGCGCCGCTCAAATAGTTTTTTCTGGAAACGCTCCGAATCAGCCCGATCCGCCCAGAATCCCGCTGGTGCTGATGCCGTCGAAAACGAATTGGACGGCCAATGCAGTCAGAAGAATCCCGACGACACGGGAAACCACGGACATGCCGGTGAGGCCTAGAATGCGCTGAATGGGAATGGCGATAAGAAGTGCCAGCCAGGCGAGGGCGAGAGTCGCGATAAGCGCGGCGATCACGATCCAGAATTCGAGATCGGTGTTGGCACCGGTGGTCAAAAGGATCACGGCCGAAATCGATCCGGCCCCGGCCAGAAGCGGCATGGCAAGGGGAAAGACCGAAATGTCGGTCCGCGACATCCCTTCTGCCTCTTCTTCGGACGTGGTGCCGGTGGCGCCCGAATGGCGGGCAAACACCATGTCGATCGCGATCAAAAGCAGCAGGATGCCGCCGGCCACCCGCAGGGCCGGCAGGGTGATGCCGAAGATTTCGAGGATGGCGTTACCGGCAAAGGCAAAGAACAGCAGGATGCCGGTGGCGATCAGAACGCCGCGCGAGGCGAAGACGAAGCGCTGTCTGGCGGTATTGTTGCGCGTCAGTCCGGCGAAGATGAAGGCGATGTCGGCAACGCCGATCGTCGCAAAGAAAGTGGCAAACGCCACGAGAAAATTGCCCGACATCGTCCCGGCCCCCAATGTGCCGCTGTTCCACGTGAATCAGCGGCGACCATACCGGGGGCCGAAGCGCTTGACTACCGGCGGCTTTCGATGGCGTCCCAGACCATGACCGCGATGTCGGGACCGCCGAAGCGCTTGACCTCGCGGATGCCGGTGGGGGAGGTCACGTTGATTTCGGTCAGATAGCCGCCGATCACGTCGATGCCGACAAAGATCAGGTCGCGCTTTTTGAGTTCGGGGCCGATGATTTCGCAGATCTCATGCTCGCGCGCCGTGAGCTCCGAAAGCTCGGGCCGCCCCCCCACATGCATGTTGGATCGCGATTCGCCCGCGGCGGGGATGCGGTTGAGCCCGGCCACCGGCTTGCCATCGACCAGAATGATGCGTTTGTCGCCCTTGCGCACATCGGGAAGATAGCGCTGGATCATGAAGGGTTCACGGAAGCTCGCGTTGAACATTTCCAGCAGCGAGCCGAGGTTCTCATCGCCCTCGCGGATGCGGAACACGCCGGCACCGCCATTGCCGAACAGGGGTTTTAGGATGACATCGCCGAACTCTTTGCGGAAATCGCGGATCTCGGTTTCATCGCGCGTGATCAGCGTATCGGGCATCAGCTCAGGGAAGCTGGTAACGAGGATTTTTTCGGGCGCATTGCGCACTTCCTTGGGGTGATTGACCACCAAAGTCTCGGGATGCACCAGCTCGAGCATGTGGGTGGTGGTTATATAGTTCATGTCGAAGGGCGGGTCCTGGCGCAGCAGGATCACGTCGAACGTGGTGAGATCGGTTTTCTGCCAGTCTTCGAGCTTGAAGTGGAGGCCCTTTTCCCTGTCGTCGACTTTGACCCTGTGCACGCGCGCCGTCACCGTGCTGCCGCGCTGGGCGAGGGTTGAGGGCGTATAATAAGACAGCGTATGACCGCGCGCCTGTGCCTCGAGCATCAGAGCAAAGCTGGAATCGCCAGGCGGGTTGATGGCGTCGATGGGGTCCATCTGTACGGCGACGGAAAGGGACATGAAAAGATCCTCAAAGAAAAGCGTCAGGCGGTAAAGGCATTGACCAGATGGTGCGGCCAGCGTCCCGGTGCAAGCGTTATCACGTCGAAACGGAAATCATAGATTTGATAGGCGGGGTGGGACGACTGAAACCATTCGGCGCAGCGCACGATGCGGGCGGTGTTGACCGAAGCGAGCGCCTGGTCGCGGGCGAGGGCATTGCCCGAGCGCTGCTTGACCTCGATGAAAACCACGGTGCGGCCCCTTCTGGCAACGATATCGATTTCGCCGACCGGGGTTTTGTAGCGCGTGGCAACGATGCTGTAGAGCTTGAGACGCAGCAGCCAGCCCGCAAGCGTTTCCGCCGACCGCCCGGCGCGCTCGGCCCGGCGGCGCGGATCAGGCTTTGGCCTTGAGGGCGAGGGCGGCATCGTAAACCTGTTTGCGTTTGAGACCGAACTGGACGGAGATCAGATCGACGGCGGCGCGTAGCGGCATCTGGGCCATCGCTTCGTCCAGCGCCGCTTCCCAATCGCCACCCGCCTGTGGTGCTGTTCCGTCCGAGCCGGCAACCAGGATTACGGCTTCGCCCTTGGTCTCTTCGGCAAAGGTTTCGGCCAGATCGGACAAAGTGCCGGTTTCGAAGCGCTCGAAGCGCTTGGTGAGTTCGAGCGCCACGACCGCCTGCCTCTCGGGGCCAAGGGTTTGGGCCATGTCAGCCAGCGCCGCACCGAGGCGGCGGGGCGATTCGTAAAACACCAGCGTTTCAGGGCGAGCGATGAGCGGGGAGAGCGCATTGGTGCGCTGGCCGGTCTTGGAAGGCAGAAAACCGAAGAACGCAAAGGAATCGGTGGGCAGGCCCGCGCCGGTGAGCGCAGCCAAAAGAGCCGAAGGGCCGGGCACGGGAAAGATATCGATGCCGGCTTCGCGCGCCGCGCGGACCAGGGGAAAGCCCGGATCGGACAACAAGGGGGTTCCGGCGTCCGAGATCAAGGCGATTGCCCTGCCTTGGTCGATCTGATCGAGGATCGAGTCGATGCGGGCGCGTTCATTGTGCTCGTGCAGAGCGGTGCGGGGGGTTTTTATGCCATAGGCATCGAACAGCCGGGCCGAATGACGGGTATCCTCGCATAAAACGAGATCGGCTCCGGCCAGTATATCGAGGGCGCGCAGAGTGATGTCGCGCAGATTGCCGATCGGGGTGGCCACCGGATAGAGGCCGGGCGCCGGGCTTTGAACGAAGACGCGGTGGCCCGATATCTGGTAGGATTTGTCCTGGCTCACGCTTGCCCCTTGGATTGACGCCCTTCTTTTACCATCGCAAGGGGGTTTGTCGAGGCGGGCGGTGGTTCTGTCCGGCGCGAATCAGAGACAGGATTTACGGCGGGGCACAGGGAAAGGGAGTGGGGTTGCAGCATATGTGGACACGGGCACTGTTGAGCGTTGTCCTATTGCTGGCGGTTGCCGCCTGCTCGACGGGCCAGACGGGCATGACGGCCCCGGGCCTTGCCCAGCCCACCGCTCCAGCCGGGCCGGTGCTGGCGCCGGCGCAAGGTGAAATCATCGGCACCGGGCCTGTGCGGGTGGCACTGATCCTGCCGCTTTCGGGCAACACGGGAGCGGTCGGGCGGGCCATGCTCAATGGCGCGCGGCTGGCCATGGACGAAACCGTCCGGACCGGAGGCCAGCACATTCATGTTGTGGTCAAGGATTCAGGCCCCGGCCCGGAAACGGCGCGCACCGCGACCCAGCAGGCGCTGGCCGAGGGGGCCGAACTGATTCTGGGTCCGTTGACCGCCGATGCCGTCGGGCTGGCGGGCGCGATCGCCAAATCCTACGACACCCCGCTGATCGGGTTTTCCTCCACTGCGAGCGTGGCCACCGATGGGGTCTATCTGCTTAGCGTATTGCCCGAAGCCGAGATCATGCGGGCCCTCACCTACGCACGGGCACAGGGCCGCAACACGATTGCCGCGATCATTCCCGATACCCCACTGGGCAACGCTCAGGCCGACGCTCTGCGACTGGCGGCAGGAGAAGCCGGCATGCAGATCGTTGCCATTGAAATGTTCGATGGCGAAGCGCGGGCCCGAACCGCCGTCGAACGTCTCGCCCCGGCCATGCGCTCCAATCTGATCGATACGCTCTATATTCCCGATCGCGCCACGGCGCCCAGTTTCGGCATATTGCTCGATGCGGCCCGATTGCCGCGTGAGCGGGTGCTGATCGTGGGATCGGCGGACTGGGAGGGTGACGCGGCCATTCTCAACCAGCCCTTTCTGGCCGGCGCTGTCTATCCGGCAATCGATCCGGCGGGGCTTGAGGCGCTGACGCCGATCTATCGTTCGCGGTTCGGCGGCGAGCCGCATCAGTTGACGACCCTGGCCTATTCGGCGGTGCTGCTGGCCAACACGCCCAGCCTGAGCCTTGCAATGCCACCTTACGGGACCGGTCTGGTTTCACCAGCAGGGTTCACGGGGCGCGACGGGCCGTTCCGGCTCCATTTCGACGGGCGCGGAGAATATGGGCTGGTCATGCGGCAAGTGGGTGCGCAAGGCGCCGTCACCATCGACGCAGCCCGGCTGGGCGGCCTGCCGCTGGCTTCGAGCGGCGGAGCGAGCGTTGATGCGGGGATTCCGCCGGCGGCGGAATTTCGCTAGGCGGCCAGATCGGCCACCACCGCATCGAGCACCGGCCAGCCCTTGTCGGTCACCCGCAGGCGGCCATTGGGAAGGGTTTCGATGAAGCCGATGGATTTGAGGAAATCGATCTGGGTGGCGGTGAGCGCGCGGCGGGCGAGGGCCTGATAGCGGGCCGGATCGATCCCCTCGCGCAGGCGCAGACCCATGACGAGATATTCGTCGCCTTCCTCGTCCCAGGTCAGGGTATCGTCGGTGACCAGCCCATCGCCGGTCTCGATGACCTTTTCCCACCACTTGAACGGCATTTTTTCCGCCGCCGTGGCGTGGCGGGCGCCGCCCATGATCAGCCGGCCATGGGCGCCCGGGCCGATGCCGGCATATTCGCCATAGCGCCAATAGATCAGGTTATGCCGGCTTTCCTGCCCGGGGCGGGCGTGGTTGGAAATTTCATAGGCGGGAAGGCCGTAGGACGCCGTCAAGTCCTGGGTCATTTCGAACATGTCGGCGGAAAGGTCTTCCGACGGCATTTTCAGTTTGCCGGCGTTGAACAGGTCAAAATAGCGCGTGCCCGATTCGATGGTGAGCTGGTAGAGCGAGAGATGGCCTTCCGAGAGCGCCAGGGCCTCGGTGAGCTCGTCTTCCCACTGGCCCAGCGTCTGGTCGGGGCGGGCATAGATGATATCAAAGCTCGAGCGATCGAAAATCGATTGCGCCAGACGGACGGCGGCCACCGCATCCTCGACCGAATGCAACCGCCCCAGGCGGGCCAGCGGCTCGGGGCGCAGCGATTGTACGCCCAAAGACACGCGATTGACCCCGGCGGCGCGATACCCGCGGAAGCGCTCGGCTTCGACCGAGGTGGGGTTGGCTTCTAGGGTGATTTCGACCGTGTCGGCGACCTGCCAATTTTTAGCGATGGCATCAAGAATTGTGCCGACCGAAGCCGGCTTCATCAGCGAAGGCGTGCCGCCGCCGAAAAATATCGATTCGACCAGCCGCTCGGGCGCCCGCCGCGCGGTGGTCTCGATCTCTTTAACATAAGCGCTAACGAAGCTGTCTTCGTCGAACTTGCCGTGGTGAACATGGGAATTGAAGTCGCAATAGGGACATTTGGCCGCGCAGAACGGCCAATGGATATAGATCCCGAATGCATTATTGGCGCTCAAAGCACGTCCTTCACGAATTTGGCAAAGGCGCGGGCGCGATGGGACAGGCCTTCCTTGCCAGGGGCCCAGGAATGTTTTTCCTCGGCGCTCATCTGGCCGAAGGTTTTCTCATATCCATCGGGCTTGAACATGGGGTCATAGCCGTGCCCCGAATCCCCGACGGGCGGCCAGACCAGCATGCCGGGCGCCAGCCCCTCGAAAATCATGTCGGTACCGTCGGGCAGGGCGAGGCAGAGGACGGCATTGAACTGGGCCGTGCGTTGATTGGGCTCGGTCGCGCCCTTTTCGACGAGCAGATCCTGCACCTTTTGCATGGCGTTGGTGAAATTGCGCGGCACACCGGCCCAGTCTGCGGTGTAAACCCCGGGCTGGCCGTCGAGCGCGTCGACCGAAATGCCCGAATCGTCGGAAAGGGCGATTTCGCCTGTGGCTTTCGCGGCTGCATGGGCTTTGAGGCGCGCATTCTCGATGAATGTGGTGCCGGTTTCTTCAGGCTCAGGCAGGCCCAGATCGCCGGCCGAGACGATATCGAGGCCGAAGTCTTTCAGCATGTCCTGAAATTCGACCAGCTTGCCCTTGTTGTGGGTGGCCAGAACCAACCGGTCGCCGCGCTTGAGCCTGATGGTCATGACGCCCCCAACACGGCGCGCTGGAGTTCGACCAGTTCGGCGATGCCTTTCTGGGCAAGCCCGATCAGTTCGGCCAGCTCCTGGGTGGAAAAGGGCTCGGCTTCGGCCGTCCCCTGGATCTCGACGAACTTGCCCGAGCCGGTCAGAACGAAATTGGCGTCGGTATCGGCCTCGCTGTCTTCGAGATAATCGAGATCAAGCACCGGGGTGCCGCGATAGACACCGCACGAGACGGCAGCCACATGGTCGCGGATCGGATCGCCCTTCAACAGCGAGCGTTCCTTCATCCAGAAGACCGCTTCCGAGAGCGCAACAAAGGCGCCGGTGATCGACGCTGTGCGCGTGCCGCCATCGGCTTCAAGCACGTCGCAGTCGAGAACGATCTGGTTTTCGCCCAAAGCCTGCATGTCGACAACGGCACGCAGGGAGCGCCCGATCAGACGCTGGATCTCCTGGGTGCGGCCCGATTGTTTGCCCGCGGTCGCCTCGCGGCGGGTGCGCGAGCCGGTGGCACGGGGCAGCATGCCGTATTCGGCCGTCACCCAACCAAGACCCTGTCCGCGCCGCCAGGGCGGAAGCGAGGTCTCGACGCTGGCGGTGCACAGAACGCGGGTGCGCCCGAATGCAACGAGGCACGAGCCCTCCGCCTGCGGCGCGACGCCCCGTTCAATTGTTACATCGCGCATCTGATCGCTTGCCCGTCCGCTTGGCCGCATAAAAACTGTCTTCCCGGTGTCTGTTGGCTGATATGGTTACCAGCCTCTTAACCGTTCGAGAAGGCCGGAACAAGCGCGCCTCACTTGGCGGTACCCTGGTTTTCTCCTACTTAGTTAATGGCAATCGAAACAAAGACAGCTTGCGGCGCCACGGCATGGCATCTTGAGTGGGTCGCGCGGTCGAACCGAAAAAACCTGCAACTTTTTCTGACCGCGCTCCGGAATGGTGAATATGGACAGAAACACGATAAATTCGTCAGAATTTTTAGAGGCCCTTTCGACACGCAGTCAGGACATCTTCCGGCGGCTGGTCGAGCGTTATCTGGAAACCGGCGAACCCATCGGGTCGCGGGCCATTTCCAAGATGCTCGACATGCAGCTTTCCCCGGCCTCGGTGCGCAATGTGATGGCCGATCTCGAGGAGCTGGGCCTGATTGCCGCGCCGCACACTTCGGCGGGGCGGGCTCCCACCCAGGAGGGGTTGCGGTTTTTCGTCGACGCCATGCTCGAAGTGGGGGCCGTGGACGAAACCGAGCGCGACCAGATCTCGCGCACCGTTTCGGGTGGAAGCCGGTCGGGACGGGTCGAGGACCTGCTCAACGAAGCGAGCGCCCTGCTTTCAGGCCTTTCGCACGGCGCGGGCATGGTCATTGCCGCAAAGGCGGACATGGTGCTCAAGCATGTCGAATTCGTCCGGCTCGATCCTGAGCGGGCCATGGCTATTCTTGTGGGAGAAGACGGACAGGTCGAAAACCGCATCATCGCCCTGCCGCCGGGGCTGACGGCGAGCGCCCTGACCCAGGCGTCCAATTTTCTCGCCCATCATATCGTGGGCAAGACGCTGCAGCAGGCGCGCGATTCGATCCGCCAGCAATCGGAAAACCAGCGCGCCGAACTCGATGCCATCGCGCAACGGCTTGTGGATTCCGGGCTCGCCTCGATGATCGAGGCCGATACGTCCGCTCCGACGCTGATCGTGCGGGGCCGGGCCAACCTGATCGATGACACGATGGCGTCCGACGATCTGGCCCGGGTGCGCCAATTGTTCGACGAGATCGAAACCAAGCAGGGGTTGATCGATCTGTTGAACGATGCGGAAACCGCCCAGGGGGTGCGCATCTTTATCGGTTCGGAAAACAAGCTGTTTTCGCTCTCGGGCTCGTCGGTCGTGCTTTCGCCCTACAAGGACGCCAATGACAAGGTTGTGGGGGTGCTGGGGGTTATCGGGCCGACACGGCTCAATTATGCGCGCATCGTGCCGGTGGTCGATTACACGGCGCATGTGGTTTCAAAGCTGATTTCGCGAAAGGGCGAGCTTTAAGGCCTGTCAGGCTCGAGCTTTGATTTGTCGGCTTTTCGCCACGAGGCTTGAAAAATTTCCGCCCTTGGCCGATATGGCAGCCAAGCTTAATTTCCCCAATCGTTGAAAGAGCAATGATGAGCGACGACAACACGACGCCAGAGCCGAACGACGAAATCGATCCGCGCCCCGACGCCGAAGAGGCCGAGGCGGTTTCCACCGAGCCGACGGCTGAAGAGCGCATTGCCCAGCTCGAGGCCGAAAAGGACCAGCTGCGTGACCAGGTGCTGCGCACCGCCGCTGAAATGGACAATCTGCGCAAGCGCACCGAGCGTGAAGTTTCCGACACGCGCTCTTATGCCATTGCCGGGTTTGCCCGCGACATGCTGGTGGCCACCGACAATCTCTCGCGTGCCCTTATGGTCATTCCCGCCGAATTGCGGGAAAACGCCGACGGGACACTCAAATCCCTGATCGAAGGGATCGAGATGACCGAGCGCGAAATGCAGCGGCTCTTGCAAAAGAACGGCGTGACACCGATCGTGGCGGAGGGCGAAAAGTTCGATCCCCACCGCCATCAGGCCATGTTTGAGGTGCCCGATGCCTCGGTGCCCGAGGGCACTGTGGTTCAGGTGGTCCAGACCGGATACGCCATCGGCGAGCGCGTGTTGCGCCCGGCCATGGTGGGAGTCGCCAAGGGCGGCAACAAACCGGCCCCCAAACCCGACGCCGAACCCGGTGAAGGGCTCGACACATCGGCCTGACAAAATTTGATGCAAAGCGGGGGGCGTGCTTGAAGGGCCCTCCCCCCCTCCTTATATAGCCAGCAAGCCCGGGAAACCGGGCCAAATCCATCCCCCAGAGGGGTCCGGCACGACCGATCAATGCGATGCCGCAACGTGAATGGGCGCGTTGAGGGGTCAGGGCCAAATTTAGGACTCGCTCGAGAAATGAGGTTTCGGAATGGGAAAAGTAATCGGTATTGACCTGGGCACGACCAATTCGTGCGTCGCCGTCATGGACGGCAAAACTCCTAAAGTGATCGAGAACGCCGAAGGCGCGCGCACCACGCCCTCGATGGTGGCCTTTTCGAACGATGGCGAACGCCTCGTGGGCCAGCCGGCCAAGCGTCAGGCCGTGACCAACCCCGAGGGTACGCTGTTTGCCGTCAAGCGCCTGATCGGGCGCCGGTTCGAAGACCCGATGGTCACCAAGGACAAGGGCCTTGTGCCCTACAAGATCGTCAAGGCTGACAATGGCGATGCGTGGGTGGAAGCGGATGGGAAGAAATCGTCTCCGTCCGAAGTCTCCGCCATGATCCTGGGCAAGATGAAGGAAACCGCAGAGAGCTATCTCGGCGAGCCGGTGACGCAGGCCGTCATCACGGTTCCGGCCTATTTCAACGACAGCCAGCGCCAGGCCACCAAGGACGCCGGCAAGATCGCCGGGCTCGAGGTGCTCCGCATCATCAACGAGCCGACCGCTGCCGCGCTGGCCTACGGGCTGGACAAGAAAGAATCCGGCACGATCGCTGTTTATGACCTTGGCGGCGGCACGTTCGACATCTCGATCCTCGAGATCGGCGACGGTGTTTTCGAAGTTAAATCGACCAATGGCGACACGTTCCTTGGCGGTGAAGATTTCGACATGCGCCTTGTCGATTACCTCGCTGACGAGTTCAAGAAAGAGCAGGGCATCGATCTGCGCGGCGACAAGTTGGCGCTGCAGCGGCTCAAGGAAGCTGCCGAAAAGGCCAAGATCGAGCTTTCGTCGGCTTCCCAGACCGAAGTCAACCTGCCCTTCATCACGGCCGATGCTTCGGGCCCCAAGCATTTGCAGCTCAAGCTGACCCGCGCCAAGTTCGAATCGATCGTTGAAGATCTGATCAAGCGCACCATTGATCCGTGCCGCGCCGCGCTCAAGGATGCCGGGATTTCGGCTGGCGAGATCGACGAGGTCGTTCTGGTCGGCGGCATGACCCGCATGCCCAAGGTGCAGGAAGAGGTGAAAAACTTCTTTGGCAAGGAGCCCCACAAGGGCGTGAACCCCGACGAAGTGGTTGCCATGGGCGCCGCCATTCAGGCCGGCGTTCTGCAGGGCGATGTGAAAGACGTTCTGCTGCTCGACGTGACCCCGCTTTCGCTGGGTATCGAGACGCTTGGTGGCGTATTTACCCGCCTGATCGACCGCAACACGACGATCCCGACCAAGAAGAGCCAGGTGTTCTCGACCGCCGAAGACAACCAGTCGGCCGTGACCATCCGGGTTTTCCAGGGTGAGCGTGAAATGGCGGCCGACAACAAGATGCTTGGCCAGTTCGACCTGGTCGGTATTCCCTCGGCGCCGCGCGGCGTGCCGCAGGTCGAAGTGACCTTCGACATCGACGCCAACGGCATCGTCAATGTTTCGGCGAAAGACAAGGGCACGGGCAAGGAGCAGCAGATCCGCATCCAGGCTTCGGGCGGTCTGTCGGACGCCGATATCGAGCAGATGGTCAAGGATGCCGAGACCAATGCCGAGGCCGACAAGAAGCGCCGCGAAGTGGTGGAAGCGAAAAACCAGGCCGAAAGCCTCGTGCATTCGACCGAATCCTCGCTCAAGGAGCATGGGGACAAGGTTTCGCCCGAGATCAAGACCGAGATCGAAACCGCCATCGCCGACACCAGGACCGCGCTCGAGGGCGACGACCCCGAAGCGATCAAGGAAAAGGCCGCTGCTTTGGCCCAGGCTTCGATGAAGCTTGGCGAGGCCATGTACAAGGCCAGTCAGGACGAAGCCGAAGCCGCCGCGGCCGGCGATGCGGCCAAGGATGACGAAGACGTTGTCGATGCCGACTTCGAAGAGGTCAAGGACGACGACGACAAGAAGTCGGCCTAAAACCTTTGCCCTGAAACCGATCAGTGCCGCCTTCGGGCGGCACTGTTATTTCCGGGCGCCAGTTTCACGTGAATCACCGGTGAGCGCTGGTCTTTTCGCCGCTGCCTATGGTAACAGGCAGCAACGATGATTACCTAAGCGCACGACGGGTTCTGGCCGTTGCCGGTCCCAAGAGAGATGCGTCATGACAAGAACGGTTGGTTTGGCACAAGAGATGATCTTGCATCCGTCCATTTTCTGCCCCTGCCGTGACACGGGGATAAACTAATCTCATGAGCAAAGCCGATTTCTATTCCGTGCTCGGGGTCGAAAAAACCTGTGACGCCGCCGGGCTCAAATCCGCCTATCGCAAGCTGGCCATGCAGTATCACCCGGATCGCAATCCGGGGGACACCGAGGCCGAGCACAAGTTCAAGGAAGTTTCCGAAGCCTACGACACGCTCAAGGACCCGCAAAAGCGCGCGGCCTATGACCGGTTTGGCCACGCGGCTTTCAATGGCGGCGGTGGCGGTGCCCAGGGGTTCGGGAATGATTTTTCCTCCTCGATGTCCGATATTTTCGAGGACATTTTCGGGGAATTCATGGGCGGCGCACGCGGCCAGCGTTCCCGCGACGGCCGCCAGCGCGGCTCGGATCTGCGCTACAATCTCGAAATCACCCTCGAAGACGCCTTTGCGGGCACCACTGTCGATATCGACGTGCCATCCCTGATCGGGTGCGAGACGTGCGAGGGGACGGGCGCCAAGCCGGGCACCGGGTTTTCAACCTGCCGCATGTGCGGCGGGCACGGCAAGGTGCGCGCAGCGCAAGGATTCTTTACCATCCAGCAGACCTGCCCCCAATGCCACGGGCGCGGGGAAACCATGGACCAGCCCTGCACCGACTGCCACGGGCAAGGCCGCCGTCAAACCTCGCGCACGCTCTCGGTCGATGTTCCCAAGGGAATCGAGGACGGCACGCGCATTCGTCTGGGTGGGGAAGGCGAGGCGGGATTGCGCGGCGGACCGGCCGGCGATCTCTACATCTTCGTTTCAGTCAGACCGCACCAGCTGTTCCAGCGCGACGGCGCCGATCTTTTCGCCAAGGTGCCCATTTCGATGATCACAGCGGCCTTGGGCGGCGAGTTCGAAGTGCCGACGCTCGAAGGCAGCCGTGCCAAGGTCAAGGTCAACGAAGGCACCCAGCCCGGCCAGCGCGTGCGGCTCAAGGGCAAGGGCATGCCGGTGCTGCGCAGCCAGCAGGTTGGTGACCTTTACGTCCAGCTCGAGGTGGAAACCCCGCAAAAGCTCTCAAAGCGGCAGCGCGAACTGCTCGAAGAATTCGAAACGCTTTCCAACCGCGACACCTCGCCGGGTTCGGAAGGGTTTTTCGACAAGCTCAAGACAATGTTCCACTGACGTCGGTTGGCTGGACCTTTTTTCAAAAGCCCTTCGCGTTGCGGAGGGCTTTTTGTATGTGAGCGGTTGCGGCGATCCAAATGGCCCGCTTAACTGCCGCCCATCAACAAGGAGACACCAATGGCTAGCGCCCTTACCCTTTGCGGCTCGATCCGCGCCGGATCGGTCAACAAGACGCTTCAGGACGCGGTGGACGCAAAGCTCAGCGAAGCCGGGGTCGCGGTCAATTCGATCACGCTCAAAGATTTCGAGATGCCGGTTTTCAATCAGGATCTCGAGCCTGACAATGTGCCCGAGGCCGCAGGACAACTGGCCGATCTGTTCCGATCCCACGACATCGTGTTTATCGCCACGCCCGAATACAATGGCGGGCTGCCGCCGCTGGTCGTCAACACGATCGCATGGCTTTCCCGGCAAAAGCCTTCGCCCTTCCGGCATGCGGTGTTCGGGATCGGCGGGGTGTCCTCGGGGCGTCACGGGACCATATGGGCCCAGAGCCATTTGCGTGATTCGCTCTCCAAGATCGGCGCGCTGGTCGTGCCGACCCTGCTCGGCGTCGGTCCGGCTTCGAGCGCTTTCGCCGAGGACGGCTCGGTGGCAGAATCGGGGGTCAGCACCAAGATCGACCAGCTGGTCAAAGAACTCACCCATTTTTCACGAGGCGGGATTTAGAGCCGGAGCTTGCGCTCGGGCCCAACTCATGGCATCGAGCCTTGATACACCAAAGCACGCGGAGACATGGAATGGCCGGTGACCTGATTGTCGGGCTCGATGTCGGGACACGCCGTGAAGCCGAGGACATGATTTCCCGGCTCGATGGCATCGTCGATTTCTACAAGATCGGCTATCAGCTTTTCTATGGCGGCGACGGGCTGATCGTGGGCAAGGAATTGCTCAAGGCCGGCAAGCGCGTGTTTTTCGACCTCAAGCTCCTCGATATCGACAACACGATTGCAAAGGGCGTCGCGGCCATTGCCGAAACCGGCGCGACCATGCTCACGCTCCATGCCTATCCCAAGGCGATGGCGGCTGCAGTCAAGGCAGCCGAAGGGTCGTCGCTCTGCCTGCTGGGCGTCACCGTCCTCACCTCGATGGATCAGGCCGATCTCGATGATGCCGGCTATGGCGTTTCGGTTGCCGAGCTCGTGGCACGTCGGGCGCGCCAGGCACGCGATGCGGGCATGGGCGGCGTCGTGGCCTCGGCCTTCGAGGCGCGGGCGGTGCGTGAGATCGTCGGGCCCGACATGGCCGTGGTGACCCCCGGTATCCGACCTGCCGGGGCGGAGAGGGGCGACCAGAAGCGTGTGATGACACCGACCGATGCGCTGGCGGCGGGCGCATCCCATCTTGTTGTGGCGCGGCCCATTGTTGCCGCACCCAGCCCGCGCCAGAGCGCGCAGGCGGTGCTGGCCGAAATGCAGGCGGCGTAAGGGGAAAACAGCATGCCACTGAAGATCGGAGTTGTGGGCGCGGGCGGGCGCATGGGACAGACGGTTATCCGCGCCGTCGCGGCCCATGCCGGCATGACGCTCACAGCGGCTGCCGACCGGGACAATTCGAGCGTTTTGGGCAAGGATGCCGGCAGCCTTGTGGGGCTCGAACCGCTGGGCGTTGCTATCGGGGACACGCCACTCGATATCGCCGACCATGTCGATGCCATCATCGATTTCACGGCGCCGCAATTGAGCGTCGCGCTGGCCCGCCGGGCCGCAGAGCGCAAGCTGGTCCATATCATAGGGACAACAGGGTGTTCGCCCGAGGACGATGCAGCGATCGCCAGGGCAGGGCGCGAGGGCGCGCGGATCGTCAAATCGGGCAATATGAGCCTTGGGGTGAACCTTCTGGCCGCATTGGTCAAAAAGACAGCGGCGAGCCTCGACATCGATTTCGACATCGAGATCCTTGAAATGCACCACCGCCACAAGGTGGACGCGCCTTCGGGCACAGCGCTGCTTCTGGGCGAGGCGGCGGCCGAGGGGCGCGACATCGATCTGGCCGATCATTCGGTCAAGGTGCGCGACGGGCACACCGGCGCGCGCGAGCCCGGCTCCATCGGCTTTGCCACATTGCGCGGCGGCGGCATCGTGGGCGAGCATTCGGTTTTGTTTTCATCGATGGCCGAAACCATCACCCTGTCCCATTCTGCGCGCGACCGGACGCTGTTTGCCGATGGAGCGCTTCGGGCTGCGCTGTGGGCCGCAGAACAGCCGGCGGGCCTTTATTCCATGGCCGATGTGCTCGGCCTTTGATCTGTAATGACCGCGTTATCGAACACGCTCAATGACAAGGACTGATTTATGACCGGCACGCTGATCCTCGTTCGCCATGGCCAGAGCGAATGGAATTTGAAAAACCTGTTCACCGGCTGGAAGAATCCCGGGCTGACCGATCTGGGGATCGAGGAAGCCAAAAAAGCCGGACAGGCGCTCAAGGCACGCGGGATCGTGCCGGACGCCTATTTCACATCCGCGCTGAGCCGCGCCCAGCGCACGCTCGACCTGATGCTCGAGGAAATGGGGATCACCGATCTCACCATCGTGCGCAGTCACAAGCTCAACGAGCGTGACTATGGCGACCTTTCGGGGCTCAACAAGGACGATGCGCGGGAAAAATGGGGCGAGGAGCAGGTCCATATCTGGCGCCGCTCCTATGACGTGCCCCCGCCGGGCGGCGAAAGCCTCAAAGACACCGCGGCGCGGGTTCTGCCCTATTACGAAGCCGAGATCGCGCCGCTGCTCAAGGCCGGCAAGACCGTTCTGGTCACGGCGCATGGCAATTCGCTGCGGGCGCTTGTCATGAAACTTGAAGGGCTCGACGAAGAAGCGATCCTCAAGCGCGAAATCGCCACCGGGGCGCCCATCGTTTACGGGATCGACGAGAGCGGCGACCGGGTTTCGACCGAAGAGCTTTAAAGCGTGTCCAGCAAAAGTGGAAGCGGTTTTGCGGTTCGGACACGCGACAAAACAAGGGCTTAGAGCCAAGGATTTGATTGAATCAAATCCTTGGCTCTAGTCGACCTTTTCGGGCGTATCGCCCAGAACGTCACGGACATAAAGTTCAAGCACCAGCACGCGCAGCGCCGCAAGCAGGGGTGTGCCCAGCGCCACCCCGAGCGGCCCGAGGGCCACGCCCATGAACAGCAGGAAGATGATGGTCAGGGCCGGGGCGAGATTGACCACCCGATCCTGGATCAGCGGGGTTGTGACATTGGCATCGAACTGCTGGATCAGGGTATAGCCGCCCAGAACGATCAGTGCCGTCGTCCAGTCCTGGCCGATCATCGACAGACCGATGGGAACGAAGGCAAGTATCGGCCCGACAAAGGGGATGAAGTTGAGAAGCCCCGCGATCAGACCGAGCGTTAGCCCATAAGACACGCCCATCACTAAAAGCAGGACCGTTGTCAGACCTCCGACGATGGCCATCAGCGCCAACTGGCCGACCAGCCAATGCTGTAGCGTCGTGCCGGCCTTGGCCAGCACCTCACGCGCCCGCGGGCGTGCCTCGATGGGCAGCAGGATGGCAAGCCCGTCGCGATAGCGTTTGGGATCGATGGCAAGGAATATCCCTGTGAGAAAGACGATCACCATATTGGAGAGCAAACCAAACCCGGTGCCCAGCACGGCACCGGCCCCGCCAAAGATCGTCTGGGGTTCGGGAATGGCTTCGACGATGTCGGTGACATCAAAGGTGCGCGCCACCGGCAGACCCCAATCGTTGAGCTGGCTCGCCACCATGTCCCAGGCCTCGGCCAATGCTCTTGAAAGCGCATCGAACTGGGTGACAATGGTCACCCCGCCGCCAATCGCGGCGACAATGACGAGCACCACGACAAAAATCAGGGTCAGGATCACGGCGACGGCGCGCGGCAGAATGGGTACGAGCCGCATCAGGAGCCGGATGAGCGCGTCGAGAACAGCGGCTACCAGGACCGCCGCGAAAACGAGCATGATGATGTGCGCATAGAGCGCGGCAAGCACCAGCGCCAGAAGTCCGATAAATGCCAAAAAAATCGCGCGCGCCAAATCAGCTCTCCGCCCCTTACGAAAAGCTAAGACTCGTGGGGCCCAAGAGTTCCAATTGCGCTATTGCGCCGAGACCAGCCCCGCTTCCCAGCCCAGAATGGCGCGCTTGCGCACGATGCCCCAATGGTAGCCGGTGAGCGCCCCGGTCGAACCCACGATGCGATGGCAGGGGACAACGAAGGAGATGGGATTGCGCCCCACCGCCCGGCCAATAGCGCGGGCAGCATTGGGCCGGCCGACGGCGCGGGCCACCTCGCCATAGGTCGCGGCACGCCCGGCCGGAACCTTGAGCAGGGTTTCCCAGACCTTGATTTCGAACTGGGAGCCGATCATCACCAACCGGATGGGCTGGTCGGGATCCCAGCGGTCGGGATCGAAGATGCGGGCGGCGATGGGGGCAATGGCGGCATCGTCGCGCTTGTAGGCGGCATTGGGCCAGCGATTGGCCAGATCCTCGAACGCGTATTGTTCCTTGCCATCATCGGCAAAGGAAATGCCGGCCACCCCATACTGGGTGACCATCAGGCACACCTTTCCGAACGGGGAGGGCGCATAGCCCCAGGCGACCTCCAGCCCCGCGCCTTTGGCACGGTAAACGCCCGGTGGCACCGCATCATAGGTCACGAACAGATCGTGAAGGCGTGACGGTCCGGAAAGACCCAGCTCGTAGGTCGTATCGAGCACGCTCATATTGTCACGCAGAAGTTTTCGCGCGTGGTCGAGGGCCACGGCCTGGGCAAAGCTTTTCGGCGTCAGCCCGCACCAGCGGCGGAACATATCGACCAGCTGGCGCTCGGTCATCGAGAGCGCATTGGCCAGTCCGGCGATATCGGATGCTTCGGGGCCGGGCATCGAGAGGTATTCGATGGCCTGCGCGATGGTGCGATAGGTCTCGTCGGTGGTCATATCGGGGAGCTGTGAAATTGCTGTCATCTCGTTCATGGGTTCACACTATCGACCGATGGCCCGCCCGACGACCCGATTTTTACACCGATCAGCGCTTGGCCCTGCTCAGGGCATGACCGAAGGCGTCGGCAAAGCTGGCCTTGTCGTCGGGGGTCAAGAACCGCCCGATTTCCACCTCGCCTTCGCGGGTTAGGATCTTGAGCGCGGTCACCCGGCCCTCATTGTCGCGGATCACCGAAAAGCGGATGAAAAACGGATTGAACGAGAGGGCGGTCTCACGCCCCTTCTTGGTGACATGGCGAATATCGAGGGTGTCGGGCCAGAGAGTGATCTCCTCGAACATGTCGGTATCCCCGAGCGAAGCGGTGAGCGCCCAATAGAGCAGGAGCACATCGAGCCCCAGAAGGCCGACGACGGGCCAGGCCCCCATGGCGTAAAACGTGATGCCGGGAATCGAGGCCATCACACAGGTGAACGCGATCACCCAGCGGATGCCCTTGGGCGAGAGGGAGCGATGTGGGGTCAGCAATGCGGCAAAGAGCGGGCTTTGGGTCATCTCGACTTGCCTTTTGGCCTTGGCGCCATTCTAAGAGGATTGTCCGCACACAAATCAAATCAATTATCGCCGCACCCATGCCCAAGCCACTGACCCGGGCCGAGATCGAAAAGATCTTCGAAGCCTTCTCGCTTCACGATCCCGAGCCCAGGGGCGAGCTCGATTACGTCAATGTCTTTACACTGCTGGTCGCCGTGGTTCTGAGCGCTCAAGCCACCGATGTGGGGGTCAACAAGGCGACAAAGGCGCTGTTTGCCATTGCCGACACGCCCGAAAAGATGGTGGCCCTGGGTGAGGACGCCATCCGCGAGCACATAAAGACCATCGGGCTTTATCGCAACAAGGCCAAAAACGTCTTTCTTTTGAGCCAGATGCTGATCGAAAAGCACGCAAGTGAAGTCCCCGACACGCGCGAGGCGCTGGAAGCTTTACCCGGCGTGGGGCGAAAGACGGCCAATGTCGTGCTCAATATCGGGTTCGGCCAACCCACGATCGCTGTCGATACCCATCTGTTCCGGGTGGGAAACCGCACGGGGATCGCCCCGGGAAAAACGCCGCTGGCGGTGGAGCTGGCCCTGCTCAAGCGTGTCCCTAAGCACTATCTGTTGCACGCCCATCACTGGCTCATCCTGCATGGGCGTTATGTGTGCAAGGCGCGCAAGCCAGAATGTTATCGCTGCATCATTGCCCAGTGGTGCCGCTATCCGGCAAAGACCGCCGGCTAGGACCAATCGACATTCAGCTTAGGGTGAGCCGAAAACGGCGGTTTTCGAGAACCGGAGCGGAGCGTACGTTCGGGTACGTGAGCACCGGAAGCGCAGAAAACTGCCATTTGCAGGCCGCCATCATCTGAATGTCGATTGGTCCTAGACCGGTTGCGCCTCCGGCCGCTATGGCTTAAGCGGGGGGCAGTATCCATGACAGTTTATGCGGAGCGCCGATGACCACGCGGTTCGACGTCCTGACCATCGGCAATGCCATCGTCGATGTGATCGCCCCGATCGATGACAAATTCCTTGTCGATGAGAGTTTACGCAAATCGATCATGCATCTTGTCGATGCCGATCGCTCGGCGGACCTGTACGCCAAGATGCCCGAGACCAAGTCGATCATTCCCGGCGGCAGCTCGGCCAACACGGCAGCGGGCGTTGCGGCGCTCGGCGGGCGCGCGGCGTTTGTGGGCAAGGTTGCCGAAGACGAGCTTGGGCTTGTGTTCCGCGACGATTTCGACACCAAGGGCATTCACTACGAAACCGCGTTTCTGCGCGACGATGTGGCCACCGCCCGCTCGATGATTCTGGTCACGCCCGATGGCGAGCGCACCATGAACACCTATCTGGGCGCCTGCCAGCACCTGACCGAAGACGATATCGTCGAGGAAACGGTCGGTGCTTCGGCCATCACCTATATGGAAGGCTATCTGTGGGACCCCCCGCAGGCCAAGAAGGCCTTTATCATGGCGGCCCATTACGCCCACAAGAACGAGCGCGCCGCGGCGATCACGCTGTCGGACCCGTTCTGTGTCAACCGCTTCCGCAACGAGTTTCTCGATCTGATCAAGTCAAAGACCATGGATTACGTCTTTGCCAATATCGAAGAGGTCAAGGCGCTCTATGAGACCGACGACCTCAATGTCGCGGTGCGCCAGCTTGCCGAAGACGCCGAAATCGCAGCGGTGACCATGGGCGCGCGCGGAGCCATGGCGATCAAGAACGGGGAAATCGTTTCCGTGCCGGCGTTTCCTGTCAGCAATGTTGTCGATGTGACCGGCGCGGGCGATCTGTTCGCCTCGGGATTCCTTCTGGCCACGGCGCGCGGGCAATCGATGGAAGAAGCGCTCAAGCTGGGGTGTCTTGCCGCCTCGGAGGTGATTTCGCACTATGGCGCCCGCCCGGTCGCCGATCTCAAGGCGCTGGCACGAGGCGAGGGGATTGCGGTTTAGACCTTCCGCAACGCCACTTCGTGAATGGAGTGGTCGGCGCCTTTCTTGAGAATCAGATCTGCTCGCCCACGGGTGGGCAGAATGTTTTCGCGCAGGTTCGGCAAATTGATCGATTGCCAGATGGATTTGGCCGTCGAAATCGCCGTCAGTTCCGACAGTTCGGAAAAGCGTTTGAAAAAGCTTTGCGGATCGCGGAACGCGGTTTCGCGCAGCTTCATGAAGCGCTCGACATACCAGGCCTCGAGCACATGCTCGTCGGCGTCGATATAGACCGAGAAATCGATGAAATCGGACGCAAAGACGATTGGATTGCCGGTTCTGGGCAATTCACCGGGCTGAAGAATGTTGAGCCCCTCGACGATCAGAATGTCGGGGCTTTCGACGACCACACGCTCGCCGGGCACAATGTCATAGACCAGGTGGGAATAGGTCGGCGCGCTGACACGGGGCTTGCCCGATTTGATCGCTGCAAGAAACTCGACGAAGGCAGACCGGTCATAGCTTTCGGGAAACCCCTTGCGCTGCATCAGCCCGCGTTTTTCCAGCACCGCGTTTGGATACAGAAACCCGTCGGTGGTGATGAGATCGACCTTGGGCGAACTCGGCCAGCGGCGCAGAAGGGCACTCAGAATGCGTGCGGTGGTCGATTTGCCGACGGCCACCGATCCGGCGACGCCGATGATGAACGGCACCTTGGCGCCATTGTGCCCGAGAAACCGGGTCGAGGCATGATGAATGGCCTGAATGGCTTCGACGTAAAACGAGAGCAGGCGGGTCAGCGGCAGATAGACGATTTCAGCTTCGGCGAGGGAAATCGGATCGTTGAGCGCCCGAAGATGTTCGATGTCCTCGCGATCGAGCGTCATGGGCTCGTCGGCGCGCAACCGCGCCCATTCCTCGATCGTAAAGCTCAGATAGGGCGTGTAGGTAATCCTGGCCATTGTCAGTCCCCGGACCTTGCGGACTTTTCGGCCAGGCCCGATTGCGCCGTGCGCCGGTCGAGTTCCTCGGACACCTCCGAGAGCGCAACGCCCTCCGAGCGCAACAGCACCAAAAGATGATAGACCAGATCGGCGCTTTCCTTGACCAGCTCTTCGCGATCCCCGCTCATCGCCGCGATCACGGTTTCGACCGCCTCTTCGCCAAGCTTCTGGGCACATTTGGCGGTGCCTTTAGCGATCAGCCTTGCCGTATAGGAGACCTCGGGCGAGGTGCCGGCCCGCTCGGCCAGACGCGCGTCAAGCGCTTCGATACTCAATGTCATGAAATTGTGCCTCCGTCTCCGCGCCATCCGTCTAACCATTGCCGGGGGCGGGGTGCAAGCAATCAAAAAGGGTTAGTCGAGCCGCATGGGAATGCCGGCCGCCGCCATATGCGCCTTGGCCTGGCCAATGGTGAACGTGCCGAAATGGAAGATCGAGGCGGCCAGAACGGCCGTCGCATGACCCTCTTTTATGCCATCGACAAGATGATCGAGGGTGCCCACGCCACCCGAGGCAATGACCGGCACGTCCACGGCGTCGGCGATGGTGCGTGTCAATTCGAGATCGAAGCCCGATTTGGTCCCGTCGCGGTCCATGGAGGTGACCAGCAATTCGCCGGCGCCGCGCTCGACGGCGCCAATGGCAAACTCGAGGGCGTTAAGCCCGGTCGGCTTGCGCCCGCCATGGGTGAAAATTTCCCAGGTGCCGGAGTCGCCGCGCTTGGCATCGACCGAAACGACGATACACTGATTGCCGAATTTGTCGGCGGCTCGTGCCACGAAATCGGGATCGTTGACCGCCGCCGAATTGATCGAGACCTTGTCGGCGCCGGACAACAGCAGCTTGCGGATATCGTCATTGGTGCGCACGCCACCGCCCACGGTGACCGGCATGAAGCAATGTTCGGCGGTGCGGGCAACGACGTCGAAAATGGTATCGCGGCCCTCGTGAGAGGCGGCGATATCGAGAAAGCAGAGTTCGTCCGCTCCGGCTGCGTCATAGGCGATGGCCGCTTGCACGGGATCGCCTGCGTCGACCAAGTCGACGAAATTGATGCCCTTGACGACGCGGCCGTCCTTGACGTCAAGGCAGGGAATAATGCGAGCTTTAAGTGTCATCGGACGCCCGCTCCTTTTTTCGAATTCACTGTCCTCGCGGCTGCGCCACTGCGGGCAAGCTGGCCGTCCTTGACGTCAAGGCAGAGAATGATGCGGGCCTTGAGGGTCATGCCGCTTCGCCCTTCAATATGGCCAGTGCTTCACGTGAATCAATGCGCCCGTCATAGAGCGCCCGGCCCGAAATCGCACCTTCGAGGATTTGCGCATCGGGCTCGGTCATGCGGCGGATGTCTTCTATTCCGGCCAGACCGCCAGAGGCGATGACCGGAATGGACATGGCATTGGCCAGTTCCAGCGTCGAGGGCCAGTTGATGCCCTTCAATACTCCGTCGCGATCGATATCGGTATAGATGATCGCTGCCACGCCGGCGCCCTCGAAGCGGCGGGCAAGGTCGATGGCAGAGAGTTCTGAGGTTTCCGCCCAGCCCTCGACGGCCACCTTGCCGCCCCGCGCATCGATGCCGACGGCGACCTGTCCGGGAAAGGCTTTGCAGGCGGCCTTGACCAGTCCGGGATCGCGCACGGCGACGGTGCCCAGGATCACCCGTGCCAGGCCTTTGTTGAGCCAGTTTTCAATATGGGCCAGCGTCCGGATGCCGCCGCCGAGCTGCACGGGAAAATCGACGGCCTTGAGGATCGCGTCCACAGCAGTGCCATTGACGCTCTCACCGGCAAACGCGCCATTGAGATCGACGACGTGCAGATACTCAAATCCCTGCCCCTCAAACAGCTTGGCCTGAGCGGCGGGATCGTCGTTGAAGACTGTCGCCTGCTCCATATCGCCGAGCTTGAGCCGGACGCATTGACCGTCCTTGAGATCGATGGCGGGAAACAGGATCATGGGCGCCATTTCAGAAAGTTCGCGATCAGGGCCAGCCCGAGGGACTGGCTCTTTTCAGGGTGGAACTGGGTGCCGAAAATATTGTCGCGGCCGACAATGGCCGTGATGGCGCCACCGTAATCGGCGGTGGCGATCACCTCGCTAAGGTTCTCGGCTTTCATGTGATAGGAATGGACGAAATAGGCGTGCAGTCCGGTTTCGCCTGTCTCTATGCCGTCGAGCAGGGCATGGGGACGGGAAACGCTCAGCGTGTTCCAGCCCATATGCGGCACCTTCAGTGCGGGGTCGGAGGGCTCGATCGTTTCGATGGCGCCAGCGATCCAGCCCAGCCCTTTCGTTACGATCTTTTCGCGACCGACGCTGGCTAAAAGCTGCATGCCCACGCAGACGCCCAGGAACGGTGTGCCGCCGGCCATCACCTTTTCATTGAGCACGTCGTGCATCCCCGGCACCGCATCGAGCCCGGCCATGCAATCGGCAAAGGCGCCGACGCCGGGCAGAACGATCCGGTCGGCCTTGCGGACAAGATCGGCATCGGAGGTGACGATGATCTCGGCCCCGGTTCCCTCGGCGGCACGGGCGAAGGCCTTTTGCGCCGATTTGAGATTGCCGGCGCCATAATCGATGATTGCAACGGTTTGGCTCATGGGCGCGATCCGTAGTTTCGGTTCAACCAAATCCGCTCGGCAGAGACGGTGCTGTCGGCTGCAAGTTCGCCGCTGGGGATCCAGTTGCGGCCCTCCAGTGCGCGGCCGGCGATCGAAGCGGCTGCAAAGCCGGTCCACAGCGCAAAGATCAGATAAAGGAGCACTGCAAGTTCATCCCCGAATTGGGGCGCGAGCAGAACAAGGCCAAGCGTCACCACAAGCCAGAGCACAAGATAGGCCATGGCGCCGCGGGCGAGCGCCCAGATCGGCGCAAACAGAAAGGCCGCCCAACTGAACTTCTCGGGCAGAACCCAAATGGCGTCGGGGCCGTTTTCCGGCTTGGCGTAGATTGTATAGAGGGTCATGAGACCGGTCCGTAACGGGGCCTTGCCCCAGCCTAAATCCTACAACACGCCCTTGGTCGAGGGCACCTGATCGGCAGCGCGGGTGTCGATTTCGACCGCCTGACGCAACGCGCGCGCCAAAGCCTTGAACAGGCTTTCGGCGATATGGTGGTTGTTGTCGCCATAGTGGGTTTCGGCGTGCAGCGTGATCCCGGCATTGATGGCAATTGCCTGGAAAAACTCGCGCACCAGTTCTGTATCGAAAGTGCCGATCGTGGGTGATGTGAACTGGACGCGCCAGACAAGGAACGGCCGGCCCGAAACATCGAGCGCCACCGTGGATTTGGTGCCGTCCATGACCAGGTCGCACGACCCGTAGCGGACAATGCCTTTCTTGTCGCCCAGCGCATCCTTGAGCGCCTGACCGATGGCAATGCCCACATCCTCGACCGTGTGGTGATCGTCGATGTGCAGATCGCCCTTGGCGTGGATGGCCATGTCGATCAGGGAATGGCGCGAAAGCTGGTCGAGCATGTGATCGAAAAAGCCGACCCCGGTTTCGATCTGCCGCACGCCATTGCCATCGAGATCGACGGCGACGGCGATCTCGGTCTCGTTGGTCTTGCGATCGAGCTTTGCCTTGCGCATTGGGTCCATCCCCTGGGAAACTCGGGCCTTGCATTAACAGCTTGAGGGGCGGCGGGAAAGCCCAGCATGGTGCCCTCGCATTGCATTTAGCCCAGCCAGTCCTAAATAAAGGCCAACACGCGTTTTAATGTGAAAGGCATTTGAGTTTCAAATGACGACAATCGTTTCAGTACGCAAGGGCAATCAGGTCGTGGTGGCGGGTGACGGGCAGGTCTCACTCGGCCAGACCGTCATGAAACATTCCGCCAGGAAGGTCCGTCGGCTGGCAGGCGGCTCGGTGATCGCCGGATTTGCCGGCGCAACCGCCGACGCCTTCACACTTTCCGAGCGGCTCGAAGCCAAGCTCGAACAGTATCCCGGCCAGTTGATGCGCGCCTGCGTGGAGCTGGCCAAGGACTGGCGCACCGATCGGTATCTGCGCCGGCTCGAAGCCATGATGATCGTGGTCGACAAGTCCGATTCGCTGATCCTGACGGGGACCGGTGACGTTCTGTCCCCCGAGGACGGGATCGCGGCCATCGGCTCGGGAGGCAATTATGCCCTTTCGGCAGCGCGGGCGCTCATCGACAGCGACAAGAGTGCCGAAGATATCGCCCGCAGATCGATGGCGATCGCCGCCGACATCTGCGTTTACACCAATGCCGATGTGACCGTTGAAACGATCGAGCTCGAATCTTGAGCCTTTCGATCCGCCAGATTGGACCTGATGAGGCCGAGGCCTATCGGACGATCAGGCTGATCGCGCTGGAGGGCGATCCGGCATCGTTTGCATCGGACGTCCAGACCGAGCGGGATCGCCCGCTCGACTGGTATGCGCAAGGCACGCGCGACGCGGCGATCTTTGTGGCGTTCGAAGACGATCGACCGGTAGGGATGGCGGGATTGTTCGTTTCCGACCGGGACAAGACCAGCCATATCGGAACGATATTCGGCGTTTACGTTCTCCCCCAATACCGGAGGGCCGGGCTGGCGGTCGCACTGATGGACACCGTCATCGCCCGTGCGAAAACCAAGGCCCGGCAGGTTCATCTCGGCGTCGCCGTGGACAATTGCGCCGCCCTCAAACTCTATCATCGGCTCGGTTTCCAGACCTATGGCACCGAGCCGCGCGCCCTCAATGTCGATGGGCGTTTCATCGACGAGCACCTGATGGTGCGGTTTCTGGACAAAGAAGACAGATAATGACTGACAGAAGTTTTTCCCCCCGCGAGATCGTTTCCGAGCTTGACCGCTACATCGTCGGGCAGTCCGACGCCAAGCGCGCCGTGGCCATTGCGCTGCGCAACCGCTGGCGCCGTCAGCAATTGCCCGAGGATATCCGCCGCGAGGTTTCCCCCAAGAACATCCTGATGATCGGGCCGACCGGCGTGGGCAAGACCGAAATTTCACGTCGCCTCGCCCGGCTGGCCCAGGCGCCCTTCGTCAAGGTCGAAGCCACCAAGTTCACCGAGGTTGGCTATGTGGGCCGCGACGTCGAGCAGATGATCCGCGATCTTGTCGAAGCCGGCATCGTGATCCTCAAGGACCGCAAGCGGGCCGAAGTGAAGGCCAAGGCTCATCTCAACGCCGAGGAGCGGGTGATCGACGCGCTGGTGGGGCAGTCGGCGACGCCCTCGACCCGCGAGGCATTCCGCAAAAAACTGCGCGACAACGAACTTGACGACAAGGAAATCGAGATCGAGGTACCCGCAACTTCGGGCATGCCGATGTTCGATATTCCCGGCATGCCGGGTGCCGGGGCGGGGATGATCAACCTGTCCGACATGTTCGGCAAGGCGTTCGGCGGCAAGACCCAGAAGCGCAGCGTCAAGGTCAAGGACAGCTACGAAATCCTCATCAATCAGGAGGCCGACAAGCTGCTTGATCAGGACAAGATCAATGCCGAGGCCATCGAGCTGGTGGAAAATCACGGCATCGTCTTTATCGACGAGATCGACAAGGTGGCCGCCAAGGAAGGCGGAGTGACCGGTGGGCCGAGCCGGGAAGGCGTGCAGCGCGATCTGTTGCCGCTGATCGAAGGCACCACGGTTTCGACCAAATACGGTCCGGTCAACACCGACCATATCCTGTTCATCGCCTCGGGCGCCTTCCACGTTTCAAAGCCGTCCGATCTTCTGCCCGAACTTCAGGGCCGCCTGCCCATCCGGGTGGAGTTGCGGGCCCTGACGCGCGAGGATTTCATCAAGATCCTCTCGGACACCGAATATTCGCTGATCCGGCAATATGTGGCGCTGATGGGCACTGAAGGGGTGACGCTCGAATTTACCCCCGACGCCATCGAGGAAGTGGCCAGCATCGCGGTCTCGGTCAATTCGACCATCGAAAACATCGGCGCCCGGCGTTTGCAGACGGTGCTGGAAAAGCTGGTCGAGGACATCTCGTTTGAAGCCCCCGACAAGTCCGGAACCACGCTGACCATCGACGGCGAACGTGTGCGCGAGACCGTGGGCAAGATGGCCGGCGATACCGATCTGAGCCGGTATATTCTCTAGAGCCAAGGATTTGATTGAATCAAATCCTTGGCTCTAAGCCTTTGTTTTGTCGCGTGTCCGAACCGCAAAACCGTTTCCACTTTTGCTGGACACGCTCTAAAGCATGCCGGGTGGTCACGGCTTTGTCTTGACCGCCCGGCGCATGACCTCGTCTCGGATGCTCCTGCAGTCTTCGGGCGAGAGCTTGGCAATCTCGCGGCCCAGAACATTTGTCAATTCGGTCGCCTCGGGCACCATGCCGGCGGTATCGATGGCCATTTTGGGGTCGGAGATTTCCGCCAGGCGCTGGATTTCCTCGGCCTCGTCCCAGATCACGTTGAAATAGGCGATCATGCGCTGCACCAGAAACCAGGTGGGCTTGCCGCGCTTGCCGTGTTCGAGGGCCGAAAGATAGGCGCTCGACACATTGAGGGCTTTGGCCATGTCCTTGAGCGCGATGCCGCGATCAGCGCGCAGCTTGCGCAATTTGGCTCCCAGCGGGGTCACATCTGCCTCTTGCGTTTGAGCCGGACATAAAGCGCGCCGCCTCCGCCATGGCTCTGGTGGGCGGGATCGATCCCGGCAACCATGGGGGCAAGCTCTTTGGCATTGAGCCAGAGCGGCACCATTTCGCGGAGCACGCCCTTTTGCTCGAGCTGCAGATATCCGGTCTTTTTGATTCCCTTGCCGGTGATGACAAGTACCGTCCTGTCGCCGCGCGCCGCGCGGGCAGGGATGAAGCGCTCAAGGGCCGCGCGCGCCTGATCCTGGGTCATGCCGTGCAGATCAAGGGTTGCATCGATCGGTTCGTGCCCGCGCGCCAGCCGCCGCTTGAGATTGGGCTCGATCGATTTTTCCCAGGCCGGGACCTTGGACGCCGCGATCATCGGGCCGGCCGAGGGCAGGGGCGGACGCGCGAACCGCGGAGCGGTGTCGATGGGCCTGGCCGCTTCGGGCTCCTCGGCTGCATTTTCGAGCGCTTCGAGCACGGCCTTGGGGTCGGTGCTCTTGCGCCGCAACAGCGGGTCGACTGTGTTGCCCACAGCATTCCACAGGTGCCAGTCGCGCACCGGCCCGGATTTTTTCGGGCGGGGTCCGGGCGGTTTGCGCGCCATGGCAGGTCTGCCTTTTTGGCCTAGTCGAGGTCGTTGGTCGCGACGAGCTTCCAGTTGGGATCGCGCGACCTTGTGTTGCGCATGAAGGTCCATTCGTCGGCGATCGCCACGACCTGGCCCGGCGTGCCCTCGACGATCTCGCCTTCGCGATCCTTGGTGATCGAAACCACTTCGGCGTCGATCCTGAGGGTAACGACCGCATTGCGCTTGTCGAGTTCGGCTTCGACGAACGCAATGTTGGAAAGGCCCACAAAGGTAAAGTCGACAGTATGACCCGCTGCTTCGCGTTCGGAGATGGCGCTGTCGAAACTGTCATAGACGTCCTTGTCGAGCAGCATCTTCAAATTCTTGCGGTCACCCGACGCATAGGCCGAAACGATCATTTCGTAGGCCGATTTGGCGCCTTCGAGGAACTGCTTGGGTGAAAAGGCGGGATCGGCGGCCGCGATGGCGCGCAGCCCTTCTTCGATCTCGGTCTTGCCGGATCCGAATTTTTCGATCTCGGCTTCGAGCTTGCGCTGGACCCTTTCAGCCTCCTCGGCATCCTGGGGATTGCGCCGCGGCATCGGAACCACTGTATCGTCGTTGTCCGACTTGGTGCGCGATATCGACTCGTAGCGCGTCGAGGGCGGACGCTCATTGCCGGTGCGGGTGCCCAGAACCGAGCGGAGACGCAGGAGCACTACGATGGCCACCACGATGACGATAAGGGTGGGAAAGTCGAGAAATTCGCCCATGAGTGAAATTCTGGCTCCAAAATGAAAGGTTCTGTCCACCGCCCGATCCGCAACACCAGTTGACTGGCGGGGGATCGGGGCGGTTCGCAATCTGGTTGTCGTGACCTATATATATGCAAACGCGCCCTGCAAACCAGTTTGCAGTGGCATTATTGTGATCGAAGGGTTTGCCCGGCACGATCGGTGCACGGTGGCGAACCCGACAAACCACAGGGAGCTTGCTCGGCGTGGGACGTTTCATACTTCTTGGAATTTTGCTGCTGCCATTTCTCGAAATCGCCGGATTCATCTGGGTCGGCGGGCAGATCGGTATTCTCTCGACCCTTGCCGCCATCGTCGGAACGGCCGTAGCCGGTGTCCTGATCGTCCGGTGGCAGGGGCTGGGCATGGTGCTCGACAGCCGGGCCATGATGGCGCGGGGCGAGATGCCACAGCGCCAGTTTGCTGAGATGATGATGATCGCGGTGGCGGGGCTGTTTCTTCTGGTCCCCGGTTTCATCACCGATGCCATCGGCTTTGCGCTGCTCATCCCGCCGGTGCGGCACTGGCTTTACGGACAGATGAGCCGGAACATGGTGGTGGTCACCACCTATCGGCCCTCCCAGCCCGGTCCGGCCCATAAATCGATCGACCTCGACAATGACGATTACCGCTAATGCGGGTCGAGCAGAACGGAACCGGGTTTGCGGCTCGGACACGCGAGAAATCAAAGGTTTGGAGCCGGGGACTTGATTCAATCAGATCCTGACACGCTCCAGCCGATTTTGCGCGTCTGTGCGCCAAACCTTGTGAGCCGGCCACAAAAGTGCTAGCCAAACGGCAAATTTGCGGTCCTTGCCGGGCCGCTCTGGCGAACCGGAGATAGGGACATATTGGCCAATGGCTGACGACAACACAAACAACGATGCGGCCGCCGCCGCCGGGCCGGAAGGAACTGCCCCCGCTTTTGGTATCGTGGGACAGTATGTGCGCGACCTGAGCTTTGAGAATCCCAATGCACCGGCTTCGCTCGTGCCTGGACAGGTCAATCCCGGTTCCAACGTCAACATCAACGTTCAGGTCAAAAAGCAGGGCGATGACGTTTATGCCGTCGAAATCGGGCTCAACGTCAAGACCGAACGCGAGGGCACTGTGCTCTATGCGGTCGAGTTGGTCTATGGCGGCCTGTTCCGCACCCGCAACATACCGGAAAACCAGCTCGGCGCGCTTTTGATGGTCGAAGCGCCGCGGCTGATCTTCCCGTTCGCGCGTCAGGTTCTGGCCTCGACGATCCAGGCGGGCGGCTTTCCGCCGCTGTTGCTCGAGCCTGTCGATTTTCTTGCGCTTTACCGCCGCAATCTGGCAGCGGCAGCCGACAAGAACAAGACCGAGGGCACAGCCGACGCCACCGAGGTCAAGCCGACCGTCAACTGAGCGGTTTCAACCGCACAGATGCGAAAGCCCCGGGAAAACCGGGGCTTTTTTGTTTCCGGCCGGCAAAAAAGCCAGGCCTATTCGACCTCGACGTCCAGCGTTTCGTATTTGAGCCACACGGCGCTGTCCCCCATCTGAGCGATAAAGGCCGCATGTGCCAGCTTTTCTGGCGCCGTCAGGCGCGCAGGCAGGGGCGTGGGGCGCTGGCGGGCCGGCGGACGGGTTCCCGCCCCCCGTATCGAGGTTTCGGCCTCAGCGGACAGGGCAAGCGCCACCTGCCGGCCACCGATCAGCTCGAGATAGACTTCGGCCAGGATCTCGCTGTCGAGCAGCGCGCCGTGCAAGCTGCGGCGTGAATTGTCGATGCCGTAATGCTTGCACAGGGCATCGAGGCTGACGCGGGCGCCGGGGTGAATCTTTCTGGCCAGCATCACCGTGTCGATGACTTCATTGGCAAGGCGCCCGCGGCCGGCCGCTTCGAGCTCGGCGTTCAAGAACCCCATGTCAAAGGGCGCATTGTGGATGATGAGGGTGTCTTCGCCGACAAAGTCGGCAAAGGCCTGCGCCACCTCGGCGAATTTGGGCTTGTCGCGCAGGAAGTCTTCGGACAGCCCGTGCACGCGAAACGCCTCTTCGGGCATGTCGCGCTCGGGATTGATATAGACATGGTAGTGACGGCCGGTCGGAACGTGGTTGATCAGCTCGACGCAGCCGATTTCCACCAGCCTGTCGCCATTGGCCGCCGAAAGGCCGGTGGTTTCGGTGTCGAGGACGATTTCGCGCAAAAGGCTCATGCCCGGACCTCTTCAAGCAGGGCGTCGATGACGGCATCGCTGCGCGCGATGGTGTCGTCCATGGTTCCCGAGGTATCGATGGCGTAATCGGCCCTTGCCCGTTTTTCGTCCTGGCTGAGTTGGCGCGAGAGGATGAGATCGAGCTTTTCGCTGCTCATGCCCGGGCGGGCAAGCACTCGCTGGCGCTGGATCTGGGGATCACAATGGATGGTCACGACCTTGTCGATGGAATATTTGACGCCGGTTTCAAAAAACAGCGGGATTTCGATGACGGCCAGATCATGGCCTGCCGCTTCAACCTCGTCCATGAATTCAAGCGCCTTTTCGCGCACCATCGGGTGGATGACTTCCTCGAGTTCGGAAATCCGGTGGGGTTCTGCCGCAATCGCGGCGCTGAGCGCTTTGCGATCCACCATGCCGTCGCGCACGGTGCCGGGGAACAGCGTCTCGACCAGCGCTGCGGCCTGTCCTGCGTAAAGTTCGTGGACGGCCTGGTCTGCCGAATAGGTTGGAAAACCCCGCTCGCCAAAGCGGGCAAGCACTGTCGATTTCCCCGTGGCGATGGAACCGGTGACCACAACGCGCAGCATTTTTCCCTCGAAAACTTCTCTCTTACTGCCCGAGTGCGGCCAGAACACGGTTTCTGAGCGTTTCGGTTACGGCCGGCGCAACGCCGAACCACGCGCGAAACCCCGGAACCGCCTGATGGAGCAGCATACCCAGCCCATCGACGCTGGCAAACCCCTCGGCCCGAGCCTGGGCCAAAAGGGGGGTAATGAGCGGTGTATAAACGATATCTGTGACCACCGCCCCCTGCGCCAGAGGCGACAGATCGAGCCCATTGAACTGTGTGCCCTTCATGCCGACCGCGCTCGTGTTGACGAGCAGCCCCGCTCCCGCCATTCGCGAGCCGATCTCAGAAAGAGGCCCCGGAACGATCGTCGGGCCGAATTCGTCTGCCAGCGCCTGGGCCCGGCCCAATGTGCGGTTGATGAGCTCTATACGCGGCACGCCGCGGTCGACCAGGGCGGCCAGGATGGCCCGCGATGCGCCGCCGGCCCCGATCACCACCGCCGATCCAAGCGCCTCGTCCCAGCCCGATGCCTGGGCATCGAGATTGGCGAGAAACCCTATATAATCGGTGTTCGTTCCCCAGATCTTGCCGTTGTCGGCCACCAGGGTATTAACCGCACCGATCCGTCTGGCCAGCGGATCGACCTCATCGATCAGCCCCATCACCGCTTCCTTGTGGGGGATGGTGACATTGCCGCCCACGAATTCACCCCCGCGCAGCCGGGCTACCAAGCCGGCAAGATCGGACGGCGCAATTTCGATCGCTTCATAGCTGGCCTCGAGCCCATGCTCGGCAATCCAGCTCTGATGGATCAGAGGGGATTGGGAATGGGCGATGGGGTGACCGATGACAAAGGCTTTTTTCATGATCCCGGCTCAAAGCTTTCCGGCGCATGCTGTTCGAGCGCTGCCAGAAGCGGCAGAAGCGGCAGGCCCAGAATGGTGAAATAATCACCCTCGATGCGCTCGAACAGGCGGATTGAGGGCCCTTCGAGCCTATAGGCAGCGACCGAATCAAAAATTGCCTCGCCCTCGAGATCGAGCACGCGATCAACGGTTTTTCGGGTAAAGGGCTTAAAGGTCAGCACCGCGGTTTCGACAGCGCTCCAGACGATTTTTCCCCCGCGGGCCAGCGCAACACCCGAATGGAGCTGATGGGACTTGCCCGCCATGGCCATCAGCCGCTCGGCGGCATCTTGGCGGTCAAGCGGCTTGTGGAGGCCCTGGTGCTGGAAAGCAATCGTCTGATCGGCCCCGATTACAAGCGCCTGGGGTGTCATGGCGCTAACGGCAAGCGCCTTGGCCTGTGCCAAAAGAGATGCAAGGCCGGCGCGATTCTCGCCGCTGGTCAAGGCCGCCTGTTCGATTTCACGCTCATCGACCCCGGCGCTGGCCACCGAAAACCGCAAGCCCGCGTTCTCGAGAAGGCTTTTCCGCGTTGTGCTTTTGGAGGCAAGGATCAACATGGCCGGGCTTTTGCGATTGAAGATGGAACGAGCTTTTCCACATGCGCTCTCACAGTTAAAGCCCATTTCGGGTTCCGGCCGTTCGGGGGCGGAGTTTTCCCCAAAGGGCGATATTGGGTTAACAGTTGGTGAACTGGGGACAGCGCAGCGGCCCTGGGGACAAGACCGGGGAAAACCGTTCGCTGCGGCACCGGCTCAACGTTAATCTTTCATTAAGGATGTGCACAGGCGATCTCTTAACGAAACGTTAACGAAACCGGCGCGCCCTGATCTTTCGTCCCCGTTTTTCCGACAGGGTCCACACCCGTTCTGCCGCGCGAAACTGACGCAAGCCGATTTGGACGGGCCCGGTTGTGGGCTCGAAACAATTGGTGCAAAACACAGCTATAAAGAAGAAGAAGACTCTTAAAGATAGATTCCTTACAGACCGAAGAGTTCAGGCAATTGCAGTCTCCCTTACCCAAAATTCCAAGCGGAAAGCCGCTTCTCGATGCAGCGCATGGGATTCGGCAAAACCGCCCCCCTGTCTGGATCATGCGCCAGGCGGGACGCTACCTTCCCGAATATCGAGAGGTGCGCGAAAAGGCCGGAAGCTTTCTCGATCTTTGCTATTCGCCTGCTCTTGCCACCGAAGTCACGCTCCAGCCGTTACGCCGCTTCGATCTTGATGCGGCGATCCTTTTTTCCGATATCCTGGTGATCCCCCATGCACTGGGCCAGGATGTCCGCTTTGCGCCGGGCGAAGGACCGATCCTCGATCCGATCGACGAGACCACGATTGCAACGCTCAGGCCGGAAAAGGCTCTGGACAATCTCGAGAAGGTCCTTGAAGCGATTGATCGGATCAAGCTGGCTCTGAGCGAAAACAAGACGTTGATCGGGTTCTGTGGCGCCCCCTGGACGGTAGCGACCTACATGATCGGCGGCCGCGGCTCGCCCGACCAGGCTGCGGCGCGCCTGTTTGCGCTCCACCACCCGAAGGCCTTTGCCGCGCTGATCGATATTCTTGTCGAGGTTTCGGCCCAATACCTTGTCGCCCAGTTTCGCGCCGGAGCGGACATGGTGCAGCTTTTTGAAAGCTGGGCGCTCAACCTCGATGAAGACGCCTTTCGCACCCATGTGATCGAACCCAACCGGCGGATCGTCGAAAAGGTGCGCAGTTTTGTTCCCGATGCTCCGATCACCGGATTTCCGCGCGGCGCGGCAGGCATGCTTGCCGAATATGCGCAAAAGACGGGGGTGAGCGTGTTGGGGCTCGATTTTGCTACGCCTCTGGCTTTCGCGTCATCGAACCTGCCCAAAACGTTGCCCGTACAGGGCAATCTCGATCCCCTGCGACTGGTTGCGGGCGGCGCGCAGATGGAAGAGCGCACCAACGCGATCATCGAGGCGTTTTCCGACCGGCCGCATATCTTCAATCTGGGCCATGGCATTGTGCCGCAAACCCCGATTGCACATGTTTCACGCCTTGTCGATGTCGTTCACGGGCGCTAAGCAGGCGCATGATCAAGGGAGAGCACGATGCTGGAATGGGTCAAGGCGCTTCACGTGATTTCGGTCATCGCCTGGATGGCGGGAATGCTCTATCTGCCGCGGCTGTTCGTCTATCACGCCGACGCCGAAAAAGGTTCTGCCCAGTCTGAAACCTTCAAGGTGATGGAACGCCGGCTCTACCGGGCCATCATGACGCCGGCAATGATTGCCACCTGGGTGTTCGGGCTGTGGATGATCCACCTTTACGGCATGGGCATTTTCGCCATGGGCTGGATCTGGGTCAAACTGGCTTTCGTTTTTGCACTTTCCGGCTTTCACGGCTTTCTGGGCAAAAACCTGCGGGCCTTTGCCGGCGACGAGAATGCGCGGCCGGCCAAATTCTTCCGCGCCATCAACGAAGTGCCCACGGTGATGATGATCGTCATCGTCATCATGGTGATCGTAAAGCCATTCTAGCCCCTTTGGCCGTCAGGTTCCGGTTCTGCTTGCAATGGACGCCCTGAATGGTTTATGAGAAGCGGGCAACTCACCCGTTCGCGGTGAGATGGGTGGCAAATTGCTCCGCCCCGCTTCTCCCTCCTTTTTTAAGTTTATCCCGACCATCCCCCTAAGAAGGCTGATCATGGAATTCATGAAGCTCAGGGACCTCAAGGCCAAATCACCGGCCGAGTTGCAGTCCTTTGCCGAAGAGCTCGACGTCGAAAATGCCAATACACTGCGCAAGCAGGAATTGATGTTCGCCATCCTCAAGCAATTGGCGACCCGCGATGTGGAAATAACCGGCGAAGGCGTTGTCGAGGTCCTGCCCGATGGTTTCGGCTTCCTGCGCTCTCCCGATGCCAATTATCTGCCCGGTCCTGACGACATCTATGTCAGCCCCTCCCAGATTCGCCGTTTCGGGCTGCGCACCGGCGACACGGTCGAGGGCCAGATCCGCTCTCCCAAGGAAGGCGAGCGCTATTTTGCGCTGCTCAAGGTCAACACAATCAATTTCGAGGACCCCGAACGGGTCCGCCACAAGATCAATTTCGACAACCTCACCCCGCTCTATCCCGATGAGCGGCTGAACATGGAACTTGCCGATCCCACAACCAAGGATCGCTCGGCCCGCGTCATCGATCTGGTTGCACCGCTCGGCAAGGGCCAGCGCGCCCTGATCGTTGCTCCGCCGCGTACCGGTAAAACGGTATTGTTGCAAAATATTGCACAATCGATCGCCACCAATCATCCCGAATGCTATCTGATCGTGCTTCTGATCGACGAACGTCCCGAAGAAGTGACCGACATGCAGCGCTCGGTGAAGGGGGAAGTGATTTCCTCGACCTTTGACGAGCCGGCTTCGCGCCACGTTCAAGTTGCTGAAATGGTTATCGAAAAGGCCAAGCGACTTGTCGAGCACAAGCGCGACGTCGTAATTCTCCTCGATTCGATCACGCGCCTTGGCCGTGCCTACAACACCGTCGTTCCATCATCGGGGAAGGTTTTGACCGGTGGTGTGGATGCCAATGCGCTTCAGCGTCCCAAGCGCTTTTTCGGTGCGGCGCGCAATATCGAGGACGGTGGCTCGCTGACCATCATTTCGACGGCGCTGATCGACACCGGCAGCCGTATGGACGAGGTGATCTTTGAAGAGTTCAAGGGTACCGGCAACTCCGAAATCGTGCTTGACCGCAAGGTTTCCGACAAGCGCGTCTTCCCGGCCATCGACGTTACAAAGTCGGGCACCCGCAAGGAAGAACTGCTGGTCGAATCCGATATCTTGCGCAAGATGTATGTGCTGCGCCGGATCCTCAATCCGATGGGCACCGTCGATGCCATGGAATTCCTGCTCGACAAGCTGCGGCAGACCAAGACAAATGCCGAGTTCTTCGAGTCGATGAACACCTGATTTCGACCCGCTTCGGCTACATTTTTGAGGCCGCGCGTGGCGTTGACACGGCGCGGCCTTGCTGCATTCTGACCCCGGAATGACTTTGATGCAGACCAGCACAACCATTGCCGCGCTATCCACCGGCAGCCTGCCTTCGGGCGTTGCAATTATCAGGCTGTCCGGTCCAAAGACCTTTGCGGCGGTCGAGGCTCTGTGCGGCAGTCTGCCGGCGTCCCGCACTCTGGCACGCAAGACGCTGATCCATCCGGAAACCGGGGAAGCCCTCGACCAGGGCCTCGTTGCCGTTTTCCCCGGGCCTCATTCCTTCACCGGGCAGGATTGTGCCGAGCTTCAGGTTCATGGTTCACCGGCCGGCGTAAAGGCCATTCTGTCCACGCTGACCACCTGTTGCGGCCTTGAATTGGCCGGGGCCGGCGATTTCACCCGCCGCGCCTTTGAAAACGGCAAGCTCGATCTTACGGCCGTTGAGGGTCTTGGTGACCTCTTGGCGGCCGAAACCGAATCCCAGCGACGTCAGGCCCTCTCGCGCCTGGAAGGCGGTCTGGCCGATCAAGTTATGATCTGGCGGGCGTTGTTGCTGGACGCGCGAGCCGAGATCGAAGCGCGTCTCGATTTTTCAGACGAAGACGACGTACCATTCGCCCTACCGCATCATTTTATCGCCGATTTGCAGGCGCTTGGCCGCAAGCTCGCCGACGCACTGGCGAGCTATGACAGGGGCCGCATCGTCCGGGAGGGTTTCCGAATCGTCCTGGCTGGCGCACCCAACGCCGGCAAATCGAGCCTGCTCAATCGCCTGGCCGGCTCCGAGGTCGCGATCGTCACCGCCGAAGCGGGTACCACGCGCGATACCAAGGATGTCGCCATCGATCTCGGTGGTCAGCTCATCACGCTCACCGATACCGCCGGATTGCGCGAGACAGACAGTCTGGCGGAAGGCGAAGGCATCAGACGGGCAAAAAGGGCTATGGAAAGCGCCGATCTCGTCCTCTGGCTGCTTGCTCCGGACGCAGTAAGTGCACCGGACATTGAAATGGACGTTCCCGTCTGGCGCCTGGGCACCAAATCGGATCTCGGGCGGGGGGCCCTTGTGGTCGATCTGTCGCTGTCGGTCACCAGCGGAGAGGGTATCGAAACCTTGCTAAAGCGCATCGAAAGCCATATTGAAGGCCGCCTCGGTGCGAGTGAATCAAGCCTGGTCAGCCATCTGCGCGACAAAGACGCGCTCGAGCGGGCGATCGTCAGCGTTGAAACGGCATTGGAGCGGATCGACCAGCCCGAACTCTGCGCTGAAGACTTGCGCCGGGCTGCCGACACTCTGGCCGGACTGATCGGACTTATGGACAATGAAGCGGTATTGGACCAACTGTTTGCCGGTTTTTGCATCGGGAAGTGATTCACGTGAAACACGCCGCATCCTCGTCGCGAGGGATTCACGTGAAACAGTGGGCGCCAATGCGGGCAAGAGATTCACGTGAAACACCATCGAGAGTGCAATCATGACTGACTATGGCGTCATCATCGTTGGCGGGGGACACGCGGGAGCGGAAGCGGCCGCCGCTTCGGCACGCCTGGGGGTGGCAACCGCGCTGGTCACGCATCGGTTCGCAACCATTGGTGAAATGAGCTGTAATCCGGCAATCGGTGGTCTAGGCAAAGGCCATCTGGTCCGCGAGATCGACGCCCTCGATGGGGTCATGGGCCGCATCGCCGACAAGGGCGGCATTCAGTTCCGTGTGCTCAATCGCCGAAAAGGTCCGGCCGTGCGTGGGCCCCGTGCGCAGCAGGACCGCAAGCTTTATCGCGAGGCCATGCAGGCCGAACTGTCCGCAACGCCCAATCTCGACATTATCGAAGGCGAAGTCGACGATCTCATGGTGACCGATGGCGTGGTCAGCGGCGTCGTTCTGCTCGACGGTCGCCAGATTTCGACCAGAGCCGTGGTTCTGACGACCGGCACATTCCTGCGCGGTCTTATCCATCGTGGTGAGGAAACCATTCCGGCGGGCCGGGCCGGGGAAAAGCCGGTTCTGGGCCTTTCGGTCCGTCTTGAAGCGCTCGGGCTCAAGCTGGGCCGCCTCAAGACCGGCACGCCGCCGCGGCTCGATGCCAACACCATAGATTTCTCGGTGCTGAACGAACAGCTTGGCGACGAACCGCCCGAGCCGTTTTCAGCACTGACCGACGCCATCACAACCCGGCAGATTTCGTGTTTTGAAACCCGCACGACACCCGAGGCGCATCGGATCATCGCCGATAATCTTTCAAAATCAGCGATGTATTCGGGACGAATCCAGTCGCGCGGGCCGCGCTATTGCCCTTCGATCGAAGACAAGATCGTACGCTTTGCCGACAAAGACAGTCATCTGGTTTTCCTCGAGCCCGAGGGGCTCGACGATCCCACGATCTATCCCAATGGCCTTTCGACGTCCCTGCCGGCCGATGTGCAGCTGAAATTCCTGCAGGCCATGCCAGGGCTTGAAAATGTGGTGATCAAGCGTCCCGGCTATGCCATCGAATATGATCACGTTGATCCGCGGGAACTGGCGCCAAGCCTCATGCTGCGCGCCCTGCCGGGGCTTTACCTGGCAGGTCAGATCAATGGCACGACGGGCTATGAAGAGGCTGCCGCGCAGGGCCTTTTGGCCGGTGCCAACGCTGCATTGGCCGCGCTCGGGCGCATCCCACTCATCCTCTCGCGCACCAATTCCTATCTTGGCGTCATGATCGACGATCTGATTTCCCGCGGGGTGACCGAGCCTTATCGCATGTTCACCTCGCGCGCCGAGTTCCGTCTGCAGCTGAGGGTCGACAACGCCGACCAGCGCCTGACGCAGCTTGGAATAGACACCGGCATCGTCTCCAAAGAGCGTGAGCAGCATTTCCGCGCCCGTATGGAGCGGCTGGACGGAGCCAAGGCGCTTTTGCATTCCCTATGGGTAACCCCGACCGAAGCGCGCAAAGTCGGCGTGAACGTCAATGCGGATGGCGTGCGGCGTACCGCCTTTGAACTGATGAGCTACCCAACCACCACGCGGCAAGATCTTGAAGCCGTATGGCCTGAGATTTCAGACATGGAATCAAAGACTTATGAGCAGGTGGCCATCGACGCGCAATATGCTGTCTATCTGGAGCGCCAGAAGGCGGACGTTGAGGCCGTAAAGCGAGACGAAGCGCGTGCAATTCCCGAATGGCTCGATTACAGCCTCCTGCCCGGGCTGTCGAACGAAATGAAGCAAAAGCTCATTGCGGCTCGTCCCCAAACCATCGCCCAGGCCCAGCGCATCGAGGGCGTGACTCCGGCGGCACTGACATTGGTCCTGGCGGTTATCCGTCGTGGCCGTATCGACCGGAAGGCGTCATGACCGGTGATTCGCAGCGCTTGGCGGACCTTGAGCGCCACGGTGCGTCAATGTTCGGCAATGTTGAGGCCACTTTCACTCAACTCCATAGATTTTCGGACCATCTTTTGCGCTGGCAGAAGGTTCAGAATCTGGTTTCACGTGAAACACCGGGGGATCTGTGGTCGCGCCATATCCTTGATTCGCTTCAGATTTTGCCGCTGATCGGCCCAATTTCCGGGCCATTGCGCATTCTCGATATCGGCAGCGGCGGGGGTTTTCCCGCGATTCCCCTGGCCATCGCGTTGCAGGACGTCGATTTTTCCATGCATCTGATCGAATCCAACACACGAAAATGTGCGTTCCTGCGGGCCACGGCGCGCGAATTTGACCTGCCGATAACAGTTCATACTGCCAGAATAGAGGCGGTTCCGCCCGAAATTGTTGGGGTAGTGGATCTTTTTACCTCCCGGGCCCTGGCGCCCTTACCCTTGCTCTTGACCTATATCCACCGTTTTTGGAGCCCGCAAAGCCGCGCCATTCTGCATAAAGGGCGCGAAAATGGGGAAGAACTGAAATCAGCGGATTCAGATTGGGTTTACGATGTGTTAAAGCATCAAAGTGCGACGGACAAAGACGGCGTTCTGCTCGAGTTTTCCCATCTGAGGCCTCGCACCTAACCTAAGTGTTTGAAGCCGTGACGGTTTCGGAGGTCAGATGCATCCGCGTATCATTACACTCGCCAATCAAAAGGGTGGTGTCGGCAAGACGACGACGGCCATTAACCTTGCAACTGCCCTCGCCGCGATTGGCGAGCGTGTTCTGATCGTCGATCTCGATCCGCAGGGCAATGCCTCCACCGGGCTTGGGCTCGGCCGCCAGCAGCGTGAACGCTCGTCCTATGACCTGCTGCTCAACGAATCGACCGTCAAGGACGCGGCGGTGCTTACCAATGTACCCAACGTCGCGATCGTTCCCTCGACCATGGATCTGCTGGGTGTGGAATTGACGATCGCCGCCGAGCGGGATCGGGCCTTTCGTTTGAAGTCGGCATTGGATAACGTTGCCGAAGTGACCATCGATAACAAGCCGATCACCTATGTGCTGATCGACTGCCCGCCGTCGCTGAATCTGCTCACCATCAACGCGCTCACCGCTGCCGACGCGGTGCTTGTGCCGTTACAGTGCGAATTTTTCGCGCTGGAGGGTCTGAGCCAATTGCTTCAAACCATTGAGCAAATCCGCTCGACACTCAATCCGCGCCTGTCGATCCAGGGCGTGGTGATGACCATGTTCGACAAACGCAACAATCTGTCCGAGCAGGTGCTCAGCGATGTGCGCGAGCATATGGGAACGCTGGTCTACGACACCGTCATTCCCCGCAATGTGCGGCTTTCCGAGGCGCCCAGCTATGGTAAGCCGGCTTTGCTGTATGACCTTAAATGCGCCGGAAGTCAGGCCTATCTTCGATTGGCCACCGAAGTAATCAAGCGCGAACGCCAGTTGCGGGCGGCCTGATGGAGAAGACCATGAACGATAAACCCACTCGTCTCGGCCGCGGTCTGGCCGCTCTGATCGGCGATATGCAGCCTCTTGAAGCGGCGCCCCGCCAGGCAGAAGCCTCCACAGGCACCCGCCGGCTGCCCGTCGAATTCATAATTGCCAACCGGGCCAATCCGCGTAAGGATTTCGACGCCGAGCTGCTTGAGGATCTGACCAATTCGATCCGTGAAAAAGGCGTAATGCAGCCGCTTCTGGTGCGCCCGAGCGATCAGGGGCCCGATGTCTTTGAAATCATCGCGGGAGAGCGGCGCTGGCGCGCGGCGCAGCGCGCAGGACTGCACGAGGTTCCCGTCATCATCCGTGAGGTCGATGACAAGGAAGCGCTTGAGCTGGCAATCATCGAAAACGTCCAGCGCGCCGACCTCAATCCGCTTGAAGAAGCCCAAGGCTATGGGCAGCTGATCGAACAGTTCGACTATACCCAAAACGATCTGGCGCACGTCATTGGCAAGTCCCGCTCCCATGTTGCCAACACGCTCAGGTTGTTGCGGCTGCCCGACGAGGTCCAGCACATGCTCGAGCGCGGCGAGCTTACCGCGGGGCATGCCAGAACGTTGATTACCTCGGATGATCCATTGGCTTTGGCACGCCGAATCGTTGACGCCGGGCTGTCGGTGCGCGAGGCCGAAGCGTTGCATCAGCAGGGGGCGGAAGCGCGTCGGCCGCAACCGGCCGGCGAAAAGCGGCCGGCGTCGAAAGATGCGGACACACTGGCCCTGGAAAAGCAGCTGTCGGACGCCTTGGGCCTTTCGGTGACGCTCGATCACAAGGATCGTGGCGGCAAACTGGAAATCCGCTACAAAACGCTTGAGCAGCTCGACGGAATTTGCGCGCGCCTCATGCCGCATTGAGCGGCGTTGCACGTGAAACATTTGCCTAAGTTGCTGATATCTCTTGATCCATTCTGGACATAATAGCTCGGATCGCCGACTCTAGAATTTTGTTTTGTCCCGTATCCGAGCCGCACAACCGATTCCATGCGCGATGGCGTCGAGGACAGGTTTTTGCTCGACAGGTTCTATCGTCTGGCCGCGGCCATGCATATGGCAAGCAGCGCCTGGCGGCCTATGGCCGGGGCCAGTGGCCCCGATTTGCGGCTGTCGAGGATGGCGGCGGCCAGACGATTGCAGGCTGCCGCCAGCCCATCATCGTTCCAGAGCCTGAGCTGTTGCTCGAAACCGGCCTTGCGCGAAAAATGGATGCGTGGCGTTGCCCGGCTGACGATCTGGTCGACGCTTGCTCCGGCATCGATTTCAGCACGCATGGCACGCAGCCTCGAAAAATGCTGCATTGCGACGATCAGCAGGCGCTGTGCGTCGGTTCCGGCGGCCGCCGCGCGCGTCATGGCATCGTCGAAGCGACGGGCGTGGCCGGTGGCGATGGAATCGACGACAGCATCGATGGCCAGGGCCGCGTTATCACCGCACAATCGCATGACGTCGTCCCGGGTCAACCTGCCACCATCCCCGGCATAAAGAACGAGTTTTTGCAGTTCGCTGCGCGTTACCTGGCGGTCGTTGCCAAGCATGTCGCGCAGCATCGGCGCCAGATCGGCCTCCAGCGCAATATTGGCCGCGGCAAATGTTTCGCGGATCAATGTATCGATAGTCTGGCCGGTGTCGGCATAACAGGGCAATGCCCTGGCATCTTTGCGCGCTTCGGCATGCTTGCGCAGGGCGTCGGAGGGCTTTAGATCCGCGCCTTCCACGACGAAGAGGGCCTGGGCTCCTTCGTCGAGGAGTTCGACAAGGGTGGGCGCCAGTTTGTTTGTCGCCGCGCGAATGCGAATAGTGGTCTGACCGCCAAACAAGGATGGGCTGCGCGCCAGAATACCCAGTCTTTGGGGATCGGCGTCGATCTCGCTCATATGCAATTGCGACAGGCTTTCGGGATCTGGCGGATCGCCGGCGAAATACTTGACCAGCCGCGCCGCATTCTCGCTGACCAGACCGGTATCGGGACCATAAACCAGTACAAGGCCCGAGGTCAGGTCGGGGCGCGCGAGAAACTTCTCGATGTCGCGCCCCTTGAGTGCGCTCATCGTGCCTGCAGGACGGCCAGTAAAGCCAGACGAACAGTTTCTGCTGCTGCCTTTGCCGCCTGTTCTTCCGCTGCCGTCCGAGCGGCATCATCGGCGATGCTTTGGCCCGTCGTGCGATAGCCGGTGGTGGCCGAGCGCGTGCCGCCGGCGACGCTCATGCCATCGTCGACTACGAGATAAGTTATTGTGATCGTGAGCTGATTTTCCGCTATTGGCCCCGATATACTGGATAGGCCAATGCGCGTGGTGTTGGACGAAACCTGGGCAGAAAACTGCGGTGCGCCCGCGACGTTCGGCCCAAGTCGATCCGAAAGCGTGCGATAAACCACTTGCTCCAGGCGCGTTTCCGGTTCCGCATAGCTCAGGGCGAGGCTCGCGTTCGCCGCGTTCGCACCGCCGTAAATCGGCGTCAGTGTGCAGCCGGCCAAAGAGGCGGCCGCTGTTAGGGCAGCACCAAGGCACAAGGCACGAAGACCTCTAGCAAACCACATTGACGATCCTGTTGGGCACGACGATCACCTTTCGGGGTGGATTGCCTTCGAGAATGCGGACAACCGCGTCCAGTGACAAGGCCGCAGCTTCGGCCTGGGCCGAAGGCGCGTCTTTGGGCATTTCGATCTCACCACGCCGTTTGCCGTTGACCTGAACTGCCAAAACAACCGTGTCATCAACAAGATAGTCCGGGTCGGCTTCCGGCCAGGGCGTGTCGCAGATCATCGTCTGATGACCCAGATTGGCCCAACAGCTTTCGGCCAGATGAGGCATCATGGGAGCGATGAACTGCACGAAGCGTTCGATGGCCGTGCGCAGCGCAGTGATATTGGCCAGAGAGGGTGATCTGCTCACGGCCGGAATGAACTTCTGAATCGCATTGGCCAGCTCGTAGATCTGGGCGACGGCGCGATTGAACCGCAGCCCCGCCAGATCGGCCTCGATCAGGGCCGTGGCCTTATGGGCGGCCTTGAGGATTTCGACAGTGTGCGGCTCCTCACCGTCGATTATGGCCGGGTCGAGCGAAAGCAGCTCGCGCGCCTCGACGACCAGCTTGTAGGCCCGTTGAGTAAAGCGCCAAGCACCCTCGATGCCCGCTTCGGTCCACTGCACGTCGCGTTCGGGTGGCGAATCGGAAAGCACGAACCAGCGCACCGTATCGGCGCCATACGTGGCGATCATATCGTCGGGATCGATGACGTTGCGCTTGGATTTACTCATCTTTTCGATCGAGCCGATGACCACAGGCTCGCCGGTCACCGAAGAGGTTGCCACGCGCTGGCCATCGGATGCCTGCACCATGACTTCGGTAGGCGGCACCCAATTGCCCTGGGCGTCCTTGTAGGTCTCGTGAGTCACCATGCCCTGGGTGAACAGGCCCTTGAAGGGCTCATCGACATCCATGTGGCCTGTCTGGCTCATGGCGCGGGCGAAAAAGCGCGAATACAGCAGGTGCAAAATGGCGTGTTCGATGCCGCCGATGTACTGATCGACCGGCAGCCATTCGTTGGCCATCTCCGGAATCGTCGGATTGTCGGCGTGCGGTGCTGTAAAGCGAGCGAAATACCACGAGGAATCGACAAATGTATCCATCGTGTCGGTTTCCCGGCGCGCCTTGGAGCCGCATGATGGGCAATCGACGTATTTGAAGCTCGGGTGGCGGTCCAGCGGATTACCCGGCGTGTCGAACTCGACATCGGCCGGCAGACGGACCGGCAATTGATCCTTGGGCACGGGAACGATGCCGCAGGTGTCGCAATGGATGACAGGGATCGGGCAACCCCAGTAGCGCTGACGCGAGATGCCCCAGTCGCGCAGGCGATAATTGACCTGGCGGACACCCTGAGGCTTGCCTTCGACCTTTTCGGTTTCCAGAAAGCGGGCGATCGCATCCTTGGCGGCGTCGACATCCATACCGTCGAGAAATCCGGAATTAAAAGCGACCCCGGGACCGGTATAGGCTTCATCTTCAACGGAAAACACCTCGGCATCCGTGTTTGGCGGCAAAACGACGGGGATGACCGGGAGGTCGTATTTGCGGGCAAAATCGAGGTCGCGCTGGTCATGGGCCGGACAGCCGAAAATTGCGCCCGTGCCGTAATCCATCAAGACGAAATTGGCGACATAGACGGGCAGGGTTGCGCCTTCTATTACCGGATGGGTCACGGTAATTGTCGTGCGATAGCCCCGCTTTTCGGCAGTTTCGATCACTTCGGCCGAGGTGCCCATGCGGTGACACTCGGCGATGAATTCGGCCAGAGCCGGATCGGACTGGGCCAGATGGGCAGCCATGGGGTGGTCGGGCGAAAGGGCAACAAAGGAAGCGCCAAACAGCGTATCGGGCCGCGTGGTAAAAATCTCGACGCTGTCCTGACCCGCATCACCCGAAGCGACGCCAAACAGGATGCGCAGCCCTTCGGATCGTCCGATCCAGTTGCGCTGCATCAGTCGGACTTTTTCGGGCCAATCGGTCAGGCCGTCGATCGCGGAGAGCAGATCTTCGGCAAAATCGGAAATCTTGAAGAACCACTGGGTCAATTCGCGCTGTTCGACCAGCGCGCCCGAGCGCCAACCGCGGCCGTCGATCACCTGTTCGTTGGCCAGAACCGTATGGTCGACGGGGTCCCAGTTGACCTTGGAAGACTTGCGCGTGACCAGACCCGCTTCAAGCATATCGATGAACAGCATTTGCTGGCGGTGGTAATATTGTTCGTCACAGGTCGCAAATTCCCTGCTCCAGTCGAGCGAAAAACCCATAGATTGCAATTGCTTGCGCATTGCCGCGATATTGTCATAGGTCCACTCGCGCGGGTGGACCTTGTTGGCCATCGCCGCGTTTTCGGCGGGCATGCCGAACGCATCCCAACCCATTGGGTGGAGGACTTTTTTACCCTTGGCCCGCTGGAACCGTGCAACCACGTCGCCCATGGTGTAGTTGCGCACATGGCCGACATGGATGCGGCCCGAGGGGTAGGGAAACATCTCGAGCACATAGTAGGGCTCACGCGGATCGTCGTTGGACGTTTCGAAGGTTTTGTTCTCCGCCCAGACCTTTTGCCAATGAGGTTCTTGTTCGCGCGGATTGTAGCGCTCGGAAGCGTTTGCCATAGAAAGTACCGGTGGCCGCCCTATACTTGAGAAGAGATGAGAAATTGGGTAGGCGACCATCACCAGAAAAGCGCCGGAAGGTCAACCATTGCCATGAGCCCAAACGCCCCGGAAACCGCTGCCCAACGGCTCGCGGACATCAAGACCCGCATGGATCGAGCCGCCGGGCGGCTTGAAGGGGGCGCTCGCGCCAATCTGGTAGCCGTTTCCAAGACCTTCGATGCTTCGGCGATCGCTCCGGTCATTGAGGCCGGACAGCGTCATTTCGGTGAAAACCGTGTCCAGGAGGCGCAGGGCAAATGGCCCGCCCTGAAATCGGCATATCGCGATATCGTATTGCATCTGATTGGGCCGCTGCAGACCAACAAGGCGGGCGATGCGGTTGGATTGTTCGATGTCATCGAAAGCGTGGACCGCGACAAGTTGGCCAGGGTGCTCTCGGGTGAGATGGAAAAACAGAATCGGCATCTGCCTTGCTTCGTGCAGGTCAATATCGGGGGCGAAGCGCAAAAAGCGGGGGTGGCGGTATCGGAAACAGTCGCCTTCGTTGCCCGCTGCAGGGATCAATATGGGCTCGATATCGTTGGTTTGATGTGTATTCCCCCGGTCGAGGACGCTCCAGGGCCCTATTTTGCGCAGCTGGCGCGTTTGGCAAGAGAGGCCGGCGTTTCTCAATTGTCCATGGGGATGAGTTCGGATTTCGAGACGGCAATATTGATGGGAGCAACGCAGGTTCGGGTGGGTTCGGCGCTTTTCGGGGCTCGATAACGCGCATGTGATTGGCGAATGCCTCACTCAAGCTAGATTGAATCGTATGTCACTTCGAAAGACAGGTGTTTGCCGCTTGTCAGGAAAGAAGCGGGAGTTTTGCTGATGAACAAGCGCCGTTTGCTGGTCGTCGACGACGACACCGATCTGCGGGCCGCATTGGTGGGGCAGCTCGAACCCTATCGCGAGTTCGACATCACGGAAGCGGGAACGGCCTCCGGAGCGCGTGAAACCGCCCGGGCGGGCCATTTCGATCTTATGCTGCTTGATGTTGGCCTGCCCGACATGGATGGCCGGGAAGCCCTCAAGATCATGCGCAGCGACGGATTTAGGGCGCCGGTCATCATGCTGACGGGGCAGGACAGCGAGTCCGACGAAATTCTTGGACTTGAAAGCGGTGCAAATGACTATGTCACCAAGCCATTCCGCTTTTCGGTGCTTCTGGCGCGCATGCGTGCCGCGCTGCGCCAGCACGATCAGAGCGAGGATGTGGTTTTCACCATCGGGCCCTACAGCTTCCAGCCTGCGGCCAAGACACTGGAAAATGGCGATGGTTCGAAGATCCGTCTGACCGACAAGGAAACCTCGATCCTCAAATTCTTGTACCGGCAGGGTGCCAAGACCATTTCACGCGATGTCCTGCTCGCCGAAGTCTGGGGATACAACAATCGCGTCACAACCCATACGCTCGAGACCCATATCTACCGTTTGCGCCAAAAGATCGAACGCGACCCGTCAAATGCACGTCTTTTGGTCACTGAAGAAGGCGGATACCGGCTGGTTCCCTGATTTCCTCGGGGCCAGATCGGTCTAAGTCTTTGCGCGCGCGGTAATATATGCCAATCATACGCCCTCAACGCGCCGGGGGCATGTATGGACGAAGCGGCGGCAGTGGCCGCGTTGGCAGAACTCGATTTTTTTTCCAGCTTTTCTGATGAACAGCTGCGCCTTCTGGCGTTCGTTTGCGAAGACGTTTCGCTTTCTCCTGGTGATGTTCTCTATACGGCAGGTGATGTTGCCGACGGCGGCTATGTCCTTGTGTCCGGCGCTCTTGAGACAACGGACTCGCCAGTTGAGGACAGTGGGCGGTTTCGCATCGATCCCGTTGCGCTGGTGGGAGAGCTCGGCCTGATGCTGACCCGTCCGCGCGGCGCATCGCTCCGGGCGGCGCGATCGAGCACATTACTGTTTGTGCCGCGCGGACCTTTTCTGAAACTGCTGAGAAGCCATCCCGAACTTGCCGAAGATGTCGCGGCAACAATCAGGGCCGAACTTTCGCGCTATCTCGATTCCATTACCCGTCTGGGCGAGCGGTTTTCAGACTGACATCTAGAGCCGTTCAGGATTTGATTAAATCAAATCCTCGGCTCCAAACCCTTGCTTTGTCGCGTGTCCGAACCGCAAAATCGTTTCCATCCCCGATCGCGTCGAGGACATGCTTTTGCTGGATACGCTCTAGGCGAAATCAACGATTACCGGCACATGGTCGGAGGGTTTTTCCGACCATCCGCGGGCCGGGCGCAGGATATGGGCTGCTTTTGCGTGGGCCGCGATGTCGCGTGTCGCCCATATGTGATCGAGCCGGCGGCCGCGGTCGGACATGTCCCAATCCTTGGCTCTGTAGCTCCACCAGGAATAGACTTTTTCCTCGATCGGTATGTGCTGGCGCACAAGATCGACCCAATTGCGCCGGGAGAGCAGGCGGTCGAGGGCTTCGGTTTCGACTGGCGTATGGGAAACCACTTTGAGGAGCTGCTTATGGCTCCAGACGTCGTTTTCATGGGGCGCCACGTTGAAATCGCCGCAAATCAGCTGGCGCTCGTCGAAAACCAGATCGTCGAACCAATCTTCCATCTCGGCCAGAAAGTCGAGCTTGTGGCGGAATTTGGGGTTGATTTCGGGGTTTGGCTCGTCGCCGCCAGCGGGAACGTAGAAATTGTGTACGGTGAACGGGCCTTTGCCGAAGTCGAGCCGGGCCGAAACGTGGCGGCAGTCAGGGATGTCGCAAAAGCCGCGCGCCGTGATTTCGTCAAGGGGATGTTTCGAAAGTATGGCCACCCCGTGATAGCCTTTTTGCCCGTGAACGGCCTGGTGGGGATAGCCGGCATCGGCGAGGGCTGAGCGGGGGAACTGATCGTTCATGCATTTGATCTCCTGCAGACACAGGACATCAGGGCCGTACTGGGAGAGAAAATCGAGGACGATGGGCAGGCGCAGCCGCACCGAGTTGATGTTCCAGGTGGCAAGCGAAGGCATAAGCGACTCTGAAGGACGGGTAGGGGTGACGCCTTTATGACGGCCCGACCCGGTGCGGTAAAGCCCCGAGCCCATTCTCTCTCAGTTCGCGTTGACCGACCGGTAGGTGGGATCGATGCGGAAATACTGATCGGGAATATCGACGCCCTTTTCGGTCTCGGTAATCGAAAACGTGGTTTCCACTCCGGAGGGCTCTATTAGGCTCCACTGTACGAGATCGAGTGACTCGCGATCAAAGATCAGCGAAACCTGCACGGTACCGATGGGGCTTTCATCAACAATCATTACCGATACGTGGGTTTCCGAGAGCACGACGTCGGAGAGGTTGGAGTTGATCAGGCTGACCTCATCGCCGAGAAACTGGCGCAGCGGCACATTGTCCTGCGGATAGGCGTATTGGGTGCGCTCCTGACGGTCGATGACATAAAATCCGCGACCCTGCGAAATGATCTCTTCCCGACTTGGCGGGGCATAGCGGAAGCGCACCATGTCGGGGCGCTTGAGCCAGAATGTGCCCTCGATTTGCCCGCCCTGGCTGTCGATCTGGACAAAGCGACCAGCCATGGTGCGAATTTCGGTGTTGTGGGCCGAAATCTCTTGAAGGAGAAACTCTTCATCCGGGGTCAGAACGCGTGACTGCGCATTGACGGGCATGGCCAGTGCGAGCGCGCAAATGCCTGCTGTCAAGAGTGCGGCGACAATGCGAATCATTTCAGGACTCCGTTTCGGTACAACAAGGGTCTGCCCCTTGAATGGTCGAGGTAAATCCCAATTGCGGCAAGAGCGCGAAACCGGACGACCGGGCGGTAAACTCATCGTGTGACGGTGAGGTTCCTTGTCGGGGTCAGAGCATGTCCGCTTTTCTCCGTATCGCGAAAATCCTCCAAGTCTTTGTTTTGGCGCGTTTCCGAACCGCAAAACCGTTTCCATCCCCGATCGCGTCGAGTGCTGGACACACCCTAGTAGCCGTCGGCGTTGTCGCCAATCAGCACTTCGCGTTTGCCCGCATGGTTGGCAGGGGAAATGATGCCTTCGTGCTCCATGCGTTCGATCAGTGTCGCGGCCTTGTTGTAGCCCACCGAAAGTCGGCGCTGAATGTAGGAGGTCGATGCCTTCTTGTCGGAGAGCACGATGTTGACGGCCTTGTCGTAAAGCTCGTCGCCCGATCCGCCGAAGCCGCCGTCTTCGTCGATGCTGCTCTGGCCGTCATCGTCCTCGGCGGTTATCGATTCGAGATATTCGGGCGTACCCTGGCTCTTGAGATGGGCGACGATGTCCTCGACTTCGTTGTCGGCCACGAAGGCGCCATGGAGTCGCTTTATGCGCCCGCCACCGGCCATGTAGAGCATGTCGCCATTGCCAAGCAGTTGCTCGGCCCCCTGCTCGCCCAGGATAGTGCGCGAATCGATCTTGGAGGTCACCTGGAACGAGACGCGGGTGGGGAAGTTGGCCTTGATGGTGCCGGTGATCACGTCGACCGAGGGGCGTTGAGTCGCCATGATGATGTGGATGCCGGCGGCGCGCGCCATCTGGGCCAGCCGCTGGATCGTGCCTTCGATGTCCTTTCCCGCCACCATCATCAGGTCGGCCATTTCATCGACAATGACCACGATGAAGGGGAGCGGTTCGAGATCGAATTGTTCGCTCTCAAAGATCGCTTCGCCGGTTTCACGATCAAACCCGGTCTGAACGGTGCGCGTGAGCACTTCCCCCTTGGCGGCCGATTCGGCAACGCGGGCGTTGAACCCATCGATGTTGCGCACACCGATCTTGCTCATCTTCTTGTAGCGGTCTTCCATCTCGCGGACGGCCCATTTGAGGGCGACGACCGCCTTGGCGGGGTCGGTGACGACTGGGGTCAAAAGGTGTGGAATGCCGTCATAGACCGAGAGCTCGAGCATCTTGGGGTCGATCATGATGAGCCGGCACTGTTCCGGGCTCATCTTGTAGAGCAGGGAAAGGATCATCGTGTTGATCCCGACCGACTTGCCCGAGCCGGTGGTGCCGGCGATGAGCAGATGGGGCATGCGCGCCAGATCGACAATGATCGGTTCGCCGCCAATGGTCTTGCCCAGACAGATGGGCAGCTTGGCCTTGGCCTTGTCGAAATCGTTGGAGGCCAGAAGTTCGCGCAGAAACACGGTTTCGCGCGTCTTGTTGGGCAATTCGATGCCGATGGCGTTGCGGCCGGGGACGACGGCCACACGGGCGGAAATGGCGCTCATTGAGCGCGCAATGTCGTCGGCCAGCGAGATGACGCGGCTCGATTTGATGCCCGGCGCAGGTTCGAGTTCGTAGAGCGTGACAACCGGGCCAGGACGCACATTGATGATATCGCCCTTGACGCCAAAATCTTCCAGAACGCCTTCGAGGCGCTTGGCATTGGCTTCGAGCGCTTCAGGATTGTGCTCCGGCAGGACCTGCGTCGAGCTGGGAGCAGCGAGCAGTTCGAGCGGCGGCAGTTCGAACCCGTCGGTTGGCAGAAATGACGCCTGGGCCTCGCGTATCTGGCGCGGGGAGGGGGCGGGACGGGGAGCCGGCGCCGCCACGCGGGCGCGTCCCCCCGAAGGTTGCTCGACGATCATGCGGGCAATGTCGTCAGCCTCGCGTCGAGGAGATGCTTCGGGCGCGTGTGCGTCCTCATAATCGTCGTAGGCGCTTTCGTCCCAATCGCGAGGGGACTGGGGTTCAGGATCTGATTGTTGCCGATCAAATGGGATGGATTTGTCGAGCTGGGGTTCGAAATCATTGGTTTGCCAGTTGCGGGCCGGCATCTGCTCGGATGGCTTGCGGCGGAAAACCCGTTTTATCGCGGCCCGGGCACCATAGAGGGTATGGGCAAGAAAGCCGATCGTAATATCGAAAAGCCCGTTGGAATCGGGTGTGTCGTCAATTTCAGGCTCGGGCTCGGCGGCTTTCTTCCGGCGCGCAGTGGTCTTGGCCGGAACCGGCAAATCGCTCTCGAATGCGGGCCGCGACCGCGCCGAAAGCCAGACCAGCCCAAGCGCGGGAATGCCAAGCAGAACCGCATAAAGAATAGCGCCCCAGCCCTGCGGCGCATCGCCGGCCAGGGTGATGAACAGATTTGTGAATCCGGTGCCCACAAACCCGCCCAGACCAAGCGGCAGGGGCCAGCTTTCCGGCGAAGGAAAGCAGGCAAACATGCCCGTTGCCAGCACCGTGCCAAGCAGCCAGCCCGTCAGGCGCAGGCCGAGATAGGAGGGAACGATGCGACGGATCATCGACCAGGACCACAACAGCGGCGGCAAAAGCAACAGCGGCGCGCCAAGCCCCAGAAGCTGAAAGCCGATATCGGCGATCGCCGCGCCGGCAAAGCCCAGCCAGTTTTCGACAGGTTTGTCGGTGGCATAGGAAAAGGACGGGTCATCGACCGACCAGGATGCCAGGGCCACGAGCGCCAGTGCACAGACCAGCGCGACCACGATACCGATGATTCGCACGGGGATGGTGATCGAAAGCACCGGGGTTGAGCGGTGGCTGTCGTCCAGATGCGGAGAAGGATGCAGGGTCATCGAGCGGCCGGTCGGTTTACGCAATACCATTTGGCGACAACCCTAGTCGTGCATGGTTAACCTTGGATTAGCGCATCGAGGTAATTTGACACCAAAACAAGGCCCCGCCGGGACGGGCGGGGCCAGCAGGCGCTGAAGAGGGGATGCAGCCCATATCATTTGCGAGTGGGAAGGCCTCTATGATGTGGGGTCAAGAGGGATATGGGCTGCATGCCGTCTTCAGCGGGCAAGGCCCGGGCTTGCGCCCGGACCTTGGGGTTCGATTACCGGAATTCGGGATAGGCTTCGACGCCGACTTCGGCCTTGTCGAGCCCCAGAACTTCGTCATCTTCCGTGGGCCGCAGGCCCATGGTCGCCTTGAGGATCAGCCACACGACGAAGCTGGCCACGAAGGTGAAGATGCCCACCACGATGATCGAGAGAAGTTGAACGCCAAGGTTCGCATCGGAGTTGGTGAAGATAACCGCGATGGTGCCCCAGATGCCGGCCAGCAGATGCACCGGAATGGCGCCGACGACGTCGTCGATCTTGAGCCTGTCGAGGAGCGGGACCGCAAAGACGACGATGACGCCGCCGACTGCACCGATCAGCGAGGCAGTGCCCAGGCCCGGGGTCAGAGGCTCGGCGGTAACCGAAACCAGGCCGGCAAGAGCCCCGTTGAGCACGAAGGTCAGATCGACCTTCTTGTAGATGATTGCGGTGAGGATCAGAGCGGCAATCGCGCCGCCGGCCGCACCGGCATTGGTGTTTGCCATGATCCGGCCCACGTCGGCCACGTCGCCGACCGAGCCCATCGCCAGCTGGGATGCGCCGTTAAACCCGAACCAGCCCATCCAGAGGATGAAGGTGCCGAGCGTGGCCAGAGGCATGGACGACCCGGGCATCGCATTTACGGTGCCGTCCGGGTTGTACTTGCCGATGCGGGCACCAAGCAGGATGGCGCCGGCCAGGGCAGCCCAGCCGCCGACCGAGTGAACGACGGTCGAGCCGGCAAAATCGAGAAAGCCCATCGCATCGAGGAAGCCGCCGCCCCACTTCCAGGAAGCCTGGATCGGGTAGATCAGACCCGTCAGGACGACGGTGAAGATCAGGAACGGCAGGATCTTGATCCGTTCAGCCAGCGTGCCCGATACGATCGAGGCTGTGGTGGCGCAGAACATGACCTGGAAGAAGAAGTCCGAGCTGGTCGCGGCATACCCGAAATCGTCTGCACCATCGGCCGTGACGCCGACAGCTTCGAGAATACCAATACCGAAGGCACCCAGATATCCACCGGTATCATCGGAGCCGATGGTCCAGTTGCCGAGCGGATACATCAGGTTATAGCCGATGAGGTAGTAAAAGATCGCAGCGATCGCAAAGAGCGAAATGTTCTTCAAAAGCTGCATCGATACGTTCTTGGTGCGCACCAGACCGGCTTCGAGCATGGCAAAGCCGGCAGCCATCCACATCACCAGCACGCCGCCGAAGATCATCAGGAACGAATTGAGAATGAACACAACGTCGGCCGAGACACCCTCGGACACGGTTTCGACCACTTCCTCGGCCGCCGCGGCGTCCTGCCCCAGCGCGGGCAGTGCAATGAGCAGGGAGGCTAGCGCCGCCGCACCCAGCAATTTGCTTGTCTTGAAATTCATGATTGTCCTTCTCCTAGTTGGACGCCAGGCTCTCAGAGGGCTTCCGTTCCGGTTTCACCGGTACGGATGCGGATGGCCTGTTCGAGATCGAGAATGAAAATCTTGCCGTCGCCGATACGACCCGTCTGCGCGGAGTCCTTGATGGCGCTGGCAACCGCGTCGATCTGAGCGGCGTCAACGGCGATCTCAACCTTGAGCTTGGGGAGGAAGTGAACGGCGTATTCAGTACCGCGGTAGATCTCGGAGTGACCCTTCTGACGTCCATACCCCTTGACCTCTGTTACGGTCATGCCGTGCACATCGAGCGAATTGAGGGCCTGACGGACCTCCTCGAGCCGCGATGGCTTAATAATGGCTATTAGCAGTTTCATGGGTGCTCCTTTCCGAATTCCGCACCTGACACGGGACACATGGACTCAAGAGCCGTGCCAACCTGCTTTTTTTCTGATTAAGCATTTGATGAATAAGGCATTTTTCCGTGGCCGATGATGGCGTCAAATTCCTGACACAATTCGGCATGCCTAAAAAACAGGCAAGTTTGGTTCGATCTTTTAACGAATGGTGAATTTAAATGCACGGATGCCGATAGCGGTGCGGCAATCGTTTCCTTGCGTCATGGCGACTGCAGACGCATGCTCGGACCAAACGATCGGGAGCATGCATCATGGCAGGCAGCAATCAGGTACAATCGTTCGACGTTCTGATTGTCGGCGGTGGGCCGGTTGGCCTTTCGCTGGGCATCGCATTGGCGCGATTTGTTCCCGGCATAAATGTGGGCCTGCTTGACCGGCGCGCCCTCACGGTGCCCAGGGATTCGCGGGCTTCGGCGATCGCGGCAGGCGTGCGGCATCTGTTTACGGCTATCGGGGTCTGGGATGGTATGGCTCAAGCGGCCAATCCGATCGCGGAAATGAAAATCACCGATTCGGGGCGTGCCGATATCAGCCGCCCCGTACTTCTCGATTTTGTCGGGCCACGGGTCCCGGGCAAACCCTTTGCGCACATGGTGCCCAATACAGCCAGTGCCGCCAGCCTCATCGCAGCGGCTCAGGACCACGTGACCATTGTCGAGCCAGGTGCTGTTTCCGCTTTCAGTGCCGGGCCAGCGCATGGCCTGGTTACCCTCGACGATGGGCGAAGCCTCTCGGCCGGGTTGATCGTGGCCGCCGATGGCGGCAGGTCGATGCTGCGCGGCCTGGCTGGAATCAGGACGCTTTCCCATGACTATCGTCAGTCGGGGCTGGTAACGACGATCAGTCATGCCCAGCCGCATCATGACGTTGCCTATGAGCATTTCCGGCCCGCCGGCCCCTTTGCTTCGCTGCCTTTGGCGGGCAACCAGTCGTCATTGGTATGGACCGAAAAACCCGAGACCGCGCAGGATCTTATGGCCATGTCGCGCGGTGATCTGGCGCATCGCATCGAATCGGCCATGGGCTCTGTTCTTGGACCGGTCGAAATCGTTGAAACCGTTCAAAGCTTTCCCCTGAACCTGGTTCTTGCTCATCGGCTCGCCGCCCCACGGCTGGCACTGGTGGGCGATGCGGCTCACGTGATCCATCCCCTCGCGGGGCAGGGGCTCAATCTGGGATTGCGCGATGTTGCGGTTCTCGCCGAGGTTCTGGTCGATGCCATCAGGCTGGGCCAAGATCCGGGATCGATGGCGGTGCTCGAGCGCTATGAGGGCCGACGGCGCACCGATACCGCGCTTATGGCGCTGGCGACGGATGGGCTCAACCGTCTGTTTTCCAACGATGTTGCGCCTGTCAGGGCTGTGCGTGATTTCGGCCTTTCGCTTGTCGATCGTATCGATCCGCTCAAGGATGGCTTCATGACCCAGGCGGCAGGTGCGTCTGGCGCCAAGCTGCTCAAGGGCATCGCGCTCTAGGTCTCGAATCTAGTTGTCGGGACCGGGACGGGTGCGCAGCGCTTCAGCTTCTTCTTCATCGATGCGCCGCGCGGCATCGATCACGAGCAATGGGACACCTTTGCGGATGGGAAAGGCGTAGCGGGCGACAATCGAGATCAGCTCCGTTCCGTCTGCAGAGAGGGTCAAACGTGTCTTGGTGACCGGACAAACCAGCATTTCGATAGTGCGGGGATCGACCCTGTAGCGTGGATTGCCCTCCGGTGACGGCGCGTCGTCGGATGTCATTGCAAGACGACACCCGACCGGGCCCGCGCCATTTCGATTTCCGCCAGGGCCATCAGGGTTTCCGCGCGTTCGACAAGGGTGCGCGCTTCGAGCAGGGCCTGCTTTTCGGGTGCACCATAGGGGCCGAGCATGGCAGCAAGATCGACCAGTTCGCCGGTCGCCATGTCCTCGATTTCATCCCAGTCGACCTCGATGTCGGAAAATTCGGCATGCGCCCGCAACACTTTGAGCAGGCGCGGGCGGTCCACGGCGTCTTCGCCCAGCTCGGGGGTAAAGTCTGCGGAAAATTGGGACGTGTCGATCCGGGCCTGCCGATACGGCGTCGCAGTGGTCAATTCCTCGATCGGCGCAAAGCGGCAAACACCTTCGAGAATTATGAAATAGCGGCCCTCGGCCTGTTCCTCAAAATGGGTGATGCGACCGATGCAGCCCACTTTTTCCAATGGCACCTGGCCACGCGGTGCTTCCTCGGCAGTGTCGCGCGGCTGAATCAGGCCGATCATGCGGTTTCCCGCCAACGCATCATCGACCAGCGCGACGAAGCGTGGTTCGAAAACGTTGAGCGGTCGGTGCGAGCCGGGCAGGAGCAGGGCGCGGCTCAAGGGAAAGAGCGCGAGCATGTCCGGCAGTTCCGATATAGAGGCCGGGCGGCGCATGGCATATCCTCTCTTGCTTGTGTCCTGAAGCCGTTCCGAATTTTACGAAACCAGACGACCAGGTCCAATCTTGTTGCCCGTTTCGCCCTAGCGAAACAGGAGCGCGGACAACATGCGACGCCCCTTGAGCGTCGCAGGATCCTTAGGCCCCCAGGCTTCGAAAAATTCGAGCAGTTTCTTGCGCGCGCCATCGTCTTGCCATTCGCGATCGCGCTCCATGATGGCGATCAACGACTGCACAGCGGCAAGCCTGTCGCCCTTGGCGTTGCGAATCATCGCCAGGTCGAAACGGGCCTGATGGTCATCGGGGTCGGCCGCAAGCGCTGCTTCGAGCTGGGTCGCATCGCCGAGCTTTTCGGCTTCCTGCTCAAGCGACATGGCCTTTTCCAGCGCGTCCGCGCCGGCGTGGCTCTTGTCCTCGGGCAGCATCGATAGCGTTTCGCGAGCGCCGTCGCGATCGCCGGTCCGGAACAGAACGGTAGCCACACCGACCAGCGCATCGAGATTGTCAGGAGCATGGCGCAATACGGTGGCAAAAATCTGGTAGGCGCGCTCGAAATCTTCGGCCTCGAGTGCCGCCTGGGCCGCTTCCATGGCGGCTGCGATCTGGCTTTCTTCTTCCGACGGACCTCCGATACCGGCCTTGGCCGCCATGTCGAGGAGCTTTTGAGCAAAACGGGCGACTTCGCTTTCCGGTAGCGCACCCATAAAACCATCGGCCGGGCGGCCGCCGACAAAGCCAAAGACCGCAGGGATCGACTGTACGCCCATCTGTCCGGCAAGGGCCTGGTTTTCGTCGACATTGATCTTAACGAGCGCGACCTTGCCGCCGAGAGATGTGACCACTTTCTCCAATGCGGGGGTCAGCTGCTTGCAGGGGCCGCACCAGGGCGCCCAGAAATCGACGAGGACCGGGCGCTGCATGGACGCCTCAAGCACGTCGGCCTGAAAGCGTGCCGTCGAGGATTCGATGATCAGCCCTTCGTGGGTCTGAGCCTGTGGTGCGTTGAGATTGAGGTCCATCGGGTGTTGCCTTTTCTGGCCCTTCGGTTGCGTGCCGATATTTGCGACGAGCCTTACACCAAGGTGGGCGCCGGTGCAAAAGCCCAAAGCGATCGCCGGTCTTGTGTCGCGTCATCGCCGTTGCGGCAAAGGGCAAAAATATGGGTTGCAATTGTCATTTCGGTTGGGCATATAGGCGCCCATCGCGGTGCCGCCAAGAGGCGGGCCGGGATTGGAGTGCGGGCGTAGCTCAGGGGTAGAGCATAACCTTGCCAAGGTTAGGGTCGTGAGTTCGAATCTCATCGCCCGCTCCAAAAATTCCAAGGCGTGAAAGCCTTGAGATCAAAGGGCCGAAAGGCCCTTTTTGCTTTTCCGGATTAGGGGAGGCTGGCGCTACTTCAGGCAATGCGATGGTGCTGCCCCATGGATCCAGGCGGTCCTTTAGTGTGTGATCGTGCCTTGATCCTGTCGGCCCTTGTTTATCGGACCGCAGTTACCTATATATAGAAGTACGTTTTCGGTCGATCATTGGCTTTCCCTGCACCGGCGCGCCGGTGCAGGAACATCTCCTGATTTTTTGCGAACGTTCTAGATCCGATCCGCGTGTTGCGGGCCGGAAACATGCCCGTATGTCCGCTTTGGACCGGGCCACACGAAAAGACACTTTCATGATCAACGGTACCGTTAAGTTCTTCAATGCCACCAAAGGCTTTGGTTTTATCTCGCCTTCTGACGGCAGCAAGGACGCCTTCGTCCACATTTCAGCGGTGGAGCGCGCCGGTCTTTCGGGTCTCGCCGAAGGTCAGGCTGTCAGCTATGAGCTGGAAAATGGCCGTGACGGCAAGGCATCAGCAGTAAATCTGCAGGTTTCCTGACGATTTCGCCGGGGCTGAGTTTTCGGCCCCGGCCTTCAAGGTGAAACGCCAGTGATAAAGACACCTCTTGAGGTTGCCGAGAGCAAGGTCCGATCAATCTCGGTCACTGAAAAGAACGGGCAATTTGCGGCCATTCGCCAGGTCTTTCTGGATCGCGAGCGTAAATTGAGAGCCGTTCAGACGGCGCAGCGCCTTTATGACGGGGTGCGACCCGACAAGGGCGAATGACGCCGGAGAAAGCACAATGAAAACCAACATCGACGGATTTGATTATACGGCCAGCGCAGAACTTTATCCGGGCAAGCGCTCGACGCGGTTCCGCACGGTTCGCTACCGCCGCTTTGACAGCACGGCAAAGGCGTTGCGCTATCTTATGGAGGAAATGCCGTCCGAACTTCTGGCCGGCGCTATCCTTGAAACCGAGGAACGACGCTTCGGAGCCGATCAGATTACTGCGCTCTACAAGGACAAAGCCTACCCCTTGCCCAGAGCGTAACCCAAAAAAGGATGAAGCTGATGCATATGTTGAGCAAAGTGATCGCTTTTCCTGTTTCATCGAGACGCAGCGGACGCTTCAGCGCCGTCGCCTTTCCCCGTTTTGCCGTTGCGTTCGGTGACCGCGATACGGCTCCGCTGAGCATCGTCGCCCAACCCAATACTGCGTCCAGGCTACCGGCAGATGCACCGAGCGCGTCACCCTCACGCTGAGGCTTCCGAACCCGGTCCGGGATTTTCAGAAACCACGCAATGCCGCAGACACCCGATAGGTCGCCACAAGGCCGACCTGCGGACTGCTGAAAACGAAGGGCCGACAGGCCCTTTTTGTTTGGCTGGCTTTGTCCTGCCCTAGAAAATGCTGGTAATCATGCGGATCGAGGTGATGGCCAGAAATCCGGCAAAACACCAGCGCAGGGCCAGTTGCGGAATGGCGTGGGCCAGTTTGACGCCCAGCGGCGCCGTCAGCATGGATGTGGGAATGATGGCGACCAGGCCTGCCAGGTTGACATAGCCGAGCGAGAATGGCGGCAGACCGGATACGCCGAGACCGAACAGCGCATAGCCGATCGTGCCGGGGATGGCGATGATGAGCCCGATCGCTGCGGCGGTGCCGACTGCAAGCCGGATCGGATAGGTGAAAAAGGACAGGATGGGGACCGCCAGCGTCCCTCCGCCGATGCCCATCATCACCGAAATCAGCCCGATGGTCGTTGAAAGAATCTGCTTGAGTGGTGTGCCCGGCATGGGGCGGGGCTTTGCCAAGTCGGCCGGCTTGAAGGCCATGTTGATCGCCACAAGCGCTGCGATGGCGGCGAACACGAGCGTGAGCACGGTGCCCGAGACGTTGCCGCCGATCACCGTTCCCGCAACGACGCCAAAGGCGATCCAAGGTCCCCAGCTGCGCAGCAGGCTCGTATCGACGCTTCCGCGCTTCCAGTGCGAGCGCGCAGACATAAAGCCTGTAAAGATGATGGTGGCAAGTGAGGTGCCGACCGCAACGTGCATGCGCACGGTCTCGGATACATCGAGCGCCAGAAAGACAAAGAACAGCACTGGCACGATGACAATGCCGCCGCCGACGCCCAGAAGGCCCGATATGACGCCGGCGATTGCGCCGGTGGCCAGCAGGGTGACGAGCAGGAAAAGAGCCTGCCCCGGATCGACGTTCAACATATAGCTTTTGTCCCCTGATTGCCCGAAAATATGCGGAGCGCGCACATGGTCGCGCTCCGCCCGATCTCTATTAGACCACGTTGATCTTTATTTCACCTACCCCCTGGACGCTTGCCGCGATCATATCGCCGCGGGAGACGGCGCCGACGCCCGATGGGGTTCCGCTCATGATAATGTCGCCGGGCTGCAGGGCAAAAAAGCGCGAAAGGATCGAGATCATCTCTGGTACTTTCCAGAGCATCTGGTTGAGATCGCCTTGCTGGCGCGTTTCGCCATTGACCTTGAGGACAACCGCCCCCTGATCGGGGTGACCGATGCGGCTGGCAGGAACCAGCGGCCCACAAGGCGCCGAGGCCTCGAAGCTCTTGGCCACTTCCCAGGGACGCCCAAGCTTCTTGGCGTCGGCTTGCAGATCCCTGCGGGTCATATCAAGGCCCACGCCGTAGCCAAAGACGTGATCGAGAGCGTCTTCGACCGCGATATCGGTGCCGCCCTTGCCCAGAGCCACGATCATCTCGACCTCGTGGTGCACGTCGGAAGTTTCGGTGGGATAGGGGAAAGTGCCATCCGAAATCACCGCTCCGCCATGCTTGAAAAAGAAGAAAGGCGGCTCTTTGTCCGGGTCGTGGCCCATTTCAACGGCGTGGGCGGCATAGTTGCGGCCGATGCAGAAAATCCGGTTGACCGGGAAGACATCCGATGTGCCTTCGACCGGAAGGGTGGGGACCGGATTGGGGGCGACGACGAAGTTGGCGCCGGCGGGTTTAAGTGCACTCTCGTTCATTATTTCAACTCCTAACGTGTGCGTAGTATTCGATGCGCTTTTCCAGTCGGCCGATCAGGTCCGCCATGGTCAGGGCAAAGGTGAATAAAAGGACGATCAGGGCCCAGAAGTGGGACATGAGGAAGTTCTGCTGGTACAGCGCGAACAGGGCGCCAACCCCGATGATCGAGACCAGAAGCTGGCCGATGACGACGCCCTTGACGCCGCGGATCATGCCGAGCCGGATACCGGCGAGAATTTCCGGCAATGCGGCAAAAAGCACGATCCTGGCGCGTTCGAAGCGGTTGGCGCCGAAGGAATGGGACATTTCCATCAGCGAGGGAGAAATGTTTTGGACACCCGCCCTTGTATCAAGCACAATGATCCAGACGGCGAACATGAAAACGGTAACGACAACTGTCGGCGTGCCCAATCCGAACAGGATCATGAAGATCGGGACCAGCGCCGAGAGGGGCGCTGACAGGAAAACGTTGACCCACATGTTGAGCATGTCGTCGACCGGCTTGAACAGGCCCATGAGGACGCCGATCGTGATGCCGACGGCCAACGCAAGCCCCATGCCCATCGCGTAGCACGAAAGGGTGATCCAGACCGCATTGCCAAAGCTGCGCGAGGTCACCACCTCGCCCATGGCCATCAGCACCGACGAGAAGGGCGGGAACAGCATGAGCAGGTCGAACTGCCCGACCAGTTCCCAGACCACCAGCCAGACGACCAGCGCAGCCATCTTGGGGAGTTTGAAACCATTGATCGTCATGGCTCACTCCACATATTTCTTGATGCCGTGCCAGATGCTCTCGACCGTTTCGAGATAGACCTCGTTGCGGCGCAGTTCATCTGGACCGATATCGCCGGGGATGTCGGGGTCGATGATCTCGGACACCCGGCCGGGGCGCGGCGAAAGCAGGATGATGCGATCGGAAACATAGACCGCTTCCTCGATGGAATGGGTCACGAAGATGAAGGTCTTTTTCTCCACTTCGCGCAGACGGATCAGGTCTTCCTGAAACTTGCGCCGGGTCTGCTCGTCGACGGCCGAGAAGGGCTCGTCCATCAACAGGACTTCGGCATTGACCGAGAGGGCGCGGGCCAGGCCGACCCGTTGGCGCATGCCGCCAGAGAGCTGGTGGGGATAGCTTTTTTCGAAACCATCAAGGCCCACTTCCCTTATATAATGGTTGGCGATCTCCTCGCGCTCGGATTTTCCCATGCCCTGCATTTTGAGGCCGAAAGCGGCATTGTCGAGAACGCTGGCCCAGGGCAGCAGCGCGAAATCCTGAAAGACGAAAGCCCGCTCGGGTCCGGGTCCGGAAATTTTTTCGCCGTTGACCAGCACTTCGCCCTGTGTCGCCGGCAGCAGTCCGGCAATGATCTTGAGCAGGGTGGTCTTGCCGCAGCCGGACGGCCCGAGCAGACTCGTGAGCTGGCCAGTCTGGAAATCGAGATTGATGTCCTTGAGGGCCACGACCTCGGTTCCGTAGACTTTCGAGACGTTCTTGACTTCGATGATCTTGCTGGATGCACCCACTGGGGAAGCTCCTTTTTCAAGCATATCGGGGGTCGCGATTTTCATTTCACACTCCGTTTTTCCGGGCGGAACAGCAGTGTTTCGACCCATTGCAGGAGGCCCACGGCGATCACCGCAAACAACACGATGGAAGCGATTGTCGCGTACATATGGGCAAAATTGGCCACCGAGCGGTGGAAGGTGATCAGATCGCCGATGCCGGTCGGTGTGATCAGCAATTCGGCGAGGACCACACCAGAAAAGCCCTCGGCAACGCCGAGCCGCAATCCGGCGAACATCATGGGGCTGGCTGCGGGAACAACAACGTACCAGATCTGCTGGCGGCGGGTGCCCATGAAGGAATGGCACATGGAGACCAGCGATCCGGGGACGTTTCGCACCGCCTTGTAGGAATTGATTGTGATAACCGGCATGGCGAGCATGACCACAGCGATCACCTTGGCCGTCAGGCTGATGCCGTAGATAAAGGTCACCAGCGGGATCAGCGCCGCCATGGGGGCGGCTTGCATGACGATGAATATGGGCAGGGCGAGCCATTCGACGTCTTCGCGCAGGCCCATGGCTACGCCCATCGTCACCCCCACGATCAGGGAAAAAGCGAGCCCAATGAGCAGCGGTTCGAGGGTGCGCAGATAGGCCATGCCCATCGAGCCGTCCACCACCATTTCCCAAAAGGCAGATACAGTCGCCGAAAACGTGGGGAAGGAAAAGTTGAAGCCCGAACGGCCGGCCATTTCCCAGGCCAGAGCGAAAAGAGCCACCGAAAGCAGTTTCCAGATCAGCGGGATCTGGGCCAGGCGCGAGGCGAAACCGGGCGCGTCTGTCCGGTTGTGCAGCAGTGCGGCGTCGGCCGTGTTCAGTGTCGACATGATTATACCTGGGTGTGTTTGACCGATGGAATCGCGCGGGGGATTTTCTCCCCCGCACGCTCATCCTTACCTACTGGCGAGCAGCGTCCAGGGCGCTGAAGTCCCAGTACATCGAGACATCCACATCCCCGTCGGGGGCTTCGACCTGACCGGCCGCCGAGAGGAAAGCGAGATCGTCGATGACGTCCTCGGGCATGCCGCCGCCAAGCGGCAATACGCCGCCTTCGGCCGCTTCGGTGTAGAACTGCTCGATGTCACCAGCCGCTTCGGCCGGAAGATCGGGCAGCAGGTCGTATTGCGCCCGCCACTCGGCCACCATTGCAGGATTTTCGTTGATCTCCTGCCAGGTGCCGAGCAGCTCCTCGACGAACACCGCTAGATCATCGGTGCGGCTTTCGAGGAAGCTTGTGTTGGCGTAGAGCGCCTCGTCGGTGGCATTTACACCTTCGACAGGAAGCTGCATGAATTTGCCGGGCGCCTGATCCTCGAGCAGCCGCATGGATGCCGCGTCAACGATCGTGGCATTGACCGTGCCCTGCAACAGGGCGCCGGCTCGCACTTCGGCGCCCGGAACATAGCTGAGGTTGGAAAAGGTTATGCCCTCGTTCTGCTCCATGAGCCGCATCAGGGCCTCGGTACCCGATCCGCGCGAGTGCACGGTCATTTCCTCGCCGTCAAGGTCGGCCCAGCTCGAATAAACCTCTGAATTGACGACAGGGAAGAACAGAAGCGTCGTCATGCGGTAGAACATGCGGATCGGGGCGTTCGAATTCTGAATGAAGGCATAAGGCGCTCCCACCCCGATATCGGCCTGCCCGCCGACGACCGCCTGGGTCGCGACGTCTTCAGAGTTAAAGAACGTCAATTCCATGGGCACGCCGCGTTCCTTGGTGCGCTCGATGGCAACGAGCAATCCGAGGCTTTCGACGCTGGCAATGTCGCCCATGGCCACCCGTATGGGGGCATTTTGGGCCAGAGCCGGCACGGCGCCGAGCGAAATGCTCAGCGCAATTGCGGCGCTGGCGATGGTAAACAGTCTGCGCGTGATCTTCATAAGTTTCTCCTCCCTTGTGAAAATCGGCTTCCGGTTCAGGAAACAGCCCTCCTTGCCGCAACCAAATCCAGAATGGTTTAGTTTTTTCACGAAATTGGTTTAACGTCAATGTCTCGTGGGTTGTCGTGTTTGAGGGCTTCGCATCAAACATAAATAGCTGAAAAATAATGCATAATGTTGCTACAGGCAGAGCCCACTAAGGTGGCAGCGCCAGAAATTTTGCGGAATTGGCTGCAAAAAGCGGATTGACTTGCCGAAATTACCTGTCTTAGGTATCAAACCAATTCCAATTGGTTTCGAGGTGCTGATGTCTGACGATACGCAGGAAATCGAAGAGGGGAATGGCGCGACACTGGTTCAATTGCGGGCCTGGCTGACGCGCCACAACTTTCCGCCCGATACCAGGCTGCCAGCGGAACGTGAGCTTTCCGAACAGCTTGGCGTCTCGCGGGCCGATCTGCGCAAGGCGTTGGCGACGCTGGAAGCGGAGGGCCAGCTCTGGCGCCATGTGGGCAAGGGCACGTTCACCGGCAGCCGGGCCATCGAAGTGCTCAGCCTTGCGGAAATCGACAGGGAAACCAATCCCGCCGAAGTCATGCGAACCCGCCTGCTGATCGAGCCGATTATTGCCCGGGAGGCCGCGCTCAACGCGACCTCACGTCATGTGGAGGCCATGCATCGCTGTATCCAAAGGACACACAGGGCGGGCACCTGGCGGCAATATGAAGCGGCCGATAACGAGTTTCACCGGTGCATTGCCGAGGCAACCGACAATCGATTGTTGTTGGCGCTTTTCGATGCATTGAACGCGGTGCGCCGTGCGGTGGTCTGGGGATTGCTGCGGTCCAGCTCGGACCGTCCCCCGCACGATCACCATTCCTTTGCCGAACATGATCTGATCATTGCGGCCATCGAGCAGCGCGATCTCGATGGCGCCAGCCGTGCCATGTATCAGCATTTGCGTCAGGTCGAGCGACATCTCATGGAGGCGCCCGAGGTCAGGTCCCGCTGACCGCTTACGCTGCGCCTATCAAAGTCCGATTGTTTCGGGCAGGCAACTGGTCTAGCAAGAACGCCACCTCCCCTTCTTGTCCCCCGGACTTTGCCTTTCCATGGATTTCATCACACTCGCCATCATTTTTGCCGCGGTCGGTGCCGGCGCCATCTCCAAGGGCGCCACCGGGATGGGAATGCCGCTTATCGCCGTCCCCTTCCTGGCGGCGACGTTCGGGCTACAGCATGCCATTGCCGTGCTGCTGATCCCCATCCTGGTTTCCAACGCCTTTCAGCTCTATCGCTTTCGGCATGCCAGGGGCGATGCGCGATTGCGCTTTCTTCCATCCATGCTGGCGCTTTGCGTGGTCGGGGTGATCGGCGGAACCTGGTTTTTGACAGCGACCCCTGAACGGGGACTGGCGCTGACCCTGGGCATTCTATTGCTCGGCTATCTGGCGCTGCGGGTCCTGAATCCGCACTTTATAGTCGGCCCGGAGGCGGCGAAGCGCTGGGCCATGCCGGCTGGCCTGGGGGCGGGACTCCTGCATGGGGCGACGGGCATTTCGGCGCCGATCGGGGTGACCTTCATTCATGCCATGCGGTTCGAGCGCAACGCGCATGTTTATGCGGTTTCAGCGATGTTTATGGCTCTGGCCACTTTTCAGGCACCTTCGCTCTGGGTGGCGGGCGTTCTACGCCCTGAATGGCTGCTGCAAGGGGTGTTTGCGCTGATCCCGACCTTTCTGTTCATGCCGGTCGGGCAATGGCTTTCGGGCAAGCTCAGTCAGACCGCCTTCGATCGGATGATCCTGATCTTTCTCGGCCTTATCGGGCTCAAGATGGTGCTCGGCATCTAGAGCGTATCCAGCAAAAGTGGAAACGGTCTTGCGGTTCGGACACACGACAAAACAAGGGCTTAGAGCCAAGGATTTGATTCAATCAAATCCTGAACGGCTCTAAGCCTTCTCGATCTCGGGTAACAAAAAAAGGCGGCCGAAGGCCGCCCCTTGTTTATCGTTTCGATGCCTTTTATGCGGCGACGAGGTTGCGCAGCACATATTGCAGGATACCGCCATGGCGATAGTACTCGAGTTCGTCCAGCGTATCGATGCGCAGGAGAACCGGCACGATTTCATTTCGGCCGTCACCGAAGGTGATATCGAGTTCAAGCGTCTGGCGCGGCTCGATTTCCGTCAATCCGCGGATTGAAACCGTCTCATCGCCGGTGATACCGAGCGACTGCCATGAGGTGCCCTCGTTAAAGACCAGCGGAAGGACGCCCATGCCGACCAGGTTGGAGCGGTGGATACGCTCGAAGCTCTGGGCAATTACGGCGCGAACGCCGAGCAGGGTCGTGCCCTTTGCCGCCCAGTCGCGTGACGAGCCCGTGCCATACTCCTTGCCGGCAAAGATCACCAGCGGGGTGCCCTGAGCCTTGTATTCCATGGCTGCGTCATAGATCGGTACCACTTCGCCCGAAGGCGACTTGGTAAAGCCACCCTCGACGCCATCGAGCATCTGGTTCTTGATGCGGATATTGGCAAAAGTGCCCCGCATCATCACTTCGTGGTTGCCGCGACGCGCGCCGAACGAGTTGAAGTCGATTGGCTTGACCTGGCGTTCCATCAGGTACTTGCCGGCAGGCGTGCCCGACTTGAACGAGCCGGCCGGGGAAATGTGATCGGTGGTGATCGAATCGAGGAAGATCGAAAGAACCCGGGCGTTCTCGATGTCGGTCACCGGCTTGGGGTCCATGGTCATGCCCTCGAAATAGGGCGGGTTCTGAACATATGTGGACGCCGAGTTCCACTTGTAGGTTTCCCCACCGTCGACCTTGATTTCCTGCCAGCGCTTGTCGCCCTTGAACACGTCGCCATAGCGGCGCCTGAACATGTCCACCGAAATCGCCGAGCGCAGAACGTCGGCCACTTCAGTCGAAGTGGGCCAGATGTCTTTCAGATAGACGGGCTGTCCGTCCGATCCGGTGCCGAGCGGCTGGGTGGTAATATCGCCGGTCATTTTACCGAGCAGCGAATAGGCGACAACCAGCGGGGGCGAGGCGAGATAGTTGGCGCGCACGTCGGGGTTGACGCGGCCCTCGAAGTTACGGTTCCCCGACAGCACCGAGACGGCAACCAGATCGTTGTCGTTGATGCATTTGGAGATGTTTTCATCGAGCGGGCCGGAATTGCCGATGCAGGTGGTGCACCCATAGCCGACAGTGTTGAACCCCATGGCGTCGAGGTCTTCCTGCAGGCCGGATTTTTCGAGGTATTCGGTGACGACCTGCGAACCGGGAGCCAGTGATGTCTTGACCCAGGGCTGGGGTTTCAATCCCTTTTCGCGTGCCTTGCGGGCCACGAGGCCGGCCGCGATCAGCACCGACGGATTGGACGTGTTCGTGCACGAGGTGATCGCGGCAATCACCACATCGCCATCGGAAATCCGATAGTCCGCACCATTGACGACATAGCCATGGTTTTCGTTGTCCTCGGGCGTATCATGGACGCCGGTGGCACCCTCATCGATATAGCGCGAATCGCCCTTGGAGTCGGGCTCGGGCGAAACCTTGCGGCCGCCGGCAATCTCTTCGAGTGCCTTGACGAACGCGGTCGAAGCGTCGGTCAGGGCCACACGATCCTGCGGGCGCTTGGGACCGGCCAGCGAGGGCACGACGGTAGAAAGATCGAGTTCGAGCGTGTCGGTGAAGATCGGATCCTGGTCATTGTCGGCCCGGAACATGCCCTGTTCCTTGGCATAGGCTTCGACCAGTGCCACGCGATCGGGTTCGCGGCCCGAATCGGTGAGGTATTTGATGGTTTCCTTGTCGATCGGGAAGAAGCCGCAGGTCGCGCCATATTCGGGCGCCATGTTGGCGATGGTTGCCTTGTCTTCGAGCGAGAGGTTGGAGAGGCCGGCGCCGAAAAATTCGACGAATTTTCCGACCACGCCTTTCTTGCGCAGCATTTCGACGACGTGCAGCACAAGGTCGGTTGCTGTCGTGCCTTCGGGCAACTTGCCAGTGAACTTGAACCCGATCACTTCAGGGATGAGCATGGAAATGGGCTGGCCGAGCATTGCAGCTTCGGCCTCGATGCCGCCCACACCCCAGCCAAGGACGGCCAGTCCGTTGACCATCGTGGTGTGGCTGTCGGTGCCGACAAGCGTATCGGGATAGGCGATTTCCTCGCCGTTTTCCTGTTTCGTCCAGACGGTCTGGGCCAGATATTCGAGATTCACCTGGTGGCAGATGCCGGTTCCGGGAGGCACGACGCGGAAATTTTCAAACGCCGACTGGCCCCAACGCAGGAATTCATAGCGCTCGCCATTGCGTTCATATTCGCGCGTCACGTTCTGCTCGAACGCGCCGGGGGTGCCGAAATAATCGACCATCACCGAGTGATCGATGACCAGGTCGACGGGGACCAGCGGGTTGATCTTCTGGGGATCCGCACCGAGCTTTGCGGTGGCATCGCGCATGGCGGCCAGATCGACAACGGCGGGGACGCCGGTGAAATCCTGCATCAGGACGCGGGCAGGGCGGTAGGAGATTTCGTGCCCGGCCCGGCCGCGATCGTCGAGCCATGCCTTTACAGCCCTGATGTCGGCGGCCTTGACGGTGCGGTCGTCTTCGAAACGCAGCAGGTTTTCGAGGACCACCTTCAATGAATGGGGCAGGCGGGAAATGCCATCCAGTCCGTTCTTTTCTGCTTCGGCGAGCGAAAAGATCGTATAGGCCTTGTTTCCAACGGTGAGGTTCGTCTTGGTCTTAAAGCTATTGGATGTCTCGGTCACGCGGTCCGCCTTGTCTCAATAAGGTTGCGGGTACCCCCGATTGAGACCGGGCCAAACGGCCAATTTCGCGTCGAAAACAATGCGACGCTGCAATGGCCACCGGCTCGTCCGGAGGCATGAAGCGAGAAAGCATAACTTCTCCCCCGCCTTTTTCGCCCTCTCTATAATGAATCCAATTTGCACTTGCCAGCCCGGACTTTGGTTCAATAGAGCTTTGGCATGAACATTGAAGGGCTTTCCCGCATGCCGGAAACCGGGCTTGGCGTTAACGCCCTGTCGCTGAGCAGGGGCGGGCGGACCATTGTGACAGCGTTGAGCTTTTCTCTGGAGGCGGGAACGGCGCTTATGCTGCGGGGGCCCAATGGGGCCGGCAAGAGCACATTGTTGATGGCGCTGGCCGGGCTGCTGGATCCCGTTGCGGGGCGTATAGAATATCTGCAAACCGATCCCGAGGCTCCGAAATACGGGCATCTGCACTATGTCGCGCATGCACCGGCCATAAAATCGGGACTCAGCGTCGCCGAGAATCTCAAATTCTGGGCCGATGTGCTCGATGCAGAACCAGCCGATGTCGAAACCGCCTTGTCCCGGGCCGGGCTGGGAGAATTGGGCAGCATAGATGCCGGGCTTCTTTCTGCCGGTCAGACCAGGCGCCTGGCGTTGGCGCGCCTGATTGCCGTTCGCCGCCCGCTCTGGCTGCTCGATGAGCCGACCAGTGCGCTCGACACCGCCGGCGCGGCATGGGTCGGTGCGCTGATTTCCAGTCATTTGCAACAAGGTGGGCTGGCGGTCATTGCCACCCACCTCGACATCGCCGTTGACGGCAATGTGAAGACGCTCGAATTGGGCGGATCGGCGCAATGAAGGTTCTGGGCGCAATCATCGCTCGCGACCTCCGGCTCGGTCTGCGCCAGGGTGGGGACATTCTCACCCTCGTGCTGTTCTTTGTCATTGTTGGCGTGCTCATGCCGTTCGCCGTTGGGCCCGACCGTCCGCTTCTTGCCCAGCTTGCCCCCGCCATTATCTGGGTAGCGGCGCTTCTGGCGCAGCTCTTGTCCAATGAACGTCTGTTTCGCGGCGATTTCGACGATGGGAGCCTGGCCGTTTTCCGCCATGGTATCGTCCCGCTCGAGATGGTGGTCGCCGCAAAACTCGTTGCGCACTGGCTGCTCACCGGATTGCCACTGATTGTGGCGATGCCCATTCTGGCCCTGATGCTGGGGCTTGATGGGCAGGGGTTCTGGCTGGCCGTTTGTTCGCTGGCGCTGGGCACGCCGGCGCTGGCTGCGTTCGGCGCCATCGGGGCTGCTGTGACAGTTGGCCTCAAGCGTGGGGGGCTGGTTGCACCGGTTCTTGTCTTGCCGCTGAGCCTGCCAGTGCTTATTTTCGGTGCCGGTGCGTTCGACGTGGCGCGGCTGGGCGGATCGGCCCAGGCCCTGCTGCTGCTCGGCGCGATCAGTCTTTTAAGCGTAACGCTTGCACCGTTCGCCGCGGCGCTGGCGCTGAAGATTTCCGGGGAATAGATGGTTCAGACCCAACCCAAACCCGCCGAGCCGGGATGGTTCACCCGCATCGCCCATCCGGGGATGTTTATGGGGTGGTCGCGCCATCTCGTCGTTCCGCTCTCTGTCGTGACCGGGCTGGCCTTTGCGGTGGGGCTCTATTTTTCGTTCCTTGCCTCGCCGGCCGATTATCAGATGGGGGACACAGTGCGCATGATGTATGTGCACGTCCCCAGCGCCTGGCTGAGCCAGTTCTGTTACGCCGTGATGTTTTTTTCGGCCATCGGCACGCTGGTCTGGCGCCATCCCATGGCCGATGTCAGCCAGAAGGCCGCCGTTCCTCTTGGTGCCGCCTTTACCGCGCTTGCCCTTTTCACCGGCTCGATGTGGGGCCGGCCCACATGGGGCACGTTCTGGGAATGGGATGGGCGCATGACCTCGACGCTGGTCCTGCTGTTCATCTATCTCGGCCTTATCGCCCTGTGGCGGGCGTTTGACGATCAGCTCAAGGCGGCTCGGATCGTTGCGGTGCTGACTTTGGTGGGCGCCATCAATATCCCCATCATCAAGTTTTCCGTCGATTGGTGGCAGACCCTGCACCAGCCCGCGTCCGTGTTCAGAACCGATGGTCCGACGGTCGATGGCTCGATCCTCGTGCCGCTGCTCGTGATGACGCTGGCGTTTTCTCTACTGTTCTTGACTTTGCATCTTGTGCGCATGCGGACCGAAGTCACCAAGCGTCGCATCCGCTCGCTCGAGTTGGCGCAGGCCCGCGCGGGAGAAGGTGCATGATCGATCTGGGCCAGCATTGGGAATTTATCACTGCAGCCTATGCCGGCACGATTGTCGTTGTCGGTGCGCTGATCGGCTGGACCGTGATTTCGGCGCGGTCGGCCAAGGCGCGGGTGGCTATGCTCGAAGCGGCGCGGCAGGCGCGCAGGCAGAAATGAAACCATCGGTCAGGATCGGCCTGGCGGTTTTGCCGCTCATTGTCCTTGCGGCTCTTCTGGGGGTGTTTGCTTCGCAGATGGGGCGCTCGACGAGCTTTGTGCCCTCCGCGCTCATCGACAAACCGGTGCCACAATTCAATCTCGCCTCGGTCGAGGGGCATGGCCAGCCCGGATTTTCAGCGGCCGATCTCGCCGGCAATGGCGTCGTTATCGTCAACGTCTTTGCGTCCTGGTGTGTGCCGTGCCGCGCCGAACATCCGTTCCTTATGGAATTGGCAAACGAACCGGTCGAAATCTATGGGCTCAATTATGACGATCCGGCGGAAAACGCCCGGGCGTTTCTGGCCGAGCTTGGCAATCCTTACGATCGGATCGGCGCGGACCGGGATCGTCGGGTGGGCATCGAATGGGGCGTTTACGGCGTGCCGGAAACCTTTGTCGTCGATAATGACGGCGTCATCCGGTTCAAACATGTCGGCCCGATCGACCAGGAGAGCTACCAGAACACGCTTCTCCCGGCCATCGAAGCGGCGCGCTCGCCGGCCTGAACCTAGAGCGTGTCCAGCAAAAGTGGAAACGGTTTTGCGGTTCGGACACGCGACAAAGCAATGGCTTAGAGCCAAGGATTTGATTCAATCAAATCTTGAATGGCTCTAGACCTCGGTCTGGGCGCCTTCCGCTGCCGTTTTTACAGGGCTCGGCGCCGGCTCATCGTGCGGCGCGTATCTGTTGAGCAGGGGCAATTGGCTCATGGCGAAAACCATGGTCAGCGGCATGATGCCCCAGACCTTGAAGGCTACCCAGAAATCGTCGGAAAAATTGCGCCAAACGATCTCGTTGATCGCGGCGAGCACGAAAAAGAAGAGGCCCCAGCGCAGGGTCATCAGATACCAGCCACGATCCTGAAGCTTGTAGACCTCGCCAAATACATAGCGCAGCAGGGAGTGGCCAAAGGCCAACCCACCGAGCAGCACCGATCCGAACAGCACATTGGTGATCGTGGGCTTGAGCTTTATGAAAAGCGCATCCTGAAAATAAAGCGTCATCCCGCCGAAAACCAGGACCACGACCCCTGTGACCAGCGGCATGACAGGAATGGATTTAAGGATCAGCTTGGAGAGCACCAGCGAAATGGCCATGGCGACCATGAAGACGGCGGTGGCAAAGATGATCGGCTGGCTGAACCAGGTTTGAAGCACAGGGAACGCCTCAAGGATGTTCTCACCCTGCGCATTGACGAGAAAGAAGACGACAAGCGGCCCCAACTCCAGCGAAAGCTTGGTCAACGCGGGTTTTATATCCTCAATGCCCGCTTCGGAGGGTTTGGGTTGGCTTTGCGCCATAATCTTACTCCTTGCCCGCGATCGCGCGGGCGAAATCTGTGGCCCTGAAGGCTTCGAGGTCGCCTATCGCTTCCCCGACGCCGATGAAATGGATGGGCAGTCCGAATTTCCTGGCGATGGCAACGAGGATGCCGCCGCGCGCCGTGCCGTCGAGCTTGGTCATCACCAGGCCCGTCACCCCGGCCTTTTGACCGAAGATTTCGACCTGATTAAGGGCATTCTGGCCCGTTGTGGCATCCAGTGTCAAAAGCGTGGCGTGCGGAGCGTCCGGATCGCGCTTTTTGATGACCCTGATGATCTTTTCGAGCTCGTCCATCAGTTCGGTCCGGTTCTGCAACCGTCCGGCGGTGTCGATGATGACCACATCGGTCCCGGTGTCCTGGGCTTTTGCCACGGCGTCGAACGCCAGACCCGAAGCGTCGGCGCCGGTCGGGCGGGTCATCACCTCGACGTCGTTGCGCTGACCCCAGACCTGGAGTTGTTCGACGGCGGCGGCGCGAAACGTGTCGCCGGCAGCCAGAAGCACGGATTTGCCCTCAGCCTTGAGCTTGGCCGTCAGTTTGCCGATGGTGGTTGTCTTGCCCGAGCCATTGACGCCGACCATGAGGATCACGAAGGGGCTTTTCGTGCCATCGATGGTCAGCGGCACCGCCACGGGGCCTAGCGTGGCCCCGACTTCGGCGGCGAGCACCTCCCGGACCTCCTCGGTCGAAACATCCTTGTCGAATTTCTCGGCGCGGAGCTTTTCGGTGATCGCCATGGCCGTGTCGATGCCCAGATCGGCTGCGATCAGTGTGTCTTCAAGGTCCTGCAGCGTGGCCTCATCGAGCTTGCGCTTGGTGAAGATGGCGCCGATCGAGGACGAGAGACTGTCCGAGGAGCGCTTGAGGCCGGCGCTGAGGCGCTGCAGCCAGTTCTGCGGTCGGGCCGGTTCGTCGACAGCAGGGGCAAGAGCCGGCTCGGGTTCGCTTGCTGCAGGCTCTTCGGGGTCGGACACGATCTTGTCTTCAATCGCATCGGGCCGCTCAAGCGGATCGGTCACGTCGTCCGGTGTGGGCGGTTCGTGCTCGGGGGGATTGGGATGGCCTTTTTCGAGCCATTCGGCCTGCATTTCGGGCGGAGCCGCGTCGCGGGTATCCTCGGTGTCGCCTGTCGGCTCGGGCGCCGGTGCCTGGCGCTTTTCGCGCAGGGCGTCCAGCGCTTCCTCTTCGCCACGCGGCTCCTCGGTGGCGCGCTCCATGGCTTCCTGGGCTTCCGATTTCGGCTGAGGTTTCTCGCCGAACAGGCGGCCCCAGAAACCGGGCTTTTTGTCTTGGGTCATGCAGCAACCTTATCGCGGCGGGCAATTAGCCCGTCGGTGGATGTTCCATCGATTTCGGCCGTAACGATATCGCCGGGCCGTGCGCGCTCAACGGCAACGGGAATGAACTGTTCCGTGCGCCCCAGCCCATCGCGTTCGACCAGGATGTTTTCGGTTTTTCCAATCCGCGAGGCGCACAGTTTTGCAAACTGGGTCCCGCCCAGTGCGCGCAGCCGGGCCGCCCGTTCCTTGGCCGTACGCCGGGAAATCTGCGGCATCCGTGCCGCGGGTGTGCCTTCACGCGGGGAAAATGGGAAGACGTGCAGATAGGTCAGATCGGCTTCGGTCACGAAACGCAGTGTGTTTTCAAACATCGCGTCGGTTTCGGTGGGAAACCCTGCGATGATATCGGCGCCAAACACCATATCGGGCCGCAGGCCGCGCAGTTTTTCCACGATCCCCAGCGCATCGGCGCGGCTGTGCCGGCGCTTCATGCGCTTTAAGATCATGTCATCGCCCGATTGCAGCGAGAGATGCAGGTGCGGCATCAGGCGCGGGTCGGTTACGGCTTCATAGAGCGCGGGATCGGCTTCGATGGAATCGATCGATGATATGCGCAGCCGCGGCAGGGACGGGACGTGTTTGAGGATCGATTGCGTGAGCTTTCCCAAAGTCGGCGAACCGGGCAGATCGCCGCCATAGGAGGTAATATCGACCCCGGTCAGGACCACTTCGGCATAGCCATTGTCCACGAGGCGTCTGATCTGATCGACCACGACGCCCATGGGCACCGAGCGCGAGGGGCCACGTCCAAAAGGGATGATGCAGAAGGTGCAGCGGTGATCGCACCCGTTCTGGACCTGAACGAAAGCACGGGCCCGCCCGTCGAGCCCGTCGATCAGGTGGCCGGCGGTTTCGGTCACGCTCATGATGTCGTTGACCTGGACCTTGTCGTTGAGCGGCTCCCCGAACGCGATAGGCCGATAGCTTTCGGCCCTAAGCTTGTCGTTGTTGCCGATCACCAGATCGACCTCGGCCATATCGCCGAAATCGCGCGCCTGGGTCTGCGCAGCGCAGCCGGTGACGATGATCCTGGCGTCGGCATTCTCGCGCCGCGCCTTGCGGATGGACTGCTTGGCCTGCCGCACCGCTTCGGCGGTCACAGCGCAGGTGTTGATGATGATTGCGTTCTCGAGGCCGGACTTTTGCGCCTCGGCCTTCATCACTTCGGACTCGTAGGCATTGAGCCGGCACCCGAAGGTTATGGTCTCTATGCTCATGCGGCATCCTCTCCGAGAAGAGTGGGCGGGATCACACCTTGCCCGTCCAGCATCCACGGACCGGTCATCAGGATATGGTCGTTAGAAACCCGCCATTCTATATCGAGTGGGCCGCCCGGCAGCTCGATCGTCACCTTGCGGCCCGTCAGCCCCTTGCGGGCCGCGGCCACGGCGGTGGCGCAGGCGGCGGTGCCGCAGGCCAGCGTCAAGCCCGCGCCGCGCTCCCAGACCTTGACCTTGATCCGGTCGTCCGAAATCACCTGAGCCAGCGTGATGTTGGCGCGCTCGGGGAAAATCGGGTGGTTCTCGAGCAGCGGGCCGAACTTGGCCAGATCGTGGGCGTCGAGATCCTTGACCCAGAAGATGGCATGCGGATTGCCGACATTGACCACGGATGGGGTGTGGAGGATCGGCGCATCAATGGGCCCGATCTGCAATTCGATGCCTGTCGTATCCGAAAAGGGCTCGGCGAGTGGGATCTGTTCCCAACCGAAACGGGGCACGCCCATATCGGCCGTGACCATATCGCCCTCGGTGCGGGTCGCAAGAATGCCGGCATTGGTGCGGATTGTTATCGCATTTGTGCCCGTTTCATCGGCAACCAAAGCCGCAATGCAGCGCGTAGCGTTGCCGCAGGCGTCAACTTCGCCACCCTCGGCATTGTAGATGCGCATGAACACATCGACGCCCTCGACCGTATCGGGCTCCATGACGATCAGCTGGTCACAGCCGATGCCGTTGGCCCGATCCGAAATGGCGACAATCTGCTGGCGCGACAGCGCGATTTTCTGCGCGCGCGCGTCCAGAACGACGAAGTCGTTTCCAAGGCCATTCATCTTGAGATAGGGCAGTGGCGCGGTCATTTTCGGGCTTTTCGGCTCAACCAAAGGGTATCTTTGGCTTATATGGCGCAAAAGTCTTGCGATTTCCACCTTTGCACCGATCGTGCGGCAATTGACTCCGCGTACGCGCATCCTTATAAGCCGGCTCGACCTTCTGTCAGAAACGATGGATTTGCGAGTCACTAGGCAACCCGAGAGGTTTCCGGTCAACATCCGCCAGCGCGTTGCGCCCGCGGGTGCGCTTTGCATTTGATCGCTTGGGCCCCATATTCGCATCTATCCTGACACGAACGAAATGAGCGAAGTATGTTTGAAAGCCTGTCAGACCGCTTGGGCAAGATCTTTTCCGGGATCACCGGAAGAGGTGCGCTGAGCGAAGCCGATGTGCAAGCCGCGCTGCGCGAGGTTCGCCGCGCGCTGATCGAGGCCGACGTTTCGCTCGAAGTGGTGCGCGCCTTTACCGAGCAGGTCGGCGCGCGCGCCGTGGGCGCGGAAGTCACCCGGTCGGTCAAACCGGGTCAGCAGGTCATCAAGATCGTTCATGATGAGTTGGTGGCGGTTCTGGGCGAAGAAGCCTCGCCCATTTCGCTCAATGCTCCCTCGCCGGTGCCGATCCTTATGGTCGGCCTGCAGGGCTCGGGCAAGACCACCACCACCGGTAAGATCGCCAAACGGCTCAAGGACAAGCAGAACAAGCGCGTTCTGATGGCCTCGCTCGATACGCGCCGCCCGGCCGCCATGGAGCAGCTCAAGACGCTCGGCAGTCAGATCGGCGTCGATGTGCTCGAGATCGTCCCCAACCAGTCGGCGGTCGAGATTGCCAAGCGCGCCATTTCGACGGCCAGGACCGGTGGCTACGATGTGGTGATGCTCGATACGGCGGGCCGCACCCATATCGACGAAGAGCTGATGGAAGAGACCGCCGAGATCAAGCGCGTCTCCAATCCACACGAAATCCTGCTTGTCGCCGACAGTCTGACCGGTCAGGACGCCGTCAATCTGGCGCGATCGTTCGATGCACGCGTCGATATCACCGGTATCGTTCTCACCCGCGTCGACGGTGACGGGCGCGGCGGTGCGGCGCTTTCCATGCGGGCTGCGACCGGCAAGCCGATCAAGCTGATCGGTGTGGGCGAAAAGATGGATGCGCTGGAAGATTTCCATCCCAGCCGTATCGCTGACCGTATTCTGGGCATGGGCGACATCGTCTCGCTGGTCGAAAAGGCCGCGGCGAACGTCACGGCCGAAGACGCCGAGAAAATGGCCAAGAAGCTCAAGAAGGGTCAGTTCGATCTCGACGATCTTATGGGCCAGCTTTTGCAGATGAAGAAGATGGGCGGCATGGCCTCGCTCATGAAGATGATGCCGGGCATGGGCAATATGGCCAAGAACCTGCCCAATGGCCGCACCGACGACAAGGTGTTCGATCGCCAGGTCGCCATCATCCAGTCGATGACCAAAAAGGAACGTGAAAAGCCCGATCTGCTCAACGCTTCGCGCCGCAAGCGCATCGCAGCGGGTTCGGGCGTCGAGGTTTCGGAAATCAACAAGCTCATCAAGATGCATCGCCAGATGGCGGACATGATGAAAAAGGTTTCGCGCGGCGGGCCGGGCGGTCTGGCCGGCATGTTCGGCGGCATGGGCAAGCAGATGATGGGTGGCATGCCCGATATGGACCCGGCCCAGATCGAACAGATGACAAAGCAGATGGGAGGTGATCCTTCCAAGCTGCCTGATGATTTTTCCAAGCTCGTCAAACAGGGTGGGGGCGGAATGTCCGGCCTCCCCGGACTTGGCGGCTCGAAATTACCGGGGCTCCCGGGACTGCCCGGATTGCCGGGCAAAAAGAAGTAAACCGACTTAAACCTACCCAAGCAGAAAGACCAAGACACAATGGCTACCAAGATCCGCCTGGCTCGCGCCGGCTCCAAGAAGCGCCCCTACTACCACGTCGTCATTGCCGACGTCCGCTCGCCGCGTGACGGCCGCGTTATCGAGCGCATCGGTTCGTACAACCCGATGCTCGAAAAGGGCGACGAAAAGCGTGTCGTGCTCGATATCGAGCGTGCCACCTATTGGCTGCAGAGCGGCGCCCAGCCGACCGATCGCGTCGAGCGCTTCCTTGATGCCGCCGGTCTTTTGAAGCGGGCTGCCAAGAGCAATCCCAACAAGGCAAAGCCGGGTGCCAAGGCGCTTGAACGCCTCGAGGAGAAAAAGGCTGCTGAAGAAGCTGCCCGGGAAGCTGCTGCCGCTCCGGCTGAAGAGGCCGCCCCTGCCGAAGACGCTCCCGCCGCTGAAGAAGCCAGCGCCGAGTAAGACCGGTGACCGGGCGCAAAATGCCTGAAGACCGCATTCTCATGGGCCGCATTGGCGCGGCCCATGGGATCAAGGGCGAGGTGCGCATCACAGCGTTCACCGAAGACCCCCTGGCCATTGCCGATTACGATCCGCTCGAAACCGACCGTGACGGTCTTTCGATCTCGATCGCCAAGGCACGGCTGGCCAAGACGGTCGTCATTGCGACGCTCAAGGGCATTACCGACCGTAACGATGCCGAAAGGCTCAACGGTGTTTCGCTCTATGTGAGCCGTGACCGGCTCGACGAGCCTGACGAAGACGAATTTTATTATGCCGACCTGATCGGGCTCGAAGTCCGGCTGGCCGATGGTGCGGTGCTGGGCACCATTTCGGCCATCGAGAATTTCGGCTCCGACGATCTTTTGGATATCAAGCTCGCCGAAACCCGCAAATCGGTCTATCTGCCGTTCACCAAGGCCGTGGTTCCCGATCTCCACATCGCCGATGGGTATATCGTGGCTGTCCCCCCCGAAGGCTGGCTCGAGGATACGCCGCGCGATCCTGAAGATGTCGAGCCGGATGAAAGCCGATGAGCTTTCGCGCCTCGGTCGTCACGCTTTTTCCCGATCTTTTTCCCGGTCCGCTTGGTGCGTCCGTTATCGGTCGCGGCATGGAAAAGGGTGCGTGGTCGCTCGAAACGCATTTTCTGCGCGACTATGCCAGAGACAGGCACCGGACGGTCGACGACACGCCCTCGGGTGGCGGTGCGGGGATGGTGTTGCGACCCGATATTCTGGCTGCGGCGCTTGACGATGTTGCGCCAGGGGAGGATCCGCGCCCCAAAATCGTCATGAGTCCACGCGGCAGACCGTTGACGCAGGCGCGCGTTCGCGACCTTGCTGCGGGTCCTGGTGCAGTGATCGTCTGCGGGCGTTTCGAAGGCATGGACCAGCGGGTCATCGACGCGCGCAATCTCGAGGAAATCTCGATCGGCGATTACGTGCTGGCCGGCGGGGAAGTGGCGGCCATGGTGCTGCTCGAGGCGGTGGTGCGACTGTTGCCGGGGGTTCTCGGCGCGGCGGAAAGCCATGCCGATGAGAGTTTCGAGAACGGGCTTCTCGAATATCCGCAATACACGCGACCGCAGGCTTTCGAGGGACACGAGATCCCCGAAATCCTGACCTCCGGAGATCATGGCCGGATCGAAAGATGGCGCCGGGAACAATCGGAAGCCCTGACCCGGCAAAGACGGCCCGATCTATGGGCCCGCTATACCCAAAAGCCCTAGACAAAGCCCTAGACTCCTGGGCGCATGGCGTGTATAGCGCGCTCGGCTATGGGATGAGCACATCCCACCGTCCAAACAAGACCGGGCCCAAAAGGGCTCCTATGAAAAGATAGAACGGAAAACGAAATGAACATTATCCAGCAGCTCGAAAAAGAGCAGCTCGAAGCGCTTGTTGCAAAGCGCGCCGTCCCCGAATTCTCCCATGGCGATACCGTCAAGGTTTGGGTCAAGATTCGTGAAGGCGAAAAAGAACGCCTTCAGGCCTATGAAGGCGTCGTGATCGCCCGCACCGGCGGTGGGCTGATGGAAAGCTTTACGGTCCGCAAAATCTCGTATGGCGAAGGCGTGGAACGTGTGTTCCCGGTCCATTCGCCGATGATCGACCGCATCGAAATTCTCAAGCGCGGCAAGGTCCGGCGCGCCAAGCTTTACTACCTGCGCGATCGTCGCGGCAAGTCGGCGCGTATCTTTGAATCGACCAATGCCCGCACCAAGAAGATCGAGGCCGATGAGCGTCAGGCCGCCGTCGAGGCCCGCGCCGCGCGCGAAGCCGAAAAGGTCGCGGCCGCCGAGGCTCTTGCTGCTGAACTGGCAGCAAAGGAAGCAGCTGAAAAGAAGGCCGCCGAAGAGGCTGCTGCAGCAGAGGCCGCAGCCGCAGCAGAAGCTCCTGCTGAAGAGAGCAAGGGCGAATAAGCCCTTAATCTCGCGTATCGGTTTTGAAAAGCCCGGTCCTTGGCCGGGCTTTTTTGTGCGCGTTGGGAATAAATCGGCGGGCCGTGGTGTCTAACAGGGGTGAGGGCGTGCGCTGGGCGCATTGGCCCCGACATGCACCAAGGGAGACATCATAATGACTTTCCGCCTTTTCGCTTCGCTGGCCACCGGCGCGGCTGCACTTGTTCTTTCGGCTGGCGCGGCCTTTGCCGCCCCTGACGTTCAGACGCTTGAAACCGATATCGGCGAGGTGATCGCCGATTCCGAAGGCATGGTGCTCTACACCTTCGCCAATGACGAGCCGGGCGTCTCCAATTGCTATGAGCAGTGCGCCGTCAACTGGCCGCCCTTTTTCGCCGAGGAAGGGGCTATGGCCGAAGAGCCCTATTCGATCGTCGAGCGCACCGACGGCACTCTGATCTGGGCCAAGGATGGCTGGCCGCTCTATTACTGGATCAACGATACCGAGCCCGGCATGACGTCGGGCGACGGGGTCGGCGGCAATTGGGACGTCGCACGCCCTTGATGCTAGGCTGTCCGGCGCGGCCCTTTCCTGGTCGCGCCGGGACCAGCGGATGCGTGAAGCGCTTTTGACCCATTTACCGGCGCTCCGGCGCTATGCCCACGGTCTTGCGGGCAATCGGGAAGAGGCTGAAGACCTCCTCCAGGGCACGCTGTTGCGTGCTGTCGAGCACAACAGGCAATGGCGGGGTGAGAACGGCAGGAGCTGGCTTTATGCCATCATGACCAATCTCAACCGCAACCGGTTGCGCACCAAGGCGCGCCAACCGCTGCTGCAACCGATCGATGACGATCTGGCCGTGTCCGATGATGCGCCGGCGCCCGACCCTTTGCTGCACAACACCTTGATGCGCGCGCTCGATACGCTCAGCCCCGAGGCTCGGGCGATCCTGCTTTTGGTTGCCATCGAAGGTTGCGCTTACGCCGAAGTCGCCCAGATCCTCGACATGCCGATCGGAACCGTCATGTCGCGATTGTCGCGGGCCCGTCGGCAATTGAGCGAGCTTTTGGCCCATAAATCCATAACCTCTTTTTCGAACCGATGATGTCTGACGCCAATGACGAGTGAAACCGGCAACCCAGTATCTGAAGACGAGCTTCACGCCCTTGTCGATCGGCGACTGGACGTGGACCGTGCAGCGCAGGTGCGGGCCTATCTCGATGCCGATGGTGAGCTGGCCAATGAGGTGGAAAACTGGCGCACAAATGACGCGGCGCTTTCCGAAATCCTCTCGGCCTATGCCTATGGAGAGGCGTCCGATATTCCCGCGCCAACCCGCGTGGGCTCATCGCGGTTTGGCGGCTGGCCGGCAATGGCTGCGGCCGTACTTGTCGCGTTCGGCTTGGGGGGCGGGTCGGGTTATCTGGCGCGCGGGATGGCCCAGCCGGCGGGCCAGGTGGCGGACACGGGATCGGGATGGCTCGAAGTGGCGGCGCGGGACGTGTTCCTGACCTATGTGCGCGAAGTGCGTCACCCGGTCGAAGTGGACGCATCCGAGCGCGATCATCTGGTCAATTGGCTCGGTAACCGTATCGAAAAGCCCTTTACGGCGCCCAGTCTGGGAGATCTCGGGTTCGAACTGGTCGGAGGGCGATTGTTGCCGGTCGGGGGAAAGCCCGGCGCGATGCTGATGTATGAAAATGCCCAGGGCGACCGGGCCACCATCCTGATGGCGCGCAATGCCGGCGCCCGCGACACGGCATTTCAGTTTTCCCAAGATCTTGGGGTCAACACGTTCCGCTGGATCGACGGCCCCCTGGCCTATGCGATTTCGGGGTTTCTCGATCGCGGCTCGCTCGAAGACATTTCGCGTGAGGTTTACGCCCATTTCGAAACCATCTAATCGAGGGGTGAACCGCACACGCACGGCCTGCGTTGGACTGACATGAGCGATTTTTCGGGCGCCACGATACATGCAAATTTGGGCGAAGCCTTTTTCGACCCCGTCCATCCGGCCGATTTCCCGCAGACGGTTTTGCGCTATCGCAACCAGCGCTGGGCAAAACGTATGGGGCTGGCCGGATTGACCGAGGTGCAATGGGTCGAGCATTTCGGCCGCTTCGCGCCGCTGCCGGGCAGTTTTGAGACGCCGCTCGCCCTTCGCTATCACGGGCATCAGTTCCAGAGCTACAACCCCGACATCGGCGACGGTCGCGGGTTTCTGTTCGCGCAGGGCCACGATCTGGCCGACGGTAAACTGCGTGATTTCGGCACCAAGGGATCGGGCGTGACGCCCTTTTCGCGAGGCGGCGATGGCAGGCTCACGCTCAAGGGCGGGGTGCGGGAGGTGCTTGCCACCACAATGCTCGAAGCGCTTGGAGTTGAGACCTCGAAGAGCTTTTCCCTTATCGAAACGGGCGAAGCACTTTATCGCGGCGATGAGCCTTCGCCGACCCGCTCGTCGGTTCTGGTGCGGCTTTCGCACTCCCACATCCGCGTGGGCTCCTTCCAGCGCCTCGATTATCTGGGTGATCAGGCCGGTATTGCCGAACTGGTCGCGCACGCCATCGCTCACTACTATCCCGAGCTTGCAGATGCACCCGCCGAGGCGCAGGTTCCGGCATTCCTAGGGGCGGTGGCCGAAAATGTTGCCAGAGTCACCGCGCAATGGATCGGGGCAGGGTTTGTTCATGGTGTACTTAACACCGACAACACCAACATCACCGGCGAGAGCTTCGACTATGGTCCTTGGCGGTTCCTTCCGGTCTATGATCCGCGCTTTACTGCGGCCTACTTCGATCAAACCGGTCTTTACGCCTTCGGCCGGCAGCCCGATGCGATGGCCTGGAACCTGACCCGGCTGGCCGAATGCCTCGTGCCGATTTCGAGCGTCGAAAAGCTCGAACCCGAACTCAATCGATTCTGGCCCCAATTTCAGTCTCAGCTTGCCAGGGTCATCATTGGCCGGCTGGGTCTGGTCTCTCGTGGTCCGGCCGAAAATGGCGAACTGGTGTCGGCGCTTTTTGCCTTCATGGCCGCCGAGCGGCCTGCCTATGAGCAGGTGTTTTTCGACTGGCGGGGCGGGCTTGCTTCGGAAAAGCGTGCGTTGTCGGGTCCCCAGGCGAAAGCTTATGGCGGCGAAACGTTCCTGGCCTTCCGCGCGCTCCTGTCGAACTATGCGGTGGCGCCAAATGCCAATCTTTCCCACCCCTATTTTGAGCGCGCGAGGCCGCGCACCATGCTGATCGAGGAGGTCGAGACCATCTGGGCGCCGATTGCCGAGGCCGATGACTGGACGGCGTTTGCGGCGGCAATCGAAGAGATCGAGGACATGGGCCGGGCCCATGGAGTTGAAACTTTCACCATCAATTGACTGGCGGGGTCAGAGTTGAGCGCGTACAAAACACGCCCATGAACATCCTTTGGCTCCGGCTCCGTCTTGCCGCTACCCTATGTCTCGTCACACTGCCGGCGGGCGCCGTCGAGATCAGCAGCTCAGCGGATGCCGTCGTTGAGCTTTTCACGAGTCAGGGATGCTCGCGGTGTCCCGACGCCGATCGGCTTCTGGCCCAGCTGGGGGAGCGTGAGGATATCGTCGCTCTCGCCTATCATATTGATTATTGGGATTATATCGGCTGGGAGGATACGTTCGCCCTTCCGGAGAATACCGAGCTGCAGAAGGGCTACGCCCAAAGCTGGGGCAAGAACCGGATTTACACCCCGCAGATGGTCATCAATGGCCAGAACGCGGTCGTGGGTTCGGACGCCATCGAGGCCGAGCAGGCCATCAGCCAGGCAGTATCCCTGCTTCCGGTCACGCTGAGGGCCAACGGATCGGATTCGGTGGTTTTCAGCGCGCCGGCCGACGAGACCTTGTCGTCGGCCATTGTCTGGGTGGTTCCGTATCGGGCCCGGGCCGACGTCATGATCGAGCGGGGAGAAAATTCAGGGCAGGCGCTGACCTACACCCATATCGTCACCGCGCGCCAGGCCATCGGAATGTGGAATCCACTTGAGGGTGCCGAGATCACCATTCCTCTCGAAGAGGTCCTGGGCCCCGATTCGGATGGTGCCGCGGTCATCGTTCAGGAAAAGGATGGCGCCTTGCCCGGACGTATCCTTGGCGCCTCTACATTCATCCGCTGACATCGGTGACAAAGAAAACGCCCCGGCGTTATCTGACCGAGGAGCAAGAGGATCGTGTTGGAGGACGCAGAGCCTTCCAATGGCGCCGGAAAAGTCCGGGAAGGGCGCCGGCCTGCTGGATCCATGGTTTGGGGGCTCGGTGGATCCAGAGGCCGGCTACTGGAGGCAATGATCTAACGTTAGCTGCGTAAAATGGCGCAAGAAGGGTCCGATTGTGGCCCAAATCCGGTCAATTGGAGGAAAGTTTGCGCCAACTGTTCTTGCAGTTGGCTCTTGCCAGCGCGCGCGAACGCGGCAATCATCGTCAACAGATTGTCACATCCGCATGGAGGTAGCCCGGTTTGAGCGAGCGCTTCGACAGCAAGAAGGGCGATGTCTTCCCCTTTTCACCCAACCGCTCCACAAGCCGGCCCGTTCCTGTAGTCAGCTTCGACCGCAAGGAACTTGCACTGATCCTCAACGTCTACGGGCGCAAGGTTTCAGCAGGCGAGTGGCGCGATTATGCCCTGGATTTCGGGCGCGAACGGGCTATGTTCTCGATCTATCAGCGCACCTCTGAACGCCCGCTGTTCGTTGTCGAGAAAAACCCCAGGCTTGCCCGCCGCCAAGGACAATACATGGTGCTGGGCAGCGACGGGCGCGTCCTCAAGCGCGGCCATGAACTTTCCAGCGTGCTGCGCATACTCGACCCGCAACTTCACGTGGTGCGGTAGGGTCCACCCCGCCGGCAGTCAAAACAAAAAGGCCGCGGAAATCGATCCGCGGCCTTTTGTATTGGTTCGTTCAGACCTGCGGGCGGACCCGCAGATTATGTCCTATTCGCGATTGCCGAACAGACGCAGCAGCATCAGGAACAGGTTGATGAAGTCGAGATACAGGGTCAGCGCGCCCATGATGGCGAGCTTGCCCAGGCCTTCGTGACCGATATTTTCGGCATAGGCTTCCTTGATCTTCTGGGTGTCATAGGCGGTCAGGCCCACAAAGATCACCACGCCGATCGCCGAGATGGCGAATTCGAGCGCCGAGCTCTGCAGGAAGATATTGACCACCATGGCGATGATGATGCCGATCAGGCCCATCATCAGGAACGAACCCATTCCGGTCAGGTCACGCTTGGTGGTGTAGCCATAAAGGCTCATCGAGCCGAACATGGCGGCGGTGATGAAGAACACCTTGGCGATCGAAGCGTCCGTATAGACCAGAAAGATCGACGAAAGGGACAACCCCATAAGGGCGGCAAAGCCCCAGAAGGTTGCCTGCGCGGCGCCGAAGGAGAGCTTGTTGATGCCGAACGAGAGCACCAGCACAAAGGCGAGCGGAGACAGCGCCACGACCCACATCAAGGGGCTGGTGTAGAGCAGAACGCCCCACTGGGTCAGATATGTGCCATTGGCCATCTGGGCCGCGGCTGCAGTGGAGTCTGCGGTGACGGCCAGCTGGTTGCCGAAGAAAGCGATCAGGCCGGTGACCACAAGGCCGATGCCCATGTAATTGTAAACGCGCAGCATGTGGCTGCGCAGACCCTCGTCGATGGCGGCGGCCGTGCCTACGCGCCCGGCGACGGTCTGACGGTCGTATTGTGCCATTTTCCGTTCCATCCTCAGTTAAAAATTGGCTATCTAGCAACCAGAGCGGCCCCATGCCGTTCCTGGCCCTGCCAGTTGCCGATTAATATGGAGATGGGGCGTTGAAATTACAAGCGAAACCGGTCGACCAAAGCAGGTCTCACCGAGGGCTGACGGGTTTTTGATCGCCGGCCAGCGTGGATGTGATAGGCTTTGATTCGGCCGCGCCGGATCGGGCCGGTCGGCCGGGACATGGAGGGCTTTCGCTCATGCCCAGGCTGTTTACCGGTTTGCAGATCCCCGAGGATATTGCATTCGTCCTCTCGCTCAAGCGGGGCGGGCTGTCTGGCGCCCGCTGGATCGATCCGGAAAATTATCACGTCACTCTGCGTTACATCGGCGATATAGATCATCGAATGGCAACCGAGGTGTTCGATGCGCTCGAAATGCATGCCGATGTCGAACCCTTCGATCTGACCATTTCCCATCTTGGCGTTTTCGGCGGCAATAAGCCGCGGGCGCTTTACGCAGCCATCGAGCCCTCCGAGCCCCTGATGCGCCTGCAAGCGAGTCAGGAAAGGCTGCTGCAGCGCGTCGGGCTCAACCCCGACGGACGCAAGTTCATTCCCCATGTCACGCTGGCGCGCCTGCGCGATACCGGTCCAGGCGATCTGGCGCGCCATATTGCCCAGGCTGGGCATTTTGCACCCATGCGGTTTTCCGTCGACGAGTTCGTGGTGTTCTCGAGCCGGGATTCGGTGGGTGGTGGGCCCTATATCGTCGAGCAGGATTATCCGCTGGCCGCCTAGGGCCTGTTCATTCAGCCCGCGTTCAGTCGCGCCGGGCCATAAATCACACACAGATTTGAGGTTGATCAGGCCCAATTCCGGCCAAATTCATCCCTAGTTTGTGTCCCGGTCGGGAAATGCCGCGCGTATTTGCTCCTTGGTAACCATAATGGGTGCAGAAAGAGCGGCAGTCATGTGCATTTACGAGAGAATTAAGGGGAAGGGTTTGGCGATGAATTCATCGTTTCGCAGCCACATCCGCCGCACGGCAGCCGCTCTGGTGTCCGGTGCGGTCGTGCTTTGTGCCAGCCCGGCGGCCTTTGCCGCCGACAATCTGGGAACCTTCGACTTCTGGACGGCGTGGACCGATACCGATGGTGGCGGCAAGATCTGCTACATCTCCTCGACACCCCAGACGAGCGAACCCACAAACGTCAACCGCGGGGCGATCCATTTCATCGTCACCATCCGGCCCACCAACCGCAACGAGGTGGCGACGATCGTGGGCTATCCGATCCATGAAACCAACGCCAATGCTTCGGTGTCGGTCGATGGGCGGTCCTATCCCATGGTGACCCAGGGGGAATCGGGCTGGCTGGCCTCCATTGAGGATGAGCCGGGATTTGTCGGCGCCATGCGGGCGGGATCGAACATGGTGGTTCGCGCCACCTCCCAGCGCGGCACAGATACAGTCGATACCTATTCGCTGCGCGGGGTTACCGCCGCCCTCAACGAGGCTAATGAGGAATGCCCTCAATAGCCCGACCCGCTTGCCTAAAAATCGGCAATTTGGCAAAGGTCGGGTCCGCCCGGCCTTTTGCATTTGAACCGGCCCAGATCATTTAGGACTATTTTTGATGGCATCGCGTTTCGCCAATATTGTTGCCCTTGCCGCTATCGTGACAGGGGTCTGGCTGTCGCCAGCTGTGGGGCAGTCGGTGCGCATTCTGGGCGAACACAATGCCTGGACGGCCTATGCGACGGCCGAAAGCGCGGGGCAGATCTGTTTCGTGCTTTCGCGTCCCACCAGCACCGAGCCCATCCCGGCCGGATTTACGGAAGCCTACTTCTATATCACCCACCGCCCGGCGCAGGGCATACGCTCGGAAATCAATCTGGTTTCCGGATATCAATTTGCTCCCGAGAGCAGCGCGACGCTGACCGCGGGCAGCCAAGACTTCGAACTCTTTACCGAAGGCGACGCTGCCTGGATGGCTGACCCGGCCCAGTCGGCAAATGCCGTACAGGCCATTCGCGCCGGATCCACCATGTCGGTCACCGGCACCAGCGCCGACGGCCAGAGCATTCGCCAGACGTTTTCGCTTTCCGGAGCCACGGCCGCCGGGCGCTCGATGGATGGGGCCTGTTAGCGCCGGCTTTGCTCTCATTGGCTGATTGTGCTAAAGGCTGGCCTGGACGCGCGCTGCCAGCTTGAATCTGGTGCGCCCAGTTCCATATACCGCGAACCCTCACAATTTTTCTGGAACTACCGCCCATGAGTCTGGCGCTCAATATCGATCATGGATCCGTGCCGCGTCCGCAAAAATCCGGACCGATCGATCTGCTGGGTCTTTCCAAACAGCAGATCAGCGCGCGACTGGCCGATACCGGGCTTTCCGAGCGCGATTCGCGCATGCGGGCCAGCCAGCTCTGGAACTGGATCTATGTGAACGGGGCCACCGATTTCGGGGCCATGAGCAATATCGCAAAGGGGTTGCGCGCCGATCTGGCCCAGGCCTTCACCATCGGGCGCCCCGAAATCGTTTCCGAACAGGTTTCCAACGACGGCACGCGCAAATGGCTGTTCCGCTTTCGCGATCCGGCACATCCCAACATGCCGCCGGTCGAAGTCGAGACCGTTTATATTCCCGAATCCGATCGCGGAACGTTGTGCGTTTCCTCGCAGGTGGGCTGCACGCTCACATGTTCGTTCTGTCATACCGGCACCCAGAAGCTCGTCCGCAATCTTACCGCCGGAGAAATTCTCGGCCAGGTGATGATGGCGCGCGAACGGCTCGGGGATTTTCCCGGTGGCGTCCGGCCCACCGACGGGCTGGTGCCGCATGGGGAAAGCCGTGCCATCACCAATATCGTGATGATGGGCATGGGCGAGCCGCTCTACAATTACGAGAACGTCAAGCAGGCACTGCTCATAGCTTCGGACGGAGAAGGGCTTTCACTCTCCAAGCGCCGCATCACGCTCTCGACCTCAGGCGTCGTGCCCCAGATCGAGCCGACGGGCTCTGAAATCGGGGTCATGCTGGCCATTTCGCTCCATGCCGTGCGCGATGATCTGCGCGACGTTCTGGTGCCGATCAACAAGAAATGGCCGCTCGAGGAATTGCTTGAGGCCTGCCGGACCTATCCGGGGGTTTCCAACGCCAAGCGCATCACATTCGAATATGTAATGCTCAAGGGCATCAACGATTCCGACGCCGACGCGCGCGAACTGGTGCGGCTTCTGGCCAAAATCCCGGCCAAGATCAATCTGATCCCGTTCAATCCCTGGCCGGGTTCGAACTATGTGTGCTCGGACTGGGACCGGATCGAATCGTTTGCCGATATCGTCAACCGGGCCGGCTATGCCTCGCCCGTCAGGACGCCGCGCGGCCGCGATATCTTCGCCGCCTGCGGGCAGCTCAAATCGGAGACCGAACGGCTCAAGAAGAAGGACCGCGAGGCCTTCATGCTCTGAGGAGCACCATGATCACCGTCAAACTGCTCGACGAAACCGATCTCGACCTTTTGCTGTCGGCGGACACTTCGGTGTTTGATGGACCCATCCAGCCCGATCTCGCCAAAGCCTATCTGGCCCATCCCGATTATCTCATCGCTTTGGCCAGCGACGAGGGCAGGGTCGTGGGCATGGCGACGGGCCTTTATTATTTCCATCCCGACAAGCCGCTCGAATTCTTTGTCAACGAAATTGGAGTGGCCGAAGGCCATCAGCGGCAGGGTATTGCCAAGCTGTTGATGACAAAGCTTTTCGATGCCGCGCGTCAACGCGGGGTCAAATATGCGTGGGTCGGAACCGAACAGGACAATGTTCCCGCCAAGGCGCTTTATGCGGCGCTCGACGGCAAGGGGCAGGATATGGCCTATTACGAATTCGACCTCGGCGATCGCTGAGGTCCGGCCTTAGCGCCGGAAGGACACGTCCTCGCGCGTGCGGTGGCTGGCAATGATCCAGATGGCGTGGATCAGGCCGGGGATGTAGCCGAGCAGGGTCAGCACGATGTTGAGCCAGAACTGCAGGCCTAACCCGACGCGCAGGAAGACGCCGAGCGGGGGAATGAGGATCGACAACAAGATCCGGATGAAATCACCAAAGGTCATATTTGCGGTCCCATAATCTGAAAGTGCCTGGAATATGGGGATAAGTCCGGGGAGGGCAAGTCCGTTCCCTGTCAGCTAGGCCTCGCCCCGTATCCACTCGATGTGGAACCGGCCGCGCCCCTCATCGGCCAGAAGCCCGGCAAGGATCGGCAATAGCGTCCGCATTTCCTCTTCGAGTACGAAAGGCGGATTAACCACCGCCATGCCGGTGCCGTGCAGGCGCGGCGGCGTTGAGGGCAGCCGTATGGTCAATTCGAGACGCAGGATCTTGGCAATTGATGTCGCCCTTAAGGCCTTTGCGTAGGATTGGACATCCCTTGGGTCCTTGATCGGATACCAGAAGGCATACGTGCCGCCCGGCCAGCGCGCATGGGCCTTGACCAGCGCCTGGGTCATGCGCTCGAACTCGCCCTTGACCTCGAAGGGTGGGTCGACCAGCACGAGGCCGCGTTTTTCCTTGGGCGGCAAATGGGTGCCGATCGCGGCCCAGCCATCGAGTTGGGTCACCCGTGTCTGGATGTCGCCCGCGAAATTTTCCCTGAGCGCTTCGGCGTCGGCGGGATGCAACTCGAGCGCCATCAGCCGGTCCTGATCGCGCAGCATGTGCCGGGTGATAAAGGGCGAGCCGGGATAATGGCGCAATTGGCCGTCGGGGTTCTGTGCCGCTACCGCCGCCAGATAGGGCGCCACCAGTCCTGCCACTGGTTCGGGCAATTCAGCGGCCATCAGGCGTGCGATCCCCTCGCGCCATTCGCCGGTTCTGCCGGCTTGATCACCGAGAAGGTCGTAGAGGCCGACGCCGGCATGGGTGTCGATCACCCGAAACGCAGCCTCCTTGCGCATCAGATAGGCAAGGATGCGGGTGAGGATAATGTGTTTGACCACATCTGCGAAATTGCCCGCATGGAAGGCGTGGCGATAGTTCATGGGCGGGCTATTTTCTGGCTTCGGCCGTCAGGATGGTTACAGCAAAGGCGGCAAAGACGGCGGCAAATGACCAGTTGAGGGCTTTTTGAATTCGCGTCGAGCGCATCAGTGTTTCGGTCAGCCATTTCGCACCGAACACGATGGCGATGACGATGGGCAGGGAGAGAACCACGAATTCAACACCCAGAAAGATCAGCTTGGCCGCCGCATGCGGGTCTGCTGCCGAAACGAACTGGGGCAGGAACGTCACGAAAAACAGCGCGACCTTGGGATTGGTCAGATTGATGCCCAACCCCGTCAGATAGGAGTTTTTAAGGCTGGGCACCTTGCCGGAGGCGCGCGCCACCGTCAGCCCCGTCCCCGAGCGAATGGCGGCAAAGGCAAGCCAGAGCAGATAGACCGCACCGGCGATTTTGAGCGTCCAGAAGGCCGCCGGTGCCGTAACGATCAGGATGGAAATGCCGAAAGCCGCCAGCATTGTGTGCACGGCAATCCCCGTGACCGCGCCGGCCACCGTTGCAAACCCGTGTCTGGACCCGAAATTGACGGTTCGGGAAATAAACAGCGCCATGTCCGGCCCGGGCGTTATGGCCAGAACGATTGCGGCAAGGGCGAAAGCGAGAATGATCGAAAGGTCGGGGGCATAGACCAGCATGGCGCGTATCCGCAAAATCAGAACGGGGCAGACCATGCGCGTGCGCGATGCGCTTCGCAACCCGATTTTTGCGGCAATATGGACAGGCCGGGCGTGATCTGATTAGTGTCGCGCCAACTTATCCTGAGCCATCAAAGCGGTTATCGGTCACGCCATGAGCAAAGACATCAATAAAGTCGTCCTCGCCTATTCGGGGGGGCTCGATACCTCCATCATCCTCAAATGGCTTAAGCAGGTGTATGACTGTGAGGTGGTGACTTTCACCGCCGATCTGGGGCAGGGCGAAGAGCTCGAACCGGCCCGCCAGCGCGCTGAGATGATGGGCATCAAGGAAATCTATATCGAGGACCTGCGCGAAGAGTTCGTGCGCGATTTCGTTTTTCCCATGTTCCGCGCCAATGCGCTTTATGAAGGCGTTTATCTTTTGGGCACCTCGATCGCCCGTCCGCTGATCGCCAAGCGCCTCGTCGAAATCGCCGAAGCGACCGGCGCCGATGCTGTGGCGCACGGCGCGACGGGCAAGGGCAACGATCAGGTGCGGTTCGAGCTTTCCGCTTATGCGCTCAATCCGGGTATTCGGGTGATCGCCCCCTGGCGCGAATGGGATCTTCAGAGCCGTACACGGCTCATCGAATTTGCCGAACAGAACCAGATCCCGGTGCCAAAAGACAAGCGCGGCGAAGCGCCGTTCTCGGTCGACGCCAATTTGTTGCACACGTCCTCTGAAGGCAAAGTGCTCGAAGACCCGGCCATCGAAGCCCCCGATTACGTTTATCAGCGCACCGTCGATCCCGTGGACGCCCCCGATACGCCGCAAACCATCACCATCGGGTTCGAAAAGGGCGATGCGGTTTCGGTCGATGGCGAAAGACTGTCGCCCGCCAGCTTGCTCACTAGGCTCAACGAACTGGGTGGCAAGCACGGTATCGGGCGCCTCGATCTGGTCGAAAACCGTTTTGTGGGCATGAAGAGCCGCGGCATTTACGAGACGCCGGGCGGAACGATCCTGCTCGCGGCCCATCGTGGCATTGAATCGATCACGCTCGATCGCGGCGCGGCGCATCTCAAGGACGAGATCATGCCCCGTTATGCGGAGTTGATCTATAATGGCTTGTGGTATTCCCCCGAGCGCGAAATGCTCCAGGCGCTGATCGACAAGAGCCAGGAATTGGTGGCAGGCGAGGTCACTCTCAAGCTCTACAAGGGCTCGGCCAATGTGGTGGGGCGTTCTTCACCAAACTCGCTCTATTCGGAAGATCTCGTCACTTTCGAAGAGGGCACCGGGACCTATGACCACCATGATGCCGAGGGCTTTATCAAGCTCAATGGGCTGCGGCTGAAAACCTTTGGCGCGCGCAAGCTGCGCCTGGCCCGCGGTCAGTAAAGGAACGGCGGGACCAGGACGATATTCGCTCTGGTGCCGCCCACCCGCTCAAATTTGACCATTTTGCGGCGCCCTTAAAATCTCTTTAAGTGCTCACGGCTAGTCTTCGCCCCCATCGGCCTTGGGGAAAGAACGGCAAGATGGTGCGTGAGCCGACCTCTGAGCATAGCGCTGAAGCATTGCTGCTTGATGCGGCACTGCAAACGATTCCGTTCGGATTTTGCGTCTGGAGCGCGGATTTCGAACTGGTCATGTGGAACCAGCACTATCTCGATATCTACGGCTTTCCGCGCAAGTCGATCCGGCGCGGCATGAGCCTTTTCGAAGTCGTCGCGCTTTCAACCGCTCTGGGCAATCATCCCGATACCGATCCCAAAAGCTTTTACGATGCCTATACTGCCGAACTTATGGGCAACCGCTCGGGTCTTCGCGCCGTCAATCTCGAGCTGACGGCATCGCATCGCACGCTGGAAACCGCCCATATCTTTGCCCCGGGCCTTGGCTGGGTGGTCACCCATGAGGATGTCACCGAAGAGATTGCCCGCTCGGACATGATGAGCGAACGCAAGCGCGAACTCGAGCGCCAGTATGCGCTGCTCGATGCGGCGATCAACAACATCTCGCAGGGCCTGTCGATGTTCGACAACGATTTCCGGCTGGTCACCTGCAATGCGGAATTTGTCTCGATGTATGGCCTGCCCCCCGAGCTTGCCCGCCCCGGCGCAAACTTCGATGATATCCTGGAACATCGCCGCAAGACCAACATGCACGCCCCGGTCGATCGCGATGCCTATCGCACCGAGCGCCAGAAGATCCTTACGGGCGGGCGGTTCGTGCGCGAAGTGGTCAAGATGGCCAACGGAACCTTCATCTCGCTACGCCACCAGCCGCTGAGCGGCGGCGGTGTGGTCACCACCCATGAGGACATCACCGACCAGCTCGCTGCCGAAGCGCGCATGCGGCACATGGCAACCCATGATGCGCTGACCGACCTGCCCAATCGCGGGCTGTTCCGCGAGGAACTCGAAACCGTGCTCAAGGGGCTCGAACACGGCAAACAGCCTGCGCTGCTTGCGGTCAATATCGATCATTTCAAGGCCGTCAACGACAGCGAGGGCCATGCCATCGGCGACAAGGTGCTGCGCAAGATCGCCGAGCGGTTGTCTCACACCGTCGGGTCACGCTGCATCGTGGCCCGACTGGGCGGGGATGAGTTCAGCGTCCTGATGCCCAGCGTCGGTGTGCCTCACGAGGCGGCCGATCTGGCGCGGGCTCTCGTCAAGGCGATTGGCGAGCCTATCGTGTTCGGCCGCAAATCGATAAAGCTCTCGACCTCGATCGGTATCGCGGTCGCGCCGGGTGACGGCAAGACCACCGATGCGATCATGAACAATGCCGATCTGGCTCTGCTTCGGGCGAAATCGGAGGGCCGCGGCACATACCACTTTTTCGAAGCGGGCATGGATGCGACGCTGCAGCGTCGCCGGACGCTGGAAACCGGGCTGCGCGACGCTCTGGCCAATAATGGACTTTCGGTGGTTTTTCAGCCCATCGTATCGCTTCAAACCAACACAGTCGTGGCCGCCGAGGCCCTGATGCGCTGGGACCATCCCCAGCTTGGGCCCATCTCCCCGGTCGAATTCATTCCCATTGCCGAAGAAACCGGGATCATTCACGCTATCGGCGGCTGGATACTGGAGGCGGCGGCAAAGGCGGCAGCGTGCTGGCCCGGCCATGTGCGGGTCGCCGTCAATCTTTCGCCCATCCAGTTCAAGCGCCCCGATCTGATCGCCACCATAAGGGCGGCGCTCAAGGCGGCCGGTCTCGACGCTAGTCGCCTTGAGCTGGAGATCACCGAATCCCTGCTGCTCGAAAACAGCCAGTCCAATCTCGACCTGCTGCTGGCGCTGCGCGGGCTGGGCGTGCGGGTGGCCATGGATGATTTCGGGACTGGCTACTCATCGCTCTCTTATCTGCGGGCCTTTCCGTTCGACAAGATCAAGATCGATCGCTCGTTCATGGCCGATGTGGCCACCAAGGCCGACAGCCGCGCCATTCTGGGTGCCATGATCTCACTGGGCAACAATCTGGGCATGACCACGGTTGCCGAGGGCGTTGAGACGGCAGAACAGCTCGCCGTCGTGCGTGCCGAGGGCTGCACGCAGGTGCAGGGCTATTTCTTCTCGCCGCCCGTCGATGGTGCGACTATGCTGGCCCTGCTTGAAGCAGAAAAAAGCGACGCGCCCAGAAAGAGTGCCTGAACCCATTCGCGAGACGGAAAGCCAAAAGGCCATGCGCCGGAGTGTCCCCTATGCCGAACTGCTCGCCCTGGCGCGGCGCCATGCTCGGCGGGTCGATGAGGCCGAGGACGTCGTCCAGGAGGTTCTGATCGCGGCGGTCGCGGCGGGGCGCAATGATTTTTCGAACTCTTCGGATCGCCGCTGGATGGCCGGCGCCATTCGCAAGCGTTCGGCGTTCGACGCCCGCTCGGCCGCCCGCCGGCGTGAACGCGAGGCCAAATGGCAGGGCGAGCACCATCGGGTTTCCGCGCCGCAGGGCGATGCCCTTAACGTCATCCTCGCCGATTTGCCCAGGGGTTTGCGGGTCATCGCCGCGCTTGCACTCTCGGGTCATTCCAAAGCGGAAATCGCCTATCTGCTCGATCTGCCCGATACCGCGTTGCGGCAGCGCATTCGCGCCCTCAAGCTGGCTTTGGGGAAAAAGGGCGTTGCCATGCCGGCCGAAATGATCGGGCTCAATCTCGATCTGGCTTATGGCACCATAAGGGACGGCCTGCTTCCGGCGCTGCAACGCCACGGCGGCGCTTTTGCCAGCCACGACCCTGACGGGCATGTTTTTGTCGTTCGGTCATCGCGGCCCGCCTCACAAAAGGGGTAAGCGTGGCAACGAGGGGTGTTTCAACCCGTTTTCGAGGAGTCCATCATGACAATGCCCAAACTTGGCGCGCCCAGCCTTGTGTTTTATGTGTCCGACATCATGCGCACCGAAGCCTTCTATCGCGATGTGCTGGGGATTGATATCCAGCGCCGCGAGGGCGCCGAGCCGTTCTGGCTGGCCGCCGCGTTCGAGGGCGGCTTCGAGGCGATCTTTTTCGAGCAGGAGGGCAAGCGCGGCAACACGCCGGCGCTGGTCTTCGATCTGCGGGACGGCGGCATCGACGATGTGGTCGCTGCGCTGGCCGAAAAGGGCGTGACCATCGTCACCCCGGTTTCCGAAGCTCCGGGCGGCTGGAGTGCCGACTTTCTGGACCCCGATGGCTTTGGTCTGGGGCTCTGGCAGTCCCAAGACCTTCCGCGGTCGCTGAAATAGGGCTCTGATCATTTTGCCGTTTCATGGAAACGGCGCAACGATCCTCGTCTTTCTTTGTGGCGCTTCCGAACCGGATAAGTGGAAGCCATTTGTCCTGGAAGCACTCTGATCTGGCGTGGGGGCAGCCCGTTTTGCCCCCGCGCATGCCAGCCCTGCGCCGTTTTTCCTTGTTTGACGGGCCATCGTAGGGTATGGGCAGCCACATTATTTACTTCGTCGCGTTTCCGAACCGCAAAAGTGGGTGCCACTTTGGCTGGAAACACTCCGGTAAATCCCGAAAATGGCTGGCCCCCTTATGAGCTTGCGCAATATTGCGATCATTGCCCACGTTGACCATGGCAAAACGACGTTGATCGACGTCCTGCTGCGGCAGTCCGGCACCTTCCGCGACAACCAGCGCGTCGATGAACGCGTCATGGATTCCAACGATCTGGAAAAAGAGCGCGGCATCACCATTCTGGCCAAGGTCACGTCGCTGAACTGGAAGGACACGCGGATCAATATCGTCGATACGCCAGGCCACGCCGATTTCGGCGGCGAAGTCGAGCGTATCCTGTCGATGGTCGATGGCGCGGTTATCCTTGTGGACGCGGCCGAAGGCCCGATGCCGCAGACCAAGTTCGTGCTGTCGAAAGCGCTCAAGATCGGCCTTCGCCCCATCGTTGCGATCAACAAGATCGACAAGCCAGAAGAACGGCACAACGAAGTGCTCGACGAGATATTCGATCTCTTCGTGTCGCTGGACGCCACCCCCGAACAGCTCGACTTCCCCGTTCTTTACGGTTCGGCCAAGCAGGGCTGGATGGCCGACGATCCGTCCGGCTCCAAGGAAACCATGGGTCCGCTGCTCGACAAGGTGGTCGAACATTTCGAAGAGCCCAAGGTCGAAGATGGCCCCTTCCGGATGCTGGTCACCACCATCGAGCGCAACCCGTTCCTGGGCCGCATCCTGACCGGCCGGGTATTTTCAGGCTCGGTCAAGCCCGGCGATTCGGTCCATGCGCTCTCGCGCGACGGCAAGACTGTCGAAAAGGGCCGAATCTCGAAAGTTCTCGGTTTCCGTGGTCTTGAGCGCGAGCCGATCGAAGAGGGCAAGGCCGGCGATATCGTTGCGCTGGCGGGGCTTGAAACCGCAACTGTTGCCAACACCATCGCCGTGCCCCAGGTCTCCGAAGCGCTTGAAGCAAAACCTATCGATCCGCCCACCCTGTCGGTCACGTTCAGGATCAATGACGGTCCGCTGGCCGGCCGCGAAGGCGACAAGGTCCAGTCCCGCGTCATCCGCGAACGGCTGCTGCGCGAAGCGGAAGGCAATGTGGCGATCCGGGTGACACCGGGCGATGACAATGACAGCTTTGACGTTGCCGGGCGCGGCGAACTCCAGCTCGGCGTTCTGATCGAAACCATGCGCCGCGAGGGGTTCGAATTGTGCCTTGGCCGCCCCAAGGTGCTGTTCCGCGAAGAAAACGGGCAAAAGCTCGAGCCGATCGAAGAAGTCATCATCGACGTCGATGATGAATTTTCCTCGGTCGTCGTGCAAAAGCTCACCGAACGTCGCGGCGAACTTGTCGAAATGCGGCCCTCGGGCGCCGGGCGCACCCGCGTGCGGCTTTACGTTCCGACCCGTGGCCTGATCGGCTATCAGGGTGAATTGCTGTCCGATACGCGTGGCACGGCGATTTTCAACCGCGTGTTCCATGAATATTCGGCGTTCAAGGGCCCGCTGCCCATGCGCCGCACCGGTGTTCTGATTTCCAACGCCACCGGACAGGCCGTCGCCTATGCGCTCTTCAACCTCGAAGATCGCGGGCCGATGCTGATCGATCCGGGCGTGGACGTTTACGAGGGCATGATCGTGGGCGAGCACAATCGCGAAAACGATCTCGAAGTGAACGTCCTCAAGGGCAAGCAGCTCACTAATATCCGTACCACGTCGAAAGACGAGGCGATCCGGCTGACACCGCCGAAAAAGCTCAGCCTTGAACAGGCTCTCAGCTACATCGCCGACGATGAATATGTCGAGGTGACACCCAATTCGGTGCGCCTGCGCAAGATCCACCTCGATCCGCACGACCGTAAACGCGCTTCGCGTGCCGCGGCAGCCGAAGCTGCGGCCGGCTGAAATTTATAGAAGTTGATTTGGAATTTATGCGGAGCGGACCTATGTTAAAGGGCCGCTCCGCCCATATAATTTCAGAGGTGCCGTCATGAGCGATACTTCGACCAAGCAACGCACTCAGACAAAGCTCAAGACCGCGCGGCCCAAGCTGCACAAGGTCATTCTCATCAATGACGACTACACGCCGCGCGAGTTCGTGGTGAAGGTGCTCGAATCGGTTTTCCGGCTCGGCGAGCCGCAGGCGGAATCGATCATGATGACCGCGCACCAGAAGGGCGCGGCGGTCATTGCCGTCTATACCAAGGAAATTGCCGAAACCAAGGCCGAAGAGGCCATCGAGCTCTCCCAGCAGTTCGGCTTTCCGCTGATGGTCACGACCGAGCCCGAAGAATAGGGCCCGGTCACAGCGACCTCAATACCACTCGCCACGCACCACCTCGGTGCCGCCGCCTGTTTCATCCATCAGCAATTGCTCGAACAGGTCGATGTCGCTTTCCTGATAGTGATAGGGATAGACATAGGTGGGCAGGAATGCTGCCACGCCTGATGCCGCCTGTTCTTCTGTCATGGTGAAGGGCAGGTTCATGGGCACGAAGGCAACAGAGATATCTTCAAGCGCCCGCATTTCGGGAATGTCTTCGGTATCCCCGGCAATATAGACGCGCTTGCCACCTATGGTGAGAATATAGCCATTGTCGCGGCCTTGCGGGTGGTACTGGAGCCGGTCCTCGGTGGTGTTGTAGGCTGGGATGGCCTCGATCTCGATGTCGCCGAAACTGTCGCTGTCGCCATTGGCCATTTCGCGGGCATTGGATGCCAGTGCTTCGGGCAGCATGGCAAATACCGCCGGGTTGGCAATAATCTCGGTGCCATCGACGACCAGGGCCTCAAGCGTGGGCAGGTCGAAATGATCGCCATGTTCATGGGTGATGAGGATCAGGTCAGGGGGTGGCAGATCGGAATACAGTTCGGCCCCACCCACCGGATCGACATAGATCACGCCCGATGGCGTTTCGATCACCAGCGAAGCGTGGGAGATGGGATGGATGAAAAAATCGCCAGCGTCGGATGGATAAAGATCGCCCTCGGGCTGTTGGCCGAAAGCCGTGCGGGGCACAATGGTGGTGACACCAAGCGCGGCGAGGGTGGATAATCCCAGGCCGAGGGTCTGGCGGCGAGTGATGGGCATGGTCGCGTCCTCCAGGCAGCAAAATTGCTCAATGATGTTAACGCGCGGGTCAGGGAAAGGATCGCCTTGGCCCATTCACAATGGCGCGAGCGCCCTCGGCAGGCAAAACTGATCTCGATTTTGCCGGCATTTGACTGTTAAGCTCGGCTTAATATGTGTGACGCGGGCTGCGGCCCAGGGGATTTTTCAATGCCGAGCCAGAACAACGCCGCCCGCATCGGGCAGACGATCAGGGGTCTTGAAACCACCACGCGCTTTGCCCTGGCGGTTCTGGCGCTGGCCAGCGGGGTTTACACTTATCTGGGGGTGCGGGGTCTTCTCGACGGCGACGCCAATTTCGTGTTTTTCGCCGCGATCATCTACTCGGTCGCGGTGTCGGTCGGCATCTATGTGTTCTGGAGCTACATGATGCGGTTCCTGCCGCTCATGCGCACCATGAGCCAGCGTCTGGCCATGACCGTCGTCATGGCCATCGGTTCGGTGATGATCGTTGCCATGAGTTCATGGCTCAACGCCGCCGCGCTGGCCGGTTCGGCCGCGCTCGAGCAGCACATGGCGGTGACGCTGGAGGATTATACCGGCGATCTCGACGCTGCCCATGCCAATGCGCTGGGCGCGCAATCGCTCTTGCCCGACGTGCAGCGGGCGGCGGATCGGTTTGCCACGCTGGCCGATGAGGAGCGCAGCGGGGGCGCCTTGACCGGATCGGCGGGCTCGGGCTCGGTCGTGCAGCTCTTAAGCCAGATGAGCGCCCAGATGACTTCGCTGGGCGCTTCGATTTCCAACTCGCAGGCCCGGGTCAACGAACTCTTCCAGACCGGCTCGGAACGCCTGAGCGTCATGCGCGAGCTGGTATCGGCGCCGGGCGCCGTGCAGCCGCGAGCCGATGAATTTGCCGCCGAGATCGTCGCTCTGACCGGGGTGATCGCCGCCCTGCAGGAAACGTCGGTGGCGCCATCGGTGGCGCGGGCCGCCGAAGATCTCTCGCTTGGCTTCATTGCTCCTGTCGCCGATGGACAGAGCGCCGGGCTCGTGGTGCGTCAGGATGCAGCCATGGCCAATATCCGCGAGGCGGTGGCGGCTCAGTCCACGGCTTTGAGCGAAGCGGCCCAGGCGATCATTGATGAACCGCGCGTCGAGCCGCGCCGCTTCGTGCCGCTCTCGAGCGCCGAAGCCGTGCTGCGCTATGCGTCCGATTTCCTGCCCTCCTGGGCGGGCGCCATTTCCATCGATCTCTTGCCGGTGGTTCTGGTTCTGCTTTTGGCGGTGGCTCACGAGGCCATGCGGCGCGACGCCGAAGCGCTCGACGATGCCGAAACCCTGACCGCCGCCGACATGATGCGGGCCGTGGCGCTGCACAATCAGATGATGGCGAGCGCGGTACCCTCGGAACGGCTTGAGCCAGAAGACGAAACCGAAGTCGAACCGGTTGTTGAGCCCGAGACGGTCGAGCGGGTCGAAGCGAATAAGGTCACGGAGACCGAGACCAAGGACGATACCGTCACCACCATTCCCGCCTTCCAGCGCAAGCGCGGCGACGGGCCGGCGCGATCATGAGCAGCCTTGGCACTCCCGCGCCGCAAAAAGGCGCGACACGGGGGTTTATCGCGCGGATCGCTGCGGTCGAGGATGGAGCGATCCTCAAAACCGTGTTCTTTGCCATGCTGGCCGGTGCGGCATGGGTTCTGGCGAGCGACTATTTCGACCTCAACGCGATGCAACCCGGCGATATGGCGGTTGCGCCCGGCGATCCCCTGTTGCCGGCCGTCGACCGCCCGGAAATCGACCCCGACAATCCCGCGTATCGACCGCTCGAACAGATCACGACGCCACCCGAACAGCTTGCCGAACCGCTTTCGATCGAATTGGTCGGTGGCGGCGTGCTCATGCTTTCGGGCACCATTGTTCCGGGTGCCGCCACCCGGTTTGCTGATGAGATCGAGAGGCGGGGCGGTTACGTTGAAACCGTGGCGCTCAATTCGCCCGGCGGGTCGGTGGAAGATGCGCTGGTCATTGGAAGGTTGATCCGGGAAAACGGCTTTAGCACCGCCGTGGGCGATGGAGCGCTTTGCGGGTCGTCCTGCCCGCTGGTGCTGGCCGGTGGGGTGGATCGGATCGTTTCCGACAACGCAGCGGTCGGTGTGCACCAGATTTATGCCGGCGCGGGCGGCGATGAAGTCGGGTCGGCTCAGGCGATGTCCGATGCCCAGACGGTCTCGGCGCGTATCGCGCGCTATCTGGAGGAAATGGGCATCGATCCGCTCGTTTGGATCAATGCAATGGAAACACCGCCCGACCGGCTTTACTTCCTCACCATGGACGAGATGGAACAGACGCGGCTGGCCGCGCTGTCCTGACGTTTGCTCTATCGCGTGTCCAGCAAAAGTGGAACCGGTTTTGCGGTTCGGACACGCGACAAAACAAGGCTCTAGGCCTGCCGGATCGCGGCCACGCCGAAGCTGGACCGTGCAGCCAGCCGCACGCAATTGCCGCCGGCCCTTTCGGCCTCATCGAGCGCCCACAGGCCGCGCGCCAGCAGATCGGCATAGACTTCGCCCTTCTCGCGCTCGGTGATTCCGATGCTCAGCGTGACAGGGTGGTCGGGCGCGCTCAGCCGTTCACTGGCGGCAAGGCGCAGGCCCTCGGCGGTTCGCCGTGCCGCCATGAGATTGGTCTGGGGAGAAAGGATGGCGAAGTCGCGGTCGGCCATGCGCCCCACCAATGCGTCCCTCGATACATGATCTGCGATCAGTTCGGCCATCGCCTTTAAGGGCATCGCGGAGGCCTGCGATGGCGCGCCCGCCTTGATGGCGATGAGGGTCAGGGTCAAATCGTTGCGCTCGGTTGCCTCGGTCTCGGTCAGCGCCAGCGCGCGCCGTTCGGCATGAGTGGTAAAGCCCTCGCGGTTGAGCAGGCCGGTCTCGGCGTCGCGTTCGGCTTTCTGGATCAGGCGGCTTGCGCTGTCGCTCAGCATGAGCGCCAGGCCGCTGGTCGACAGGATCAGCAGAAGGACCGCTCCCGATGCCGTCGACAGGCCGGCGTAAACCGTTGTCGAGAAGTCCGAAGCCGTTGATCCGACACCGCCGGTCCAGAGCGCGAGAAAGGGCTTGGCCATGAAATGGAGCGCAAGGACGAGAAAGATCCAGATGAACAGCCAGTCGAGTGTTTTTTTGGCGCGCGAGCGCCAGATGACCGACAGAGAAAGAAGGCTCAGGAGCGCATAGGGAATCTGGTAGAGAAACTGGCGGATGAAATCCTCACGCGGCAGGTCGAGGATAAGCCAGTAGAGCAGGGCCGATGCGGCCGCTATGGCCCAGCCTCCGCCGGGGTGCAGATCGATGCGGTAGCGGGTGGCCAGCCCGTAAGCGACAAGAATGAACATCGCGACCATGGCCAGGGCAATCACCATGCGCGTCGGTCCGGGGTAAATGCCGGTGGTCAGAACGATTTCGCCGAGGAAACTGATGGCGGCCGCGGCGAAGGCGCCCGAGAACCAGAGAGCGCCGCGATTTTTGGGATCAAAGTGCGCAAGAGCCAGAAATGCGCCCGATTTGATCGTGCACAGGGCCACGATGACCCAGAATACAAGCAGCGCGCCAGTCATGGTAGGCAGTCCAAAGTTCGTTGGCACCCTTGTTTTTTAGGACAAGGGCAAGTCATTGCGCCACGCCCTGAACAGCCCAGCACATTGGCGTAACCCGTTCGGCCTGGGTCTGCCAAGCCCATCTTTGTCGCAACATTTGGGGTGGGGTCGTCGTTGTCAGGCAAAGCGCGGCAGTTGGAGACCCCGGAAATGGTAAAAGTGCTCAGCGAACTTCAGGATATCAGGGAATGGACACAGGCCCGCGGCGGCAATCCGATCATGGCCGACATGCCCGACACGGGTGGCAAGGACCAGCACCTTTTGGGACTGACCTTCGACCAGCATATGCTCAACGCCGATGCAAACGAAGGTCCGGATCGTGCCGGCGCTCATTTCGATCTCGTCGATTGGGATGCCTGGTACACAGCGCTCAGGGAACAGGATCTTGTGCTTGTTGTCGATGATGATCTGGAAGGCGATACCTATGCGGATTATCGCTTCATGAGCCGAGGCGAGGCCGAAGGGTCATCTTAGTCCATCGTCTATCGCATACATGTCGTCGTCGGAGAGTCCGAAATGATGGCCGATCTCGTGAACCAGAACATGGGTGACGATTTCGCCCAGCGTGTCGGTATGCTCGGCCCAATAGTCGAGAATCGGCCGGCGGTAGAGCCAGACCCGGTTGGGCATCTGGCCGGTATGAGGGACGATACCATCATCGGTCATCCCGATCCCCTCGAACAGCCCCATCAGATCAAAGGGGCTCTCAAGCGCCATGTCCGTGCAGATTTCTTCGGTGGGAAATTCGGCGATCCGGCATTCGAGGCCGCGTGACATCGATCTGAACGGCTCGGGCAGTGCTTCGAGCGCCTCGACGGCCAGGGCTTCGATATCGTCGAGAGAGGGGGCCGCCAACGGCCCCCATAATTTTGCATCGCCCTGGGACGGCTCAGCCATCAGGCGGTGGGCCACTCGCGGATATCGACGAAATGGCCCTTGATGGCAGCGGCGGCTGCCATGATGGGGGAGACCAGATGGGTGCGGCCCTTGAAGCCCTGACGACCCTCGAAATTGCGGTTCGAGGTCGAAGCGCACCGCTCACCAGGGGCCAGCTTGTCCGCATTCATGGCCAGGCACATCGAACAGCCCGGTTCGCGCCAGTCGAACCCGGCCTCGATAAAGATCTTGTCGAGCCCTTCGGCCTCGGCCTGCGCCTTGACCAGGCCCGAGCCGGGAACGACCATGGCGTTGACGCGCGGGTGGACCGTGTGGCCCCTGACGATTGCCGCGGCGGCCCGCAGATCCTCGATGCGCCCATTGGTGCACGAGCCCAGAAACACCCGGTCGAGTTCGATATCGGTGATCCTGGTTCCGGCGGTGAGTCCCATATATTCGAGCGCCCGCTTTTTTGAAGCGCGCCGGTTGGCGTCGGCAATATCGTCGGGGTTGGGAACGGCGCCGGTCACCGAGATCACGTCCTCGGGCGAGGAGCCCCAGGACACGATCGGGGGGAGATTGGCCGCATCGAGAACCACTTCCTTGTCGAAGTGGGCGCCTTCGTCGGTAAAGAGCGATTTCCAATAGTCGAGCGCCATGTCATAGGCAGCGCCCTTTGGCGCCCGGGGGCGGTCCTTGACATAGGCAAAGGTTTTTTCGTCGGGCGCGATCAACCCGGCGCGGGCTCCGCCCTCGATCGTCATGTTGCAGACCGTCATGCGGCCTTCCATCGACAATTCGCGAATGGCCTGACCGGCAAATTCGATGACATGGCCGTTGCCGCCGGCGGTGCCGATCTCGCCGATGATGGCCAGGATGATGTCCTTGGCGGTCACCCCGTCCGGCAGGGAGCCGTTGACGGTGACGCGCATGTTTTTCGCTTTGGTCTGGATCAGCGTCTGGGTGGCCAGAACGTGCTCGACCTCGGAGGTGCCGATGCCGTGGGCCAGCGCCCCGAAGGCGCCGTGGGTCGATGTGTGGCTATCGCCGCAGACAATGGTCATGCCGGGCAAAGTAAAGCCCTGCTCGGGGCCCACGATGTGGACGATGCCCTGACGCATGTCGAGTTCGTTGTAATATTCGACACCGAAATCGACAGCATTTTTGGCAAGGGTATCGACCTGGATTTTCGAGTCCGGGTCGTCGATCCCGTGCGTTCTGTCCGATGTGGGCACGTTGTGATCGACAACGGCCAGCGTGCGCTCGGGGGCGCGCACCTTGCGGCCGGACAGGCGCAGACCCTCGAACGCCTGCGGGCTCGTGACTTCGTGGACGAGATGACGGTCGATATAGAGAATGGCGGTGCCATCCTCGTTATATGCGACAACGTGGTCGTCCCAGATCTTGTCATAGAGGGTCTTTGCGCTCATCGGGCCGTCAATCCATATCTCGTGAGGTATCCGTACCAGCGGGTACGGTTGGCTGTTTTACGCCCGCAACCCCTGTTGGGTCAAGAGTTGCGGGCCAGGGATCGAAGCACGGGCGATGGGGCGAGGCTTCAGCCCTTCCTTGCCATTTCCATGGACTCAAGGATCACCTTGCGCGCATCTTCGACGCCGCCGATCCGGTCGATCCTGGCCCATTTGCCCGGCTCGAGGTCCTTGTAGTGCATGAAGAAGTGCTTGACGCGCTCGACCTGGATTTCGGGCAGGTCGGTCACGTCGTGGATGCCGTCATACATGCGGGTGAGCTTGGAAACCGGCACGGCGAGGATCTTTTCGTCCTGGCCGCCATCGTCTTCCATGAACAATACGCCGACCGGGCGCGACCGCACGACGGCGCCAGGCACCAGCGGACGGGAATTGAGCACGATCACATCGAGCGGGTCTCCGTCGCCGCACAGCGTGTGGGGCACAAAGCCGTAATTTCCCGGATAGCGCATGGGCGTATAGAGAAACCGGTCGACAAACAGCGCGCCAGAATCCTTGTCGATCTCGTATTTGATCGGTTCGCCACCCAGAGGCACTTCGATGATGACATTGAGGTCTTCGGGCGGGTTCTTGCCCGCGGGGATCGCGTCGATATTCATTTTGCCGTTCAGTCCTGAACTTTTCGGGGGAGGAGGAGTCCGGCAGCTTTTTGCCTATGGGGCACACCAAATGCAAGGTGTTTCGGGATCGCGGCGCGCGAAGACCTGCTGCCCCCTCGCTCTAGCTTGTAGCCAGATCGCTCAACAGTCCCGCGGCGACCGAAAGCCGTGAAATGGTCAGATCACCGGCGATCAGATCGGCAACAGTTTCGCCCATGCGGGAAATCGTGGCGGCACGCGGTGTCTTCCAGGCCGCGATCCGGTCCTCCACCGGCCCATCGCCGGACGACAAAATATCGGCCGACAGGTCGCGCAGGCCACGGGTGAGATTGGCCAGAGCCCTGTCGATCGCCATGCGGTCGAACCTGTCGGCGGCATCGATCGCCGCGCCCTGTTCGGTCAGCCGGCCTAGCCTGAACATTTCGATCACGGCAAACATCGCCTTGGCGGCATCGAGCACCTCGGCATTGCATTTACGGGCCACCAGCACGGCATCGGGGGCCAGCGAAAGCACAGAGAGCGCGGAAATGGATCGGGCAAGATCGGGCGGCGTGCCGCCGGCTTCAAAGGCCTGCTCTTGGCTCGCGATGGCCTCGGCGAGGAAGGGGGAGACGAGATCGGACAGCGCGGCCCTTATCGTCGATATGCCGGTGCGGTAACGCTCGATCATGTCCGACAGCCCGTCGGAAAAATCCTCATTGCGCAGAAACCACAGCGCCATGCCCACCTGAAGGCCCTGGACCTCGGCATAAAGCGCAAGCTGGGTATCTCCGGAAATGGTCGTGTCGAGCGCATCGATTGCCGCGTTGAGACCGGCCAGATCGAAACTGTCGCGGGCTGCAGCGTAGGCAAAGGCCACGGCGCCCGGTTCGGCAGCGGTGATCGCGGTCAATCGTGTAACGAAAGCGGGCCCGCCGCGATTGATCATGGCGTTGGAGAGCACCGTGGCGATCACTTCGCGCCGCAGGCGATGGTTTTCGATGGACTCGGGGTAGCGCGATTTCAGCGTTTGAGGAAAATAGCGGAACAGCTCGCGGGCCAGATAGGGATCGTCGGGAACCGGGGATTTGAGCAAATCGCTATAGAGCGTCAATTTGGCATAGGCGAGCAGCACGGCCAGTTCGGGCCGGGTCAGGGCCTCTCCCCCGGCGGCCCGTTCGGCCAGCATGGCGTCGTCGGGCAGATATTCGACGGCCCTGTTGAGTTCGCCTGACGCTTCGAGTTCATCGATGAAATCGACAAGATCGGGAAAGTCGGCCATGCCCCGCCGCTGGGCGAGCGAGAGCGCGAGGGTCTGGAGATAATTGTTGCGCAGGCAAAGCGCTGCGACCTCGTCAGTCATCTCGGTGAGAAAGACATTGCGGTCTTCCATTGCCAGGGTGCCCGAGCGCACCATATCGGACAGCGCGATCTTGATGTTGACCTCAAGGTCGGACGAGTTGACGCCGGCCGAATTGTCGATGGCGTCGGTGTTGATGCGCCCGCCATTGAGCGCATATTCGATGCGTCCGCGCTGGGTGAGCCCGAGATTGGCTCCTTCGCCGATCACCCTGGCGCACACCGCCTGTGCCGGAACCCGGATCGCGTCGTTGGCCTTGTCGCCCACCGAAGCGTCGGTTTCCTCGGTGGCGCGGATATAGGTGCCGATGCCGCCAAACCACAAAAGGTCGATATCGGCCCGCAGGATCGCCGACATGATTTCGCTCGGCGAGGCGCTGACCCCGGTCAGGCCCAGGAGCGTCTGCATCTGGGGGGAAAGCGGGATGGACTTGACCTGGCGCGAAAATACCCCGCCGCCCTCGGAAATCAGCGCGGTATCGTAATCCTGCCAGCTCGAGCGCGGCAGCGCGAACAGGCGCTCGCGCTCGGCAAAACTCTTTTCGATGTCGGGGTCGGGATCGATGAAGATGTCGCGGTGATCAAAGGCGGCAACCAGCCGGATTTTGGGCGAGAGCAGCATGCCGTTGCCGAACACGTCGCCGCTCATGTCGCCCACGCCGGCCACGGTGAAGGGTTGGGTCTGGATATCGATATCGATTTCGCGAAAGTGGCGTTTGACCGCCTCCCAGCCGCCGCGCGCGGTAATGCCCATCTTCTTGTGGTCATATCCGGCCGATCCGCCCGAGGCGAAGGCATCGCCAAGCCAGTAGTCGCGGGATTGGGATATTGCGTTTGCCGTATCGGAAAAGCTCGCCGTGCCCTTGTCGGCGGCGACAACGAGATAGGGATCGTCAGCGTCGCGCCTGAAAATCTCTTCGGGCGGTAGGACCGTATCGCCGACCAAATTGTCGGTCACATCGAGCAGGCTGGAGACGAAAATCTTGTAGCACGCGGTGCCTTCGGCAAGGAAGGTGTCGCGGTCGGGATTGGCGGGCATGAGGCGCGGCACGAACCCGCCCTTGGCGCCGACCGGCACGATCACCGCGTTCTTGACCATCTGGGCCTTGACCAGTCCCAGGATTTCGGTCCGGAAGTCTTCGGCGCGGTCCGACCAGCGCAGCCCGCCGCGGGCAATCGGTCCGCCGCGCATATGGATGCCCTCGACGCGCGGGGAATAGACGAAAATTTCACGCCATGGCCGTGGCTGGGGTATGCCTTCGAGCAGGGTGGCGTCGAATTTGATGGCCAGCGCCGGGCGTGGCTTGCCGTCCACGCGCTGGTAGAGATTTGTCCGAACGCTCGTTTCGATCAGATTGAGCATCCGCCGGATGATCCGGTCCTCGTCGATCCAGACGATGGATTCGAGCCCGGCGGCAATTTCAGCGCGCAGGCCTTCGGCTGCCGCTTCACGGTCGGCGTCGAGATGGGGATCGTGCAGGGTGTGGAACAATTCGACCAGCGCGCGGGCGGTGGCCGGATGGACCGAAAGCGCCGTCCAGATGTAAGTCTGCGACCAGGCGATGCCGACCTGTTTGAGATAGCGTCCCAGGGCGCGCAGGATGGCGACGTCGGTGTGGCCGAGCCCGGCCGTCAGGGTCAGACGGTTGTAGCCGTCATTTTCAACGAGCCCGCTGGAAACTGCAAGGATACCGTCCTCGATGCGTCTTGCGCTTTCGCCCAGATCGATCTCGCTGTCATCGGCGGTCCTGATCGACATGGCGTGCAGAAAGCGCGGCTGCGGCCCGAGCGGGCGTATGGTGAAGGTGCGCTCGTCGATCACCGAAAATCCGAAATTCTCCAGCATCGGGACGCGGGCCGAAAGCGGGATGGGATCGGCGCGGTGATAGACGTTGAGCGTGAGACTGGTGGGGCCTTCGGTCCCCCGGTTCAGCCGAACGGCCAGTGGATTGTCGGGGCCCAGCGCCTTGAATACGGCGATATCGTCAAGGGCATCGGCGTGGGAATGGGCCACCTGGTAATCGGCGGAAAAGGCGCTTGCATAATCGGCGATGTCGCCCGCATGGGGCGCTGCCGAAAGCAGGCGATCGGCAAAGGTGCGAGTCAGCTCGGAAATTTCGGCTTCCAGCGCCTCGCGGTCGGGGCGCGGAGTGGCGCCGCCATTGCGCCCGATGATGAAATGGACCCGTGCCAGATCGCCTTCGGGAAAGTCGGGGGCGAAGGCGGAAACCCGCCCGTCGTAGCGGTTGGCGAGATGTTCGCCGATCCGGGCGCGGACATTGGAATCGAAGCGGTCGCGGGGCAGGTACACCAGAACCGAGACGAAATTGTCGAACCTGTCGATGCGGGGCAGCACCCGCACACGCGGCCGGTCGGGCAGGGTGGCGATCACATTGGCGAATTCGAAAAGCTCATCCTGGGAAATCTGGAACAGCTCGTCTCGAGGGTAATTGTCCAGCGTGTTCATGAGCGCCTTGCCGGCGTGCGAACGCGGATCGAAGCCCGATTGGGCCATCACCTGAGCGATCTTGCGCCGGATCAGCGGGACATCGCTCACCGGGGTGGACAGCGACGCGGAGGTGAAAAGCCCCAATATGCGCAATTCGCCGGTGATCGTGCCGTCTGGATCGAAGGTCTTGATGCCCACGTAATCCATATGCACGCGCCTGTGCACAAGTGCACGCCGATTGGCCTTGGTGACCATCAGCGGCTCGTCGGTGTCGAGAAACGCCAGATGCTGGTCGTTCATATGGACGTAGCGCGTGCCCTGGCGCAAATAGAGATAATCGGGGTCGCGCAATATGCCCAGGCCCGATCCTTCGAGAGGGATCAAGGTCTGCTCGCTGCCTTCCCCGGACAGCCGGTATTGGCGCATGCCCAGGAAGGTGAAATTGTGGTCTGCCAGCCAGGCAAGAAAATGGATCGCCTCGGTCAGCGCCTGTTCGCGCATGGCCGGGGGATGGGATCGATATGCGACAACCGCGGTGCGCAGGCGTTCGAGCATTTCGCGCCAGTCAACGACAGCGGCGCGCACCTGCGCCATGGTCTGGGTCAGTTCTTCGGAAATGACCGAGAGCGCCCGGGGGTCGGCGGGCGTGTCGATATGGACCTGGAGCACGCTTTCCTTGCGGGCGCCTTCGGTGTCCTCGATCACCTGCCAGGGAGAGGTGGTGTCGTCCACCGCAACGGCGGGATGGGTCATGAACCGGATCGAACCGCCGGCGGCTCTTATGGCCGCCAGGGCCGAATCGACGATAAACGGGGTGTCGGCCGAATAGATGTCGATGATCGTTATACCCGACACGATCTCGGCGTCGGGGGTCCAGACGCGGATCTCGGCCTTGCCCGGAGTGCGTTGGCCGATGTGGGAGAAGGTGGTGGCCAGAAGGTCCTGGAGCGTTTGCGCTGGATAGAGCAGCAGGTCCTGTTCGTCGGCCGAGCGCAGCGCATTGGTCACGAACCGCGCCAGCTGCGGGTTTTCGGACCGCAGCGCGACCAGGCGATCACGCCAGGGGCGCAGGGTTTCGGTGCTATCGATCATTTCCCGGCGTCCCTCGATATTTCCGGTATGGTGGAGAGCTTAAGCCCTTGACGGCGCAAAGCCAATATCAGCTTTAGGATTCAAGGACATAAGACCATGGTATTTGTCAGCTTCGCTGCCCTTTTCGTGCGCGTGCCGTCCGTCTAACGCAAAGAGCCGGGCAGGGTTGCCCGGCTCTCGTGGCTTGGTGCACGCTGTTTCTAATGAAGCACGGCCAAGAGCAGCAAGGCGATGATATTGGTGATCTTTATCATCGGATTGACAGCGGGTCCGGCAGTGTCCTTGTAGGGATCCCCCACCGTATCGCCGGTCACCGACGCTTTGTGGGCTTCGGACCCCTTGTAGTGGGTCTGGCCGGTCGAATCGGTGAACCCGTCCTCAAAGCTCTTTTTGGCGTTGTCCCAGGCTCCCCCGCCGGCCGTCATGGAAATGGCGACGAACAGGCCGGTGACGATCACACCCAAAAGCATGGCTCCCAACGCGGCAAAGGCGGCGGCCTTTCCGGCGATCACGAGGATCACCCCAAACACGACGAGCGGTGAGAGAACCGGCAGCAGCGAGGGCACGATCATTTCCTTGATCGCGGCCTTGGTCAGCATATCGACGGCCCGGCCATAGTCGGGCTTTTCGGTGCCCGCCATGATACCGGGCTTTTCCTTGAACTGACGCCGGACTTCGACCACGACCGATTGCGCGGCCCGACCGACGGCGGTCATCGACATGCCGCTGAACAGGAACGGCAGCAAGCCGCCGAACAGCAGCCCGACAACCACATAGGGATCGGCCAGCGAGAAGCTGATCTCTCCGACGCCGAAATAGAAGTCGCCTTCCACCGCCTCACCAATGAAATAGGCCAGATCCTGGGTATAGGCAGAAAAAAGGACCAGTGCCCCCAGCCCTGCCGACCCGATGGCATAACCCTTGGTCACGGCCTTTGTGGTGTTGCCCACAGCGTCGAGCGCGTCGGTGTTCTTGCGCACTTCGTCGGGAAGGCCAGCCATTTCGGCAATGCCGCCGGCATTATCGGTCACCGGCCCGAAGGCATCGAGCGCAACGATCATGCCGGCCAGGGCCAGCATGGTGACCACAGCAACCCCGATGCCGAACAGGCCGGCCAGTGAATAGGTGACGATGATGCCTGCGATAATGACAAGAGCGGGCAGCGCCGTGGATTCAAGCGAAACGGCAAGCCCCTGGATCACATTGGTGCCATGCCCGGTAATCGAGGCTTCGGCGATCGAATTGACCGGGCGCCGGTTGGTGCCCGTATAATATTCGGTGATCCAGATGATCAGCCCGGTGATGACCAGTCCGGCCACCCCACAGCCATAGAGGGCCCAGGGGGTGAAGGTGATGTCCCCGACCGTGATGGCTCGGCTCATGTCGCCAAAGATCAGCCACATGACCGGAACGAGGGCGACAAGCGAGAGGACGCCGGTGGCGATGACGCCCTTGTAGAGCGCGCCCATGATGTTGCCCGAGGCGCCGAGCTTGACGAAATAGGTGCCGGCGATCGAGGTCAGAACGCACACGCCGCCAATGGCGAGGGGCAACACCATGCCGATCAGTCTCAGATCGACCGGCAGGATAATCGCGGCCAAAACCATTGTGGCAACGATGGTCACGACATAGGTCTCGAACAAATCCGCCGCCATGCCGGCGCAGTCGCCGACATTGTCGCCGACATTGTCGGCGATAGTTGCGGGGTTGCGCGGATCGTCCTCGGGGATGCCCGCTTCGACCTTGCCCACCATGTCGCCGCCCACGTCGGCGCCCTTGGTAAAGATGCCGCCGCCCAGCCGGGCGAAAATGGAGATCAGCGAGGCCCCGAAGCCCAGGGCGACAAGAGCGTCGATGACGGTCCGGTCGGTCGCATCAAACCCCATGGCCAAAAGAACGAGGAAATAGACGGTGACGCCCAACAGGCCCAGACCGGCAACCAGCAGCCCGGTCACGGCACCCGATTTGAACGCCAGATCGAGCCCGCCGGCCAGCGAGGTGGTCGCCGCCTGGGCGACACGCACATTGGCACGCACCGAGACGTGCATGCCAATGAACCCGGCAGCGCCCGAGAGCACGGCCCCGATCAGAAAGCCGATCGCCGCATAGATGCCGAGCAGCAGCCAGGCAACGACAAGGATGACGACGCCGACAATGGCAATGGTTGTGTATTGGCGCTTGAGATAGGCGGTGGCGCCTTCGCGGACCGCAGCGGAAATCTCCTGCATGCGGGCACTGCCGGCATCGGCGGCCAGAAGCGAACGCGTTGTCACGATGCCATAGACGACCGACAGGACGCCACAGGCAATAATCAGCCATAAGGCCAAAGTCATAGTGGTATTCCCCTCACTTTGCGCCCGGAGCGGCGTGTCGAGAGGCTCGGCACAAGGCCAGGGCACCCGACGCGGTCCGGTCTACTTCCCTTCTTGCACCGCCGCCAAAATTTCCTCTCCCTTGGCGACAGCAAAGACCCGCATTTTACTGCGGCCAAAACGAAGGATGGCCCAAGATCAACGCAGAGGCAATCCTCTATTCTTGCGCTTTATTTGGGTCAGTATTGCTGGCTTATTTGTGTCTATCGGCTTGAAAGGCAATGAAGTTCGCCGGGCATCAGTGTTGACCTATCGGTCTGCCAGATCCTCGAGCGCAGCATAAAGGGCTTCCGTGTCTCCACGGGCCAGAATCACCTTGGTTTTGCTGGTCTGGCCGCTGGAAATCGCGAGGGCGGATTTGGGCAGGGAGAGAGCCCTGGCCAAAAGGGCGATGACGGCCAGGTTGGCCGCGCCCTTGTCGGGCGGAGCGCAAACGCGGACCCTGAGGGCGCAGCTTCCGTCGGCGCGGGTCTGCGCGCCTTCAAGACGGTCGGCGCTGGCATTGGGTGTGACGCGCAGGGTGATCCGCGCGCCATCGGAACCGAGGGTGTAAAAGGAGGGGTGGCTCACAGCCCCTGCATGGCGACCTGACGCATGAGCGGATATAGGATCACCAGACGGATGAAATAGATCGCCAAGAACAGAACGATCGGAGAAATGTCCAGGCCGCCGAAACTGGGCACAAATCGCCGGATGGGTGCCAGCAGCGGATTGGTCAGCTGCCAGAGCAAATTGGCGACAGTCGCGACGAACTGATTGGACATATTGAGGATGTTGAAGGCCAAAAGCCAGCTCATGATCACCTGGGCGATCATGATGAAGATGACGAGGCCCAAGACCACGTCGACAAATTGTAAAAGTCCAAACAGCATTGGCGGTCCCTTTGTGCAATCGGTTCTATATAGAACGCGAAACGCCTTATGGAAATGGGTGTGGCGATCTGATGGCCGCGCCCGATTCCCCGGAAAAGAAAAAAGGCCCGCCTCAATTACGCGAGGGTCGGGCCTTTGCAAGAGTTTGCCCGGTACGCAACACACAAAGATCCGGACAGGGACATACAATGCACAGAGCGTGCCAACAATCGGTTAACCGATATGGGGTGCAGTGGTCCGAATTTGTCTCAATATGTTGAGATCGATGCCCTGTTGGGGCGTCCAGCCTTGCATTTTGCAACGATTGCGCCTCGCAGAATGCGAAATCTTACGCTGTTTCGTCCGTTTCGGGATTGGCGTCGGGCGGGGTGGTGGGACGCTTTGCCTGATTGCGCAGGACTGTGCGCTGGCGCGATGAGACCCCGATCAACTCGGCGACCCGCCAGACCATGTTGTCCTCGAGCTCGTGATTGGTGTCGTCGGCAAACACCACCTGCCACATCATGCGAATGATCTCGATCTTTTCGGGCTCTTCGAGCTGGGAAAGTTTGGACGTGAACTGATAGAAATCCACGGCATCTCGGTCGCGGCGTCGGGCTTCGGCAATGAGGCGTTTCACTTCGGATTCGTCGAGCCCGTAGTAATCCTTGAGTGCATTGGTGATGGCCTTTGTTTCGATGGGGCTGGCGGTTCCGTCCACCGAGGCGAGATGGACGAGCAACGCGGCCACCGCCAGGCGCGGATCGGTTGGCTGGGACGTGCCCTTTTCGGGTTGCCGAAACAGCTTTGCCAGAGAATCGAACATGGAACCGCACCTCGTTGCCGGCCTGAGCCGTGCACCATCAAAAACCTTGGCACCGGGTCGATTCCATCGGCTCGGGCCGGCTCGTAAGGTAAGGACCGCCGGTGTCGTGCTCAAGCGTTCTGGCGATGTCGTGAGCAAGGATTTTTTCCAATGTCGTTTGCCTGCCACAGGCAATTTGGAGGTCGTTGTTTTCTGGCAAGGGCCACGATAGGGTCGCGCCATGAATCTTGAGTTTGCGTTGGGGAGAAGCCGGGCGCGATGATTGCGGCGTGGGCATTGATCGTGGGGGGCCTGGTCCGCGTCGTCGGTGAGGTGCTCGAAATTCTCGCCGGCGGCCATACTGCGGTGAGCAGCGGCATCGCGGGCGGGGCGCTGATTCTGGTCATGATCGGCTTTGGAGGGCTTTGGCCGGAGGCGCGCGGCAACCGGCTGGCCCGGCTGGCCATCATCATGATCGGGCTCGGGGCCCTCGGATTTGCCGGCATTGCCGCTTGGTCGATCAGCATGGGAACCCTGCCCATGGGCGTGGTGGCGCAAATGCCGGTCTTTATCGCCATTGCGCTGGTCACCCTGATCGGGGCGATGGCGCTCGCGGTCTGGCTGATCACGTCCTCGTCCTATCCGGTGTGGATCGGGATCGTTATGAGCATTTCGATCGCAATGTCGCTGGTGAGCAGTTTTGTCGCGTTCCCAGCACTCGTACAACCGCTTATCGATCTGGTTATGGCGTTGACCTTCATCCAGCTCGGGCTTTTGATGCGCGAGCGGCGCAAGACCGGAACCCGTTTATGATCCTTGCTGTCATCCTGCTTTTGGGCTGTGCCCTCTGGGCGCTGGGCGAAGCCATCATGCTTACCGGCGGCCAGATCACCGTTCTGGGCGGCACCATTGCCACGATCGGCATGACGCTGGCCGGTGCCAGCATCTGGACGCTCAAGGATTTGCCGGGCATGGCGCGGCCGGGCCGGGTGGGAATCGCCCTGTCGGCCTTCGGCGCCTTTTGTTTTGCCATGGTGATGATCATCGTTCTGACCTCGGGCGTGCTGGGCGCCATCGCCGAGGGCGCCGTTGAGCATTCAGATATCGTTTTTACCCCGTTCTACCTTCTGGCCCTGGTGTTCATCGTTGCGGGCATGAGCGCTTTTGCCCTTCATTTCAAAAACGCTCCGGGGGCGCCGGCCATTGCGGCGCTGGTGCCGGCGGGCCTGGCGGTCGGCCATTTTCTAAGGCTGATTGCCGCCGATGTGCCGGCCTATCACGAGACGCTCTCGGTCGGCCTTGCGCTTTATCTTGGCTGGCTGGGCGTGCGCCGGATTGCGCTGGCGCGCGCCTTGCCGCAGCCCGAAGAGCGGCAGGGCTAAAGCGCGTCGATCGCCGTTGCCAGATCGACGTCTTTTTGCGTCAGGCTGGCCTTGTCGTGGGTCTTGAGCGCGATGACCACGCGGTTGTAGCTGTTTGACCAGTCGGGGTGGTGTCCGGCTTTTTCCGCCACAAGTGCCACCCGTGTCATGAAGGCGAAGGCGTGGGAAAAATCCTTGAACTTGAAGCTTTTTTCCATGGCGCCACTGTCGTTGAGCTGCCAGCCGTCAAGACCGGCCAGTGCGGCCTGGGCGTTAAATCCGGTCTGCGATCCTTGATCGGTCATTTCGCTTTTTCCCCTCTCCGTGGCATTATCGGGTGCATTGAGCCGCCGCGACGTCCTTGATCTGGGTTAGGGACAGGCCATCGCGGTAGGGCAAATGCAGTGTAAAGACCTTCTTTACCACACAACAACTTCGTGCCTGCAACCAGGTGGTGGGCACAACATTGTCAACGTGATGCAAACCGCCGACGGGCAAGGTGGTTCCAGCCGAACGCTCGGAATCTGGTCAGGATAATGCCAAAGGGCCCCAGACATCTGCCAACGCTCGATTATGTCTCGATCGTGGCTTCGCTCTACAAGGACAGACGCGCCATGCTGGTGGGCATGGCGGCGACGATTTCGGGCGTGATGATGGCGGCGATCAAGACCGATGCGCCGTTGCTTTATGCGGTGGCTCTGGCCTTTGTGGTTTCCACCGCCAAGCGTTACTACAACATGCTCGCCTTCGAGGATCACCCCCCGGCTCCCGATGACCGCGCCAGCGCCCAGTCCTGGGAACGCCGCCAGATGATCCAGGGCACGATCTCGGCCTTCATCTATGGCAGCTGGTGTTTTGTTTCGCTGGTCATCGTGCGCGACCCGTTTGCCGTGCTTGTGGCGGTTTCGGTGACCATTGCGGCCATGATCGGCATCGTGACGCGCAATTTCGGGGCCGACAGGATCGTGACATCCCAGTCGCTGGCCATCTCGGTGCCCATGGCCCTGGGGCTCGTTCTGGTGGGTGACGGCTATCATATGGCGCTGGCAGCGCTCCTGGTTCCGCTGATGATCAGTTTCCGGTTCCTGGCGGCCGATGTGCGCGGCATGCTGCTGGCCCAGGTCCATGAGCGCACCGTGGCCTCGCGGCTGGCCGTCCAGCTCGATACCGCGCTCGAAACCATGCAGCACGGGTTGTGCATGCTCGACGAGAACGGGGTCATCGCGCTGGCCAATGACCGCGCACAGCAGACCTTTGCCGGTATTGCCGAGGGATCCTGGGTCGGGCGCTCGTTCTCGGACCTGCTCGAAGAGGCGATCGGCAAGCGGGCGCTGCCCGAAACGACGGCGGACCGGCTCAACCGCATGATCATCCAGCAGGAGGGCGGCAAGATCGTCATGAAGCTCTCGGGCGATTTCCACTGCGAGGTGACCATCTCCTCGCGCGGTGACCGCACGGTGCTGCTGTTCGAAAACGTCACCGCCCGTATTCGGGCTCAGGAGCGCATCAATTTCATGGCGCGCTATGACGGGCTGACCGGGTTGCCCAACCGCGCCTATTTCACCGAACAGGTCGAGGCTGAACTCGCCTCGCGCCAGCGGATCGGCCGCGACGAGCCGGTGCTTTTAGCCATTATCGACATCGACGATTTCAAGCATGTCAACGACACGCTTGGCCATCTGGCGGGCGACAGGGTTCTTTCGGAAACGGCTGTTCGCATTCAGACCGTCATGCACCGCAATTCACGGCTGGCGCGGCTGGGGGGCGACGAATTTGTCATCTATCGCGCCCAGCACACCGATTCCGAAACGATACAGGCCGAGGTTGAAGCGATCCTTTCGATCCTGCGGCGGCCCTTCGAGGTCGGCGGGGAACGCGCCGACGTCGATGCCTCCATCGGCTTTGTCTCGAGTGCTGACCCCCATATTGGTCTGGATGAGCTGATCACCCGGGCCGATCTTGCCCTTTACAGCGCCAAGGCGCGCGGCAAGGGTCAGTATCAGGCCTTTGTCGCGGAAATGGACAGCGATTTCCGCTATCGCCAGCGCCTCAAGAGCGACCTTGCCCTAGCCATTGCCCAGGACGAGCTCAAGCTCTTCTATCAGCCGCTTGTCGATCTTGGCACGCGCCGGGTGGCCGGATGCGAGGCACTGGCCCGCTGGACCCACCCCGAACTCGGCCCGATTCCCCCCGATGTCTTTATCGGGCTTGCCGAGGAAACCGGCCAGATTTCGGCGATCACCCGCTGGGTGCTCAGGACCGCAACGGCCGAATGCGTCAACTGGCCCAAATCGGTATCCGTCGCGGTCAACGTCTCGGCACGCGATCTGCGTGGCGAGGACCTGGCCATGCATGTGTCCGAAGCGCTCGAGGCCAGCGGGCTTGCCCCCGGCCGGCTCGAGATCGAGGTGACAGAAACCGCATTGATCGAAGACAGGGAAGGTGCCGCCGCAAAGCTCGAACTGCTGGCCGCCAACGGGATCGGTATTGCGCTGGACGATTTCGGCACCGGCTATTCCTCGCTTTCCTATCTGCACGGCATGGCGTTCTCCAAGCTCAAGATCGACCGCTCCTTCATCGCCGGCATCACCACCAGCGAACGCTCGCTCAAGCTGATGGCCAATGTGGCCCGGCTGGGCCGCGATCTCGATCTGGTTCTGGTTGCCGAAGGCGTGGAAACCGAAGACCAGCTCGAAGCCATCGCCAGCCACACAACGATCGATCAGGTGCAAGGCTTTCTGTTCGGCAGGCCCATGCCGGCCGATGAAACCCGTGAGCTGATCGCCAGCATGAACCAGGCGGATGCCCGTCCCCGCGGCGCCAAGGCGCGGCGGCCGGCGCTGGTGAGCAAATAGCTGTAAACATTGCCGTGGATTTGACGCTTAGGGCTTTTGCTTTTCGTTAAAACTTTACTAACATTGCCCTATTTCGGGGTGATGGTATGGGTAATGCCGATATCGAAACGCGGTCCAGGACCTCGCGCTTTGCCACGAGTCTGATGGATATGCTCGAGCGGGTGGAATACCGCCGCGTCAGGCTCGACGAGCAGTTCGATCCGGTCTACCGGCTGCGCTATGAGGCGTATCGGCGCGAAGACGGCATCGCGGCAAACGAGGACCGGATTGCCTCGGACCATCTCGATTTCACCCCCAACGCCATGTGTCACGGGGTCTATATCGACGGAGAGCTGGTCTCCTCGATCCGCCTGCATTTTGCAACCGCCGCGCACCGGGAATCGCCGTGCATGCGCATGTATCCCGAGCTGCTGGGCGGCATGCTCGATGCCGGACAGACCTATGTCGACCCCTCACGCTTTACCGCAGACCGCGAGGCAACGCTGGCCATTCCGGCCCTGCCGTTCATCACGCTGCGGATTGCCGCCATGGCGTGCGAATATTTCGATGCCGATTACTGTCTTTCCGGGGTTCGCGACGAGCATGCCGCGTTTTACAAGCGGGTGTTCGGGTCAAGTGAAATCGCCGGCTACAGCCAGTATCCGGGCATGAGTTTCCCGGTCAAACTCTATGCGGCCGCGGTCGGTGACATCCGCAACCGCGTTGCCGACCGGTTTCCCTTCTTTATGTCGACGTCCGCCGAGCGCAACAAGATGTTCGGATCCGACAGCGACGCCCATTATCTGGGCCTGATCCAGCCCACGGCCCGCCAGGCCGCCCTTGCCGAAGCGCGGTTCGCGCCGGCAGAGTGAGCCCAATCGGCTCTAGAAAGGGTCCTGGCGCCGGGCCAGTGTTTCGATCTTGCCCAGCCACAGATAATGGAGTTCGCGCGCCAGCCGAAGCGTGGGCTTGGCGGCGAAAAGGAGTGAACCGATCAGAAAGAACCAGGTTGCCGTTGTCTGGCTGGCCGCCGAGAAAAACAGCATGCTGCCGATGACGAAACAGATGGCCGCGCCAAAATCGACGGCGGTGTACCAGATTTCATAGAGCGCGTAGAGATGACGGTGCGCGCCGGAGCGCTCGCGGGCGTTGGGATCGAACAGACTCACGATTGATCTCCCATGCGGTTGTTGTCCGAATCGGCAAATGCCAAGGCGTGGAATATGTTTCGAGAGCACGGAAAAAATGGTGCCGCTTGCGTGACTCGAACACGCGACCTCCGCATTACGAATGCGATGCTCTACCAACTGAGCTAAAGCGGCTTGGCCCGGTGGGGCGAATTGGCGTCTTTTACTTTCGGCGCGCGAAACGCGCAAGGCCTGATGGCGTGGCTTTTTCGCCTATGGTTGCGTTTTTGTTGGCGTTGCGGCGTCCTCAATCGCCGGCAGGACGGCGCCAGCTTCGCTCGCGGGGCTGCTGGAAAGCGTTTTTGCCGGCGCCCGGGTCTGCACGGGCACCTTCCACTCGAACGCATCGAGCCGGCCGGTGACCGGTGAGGCCGGTGCCCACTCGTCCGAAGTTATCCCGTCCGCTGTCCATGTGGGGTCGGCGGGGGCGCTGACGGCGCGCGACAGCCACTCGCGGGCCTTGCCCTGATCGCCTGACTGACCCTCTTCGATTTCGGCCATCAACAGGCACATCTGGCGGGTCGGTTTGACCAGAAACGGGGCCAGCGCGTTGCGGGCAACGCTCCACTCATAGGCATCGATCGCCGCCCGGGCCAGGACGATGGCCGCCATGGGGTGGCTTTGGGGGGATTCGACCAGCGTGCGGATGCGCTTGAGGCGTTCGAGTGCCGAGGTGCCGGGCTTGACGTGGGCGTAGAGCGTTGCGGCATCGGGATGAAAGCCGGCGCGCCACGTCCTGCGCAGCAGGGCCGATGCCCGGCGCGTATCGCCACGGTTGATGAGAATGCGCGCGGCCACCAGTGCGGCGGGCACGAAATCGGGTATGGATTTGAGCGCCCGGCTGGCGTGATCGTAGGCGGTATCGGGTTCGGTCTCTTCGATTGCCATGGCGAGCGCGGTTTCGAGCACGCCCTGACGGCGTTTTTTGGCGGCCTTCTGGCTCCTCGTGCGGGCGGGCAGCGATGCGCTCATTTCCAGCGCGTCGGCCCATGCGCCCTTGGTTGCCAGATCGTTGAACACGGCTTCGGACGCCCAGTCGAGGCTGGGCGCAATGGCCAGCGCCTTGCGCGCGAAGGTGATCGCCGCATTGCCTCGCTCCTGGGTCCTTGCCTGCTCGTAGAGCCCCGAAAGCGCGGCCAGCGCCGTGCGCTCGTTGGAAATCAGGGCTCTGTAATGCTCGCGCGCCGAAGACAGATCACCCAATGCCAGTTCGGCCCGGGCTTCGAGCAGTTGGGCGGCGGGGTTTTCGGGCAACTTGGCGCGCGCGTCGCGGGCCAGCATGCGGGCGCGGGAAAATTCTCCGGCCTGCAGGGCAATCATCCCGTCCGAAAGCGCTTCGACGCCGGCTCTTTCCTTGCGCCGCGCTGTGGAGCGCGCCAGCGCGGCTGGGGCGTCGATCAGGCGCCTGATTATGGCCCAGATAAGGATGGAGGCAATGATGACGCCAATGGCGATGAACAGCGCCAGCCCCAGGCCAGGGCTCATGCGCCAGGATCCGAAGGCGATCTCGACGGTGCCCGGTAGAGCGATCAGCCAGGCGGCGCCCAAAGCGACGAGCAGGCTGAGAACGAGATAGACGATAAGGCGGATCATTGGCCGGCCTCCGCTGGCGCGATGCCGGATCGGGCCGCCTCGATCAACGCGCTGACGGCGATGGCGCGATCGAGCGCGGGGGCGAATTGGGGTGCTGCCGATTGCATGGCGGCGGGCAGGGCCGAAAACGCAGCCCGTGCCGCCTCGAGATCGCCCGCCTCCAGCGCCGCTTCGGTCTGGCCGACCAACGCTTGCGGCGTATCGCCATCGGTGGGCCGCAGGGCAATGGCCGAGGCGGCCTGGTCGAGCAGTGTCTGGGCCCAGCCAGCCGCTTCGTCGCGCGGCCGCGCCGCCAGGATGTCAGGGATTGCGGTGCGCAATTGGGCCAAAAGTGCGCTCGCTGACGGAACACCGGAATTGGCGGCGGCCCGGACCTGGGATGAAATTTCAAGATCGGGCAACAGGGTTTCAACGCCCGCCAGTTGGCCAGCAAAGGGCTGGCCCGTGCCAATTGCGGTTTCCAGTGCCCCCAATGCGGCGGGAAGCTGGGTCGCCCTGTCGCGTTCGGCGGCGACGGCCTCGAAATCGGACTGGCTGGCAATGCGCGCGTCGAGATCGTCGAGCCGGCTCAGCGCTGCCTCGATCTCGGGGCCGATCTCGCTCACTTGCGGCTCAACGGCATCAAGCCGTTCGGCCAGATCGTCGATCCGGGCGGAAAGGCCCGACAAATTGTCGGCGACTTCACTCACCTGGTCACCCGAAGCGCCCGCGGCGATGGCCTCGATGCGGCTTGAAAGCTCACCGAGTTGCCCGCTCAGCGCGTCGAGTTCGGATTGCGCCGCCAGTCCCTCGGTCGAGGCGGGTTCGATGGCCGAGATCTCGGCTTCCAGCGCGTTAATGCGCTCGCCGATCTGTTCGTTTTCCGCTTCGCGCGATGCAATGGCGTTTTCCAGCCGCGTGGCGCGCGCGTCGAACTGAGACAGGTCCGGCTGCGGTCCCGATTGTTGTGGCCAGTACCCGAAACTGGCCAATCCATAGGCCAGAGCCAGCCCGACCAGAGCACCGGCTGCGGCCGTTGCCGCCAGCGGCACGAGGGGCAGCGCTCTGGGCCCGGATCCGGGCCTATCGGTTTCGGGTGTGCCGCCGGTGTCCGGTTCGGTTCTGCCAGCGGGCGCTTGTTTTTTGTCGTCGCGCTGGGTCGAGGTTCTGGTGCTTGCGCCTGCGGCTGGTCCCGCTTTTTCCCGCACCGGTTCGGCGGCGGGCTTTTCGTCCGTCCCGGCGGCTCCGGCGGCCTTGTCCTCCGGCTTTGGCATCGGGCTGTCGGGTACGGGTCTGTCCTTGTCGGAAGGCCGCGCCGTCGCGTCGATGATCGGGGGTTTGACCGGACCGGATTTCTTTTCGGCCATTTCAGCCTCTTTGCTTTGGGGGTCGGGCGGGTTCGTGTTGGCCATCATGGACTGATTTGATCGCGGGCAAAAGCCAAGGCGAGCGTCATCATCGCTTCATGCGAGGGGTAATCGGCGAGCCCGATGCGCAGGAAATGGCTCTCGATCAGGGGTTGGGCCACGTTTTCCGACAGGCACAGGCAATAAATACGCCCCCTGAGCTCGCCATAGTCGCGCGACGCCACAAGGCCGGCAAAAATCTGCGCCGTGCGCCGGGAATAAAACACCACACCATCGATTGCCCCGGTGCCCAGACGTTCGGCCAGACCCGGCGGCAGCATGGTGGCAGGCTGCATTTCATAGAGCACGCGCATGTCGACGGTCAGCCCCGCCTCGGCCAGCAGTCCGGCCAGATCGCCCGATTGATGATGCGCTGCGGGATAGAGGATTTTTCCCGAAGGGCGGTCGGCGATGATCGTCCGGGAGAGGTCATGCAGGGTGCCCTCGGCAGCCGAGACATGGTCGAACCCGGCGGCCCGCGCCTCGGCGGCCGTGTGTTCGCCCACGGCGTAGACCCGGAGCGCCGAGAATTCCTCGCCCTGCGGGTGCGCGGCCAGCGCCCGCACCCCATTGGCCGATGTGAGCGCGATTGCGGCAAATCCGGTCGCATCGGGAAGCGCGACGCCGGTGAAGCGCTCTTCGAGCATCGGCGCGATAATCGGGTCCAGCCCCAGCGCCGCCAGCCCGGCGGCGGTCCGCTCGGCATCGGCCCTTGGCCGGGTCACGAGAACGCTGCGCCGATCAGCCATACTGGCCCTGCTTGAGCCGTTCGATAAAATCCGGCCCGGCGGCGGTCAGCAGCTTTTCGCCCAGCCGGGTCCCCAGATCGCGCCCCTGATCGGCGTCACCGGCGATCTCGTTTTCGTAAACTTCCGCGCCGTCGGGCGAAAGGATCTGCCCGAACAGGGTCAGCCTGCCCTCATCTAGGGTCGTTAGTGCAGCAATCGGGGTGCGGCATGAACCGTCGAGCACCTTGAGGAAGGCCCGTTCCGCTTCCACCCGCTTGCGGGTATCGGCATCGTCAAGCACTTCGACCAGCTGGTTGGCCGCCCCGTCCTCGGCGCGGGTTTCGATAACGATCGCCCCTTGGGCCGGAGCGGGGGGGAAATGGGCGACATCGAGCGTATGGGTCACCCGGTGCGCCTCGCCCAGCCGGTTGAGCCCGGCCAGGGCAAGAAGCGTTGCATCGGCCACGCCGTCAGCGAGCTTTTTGAGCCGCGTCTGCACATTGCCGCGAAATTCGACCGTCCGGAAATCGGGCCGGAACCGCTTCATCTGCGCGCGACGACGCAGGGAGGACGAGCCGATCACCGCGCCCTCGGGCAGATGGTCAGGGCTCTTGGCGATGAGGGACAGGAAAGCATCGCGCACATCCTCGCGCGGCAGAAAAGCGGGCAGGGCGAACAGGGGGTCGATTTCGGTCGCCACGTCCTTGGCCGAATGGACGGCGATATCGATCTCGCTATCGGCCAGCGCCTTTTCGATCTCCTTGGTGAACAGCCCCTTGCCGCCCACTTCAGAGAGCGGGCGGTCCAAAATGATGTCGCCGCTGGTCTTGATGACCTTTATCGCGATGGCGTCAGGCTCCAGCCCGTTGATGGCGACCAGACGGTCGCGGACCTCCTCGGCCTGCCGGACCGCAAGGGGCGAACCGCGTGTGCCGATGGTGAAAACGGGGGTGGACGTCAAAGATTGCAATATGGCCTCGCAGGTGTCACAGATGTGCGCGCTTAAAAGAACAAGAAGCTAACGCGCCGAACGCGGGTTGCGATCCGCTTGTGCCATCAGACCACACGTTTTTGCCAGAGACCAGATCGCCGCAATGGATAACGATGTTTTCGTTTTGGGGATCGAGACCAGCTGCGACGAAACCGCGGCAGCCATCGTCCGGCGCCACCCGGACGGGCGCGGCGAGATCGTTTCCAATATCGTGCGTAGCCAGATCGACGAGCACAAGGCCTTTGGCGGGGTGGTGCCCGAGTTGGCGGCCCGCGCCCATGTCGTCCATCTCGATGCCATCATTTCGCGCGCGCTCGAAGAGGCCCGAATGGATCTCTCACAGGTCGATGCCATCGCCGCCACGGCCGGTCCGGGGCTGATCGGCGGCGTGCTCGTGGGGCTGACCACCGGCAAGGCACTGGCCGCCGCGAGCGGCAAGCCCCTGGTTGCCGTCAACCATCTCGAGGGCCACGCGCTGACCGCCCGGCTGACCGACGAAGTCAAATTCCCCTATCTGATGCTGCTCGTGTCAGGCGGGCATTCCCAGATCGTTCTGGTCAGGGGTGTCGGCGATTATGAGCGCTGGGGTTCGACCATCGACGACGCGCTGGGAGAGGCCTTCGACAAGGCGGCAAAGCTCCTGGGTCTGGGCTATCCCGGTGGCCCGGAGGTCGAAAAGGCGGCCGCAAACGGCGATCCAGCCCGATTCGATCTGCCGCGCCCCTTGCTGAGGGAAAAACGCCTCGATTTTTCCTTTTCGGGGCTCAAGACCGCCCTGCGGCTGGCCGCCGAATCGGTGGCGCCGGTCACCGACACCGATATTGCCGATCTGTGCGCCAGCTTTCAGGCCGCCGTCACCGATATCGTTGCCGTCCGCTCAAGACAGGCGCTTGAGCGCCTCACAACCGAAAATCCCGACATCGCTCCCATCTATGTGGTGGCCGGTGGCGTTGCCGCCAACAAGGCAATCGGCACCGCTCTGCGCGAGGTCGCGGCCCAGACCGGCGCGCATCTGGTCATCCCGCCGCCTGCTTTGTGCACCGACAATGGCGCGATGATCGCCTGGGCGGGGGCCGAACGGTTGGCCCTGGGGCTTGTCGACGGGTTCGAGGTGGCGGCCCGCCCGCGCTGGCCGCTCGATGAACTGGGGCGGGGTGCGGCGTGAGCGCTAAGATCTTCGTCATCGGCGCGGGGGCCTGGGGCACCGCTCTGGCACAGGCCGCCCGGCTGGCCGGCAATGATGTCGTGCTGGTCGGCCGCGACCCGGCCGCCATCGATGAAATCAATTCCGCCCATACGCTGAAATCCTATCTCGGCGCCATCGGCCTTGATCCTTATCTCAAGGCCCAGACCGGAATTTCGGGGATCGAAGAGGCCGACGCCATTCTCATGGTGGTGCCTGCCCAGGCGACCCGCGCCACACTTGCTGCGATCGGCCCCGAAGCGCTGGCCGGCAAGCCGGTGATCCTGTGCGCCAAGGGTCTGGAGATGGCGACCAACGACCGCCAGAGCCAGATCCTTACCGAACTCGCCCCGGCTGCGGAGCCCTTCGTTCTTTCCGGCCCGAGCTTTGCCCATGACGTGGCGGCGGGAAAGCCCACGGCGGTTACTTTGGCCGGGCCGACCATCGAGCGCGCCGAGGCGATCGGGGCGCTTTTGGCCTCGGACAGTTTCCGCCCCTATGCCAGCGGCGATATTGTCGGGGTGGAAATGTGCGGCGCGCTTAAGAATGTCTATGCGCTCGGCGCCGGCGCCATCGAGGGCGCCGGGTTGGGTCTTTCCGCCCGCTCGGCCTTTCTGGCCCGGGCCTATGCGGAACTGGGCCGCATAATCGCGGCGATGGGCGGCAGCGAAGCGACGCTTTCGGGTCTCGCCGGTATCGGCGATCTGGCTCTGAGCTGCACGTCGAGCCAATCGCGCAACTACCGTTTTGGCGTGGCGCTGGGGCAGGGCCGCTCTGTCGATGATATTGCGGCTGCGGGCATGGGGTTGGCCGAGGGCCTGTTTACCACCCCTGTCGCCAGGGCCGTGGCCGAACGGGACGCCATAGATGCGCCGCTGGTGGGCGCCGTGGACCTTTTGATTTCAGGCCGGGCCCGGATCGAGGCCATCGTGCCCATGCTGATGAGACGACCACTCAAACGGGAAGAATGACATGACGATGATGTTTGCGGTCACCGCACTCGACAAGAACGACCATCTGGAAACGCGCCTTGCGACGCGCCCGGCCCATCTCCAGTTCTGGGACGATAACGCCGCCTCTATGGTGCTGGCCGGCCCGTTTCTCGACGCCGAGGGCAAGGCGACCGGCTCGCTGATGATCGTTAAGGCTGAAAATCAGGCCGCTGCCGAGGCGCTCGTTGCCAGCGATCCTTATGCCGAGGCCGGCCTGTTCGAGCGCGTCGTCGTCCGCCCCTGGAACTGGGTCATCAACCGGCCGGAGACCATTTGAAGATGGCATACTGGCTTTTCAAATCCGAACCGGAAACCTGGGGCTGGGACGATCAGGTCAAAAAGAGCGGCCCGGAAGAATGGGGCGGGGTGCGCAACTATCAGGCGCGCAACAATATGCGCGAGATGAAGAAGGGCGATCTGGGCTTTTTCTATCATTCGGTCAAGGAAAAGGCCGTGGTGGGGATCGTGCGCGTCGCCAATGAAATCCATCACGATTCCACCACCGACGACCCGCGCTGGGAATGCGTGGATATCGAGGCGGTCAAACCCTTCAAGCGTGCGGTGACGCTCGACGAGATCAAGGCCGCGCCCGAGCTTGAAAGCATGGTGCTGGTCAACAATTCGCGCCTCTCGGTCCAGCCGGTTTCCGAGGCGGAATGGGCATTCATCTGCAAGCTGGGAGGCGTTGAGGCCTGATTTACCGCTGCGGCGTTTTGGCGCACACTTCCCTCGGTCCGATTCGAAGAGAGCGGGTCCGGACCGGTTTTTGAGAGGGGAGAAAAGGGATGGATTATCTCAATGTGAACTGGCTGGCCGTGCTTTTGGCCATGATTGCCTCAATGGCTCTGGGCGCCGCCTGGTACATGGTCTTGTCCAGGCAATGGATTGCCGCCACCGGCAAGACCACCGAACAGATCATGTCCGGCTCGGGCGGGCAGGCCACGCCCTTTATCTGGGGCGCCGTAATGCAGCTGGTGATGGCCTATTTTCTGGCCCTTTTTACCCCGGCCATCATGGGTGAGGTGACAGTGGCGTCCGCGGTTGTTGTGGGCATCCATGTGTGGGCCGGGTTCATGCTCACCTCGATGATCCTCAACCACCGCTATCAGGGGTCCAGCTGGTCGCTGGCCGTCATCGATGGCGGCTATCTTTTGGGCGTGATGGCTGTCCAGGGCGTGGTGATCGGGCTTATGGGTTAAGGCCGGTGACGGCGGGGTGTCCCGCCGTCAGAAGTCCGAGGAAATGCCCTTGATTTCCCAGTCGCCGTAGCGGGCCGGATCGAGCCCGCCGCGGCCATCGACTTCGCGCGGCGCGTTCGAGGTCCTGGCGTCGATCTCGGCGCGGCGCTTTTTCGCTTCCTCGAGGGCGCGTCTGGCGATTGCGGGATCGGGGCGTTTGGCTTTTGGCGCTTCGCGCATTTTTTCGAAACCACCTTGATGACGAAGAGTTTAGACATCGGGCCACTTGTGCAGGGGCCCGCCCGTTCCCATCATATAATCATCACAACCGGCTGAGGAAAGCCTGACCACAATGATGAATGCTCTGCGCACGACGATTTTGCTTGCCGGCATGACCGCGCTGTTCATGGGTGTTGGTTATATGATCGGCGGGACCGGCGGCATGGCCCTTGCGTTCCTGTTTGCGCTGGGCACCAACGCCTTTGCATACTGGAATTCGGACAAGATGGTGCTCTCGATGCAGGGCGCCAAAGAGATCGATCCGCGCTCGGCGCCCGATCTTTATCAGATGACCCGGCGGTTGGCCGACAATGCCGGTCTGCCCATGCCAAAGCTTTATCTCATTGCAACCGATCAGCCCAACGCGTTCGCCACGGGCCGCAGCCCGGACAGGGCGGTGGTCGCGGTGTCCTCGGGCCTTGTCAAATATCTCGACAGCCGCGAGGTCGCGGCGGTGATCGCGCACGAATTGGCCCATATCAAGAACCGCGACACGCTGACCATGACCGTCACGGCCACGCTGGCGGGTGCCATTTCCATGCTCGCCCAGTTCGGCCTGTTCTTCGGGGGCGCGCGCGACAACAACAACCCGCTTGGGTTTGTCGGTGTCATCGCCATGGTCATACTGGCCCCCATCGCCGCCATGCTCGTGCAGATGGCGGTTTCGCGCACACGTGAATACGAGGCCGACAAGGACGGTGCTGAAATCTGCGGCGATCCCATGGCGCTGGCCAGCGCGCTTGAAAAGATTTCCTCGCTGTCAAAACGCACGGTCAACGAGGCGGCCCAACGGGCGCCGGCCATGGCGCATATGTATATCTCCAACCCGCTCTCGGGTGCCCGCATGGACAATCTGTTTTCCACGCACCCCAATGTGGAAAACCGCATCAAGGCACTGACCGAGATCGCGTCGAGCGTGCGGGGCGGTGGTGGTGGTCAAACGCCGCGCCAGAGGGTAAACCCCATCGAGGCCAAAGTCCGGCCCGGTCAGAACTGGCGCACGCCCGGCACCCGGCCGCGCTCGGATGATGACAAACCGTCGGGTCCCTGGGGATAAGGTGTAGGGGGGATTCGGTCCGCCCTGACCTGAAGCCCCACACACCCAAATTTAGGCGAAAAAAGTTTGAACGAAACACGCGATCTGCCTGGCCTCAAGCTTCGGCTTGAGGCCGCTTTTCATCTCAAATCGGTCCTGGAGGGCAAGCCGTTCGCCCCCATCGGGCCGGACCGGCTGGCCCAAAGCCGCGACCGGGCGCTGGCCAACCGCATGGTGACCATCGCCCTGCGCCATCATGGACAGATCGATGCCGTTTTTAAAGAGGTGCTCGCCAAGGGCGTTCCCCAGCGGGCCGGCATTTTGGAAGCGGTTCTGCGTATAGCCATCGCGCAATTGTTGTGGCTCGACGATATCGCTGCCCATTCGGCCATCCATCTGGGTGTCGAATCGGCGCGGGCCGACAAGCGGGCCGGTCGGTTCGACAAGCTGGTCAATGGCGTGTTGCGTTCGGTGCAACGCCAGAGCGAACAGTTCCAGGCGCTCGATGGCGATACCCTGATTCCCGGCTGGCTGGCCGCGCAATGGGCCGGCACCTATGGCGCCGATGCCGTGGCGCGCTTTGCCGAAATCCTCATCCAGTCCCCGCCGCTCGATCTGACGCTCAAATCCCCCGATCCCGATCTGATTGCCGTCCTGGGCGGCCAGCCCGTGCTCGGTGAGACCGTGCGCCTTGCAGAACGCGATGCGGCGGTGGCCGATCTTGCCGGCTTTGCAGAGGGAAAATGGTGGGTGCAGGATGTTTCCGCCGCTTTGCCCGCCCGGCTTTTGAACGCTGGCGCCGGCGAAGCCATTCTCGATCTCTGCGCCGCGCCGGGCGGCAAGACCGCTCAATTGGCCTCCGCAGGGGCCAGGGTTACCGCGCTCGATATTTCGGCCGACCGCATGGCCCGCGTCCGGGCCAATCTCGACCGCCTCGAGCTGAACGCGGAGATCGTTGTCGCCGACGCTCTCGATTACGCGCCGGGGCCGGTTTTCGATGCCGTATTGCTCGATGCTCCCTGTTCGGCCACGGGCACGTTCCGCCGTCACCCCGAGGTGCTGTTGCACCGCAACGCCCAGGGCATTGCCGAGCGCGTGGCTTTGCAGCGCAAAATGCTGGCCCACGCCACCGCGCTTCTCAAGCCGGGCGGGCGGCTCATCTATTGCGTGTGCTCGCTCGAGCGCGGCGAGGGTGAAGATCAACTAGCCTGGGTGCAATCGAGCTTGCCCGAACTCGAGCCGTCTGCGATCGCTGCCAGCGAACTTGACGGCTGGGATACGCCCCTCACGCCCCAGGGCGCTGTGCGGCTCACGCCGGCCATGGCGCTGCCCAACGGGGTTGGCGGCGCACTCGATGGCTTTTTCATCGCTCGCTTCATCAGAAAGCCGGTCTGAAATGGCGGCAAAGTGCGGCTCAAGCCCTGTGGTTAACGCCAAGTTGATGGTACAATCTGGCCCGCGAGTAGGGTTCGTGTATGGGCGTGTTTGAAGTTTTGCGTTTCGGTCTCAAGCGCGGCGGCATGGGTATTGCCGACCGGTGCGTGACCAATCCCCTGTTTTCCTGGACGTGGTCGGGAGCGGGCGAAATCCGTTTCGTTCCCCGCCTGGCCGAATTCCGGCCGGCCGACTCCCAGACCATTGTCGAGATGATGGAGGGCAAATATCTGCTCTCGGGCCGCATGGTGGAAACCGGCGGCACCTCGCCCTTTGCCGTCGAAAGCGATTTCGACGACTGGTTTGCCGATCTGCACGGCTTTGGCTGGCTGCGCCATTTTTCCGCTGTCACCGACCCCGGCCAGCGGGCCTTTGCCCGCACGCTGGTGCTCGACTGGATCGCCCGGTTCGGCGCGTTCGAGGCCGAGGCCTGGGACCTGTTCATCACGGCGCGGCGGGTGCTCAACTGGCTCAAATCGCTCTCGCTGCTGTTTGACGGCGCAACGCCAGATCAGTCCCGGGCGATCCTGCGCTCGCTTTCGATCCAGGTGCAATCGCTCAAGGTGCGCGCGCCGCTGGTTTACGGGCCGGTCACGCGGCTGATGGTGGAAATCGCGCTGGTCGGGGCTGCATTGAGCGAAAGCGAGGAGCCAAAGGACCTTGTCGCCCATGTGGACGGGCTTGGGGCTCTGCTTGCAACCGTGCTTGGCGATGACGGGCTGGTGAAAAACCGCAATCCCTTCACCCAGATCCAGATCCTTTCCGAGATCATCCCAGTCAATCAGGCCCTCGGCCAGCGGCACGGCCACATGTCGGCTGCCATCGGGCTGCGGATCGAAGCCATGCACCGGGCGCTCGAAAAGCTGGTACTGGGCACGCGCGAGCCGGTCTATGCCAATGGCTGCGGCCAGGTGCCGGTCGAGCTGGTCCTTGCCATCACCGCCCAATCGGGCGTGCGCAGTTCAGGCTCGAGCCTGTGCGGTGGCTATGGCATTCTTGTGGACGGTCCGAGCAAGCTGATTGCCGATTGCGGGCTGGTCCCGCCGCTCCCTTTCGCCCGCGACGCCCATGCGGGGGGCCTCAGTTTCGAATATGCGTCCGGTTCGACGCTGGTGGTGGGCAATTGCGGCCCGGCACCGGCCGGCTTGTCCGACAGCGGCAATCTGTTCCGCCACACATCCGCCCACAGCGCGCCGACCATCGACGACATGTCGAGCGCGCGGGTCGGGGGCGGGTCGATGGCGGGCAACGCCCTGCGCCGGCGCGGCCCGGAGCCGCTGATGTCGCTTGACGAGGCCGAAAACACCCTTGAGTTGACCACTGGCGCCTATCGTGACCGCTACGGGCTCGATATCGTCCGGCGCCTCACCCTGATGGGCGGCGGGCAGACGCTTGTGGGGCAGGACCGGTTCGTTGCGGCGGGGAACCGCTCCCGCCAGCAGGGCGCCTTCACCATCCGCTTCCATCTCGCCCCCGGCGTGGCGTTGGAGCGCTCGAGCGGGGAAGCGTTTTTCAGGCTCACCTATCGCAATGGTGAGGTCTGGGCGTTCCTGTGGGAAGGGGCCGAAGCCGATATCGACGACAGCGTGCGCCATTCGGCCTATTTCGGGCTCAACCGCACGCGACAGATTGTCCTGCACGGCCCGGCCCGCTCCGATACCGACATTGCCTGGGTTTTCACGCGGCAGAGCTAGTGCCGGGGCCTATTCCCGTTTGAGGAAAACCGTGATAGGCCCGCGCCCATCTTTCCCCTCTCAACAAAAAAGCGCAGGACTTCCCATGGCTCATGCTTGTGCAACCAAGGTCAAACGGGCGCTGCTCTCGGTCTCCGACAAGACCGGCATCATCGAATTTGCAACCTCGCTGGTGGCGCTCGGCGTTGAGATCGTTTCGACCGGCGGCACCCGCAAGGCGCTCGCCGAGGCCGGGCTGCCGGTGATCGACATTTCCGAGGTGACCGGGTTTCCCGAAATCATGGACGGGCGGGTCAAGACGCTCCACCCCAAGGTGCATGGGGGTCTTCTGGGCATCCGCGGCAACGACGCGCACAAATCGGCCATGCGCATTCATGACATCTCGCCCATCGATCTTTTGGTCGTGAACCTTTATCCTTTCGCCCAGACCGTCGCCAAGGGCGGCGATTATGATGAAGTTATCGAAAACATCGACATCGGCGGCCCCGCCATGATCCGTGCCGCCGCCAAGAACCATGGCGATGTCACCGTCATCGTCGACCCCGACGACTACCGCGACGTGCTGGCTGCCCTCAAGGAGCGCGGCGAAGTCGCCTATGACGCGCGCCAGAAATATGCCGCCAAGGCCTATGCGCGCACCGCGGCATACGATGCGGGGGTTTCCAACTGGTTCGCCAAAACCCTCGATCTGCCCGATCTCACCTGGCGGTGCTTTTCGGGTAAATTGCGCGAAGTGATGCGCTATGGGGAAAACCCGCACCAATGGGCGGCGTTCTATGCCGATGGCTCCAACCGCCCCGGCGTTGCCACTGCCACCCAGATCCAGGGCAAGCAGCTCTCGTTCAACAACATCAACGATACCGACGCCGCGTTCGAGCTGGTCGCTGAATTCGATCCCGAGCACGCCGCCGGCGTCGCCATTATCAAGCACGCCAATCCGTGCGGTGTGGGGCAGGGCAGAACGCTTGTCGAAGCCTATCAGGCGGCGCTCAAATGCGATCCGGTCTCGGCCTTTGGCGGCATCGTGGCGCTCAACCGTCCGCTCGACGAGGCGGCAGCGATCGAGATCGTCAAGCTCTTCACCGAAGTGATCATCGCCCCCGGCGCCACCGACGACGCCATCTCGATCATCGAATCCAAGAAAAACCTGCGCCTGCTGGTCACCGACTGCCTGCCCGATGCCAAGGCCGAAGGGCTCACCGTCCGCTCGGTTGCCGGGGGCCTTCTGGTTCAGACTCGCGACAACCAGAACGCCGATGATTGCGAGCTCAAAATCGTCACCAAGCGCGCGCCGACCGAAGCCGAAATGGCCGATCTGCTGGTCGCGGCCAAGGTCGCCAAGCACGTCAAGTCCAACGCCATCGTCTATGTCAAGGACGGCGCCACGGTCGGTATCGGGGCCGGGCAGATGTCCCGCGTCGATTCGGCCCGGATCGCGCACAAGAAATCAAAGGATGCCGCCAAGGCCGCCAAGGAAAAGGGCGCCTTGACAGAAGGCTCGGTCGTTGCGTCCGATGCCTTCTTCCCCTTCGCCGACGGGCTCGAAGCGCTTGTCGAAGCGGGCGCCACCGCCGTCATCCAGCCGGGCGGGTCGGTGCGCGACGAAGAGGTCATCGCCGCCGCCGACAAGGCGGGTCTGGCCATGGTGTTCACCGGCATGCGCCATTTCAGGCATTAATTCGGTCTCACGGCGCGCACCGCTGCGGGCATGAGGCGTTAAAACCGCACTATGCCCCCCGCTGCGCCTGCGACGGCGCGGCCAAAAAGTTGGCCCCAGCCCGCGAGCATAGCTCGCTTGGGCGTTCCGCCTTCAAATCGATCCACCGGATCGATTTGCCCCGCAAAGCGGGTCAGGCAAAACTCCTCAGCTTCGCTTCGTCCGGCCTCACTCACGCTGAAAAACCAGCCGAGCGCTGCCTGCCCGTCCTAACCCTCTCACGCAAGCGCTGGGTGAGGGGGCCTTCCTCTCCTTACGCCCCCACCGCCACGTCCAGCGCAATCTCCACCATATCGCTCAGCGACGTCTGCCTTGCCTCTGCGTCGATCTCGTCGCCGGTGATCAGGCAATCGGTCATCGTGCAGATGGTCAGCGCTTTCGCCCCGAACCGGGCGGCCAGCGTATAAAGCGTTGCCGCTTCCATCTCGACGCCCAGCACGCCATGCTCGATCAGCTTGCTGTAAGCCTCCAGCCCGGAGGGGTGATAGAAGATGTCGGACGAAACGATCCCGCCCACATGCACTGTCTTGCCCTTGGCTCGCGCCGCGTCGTCAGCGGCCCGCAGCAGGGAAAAATCGGCGGCGGGTGCATAATTGTAGTTTCCGAACGCGCCCGTAACGATCGTTGAATCGGTGGCCGCCGAGGCCCCGATCACCACGTCGCGCACTTTCACCTTGGTGTTGAGCCCGCCGCATGTGCCCACGCGGATCATGGTCTTGACGCCATAGGTGTTCAAAAGCTCATGCACATAAATCGCTGTCGAAGGCTGGCCCATGCCGGTCGCCTGCACCGAAACGGGCTTGCCGTTCCAGGTGCCGGTAAAGCCCAGGCAATTGCGCACCGAATTGACGAGTTTTGCGTCTTCGAGAAACGTCTCGGCGATCCATTTGGCACGCAGCGGGTCGCCGGGCAGCAGCACCGCTTCGGCATAATCGCCGGGATTGGCATGATTGTGCGGCGTCATCTTTTATCCTTTGGTCAAAATCTGGCGCGCACCATACTTTGCGGCCTTGGCCCGTGCAATGGCCCGAGCCTGCTTGGCAAGCGCGCGCGATTGCATTAGAGACAGACAAGCCAAATCGTACCGCCGGGTACGGTTGCGCGTTGCGCGACAGACCGGCGCCCTGTGGGAGAAAAAGTCATGGACAAGTTCACGACATTGACGGGTGTTGCCGCGCCCATGCCGATCATCAATATCGACACCGACATGATTATTCCCAAACAATACCTCAAGACCATCAAGCGCACCGGTCTGGGTACCGCGCTGTTCGCCGAGATGCGCTACAATGAGGATGGCAGCGAAAAGGCAGATTTCGTTCTCAACAAGCCCGCCTATCGCGAGTCGAAAATCGTCATCGCCGGCGACAATTTCGGCTGTGGTTCCTCGCGAGAACACGCGCCCTGGGCGCTGCTCGATTTCGGCATTCGTTGCGTGATCTCCACAAGCTTTGCCGATATTTTCTACAACAACTGCTTCAAGAACGGCATCCTGCCCATCGTGGTTACCCCCCAACAGCTCGACCTGCTGCTCGACGATGCCGATCGCGGCTCGAACGCCACGCTGACCGTCGATCTGGAAAACCAGACGATCTCCGGCCCCGATGGCGGCACCATCACTTTCGATATCGACCCGGGCCGCAAGCACATCCTGCTCGAAGGGCTCGACGATATCGCCATGACGCTGAAAAGGGATGATTCAATCGCGGGGTACGAAGGCAAGATGGCCGAAAACCGCCCCTGGGTTTAGGCGCGCATTGCGCGCACTGCGTTGGCGGGGAGGCGAGGATAGGGATGGAGATCGTTTTCAAGCCCGATCCAGCGCAAGACGACGTCGATGCCGTTCTCGCGCCGCTCGCCGAGGCTTCCGAGAAAGCCCGTCCGGGCGCCAATGTGCGGCGGATCGGCTTCCTGCTCAAGGATTCGCAGACTGAAGCGGTGATTGGCGGTCTGATCGGAAATGCCATCTATGAATGGCTGTTTATCAATCTGCTCGCCGTTCCAGAAAGCCTGCGCGGTCAGGGCTATGGTGTCGAACTCATGGCTCGCGCGGAACGCTGGGCGCGTGAACAGAACCTGACGGGCATATGGCTCGATACCTTTGCGTTTCAGGCGCCGGAGTTTTACGTCAAGCTCGGATTCACGCCGTTCGGAACGATCAATGACCACCCGGCGGGCTCACGCCGGCTTTTCTTCCAAAAGCGGCTTGCGCCGCATTCTGCCTGACAAGGATCACCATGGCCTCCAACACCCTCTTCCTCCTCCCCGGCGACGGCATCGGCACTGAGATCATGGCCGAGGTCGAAAAGCTCATTGCCCATCTCAACGGGACCGGCGCGACCGATTTTTCATATGAGAGCGGCCTTGTCGGCGGTTGCGCCTATGATGCGCATGGGGTGGCGATTTCCGAGGCGGACATGGAAAAGGCGCTGGCTGCAGATGCGGTGATCTTTGGCGCTGTGGGCGGGCCGAAATGGGACGATGTGCCCTATGATGTGCGCCCCGAGGCGGGGCTTTTGCGCCTGCGCAAGGATCTGGGCCTGTTTGCCAATCTGCGTCCCGCCATCTGCTATTCGGCGCTGGCCGATGCCTCCTCGCTCAAAAAGGAACTGGTCGAAGGGCTCGATATCCTGATCGTGCGCGAGTTGACCGGCGGGGTCTATTTCGGTGAACCCAAAAAAATTACCGATCTGGGCAATGGCCAGAAGCGCGCCATCGATACCCAGGTTTATGAAAGCTACGAGATCGACCGCATCGCGCGCGTCGCTTTCGATCTGGCCATGACGCGCGGCAAGAAGGTCCATTCGGCCGACAAGAAGAACGTCATGAAGTCGGGCGTCCTTTGGGACGAGGTGGTCAAGCAGGCCGGCAAGGACTATCCCGAAATCGATCTGCACCACATCTTGGCCGACAATGCGGCGATGCAGCTTGTACGCAATCCAAAACAGTTCGACGTGATGGTCACCGACAATTTGTTCGGCGACATCCTTTCGGACGCCGCCGCCATGCTGACCGGCTCGCTGGGCATGCTGCCCTCGGCTTCGTTGGGCGCACCCGATCCGGTAACCGGCAAGCGCAAGGCGCTTTATGAACCCGTGCACGGCTCGGCCCCCGATATCGCCGGGCAGGGCGTCGCCAACCCCATCGCCATGTTTGCCTCTTTCGCCATGGCGCTGCGCTATTCGTTCGGCATGGTCGATCTGGCGACCAAACTGGAAACGGCGATTTCCGACGTTCTCGAGGACGGTTTGCGCACCGGCGACATCATGCAGACCGGAGCTCGCAAGGTCACGACCGGCGAAATGGGCGACGCGATCATCGCGAAACTGGGCTAGCGCCGGCCGTTTACCACCGCGCTCTCATCCCGGCTCAGGGCCGGGATGAGAGCGGTGCGAGAGGGAACAGCACCGCGCGCCCTATCGCCAGTTAAGCCTCCCAAATCCCCTTGAGCAGCCGTTAGCGCCTTGCCGCCTACCGTAATCACGGTCGTCGAAACCTTCGTCTAAAGCCCATCGTGAGGGCGTTGGTGGGTGCTGACCTCATGCCAGGTGCCCTTGAGCGCGTCGTGCACCTCTTCGGGGTCGAGTCCGGCATCCTCGAGGATTCTTGGATCATGGCGCGCCAGGCGGGCCAATTCGAACAGGTGCTTTTGACGGTCTATCCATTTTGCAATGAAACCAAAATCGGGTGCAGGAACGCGCAATGGCTTGAGCGGCAGCCGGATATGGGGCGTCAGAAGCTTGGCAAGGTTGGGAATCGCCATTTGATATCCCTTCGACAGACACAATGAATCGATTCAAAACTGGATGCTGCATGACTTCGAGTCAAGCAAAACTTGAATCGGTTCAATCCATACGCGATAGTGGTTGGAACAGATCGTGGAGCGTGAAGGGTGATGAATGGGTGAGGGCAAAGGCGCCAGATTGTCCGATGTGGCAAAAGCCGCCGGGGTCTCGCAAGGGACGGTGTCCAATGTCTTTAACAGGCCCCAGCTTGTGCGCGCCGAAGTGCGCGAGCAGGTCAGAATGGCTGCGGAAAGGCTTGGCTATGGCGGGCCTGACCCCAAGGGGCGGCTGTTGCGGGCCGGCAAGGTCAATGCGATTGGCGTGGCCACGTCCGAACCGCTCGGCTATTTTTTCGAGGACCCGTTCGCGCGGACCCTCATGCAGGGGATAACCGAGGCGTGCGACGCCAGCGGCACTGGCATCTCGCTGGTTTCGGCCGTCTCGGAAGAAGCTCTCGCCTGGAACATGCACAGCGCGCTTGTCGATGGGTTCATCCTGTTCTGCCTTGTGGGCGCCGACAAGCTGATTGCCCATTCGCTCGAACGCAAACTGCCCTTCGTTGCGCTGGCCTTTGGCGAAACCGACACCTCCATCTCCATCATCGGGATCGACAATGTCGCGGGTGCACGGCTTGCGGCCCGTCATCTGGTCGATCTCGGGCACAGGCGGTTCGCCGTTCTCGCGCTCGAATTCCAAGACGGCAGAGCGGGACCTGCCGACCTGGCGGATGTGGAGGCCGCGATCTATCCCGCGCCGCGCGAGCGCCTCAAAGGCTATTTCGAGATCCTGGCCAGCGCCGGCATCGATCTTGCGACCGTGCCGATCTACAATACGCTCAACGAGCCCGAGACGGTCGCGGCCGGGCTCGAGCACATTTTTTCCCTCAAAGAAAAGCCCACCGCCATTCTGGCCCAATCGGACAGGATCGCCTTGGAGGCGATGGCCTGGTTGCGCGATCACGGGTATGGGGTTCCGGGCGATGTCTCGGTTGTCGGCTTTGACGGCGTGCCCGAAGCCGCGGTCTCCGAGCCGCCCCTGACCACCATCAGCCAGCCGATAAAAGAACTCGGCCGGCGCGCCGTCAACGCCATCCTCACCCCGCAGGCCGACCCTGTTCAGGAGTATCTCGAAATCGCGTTGAGCGTGCGCGGTTCGACGGCTGCGCCGCGGTCATGAGCGTGCCGACAGGCCCGCTCACGCGTCCCAGATCTCCTTGAGCAGCCGGTAGCTCTCCAGTCGCTTGTCGTAATCATGGACGGTGGTTGAAACCATGACCTCGTCGGCATTGGTTTCAACCACCTTCTCGGCGATTTTCGCCTTCACCGTTTCGGGGCTGCCCACGATCCACAGATTGGATTGGCTTTCGACAAAGGCGCGCTCCTGATCGGTCCAGGGATAATTGTCAGAGTCTTCGGGCGGCGCGATCTTTTGCGGGTCGTTGGAGCGCAGGCGCAGCCAGGTCAACTCCATCGATTTCGAAAGGTGCTGCGCTTGCTCGTCGGTCGGCGCGCAGATCACCGCAACGCACAAAATGGCGTGCGGCGTCGCGAACTGGTCCGAGGGCCGAAAGCTGCGCCGGTAAGCATCGAAGGCCAGCCCGGCCGGGGTGGGTGAAAAATGCGAGGCAAACGCATAGCCGATCCCGTATTGCCCGGCCATCTGCGCCGATGCGCCCGAGGACCCTAAAAGCCAGATCGGGGGCAGGGGCACTTCTGCGGGCACGACCTTGACGCGCGCCAGCGGGTGATCGTCTGGAAACCCGCCGCGCTCATAGGCCAGCATTTCGGCAAATTCGTGCGGGAAATCCTCGCCATTGGTCGAGCGCAGGGCGCGCAGGGTCAGCCCGTCCGAGCCGCCGGCCCGCCCGATCCCCAGATCGATGCGGCCGGGATAAAGCCCCTCGAGGGTGCGATAGGTCTCGACCACCCGCAAGGGAACATGGTTGGGCAGCATCACTCCACCCGCGCCGACATTGATGCGCTTTGTATGCGCTGCCGCGTGGGCGATGAGGATATCGGGAGCCGAGGAGGCAATCGAGGGCATGCCGTGATGTTCGGCGTACCAGAGGCGCACAAACCCCATCTCGTCGCCCAGCCGGGCCAGATCGAGGGTTTTGGCGAGCGCCTCTTTGGTGGAATAGCCTTGCGAGATCGGCGCAAGGTCCTGGATGGAAAGCGGGGGCAAAGTCATTTTGCCAAGATGGGAGAAGGCGCGCTCCGGTTCAAGCGCGCCTTCATCGGTATTTTGCGATTTATCCAAAAAAGCTCATGCGGCTTTCTGGTTGAGTTGGTCTTCGCCGAGCCGGAGCAGCTTGTTGTCGGCGTCCTTTTCCTCGGCCAGCGTTTCGCGCAGATGGCCCAGCACCTCTTCGTGTCCCAGTTCCCTGGCCCAGGAAACCAGGGTGCCGTAGCGGGTGATCTCGTAATGCTCGACGGCCTGGCCGGCGGCGATCAGGGCTGCGTCCTTGGTCTTGGCGTTGGAAATTTCACCGATCAGTTCCTCGGCTTCCTCGATGATCCCTTCGATGGCCGGGCATTCTTCGGCCTGGGGTTTCTGGCCCAAAATCCTGAACACTTCATCGAGGCGGGAAACATGGGTTTTGGTTTCTTCCAGATGTTCCTCGAACGCCTTTTTGAGCGGAGCGGCGCCGGCTTCCTTGACCATTGTGGGGAGCTTTTTCACGATCAGGGTTTCGGCGAAATAGATGTCCTGAAGCGTGTGGATGAACAGATCCTGTAGCGAAGAAATCGACATGATGGTAAGTCTCCGTTGGTGGTGCCGGACAACGGATTGCGCCTTGAGTGCGTTCCGATCCTGTGTCACACAACCGGAGCGGTGGCTGAAATCAGGGCTTTTGGGTGATCATGCGTAAATCTGTGATAGTGGCGCTCGGTGCGATGATGGTTGCCAGCCCCGTTGCCGCCCAGGATATCGCGCTCGACGAATTGCGGGCCGGCGTGTTCTTTCATTCGGCCTATGGCGGCTTTCTGCCCACCGGCAACAATTGGGATTTGTCGCGCCTCGAGGATGTGAAATTTTCGGCGCTGTTTACCTCCCCCGATATCGAGGCTTTCCGCTGGATCGGCTCGCCGCGCCCCGAGATCGGCGCGACGCTTAATTTCAACGGCCGCGAAAACATCCTGCACGCCAATCTCAACTGGCAGATCCCGGTGTTCGAAACTCCGCTTTATCTCGAACTGGGCTTCGGGGCCGCGGTCACCGATGGGGCCCTGTCGGGCGCGACCCTGCCGGCGCGCAATTTCGGCTGTTCGTTCAATTTCTACGATGCGGCGGGCATCGGGGCCAATGTCAGCGAAAACGTCACGGTCACCTTGCGCTACGAGCACATCTCAAATCTCGAGCTGTGCGCGCCCAATGAGGGGCTGTCCAATCTGGGCGTGATGGTCGGCGTCAAGTTCTGAGCGCAAGCCGCGCAGAGCCGTCTGAAACTCTTTTGCCTGAGCGCCCGTAGTTCTCCCTGTCAACACGGCCAATGGGGCCGATGCACACTTCATTCCCATCAGGGGGGATCATTATGCTCAAATTCGTTTCCGCTCTCGCGCTCGGTGTCGCCATCTCGTTCGGCGCGTCCACCGCCATTTTCGCTCAGGACAATCCCATGGTCGGCGGCGCGCCGATGTCGCCTGAAATGAACATCATCGAAAACGCCGTCAATTCGGCCGATCACACAACGCTGGTTGCCGCTGTCCAGGCTGCCGGGCTCGTCGATACGCTCCAGGGCCCCGGCCCGTTCACCGTCTTTGCACCGACCAACACCGCGTTCGGCAATCTGCCCGCCGGAACCGTCGATACGCTGCTCGAGCCGGAAAACCTCGAAATGCTCCAGAAGGTTCTGACCGCCCATGTCATCGCCGGCAATTATTCGGCCGCAGAGCTGATGGCCATGGCCGAGGAAAATGACGGCGCGTTCGGTCTGGAAACCGTTTCGGGCGATCTGCTCGGCTTCCAGATCATCGGCGGCTCGCTCAAGGTGATCGATGAAAACCGCTCGGTCGCCGACATCACCATTGCCGACGTCAACCAGTCCAATGGCGTGATCCACGTTGTCGATGCGGTCCTCGTCCCCAACTGATAAAACGCGTCTCCCTTGCGTTGGAGGGCCCCGTCGCTTGCGGCGGGGCCTTTTGCTTTTCGGGTTGACCTTGGCAAAGCACCAAGAACCGCGTATGAAGCTGATCCCGAACGGCAGGAGCCCTTTTGCATGGGTTTTGCGACCATGACAGCGCTGCTCGATAGGACCGGCGATTGCGCCGGGACAAGACCGTTCGCACTCAAAACCACCACCAAAACCGCTTGACGCACTCCCCGGGCCAGTCCCTCCCGGCGGGGAGGGCGGCAAGACAATCTGTGGCCGAGCGGGTTTAGACCCCGCGGCACGGGAGGTGGGGTGAAAGGATAAGACATATTATGGGTTACAAGGTTGCTATCGTCGGTGCCACCGGCAATGTGGGCCGCGAAATGCTCGACATTCTCGCCGAGCGCAATTTCCCGATCGATGAACTGGTGCCGCTGGCATCGTCACGTTCGGTCGGGCGCGAAGTGAGCTTCGGGGACAAGGTTCTCAAGTGCAAAAACCTTGATGATTTCGATTTCACCGGCACCGATTTCGTGCTGATGAGCGCGGGCGGCGACATCTCCAAGCAATGGGCGCCCAGGATCGGCGCGACCGGCGCCATAGTCATCGATAATTCCTCGGCCTTCCGCTACCACGAGGACGTTCCGCTGATCGTGCCGGAAGTCAACGCCGACGTTCTCGATGCCTATATGGCGAAGAACGACCGCAAGAACATCATCGCCAACCCCAATTGCTCGACGGCCCAGCTCGTGGTGGCCCTCAAGCCCCTGCACGATCTGGCCCAGCTGACCCGCATCGTGGTTTCGACCTACCAGTCGGTTTCGGGCGGCGGCAAGGATGCCATGGACGAGCTGTGGAATCAGACCAAGGGCATTTTCGTCAACGACAGCCCCACGCCCAACAAGTTCACCAAGCAGATTGCCTTCAACGTCATTCCCCACATCGATGTGTTCATGGAAGACGGGTACACCAAGGAAGAGTGGAAGGTTCTGGCCGAAACCAAAAAGATGCTCGATCCCAAGATCAAGGTCACCTGCACCGCCGTGCGCGTGCCGGTGTTCGTTGGCCATTCCGAAGCGGTCAACATGGAATTTGCCCGGCCGATTTCGCCCGACGAGGCGCGCGACGCGCTGCGCGATGCGCCTGGGATCGTGGTGCTCGACAAGCGCGAGAACGGCGGCTACATGACCCCGGTCGAATCCAAGGGCGAAGACGCCACCTATGTCAGCCGCATCCGCGAGGACGTGACCGTGGAAAACGGGCTGGTCATGTGGGTGGTCTCGGACAATCTGCGCAAGGGCGCGGCCCTCAACACCGTCCAGATCGCCGAAACGCTGATCGCGCGCGGTCTGATGAAAAGTCAGGCCGCATGATGCGCTGGGCAGCTCTTTTCACCGACAAGACCGAGGGTGCAGCCGAGATCCGCGCCGAGCATACCGCGGACCATCAGGCCTATCTGCGCAAATACAAAGGCAAGATCGTTCTGGCCGGCGCCATGCGTGCCCAGGAAGGCGGCAGCCCGGTTGGTGGGCTGTGGATCTTCGAGGCCGAGACCAAGGCCGAGGTCGAAAAGATCATCGCCGAGGATCCGTTCCAGATCCACGGCCTGCGCGCCACCACCACAATCAATGTCTGGGGCACCGCTCCGGGCTATGAAGATGTGGCGATCGCACCACGCTGAAATTTCATCGGTGAGTGATGACAGGGCAGGGGCGGTGCGCTAGAGCAGGGCCCCTGCCTTTTTGTTCTTGCGAGCCTCCCCATGCCCCTTCGCGACATCCTGATCGCCCTCGTTGTCGTTGCGATCTGGGGGTTCAATTTTACGGTCATCAAACTCAGCATTGCCGAATTGCCGCCGTTGCTCTCGGCGGCGCTGCGGTTCTTTTTCGCCGCCGTGCCGGTGGTGTTGTTCATCCCCCGGCCCAAAGCGCCCTGGCTTTTGGTTGCCGGGTATGGGCTGTTCATGGCCTGCGCGCTTTATGCGCTGCTCAACCTGACGCTGTTTTTAGGCCTTTCGGCGTCCCTCGCCTCGCTCGCCCTGCAGGTGCAGGCGATGTTTACCATCGCCATTGCGTTCTTCGTCTTCGGCGAGGTGCCGCGCAAGCTCCAGATCGTGGGCGGTATCGTGGCATTCGGCGGCATCGGCGTCATCGCCTGGGGCCACGGGTCGGGGGGCGAGTTGCTGCCGCTGGCCATATTGATGCTGGCGGCGCTGAGCTGGGGCGTCGCCAACAATATCTCCAAACGGGCCGGCTCGATCCCCATGCTGCCGTTCACGGTCTGGGGCAATCTTATTGGCTCGATCCCGCTGTTTGTGTTTTCGTTCACCTTCGAGGGCGGTCCGGCCATTTTCGACTATATCGATCCGCCGAGCTGGAATGCGGTGATGCTGGTCGCCTTCCTGGCCTATCCCGCGACGCTGTTCGGGTTCACCATGTGGTCGGGTCTTTTATCGCGCCATTCGGCGGCGACAGTGGCGCCCTTCACCCTTCTGGTTCCCATCGCGGGAATTTCGTCGGGGGTCCTGATTCTGGGCGAACCGATTTATGGAGCCGATGTGGCGGGTGGCATCCTGATCTTTGTCGGGCTCATTCTGACGGTTGCCAGGATGAGGCCCAGACAGGTGCCGATCAATCCGGGCGCATGACCGGTATTTCGCCTCCCCCCGCGACGAATTTCTGCTGGGCTCGCAAAAACATCTGAACCCAATCGTTCTCGGGGCTGCAAACGAGGTCTTCGCTGGTCCACCCGGTTTGCATGCCCTCCCAGAGCTCGTCGGAAATATAAGTGCGGAGCACCGCGCTCATCTCATCGAGCGCGGTGTTGTAATTGGGGTCGACGGCAATGGTATCGCACTGGGCCGCGATCTCTTGATACATCTGGGTCAGAAGCACCATTCGCATCAACGCGTCGTCCTGTGCCGACGCCGGATTTCCAGCGCCAGCGACGAGAACGAAACCGAGAGCAAAAAGCCGCTTCATCGGCATTACAGCTCAGGTCGCATGAAGTCGCCGCTTTCCCCGTTCATCGTCCAGAGTTCGCCCGAGGAAATGTCGAACCACGCCCCGTGCAGCGAAAGCTCATTGGCCTCGACGCGGTCCTTGACGAAGGGAAAGGTCAAAAGATTGCCGATCGACTGGCGGATGACGATGCGCTCGAGCGCGGTTTGCTGTTCGGAGGCGGTCAGGAGCGAATTGGCCTCGACCTTGCCGGCCACCTCCTCGATCATGGTCAGCCATTTGCCGATAAAGGCGCCCTCGGGCGCGTGTCCGGCCGCGGTGGCCAGGGCCCCGGCAATGCCGCCGCAGCGGCCATGGCCCATGACCACGATGTTTTCGACCTTTAAATGAATGATCGCAAATTCGATGGCCGAGGAGGTGCCGTGATAGGCGGCGTCCGGCCCGAAGGGCGGCACAAGATTGGCGACGTTGCGCAGGACGAACAACTGCCCCGGCCCGCAATCGAAAATCGTTTCCGGCGCGGCGCGCGAATCGCAGCAGGCAATCACCATTGTCGTCGGTTTCTGGCCCTCTTCGGCCAGCTTTCTGTAACGCTGGCTCTCGGTCGCATACCGCCCCGACATGAAGTTGCGGTAGCCCTCGATCAGGAAGGGCGGGAATTGCTGCGTCATGCTCGCATCCTTTTGTACTCTGTCCGCCCCTGCCGATTAGCCCCTGACGCGGCCAAGATCAATCGCTATGGTGTCGGCGCTGCGTGCAAATGTGCTGGCGCGCAGCGCTGTAAGGAGTTTTGATTTCCATGATGATCTACCGTTTTTTGTCCGGCGACGATGATTCGGCCTTTTGTCACAAGGTGACCAAAGCGCTCTCGGACGGCTGGCTGCTGTACGGCGCCCCCCATTACGTCTTCGATGCCGCCACGGGCAAAATGCGCTGCGGCCAGGCGGTGACCAAGGACGTCGAGGACCAGCCCTACGATCCGGACAAAAAGCTCGTCGATTACGTCTGAGCCCCCCACTTCATGGCCATATAGACCCCGCCCGTCTGCAGTTCGTCGAGCATCTGGGTGATCCGCTTTTCGCGCGTTTGCGGGCGCTTGGCGCGGGCGATCCAGCCCAGATAGTCGTTGCGCTGATAGGCGGGCCGCTCGTCATAGGCGGCGCGCAGCCCCGCCTCTTCGAGCCTTTGCCCGATATCGTCGGGCATGGGTTGGATGGGGCGGCTGAGGCGCGAAGTGCCGGCGCTCATGGCTTCACATATGGGCGGTGATGACCACCGATTCCGTATTGCGGTCATGGGGACCGTGCCAGACAGCCTCGATATTGTTGCCGTCGGGATCGAGAACGAAGCAGGCATAATAGCCGGGATGGTAGGGCCGCTCGCCCGGCGCGCCATTGTCAGTGCCGCCGGCCTTGAGACTGGCTTTGTAAAACGCATCGACCATGTCGGGTCCTGTCGTCTGGAACGCCAGATGCACCTTGCTCACATAATCGTCGGCCGCATCGACGAACAATTCATCGGACACGAAAAACGATTCCGTTTCCAGGGTCAGCTCGCGGCCCAGCGCGCCCAGTGCGGCACGATAGAAGTCCCGGCTCTTTTGGAGATCGCTGACCCTAAGGTGCACATGATCGATAAGCCGTCCCCGGTGGAGTTCCATGGTGAATTTCCGATGCGATCGTTGGCAATAGATATTTAGCTATGCTAACAATTAGCTTTACTAATTGAAAGAGAATTCTGTGTCCCAATCCCACAAGTCGCGCGCCCTGCAATTGCTCCATCGTCTGGTTCTGCCGCTCGACAGGGCGCTGCAGGCGGCAGACCGGCAGACCGGATGCAGCGCGGCGCAGCTTTCGGCGCTTTCGGTGATCCATTTTCTCAAGGCCAATACCATTGGCCGGTTGGCGGCTCAGGAAAAGATCTCGGCGCCCACGGCCTCCCGGCTCGTTGAGGGCCTGGTGCGTCAGGGGCTGGCGCGCCGCGCCGATGGAGATGATCGTCGCTCGGGTCGCATCGAAGTTACCGTGGCGGGATTGGCTGCGGTCGAAGTCGCCTGTGCGGCGCGCGAAGCGATCCTGGCCGATCTGCTCGTGGGGTTGAGCGAAGAGGAATGGCTTCAATTGCGCGCCGTTTCCGGCGCGCTGGCGCGGGAGCTCGATGTGGGGCCGGGTTCGGTCCATCCGAACGCCTAGAGCCCGGCCTTACCCGATCGCGTTAAAAATACAAAGCAGGGCCGACGTGAGCAGGCCCCGCTTCTTTGCACATGCGCTCGGGCGGCCCACCGGCCACCCGGAGGCAAATCAGTCGTTCATTTCTTCGGAAACGGCAACGCCTGCAGCCGCACCGCCGGCCCCGCCCACTACGGCGCCGGGCGTGCCGGCGACAGATCCGCCGACGGCCGCGCCTGCGCCGCCGCCAACTGCCGCCCCTGTCATGTTCTGCTGGGTCGAGGTGCAGCCGGAGACGGCCAGGGCACCGGCCATGACGAGGGCAATCGAAGCAAATGTTTTCATGATCTGGCATTCCTTCCATGAGGTTGGTTCTCGTGGCAAACTTATTGTCCCCGCTCACGGTTCCATGGACGATTGGGCAGACCTTTGCCGATCCGGCCCGCTGCCTGACATCAAAAAGCCGCCCTCGGACTGTGCAATCGGTTGTGGTTCAACGGTTCGCAGGGAGGCCGGGATTCCAACCGACAGCTTTTCACTTATTGTCATCGGCGCCATTGCGCTGGTGGCGTTCTGGCTGGTCTTTTCGCTGGTGCGCAAGGCGTTCGGGCTGGTGCTGCTTGTGGCGCTGGCCATTGGCGCGTGGGTGCTCTGGAGCAATCCCCAATTGCTCCATTCGGTGACCGGCACGTTCCTTGTCGCTCCTTAGCCCCGCCTTGGGTCCGCCAAAAGCCCATTGATTGCGGCGTACTGGATCAGCGCCACACTCTTGGCATCGATGATCTGTCCCTGATCGATCATCGCCAGTGCCTGATCGAATCCGGCTTCGACAAGCGTGATCTCCTCGCCCTCCTCGGCCAGTCCGCCGCCCGGGCCGCGCCTGCAGCCTTCGTCGTAAAAGCCGACAAAGCAGTGGATTTTCTCGCTCAATGATCCGGGGCTGGCATAGATCTGGAACGCAAACTGCAGGCGGGAGGGCACGATGCCGGTCTCCTCGAGCGCTTCCTTTTTCGCGCAGGTTTCCGGGTCGTCCCTCTCGAGCAGTCCGGCGCACACTTCGATCAGATTGCCATCGTCGCCATTGAGGTGAGGCGGCAGGCGGAACTGGCGCACCAGCGTCATCACCCGGCGGTCGGTATCGAGCAGCAGAATCGCCGCGGCGCTGCCGTGGTCATAGACCTCGCGGGTCAGCGAAACGCTGGTTCCGTCCCGGCGCGGATAGGCCAGCACATATTCGGTCAGGCTGCCCCAGGCGCGTGCGAGTATTTTTTTGGCTGTGATGGTGATCGCGTTGTGGGCTGGCATCTTGACTTTACCTTGTGGGTAAACCTGGCTGACATTTCTCCACTCTTGCCTCGACTTAACCGGTGCTGTCCAGTGCTAGACTAAAATATGACTTTGAAAGTCAATATTTTAGCAGGCGCCGCGTTGGCCGTTTTCAGACCAAAGACGTAAGCGCGGCCCTTTGACGAATGGGGAAAGCGCGATTAGAAGTTGGCCGCAAGTTTTCTGCCGGGCAACCGGCGCTGTGTGCCCGGCGGCTCCGCGCGGGCCAGATCGAGGCAGACAATGGCGCAGTTCCGACCGACGTCCCCGCATCTTTCCGTCTATCGCTTTACCCTGACCATGACCCTGTCCATCGTGCACCGCGTGCTGGGCATCGGGCTCTATCTGGGCACCGTCCTGTTTGCGCTCTGGCTGGGGTCGGCCGCGCTGGGACAGGATCAGCTGGCCGCCGTGCAGGGGTTCTTTGGGCATCCGATCATCCAGATCGGGCTGTTTTTATACACCTGGACACTGTTCCATCACATGGCCGGCGGGCTCAAGCACTTCATCTGGGACACCGGCGCCGGGTTCGATCCGGCCAGCCGCGAGGCCATCACGCTTGCCACGCTTGTTTTCTCGATTGCGGCGACGGTTATCGTCTGGGCCGTGTTCGTCTGGTTCTAGGGGGAACACCATGCAGACAAATCCCAAGGAAAAGGGCACCGGCGCCTTCATTCTCCAGCGCGTCACCGGGGCGATCAATATCGTTCTGGTCGGGTTCTTGATCTGGCTCGTCGTTTCGCTGTCGGGCGCCGACCGGGCCCAGATGACCGCGACCTTTGCCAATCCGCTGGTGTCGATCCTTGCCATCGTCCTGTTCGCCGTCGCCTTCATCCACATGCGCAACGGCATGAACGAGGTGATCGAGGATTACATCCACGAGCCGCGCAATCACTCGCTGGCCAAGGCGGCCAACACCATTTTCACCGTGATCGTGGGCGTTATCGCCCTGGTTTCGGTTCTCGTCCTCGCCTTCGGAGGTTAATTTCGCTCATGGCTTCGGCTTACCAAATCATCGACCACGCCTATGACGTCGTGGTGGTCGGCGCCGGCGGCGCGGGACTGCGCGCCACGCTGGGCATGGCCGAGCAGGGCTTTTCGACCGCCTGCGTCACCAAGGTCTTCCCCACCCGCAGCCACACCGTCGCTGCGCAGGGCGGCATCGCGGCCTCGCTCTCCAACATGGGCCCCGACAGCTGGCAGTGGCACATGTACGACACCGTCAAGGGGTCGGACTGGCTGGGCGATAATGACGCCATGGAATATCTGGCCCGCGAGGCCCCCCAGGCGATCTACGAGCTCGAGCATTACGGCGTGCCGTTTTCGCGCACCGAACAGGGCAAGATCTATCAGCGCCCGTTCGGCGGTCACATGACCGAATATGGCGAAGGCCCCCCGGTGCAGCGCACCTGCGCGGCGGCTGACCGCACCGGCCATGCCATCCTGCACACGCTTTATGGCCAGTCGTTGCGCAACAACGCCGAGTTCTTCGTCGAGTATTTCGCGCTCGATCTGATCATGGGCGAGAATGGGGAATGCCAGGGCGTCATCGCCTGGAAGCTCGACGATGGCACCATCCACCGCTTCCGCGCCAAGATGGTTGTGCTGGCCACCGGCGGGTACGGACGCGCCTACTTCTCGGCCACGTCGGCCCACACCTGCACGGGCGATGGCAACGGCATGGTGGCCCGCGCCGGGCTGCCGCTCCAGGATATGGAATTCGTCCAGTTCCACCCCACGGGCATTTACGGCTCGGGGTGCCTCATCACCGAGGGCGCGCGCGGTGAGGGCGGATATCTCGTCAATTCCGAGGGCGAGCGCTTCATGGAGCGCTATGCCCCCAACGCCAAGGATCTGGCGTCCCGCGACGTCGTTAGTCGCTGCATGACCATGGAAATCCGCGAGGGGCGGGGCGTGGGCGCCAAGGGCGACCACATCTTCCTGCACCTCGACCATCTCGATCCCGCCGTGCTCCATGAGCGGCTGCCGGGCATTTCGGAATCGGCAAAGATTTTTGCCGGCGTCGATCTCACCCGCGAGCCGATCCCGGTCATTCCCACCGTCCACTACAATATGGGCGGCATCCCGGCCAATTATCACGGCGAGGTGCTCAACCCCACCGAGGGCGATCCCGATCGCGTGGTGCCCGGGCTGATGGCGGTGGGCGAAGCGGCCTGCGCTTCGGTGCACGGCGCCAACCGGCTGGGGTCCAACTCGCTGACCGATCTTGTGGTGTTCGGCCGCGCCGCCGCGCTGCGGGCCGGCGCGGTGATGGACCGGAGCGCACCGATCCCTTCGATCAACAGCGCCCAGGACGACAAGATCCTCGCCCGGTTCGACCGGCTGCGTCATGCCAATGGCAGCGCGCCGACCGCAAAACTGCGCGACAAGATGCAGCGCGCCATGCAGGAAGACGCCGCCGTTTTCCGCACCCAGGAAACCCTCGAAGCGGGCTGTGAGCGGATTTCAGGCATCTGGGCCGACCTCGCCGACGTCAAGGTCACCGACCGCTCGATGATCTGGAATTCCGATCTTGTGGAAACCCTCGAGCTTGAAAACCTCATGGCCAACGCCATCACCACGGTCTATTCGGCCGCGGCGCGCAAGGAGAGCCGCGGCGCTCACGCCCGCGAGGATTTCGCCGATCGCGACGACGTCAACTGGCGCAAGCACACGCTGAGCTGGATCGATGATGCGGGCAAGGTGACGCTCGGCTACCGTCCGGTTCACGTCGATCCGCTGTCCGATGGCATTGATCTCAAAAAGATCGCGCCCAAGGCCCGCGTTTACTAAGGAGCGAACGAAACATGGCTGAACTCGTCCTCGACAAGCGCTCCCGCCCCAAAAAGGGCAAGACCTGGCCAAAGCCGGACGGCGCGACGAACCTGCGTGAATACAAGGTCTATCGCTACGATCCCGACACGGGCGACAATCCGCGCATCGACGTCTATTTCGTCGATCTCGACGATTGCGGGCCGATGATTCTCGATGGGCTCTTGTGGATCAAGAACAACATCGATCCCACGCTCACCCTGCGCCGCTCGTGCCGCGAAGGGATTTGCGGTTCGTGCGCCATGAACATCGACGGCGCCAATACGCTGGCCTGCACCAAGGGCATGGACGAGGTTTCAAACGGCCCGATCGCCGTCTATCCGCTGCCGCACATGCCGGTTGTGAAAGATCTGGTGCCCGACCTTTCGACCTTTTACGAGCAGCACAAATCGGTCCAGCCATGGCTGCAGACCAAATCACCCACCCCGGACACCGAATGGCTGCAGTCGAAAGAGGACAGGGCCAAGCTCGACGGGCTTTACGAGTGCATATTGTGCGCGTGCTGCTCGACCTCGTGCCCGTCCTATTGGTGGAACGGCGAAAAATATCTCGGTCCGGCCGTGCTGTTGCAGGCCTATCGCTGGCTGATCGACAGCCGCGACGAAGCCACGTCCGAACGCCTCGACGATCTTGAAGACCCCTTCAAGCTCTATCGCTGCCACACCATCATGAACTGCGCCAAGGTCTGCCCCAAAGGGCTCAACCCGGCCAAGGCGATTGCCGAAATCAAGAAGATGATGGTCGAACGCAAGGTGGCCTGAACCGGCGCCATGCGATAGACGTTAAAGGGGTCCGTGGACAGTCCACGGACCCCGTTTGCTTTTAAGGAGCCGCGCCATGACCGACTATGAAACCATTGTCTATGTCGAACGCGAATCGGTGGCCCGGCTCATGGTCACCGCGCTTCAGGCGCACGGGTTCACCCCGCGCGAAATCACCGATGGCGGGCTGCCGGGCATCGGGGCGGGGCTGACGGGCAAGGGCCTGGCCATCGCCGTGCCCACCCATGAGGCCCGCGACGCCCAGCCGCTGGCCGAAGCGTTGCTCAAGGACATGCTGGACCGCTAGAGCCGCTTGCAGCGAGCCCATTGGGCAACGCCGCTGCTGCCTTCCCCACCCTGTCACCCCGGCTTGACCCGGGGCCCAGTACACTCAGCGTCCGAGATAAAAACCCCGGCTCTGCCGCTTACGGATCCCGGGTCTTCGCCCGGGATGACCAGTGTGGAGACAATGTGGTTTGAGCACGTGTTCGCGCAACACCTCACTCGGTCGCCTTGTCCTTGAGCCAGTCCACCATGGTTTGCGGCAGCTGGTGGTTGTCCACGTCGCGGGCCATCACCTTACGCCATTTGGTAATCGCTTCACGCTGGTGCTCCTGCCGGCTCACCCGATCGAAAAGGATCAAGAGCTCGATCAGCCTTTCGGTGGCCAGCGTATCGGTGCGCATGGCCGGCAACAGCGCGGGCACGATCAGGTCGAGATAGTGGGCCAGCCCCAGCTCGGGCCGCTTGAGCGCGGCACGCCCATCGCTGGTGAACAGCACCCGGGGCACGCCGTCCGAGCGGACCAGCGGCAGGAGCGAGCCGCTCATATGATCGATGGCGGCGACGGCTGTGTTGGGATCGTTGATGCCGGGCGAGAGCGCCCGCAAGGCGATATCGATCAGCGCACGCGCCTCATAGGTGGCTTCCTGGAGCACGTCGCGGCGCGGTCCGATGGTAAAGCATTTGATCAGCGCCCTGATGTCGGGAGCAGGTCCCTCCACATGCGCCATAGGCATGCCTTCGGCCACATAATCGTCAACCCGCAGATCGATTTCGAGGCGCAGGCTGTTGTCCTTTAGAATGTGGAGCAGCTGATCGTAGGCGATGTGGCGGATATAGCCGCTGCCGGGTGCAGGAACGGGCGCCCCGGCAAAGCCGTCGAACTCTTTGAGGCGGCGGTTGGCGCTGGCGATATCGGAGGCATCGGCCCTGGCGGCGACCTTGCCGACGGACTTGGCGAACCGCTTGCCCAGATCGGCGACGATGACATCGGCCTGGATCGACAGCGCCATGTGGTGGACGAAATAGATCACCAGCCCGAACGCGCCGGTGGCGATGACGATTGTGGCGGCCACGGCGAGCTCGGGCACGAACCCGTCCTCGAGCTCGCTCACTTCCCCCAGCACCACGAGGGCGAACAGGAACACGCCCACAAAGGCACCCAGAACCGACTGGGTGGTCCGGTCCTGCATGAACATGATCAGCACGCGCGGACCCAATTGTCCCGAGAGCTGGGTCAGTCCCACAAAGGTCAGGGAAAAGACCAGAGAGGCCATGGTCATCATGCCCCCGGCAATGGTGGTCAGAACGGCCCTTGCACCTTCAGGACCGAACCGGGGATAAAAGGATTGCTCGCGCAGGTTGGAAAGCGCATCGATGGTGTCGATCAAGACAAACAGATTGCCCAGCGCAATCCCGGCCATGGCCATCAACAGCGGCATAAACCAGAAGCTTCCGGCAATCGAAGCCATGAAAGCCTTGAGGTGGACGTAAAATCCCATCCGGTCTTTCCTTTTGGATCAGTGGCACGGGGGCCCAAACCGATGTTGTCCCATAACCGCCATATTGGCCACAATAGTTAACGCTGAACCCTTTGGACGGACCGGAGGGCTTGAGTCTTGAACGCTGCCGCCTTAAAGCCAAAGAGGTCGGAGCGCGATCACGGCCCCAAAGGGCCGAAAAGCGAAAGGTTTCGTGCCTTTTGATCTCGATCCGCACGACAAGCAAGGCCGCCGGCAGCGCCGTTGGAACGGTACGGAACGCTTTACGTTCCCGCATGTCCCGTCCGGGCCGAACACATGGAGCTGTTATGGTTGGAACTCTTACAAGATCGCTCGCAGTGATGATGGTCATCGGTGGCACCGCAGTGCTTGGTGCCTGTTCGCCGACCTCATTCGGCCGGTCGGCCCCTACGGTCACCGCCACGCCGCCACCGCCGACCCTTCAGCCGGTGCAGACAGGTTCGGTCTCCACGTCCGACCTGCCGCCCATCGACGGGTCGACTGTTCTGCCACAAGACCCGCCCACCACAGGCACGCCCACCGTGCCGGGCAACACCGCATCGCTCGATGGCAGCGCGTCGACCAGTTCGCCGGGTTTCCTGCTCGACGATGTGGGCAGTCCCGGCAACACCACGGGCGGGCGCAATCTGACCGGCAGCGTCACCATCGAGCAGCTTTTGGGCGGCTGGACCGTGATGGTCGGCGCCGAACAGTGCCGTCTCAATCTCACCTATACCGCCAAGGGCTCCACCGGCCGCTATCGCGCTTCGACGCCGGGTTGCATGGTTGAGGGCCTTATGGACGTGACCTCGTGGAACCTTCTGGGCAACCAGATCCAGTTCTATAACGAGAGCGACGAGTTGGTCGGCACGCTGTTCCAGAGCGGCAACCGGTTCGTGGGCACGCTTGCGGGCGGTCAGTCCGTTTCAATGGTCGGCTAGGGAGCTTTCCCGGAAAAAGTGGACGCCACTTTTTCGGTTCGGGAAGGCGACCACAAGAATACCGGGGGCCGATGAGCCAATGTAGCGCGAAAGATTCCGGGGCTTGACCGGGAGCGAAGGAGCCTCGGGCTCCATTGTCGATGCGTATGCCGACATGATCGTCGCCGGGCAGGTCAAGCCCGACGCGGCGCAAAAGCACGCTGTCGAAAAATTGCAGAAGGTCGCCGAAGGGCTCGATCAGCTCGAAGCCCATGCGGGCTCGGTTTTGTCCGCCCTGTTCCGGCGCAAGCGCGAAGCGCCCAAGGGCCTCTACATCTGGGGCGATGTGGGCCGGGGCAAGACCATGCTCATGGATCTGTTTTACAGAACGGTCCCGGTCAGCGCCAAACGGCGCGTGCATTTCCATGAATTCATGAACGAGGTGCATGAGGGGATCGCCAAGTTCCGTTCTGAAAATCCCGGGACCAAGGGCTCCCGTGATCCCATCCCGGCAGTGGCGCGGCCCATCACCCGCTCGGTGCGGCTGTTGTGTTTCGACGAGTTCTTCGTTTCCGACATCACCGATGCCATGCTGCTGTCGCGCCTGTTCGAGATCTTGTTCGCCGATGGGGTCGTGGTGGTGGCCACCTCCAACATCCCGCCCGAAAAACTCTACTGGAACGGGCTCAACCGCCAGCTTTTCGAGCCCTTCATCGATCTGCTCACGGCCCATACCGATGTCTTCAATCTCGATGCGGATACCGACTATCGGCGCGAACGGCTCGATGCCCAGGACGTCTACAAGATCGGCACCGGGCCCGATGTCGATGGCGAAATGGATGGTCTGTTTGATCACCTGACGGGCGGGGCCGAGCCAAAGCCCGACGCCATTGAAAGCCTTGGCCGCGTCATCGCCGTTCCGGCCCAGGCCATGGGCGTGGCGCGGTTCGATTTCGCCGATCTGTGCGAACGCCCGCTCGGCGCGCGCGATTATCTCAAGCTGGCCAACCGTTTTCACACGCTGATGATCGATCATGTGCCGGTGTTTGACCGGCTCAGATCGGACGCCGCCAAGCGCTTCATCCTGCTCGTCGATACGCTCTACGATCGCGGGGTCAAGCTCGCCGCCAGCTTTGCCGCCCCGCTCGACGATCTCGCCCAGGACGAAAGGACCCGGTTCGAGTTTGCCCGTTGTCTGTCCCGGCTCGAGGAGATGCGCTCGGCCGATTACATCGCCCAGCCCCTGCGCACCGGTTCAGGTCAGTCTTCCTGACTTAATTGACGCGGCAGGGAAAGTGGCAAACCCCGTCGTTTCTCCCTCCCCGTCGCCAACCCGGACTTGATCCGGGATCCATTACCCCCGGCCTCGTCGCATTGCACCATCTGCCGCTTCGACCGCGGAGTTTATTGGACCCCGGCTCCAGGCCGGGGTGACGGTTGTGGCTGGGTTGGCCGTGCGTCCAAACAATCCTTGATCGTAATACGAACGGTTCACTTGCGTCCAAAGACCGCAGGGTCTATGGAGGGCGCGAGGAAAACGTTACTTTACCTATAGGGAAACTTGCTCATGGCGCGTAAGAAAATCGCTCTGATCGGTGCCGGTCAGATCGGGGGGACACTCGCACATCTGGTGGCGCTCAAGGAACTTGGCGACGTCATGCTGTTCGATATCGTTGACGGCGTGCCCCAGGGCAAGGCGCTCGATCTGGCCCAGTCGGGTCCGGTCGAAGGATACAATTCCACCCTCAAGGGCACGTCCGAATACAAGGACATCGAGGGCGCCGATGTGGTCATCGTCACCGCCGGCGTGCCGCGCAAGCCGGGCATGAGCCGCGACGACCTTCTGGAAATCAATTTGAAAGTCATGGAGCAGGTCGGCGCGGGCATTTCCAAATACGCCCCCGACGCGTTCGTGATCTGCATCACCAACCCGCTCGACGCCATGGTCTGGGCGCTGCAGAAATTCTCCGGCCTTCCGGCCGAAAAGGTGGTCGGCATGGCGGGCGTGCTCGACAGCGCGCGCTTCCGTCACTTCATCGCCGATGAGCTCAATGTGTCCGTGCAGGATGTTACAGCGTTCGTGATGGGCGGGCATGGGGACACCATGGTGCCGCTGGCGCGCTATTCGACGGTTGCCGGCATTCCGCTCCCCGACATGGTCAAGATGGGCTGGATGAGCAAGGACAAGCTCGACGAAATCATCCAGCGCACCCGCGATGGCGGCGCCGAGATCGTTGGGTTGCTGAAAACCGGTTCGGCCTTTTATGCCCCCGCCGCGTCGGCCGTCGAGATGGCCGAATGTTATCTCAAGGACAAAAAGCGCATCCTGCCCTGCGCCGCGCATCTGACCGGCCAGTTCGGCCTGTCCGATACCTATGTCGGCGTTCCGGTGGTGATCGGGGCGGGCGGTGTCGAGCGGGTGGTCGAGATCGAACTCAACGCTTCTGAAAAGAAGATGTTCGACGCCTCTGTCGCTTCGGTCGACGGGCTTGTCGAAGCCTGCAAGAAGATCGCGCCGAAACTGGCGTAACCGATCCGGCCCGGAGACACCGTCTCCGGGCTTTTCCCTTTCTGCCGAACGCTAAAAAAGGTTCGTACCCGCGATGAACATTCACGAATACCAGGCCAAGGAACTGCTCAAGGGCTACGGCGCCCCGGTCGCCAAGGGCGTGGCCATCATGAGTGCAGATGAGGCCGAAGCGGCTGCAAAATCGCTTCCCGGCCCGCTCTATGTGGTCAAGTCCCAGATCCACGCCGGCGGGCGCGGCAAGGGCAAGTTCAAAGAGCTCGGCCCCGATGCCAAGGGCGGCGTGCGGCTGGCCAAGTCGATCGAGGAGGTCGTGGCCAACGTTCGTGACATGCTCGGCAACACGCTGGTCACCGCCCAGACCGGCGATGCGGGCAAGCAGGTCAACCGCCTCTATATCGAGGACGGCGCCGACATCGATCGTGAACTCTATTGCTCGCTGCTGGTCGACCGTTCGGTGGGCAAGATGGCGTTCGTTGTGTCCACCGAAGGCGGCATGGACATCGAGCAGGTCGCCCATGACACGCCCGAAAAGATCGTCACCGTCGCCATCGATCCCGAAGCGGGCGTCACCACTGCGAATGTGAGCGAGATTTCGAGTGCGCTGAAGCTCGCGGGCGCTGCCGCCGAGGACGCCAAGTCCCTCTTTCCGGCGCTCTACAAGGCGTTCGTCGAAAAAGACATGGCGCTTCTGGAAATCAACCCGCTCATCGTGATGACTGACGGCCATCTGCGCGTTCTCGACGCCAAGGTGAGCTTTGACGGCAACGCCCTGTTCCGCCATTCCGACATCTTTGCCCTGCGCGACGAGACCGAGGAAGACGCCAAGGAGATCGAGGCGTCCAAATGGGATCTGGCCTATGTGCCCATGGACGGCAATATCGGCTGCATGGTCAACGGCGCCGGGCTGGCCATGGCGACCATGGACATCATCCACCTCTACGGCAAGGAGCCGGCCAATTTCTGTGACGTTGGCGGTGGCGCGTCAAAGGAAAAGGTCGCCGCGGCCTTCAAGATCATCACCGCCGACCCCAAGGTCGAAGGCATTCTGGTCAACATCTTCGGCGGCATCATGAAGTGTGACGTGATCGCCGAGGGCGTGGTCGCCGCCGTCAAGGAAGTGGGCCTGACCATTCCGCTGGTCGTGCGCCTTGAAGGCACCAATGTCGAGCTGGGCAAGAAGATCCTCAACGAATCGGGGCTGGCGATCACCGCCGCCGACGATCTCGATGACGCTGCCCAGAAGATCGTTGCGGCCGTCGCCTAAGCCCGAACAGACAGGATTTAGCCAAAGACATGTCCATTCTCGTCAATAAAGACACCAAGATCCTCGTGCAGGGCCTGACCGGCAAGACCGGCACGTTCCACACCGAACAGGCGCTGGCCTATTACGGCACCCAGATGGTCGGCGGCATCCACCCCAAAAAGGGCGGAGAGACCTGGTCGGGCGCGGGCGGGGAACAGCTTCCCATTTTCGCCACCGTCGCCGAAGGCAAGGAAAAGACCGGGGCGGACGCTTCGGTCATCTATGTGCCCCCCGCGGGTGCGGCCGATGCCATCATCGAGGCGATCGAAGCCGAAATTGGTTTCATCACCTGCATCACTGAAGGTATTCCGGTTTCCGACATGGTGCGGGTGAAGGCCCGGCTCGAAAAGTCCAATTCGCGCCTTCTGGGCCCCAACTGCCCCGGCATCCTCACCCCGGAAGAATGCAAGATCGGCATCATGCCCGGTTCGATCTTCCGCAAGGGTTCGGTGGGCATTGTGTCGCGCTCGGGCACGCTTACATATGAAGCTGTGTTCCAGACCACAAATGAGGGCCTTGGCCAGACAACGGCGGTCGGCATTGGCGGCGATCCGGTCAAGGGCACCGAATTCATCGACGTGCTCGAGATGTTTTTGGCCGACGACGCGACCGAATCCATCATCATGATCGGCGAAATCGGCGGCTCGGCCGAAGAGGACGCCGCCCAGTTCCTGATCGACGAAGCCAAAAAGGGGCGCTCGAAACCCATGGCAGGCTTCATCGCGGGCCGCACGGCACCCAAGGGCAAGACCATGGGCCATGCGGGCGCCGTGGTCTCGGGCGGCAAGGGCGATGCGGAATCGAAAATCGCCGCCATGGAAGCGGCGGGCATTACGGTTTCGCCCTCGCCCGCGCGGCTTGGCACAACGCTGGTCGAAGTCCTTAAAGGCTGAGACACGACAATGTTATCGGTGACCGGGACTTAGGTCCCGGTTAACCAAATCGACAGGCGGAAACGCCATAGTTCAACCGAATTTGGCGGCCCATACCGGGCGGGTTGAACACATCTTTACTGAGGGGGATCGGGACCCCCAATCGAGAGCGAAATGGCACGACAGGACCAGAACGAAGCGTTCCTCCTCACTTCCTTCCTTTATGGCGGCAATGCCGATTACATCGACGCGCTGTACGCCCGCTACAAGACCGACGCGAAAAGCGTCGATCCCAGTTGGGCGGAGTTCTTCGACAATCTTGCCGACAGTGCCGATTGCGTCACCAAAAACGCCGATGGCCCAAGCTGGCAGCGCGCCGACTGGCCGCGCGCCACCAATGGCGAGATGATCTCCGCGCTCGATGGCAATTGGGGCGAAGTGGCGGTCAAGGCCCAAAAGGCGGTCACCGAAAAGGCCAAAGCCGGCGGCGAGGTGGTTTCCACAGAAGCCGTCATGCAGGCGACACGGGATTCGATCCACGCCATCATGATGATCCGCGCCTACCGCATGCGCGGACATCTGCACGCCAATCTCGATCCGCTCGGGCTCGAAAAAAGCGAGGACGCCCCCGAGCTCGATCCGGCGGCTTACGGGTTTTCCGAGGCCGATTACACCCGCGAAATCTTCATCGACAATTATCTCGGGCTCGAATTTGCCACCGTGCCCCAGATGCTCGAAATCCTCAAACGTACCTATTGCGGCACGCTGGGCATCGAGTTCATGCACATCTCCGATCCCGAGGCCAAGGCCTGGATCCAGGAGCGCATCGAAGGCCCGGACAAGGAAATCACCTTCACCCCCCAGGGCAAGCGGGCGATCCTGAACAAACTGGCCGAAGCCGAGGGGTTCGAGAAATTCCTCGACGTCAAATATACCGGCACCAAGCGGTTTGGTCTGGATGGCGGCGAAGCGCTGATCCCGGCGCTCGAACAGATCGTCAAGCGCGGCGGCGCGCTTGGGGTCAAGGATATCGTTCTGGGCATGGCGCATCGCGGCCGGCTCAATGTCTTGACCCAGTTGATGGCCAAGCCCCATCGCGCCCTGTTTCACGAGTTCAAGGGTGGCGCGTTCTACCCTGACGACGTGGAAGGGTCGGGCGACGTCAAATATCACCTTGGCGCATCGTCGGACCGTGAGTTCGACGGCAATTCGGTGCATCTTTCGCTCACCGCCAACCCCAGCCATCTGGAAATCGTCAATCCGGTGGTTCTGGGCAAATCGCGCGCCAAGCAGGACCAGCTTTCGGCAAAGGACGGCCGGTTCGTATCCGATACGCGCGACACCGACCGCACTTCGGTGCTGCCACTGCTGCTGCATGGCGATGCGGCCTTTGCCGGGCAGGGCGTCGTGGCCGAGTGTTTCGGGCTTTCGGGTTTGAAGGGCCATCGCACCGGCGGGTCGATCCACTTCGTGATCAACAACCAGATCGGGTTCACCACCAGTCCGCATTTCTCGCGGTCCTCGCCGTACCCGACCGATGTGGCCAAGATGATCGAGGCGCCGGTCTTTCATTGTAATGGCGACGATCCCGAGGCCGTGGTTTACGCCGCAAAGATCGCCACCGAGTTCCGCCAGAAGTTCGGCCGTCCTGTCGTTATCGACATGTTTTGCTACCGCCGGTTCGGACACAATGAAGGCGACGAGCCCAGCTTTACCCAGCCGCTCATGTACAAGGCCATCCGCAGCCACAAGACGACGCTGGACATTTATGGCAGCAAGCTGGTCGATGAGGGCGTCCTCTCCGCCGAAGACTTCGACAAGCTCAAGGCCGACTGGCGCGCCAGGCTCGAGGCCGAGTTCGAGGCGGGGCAGGATTATCGCCCCAACAAGGCCGACTGGCTCGACGGTGCCTGGAAAAACATCAAGCTCGCCGAAGTCGATGGCCCGCGCCGTGGTGTCACCGGTATCGATATGGACCGGCTCAAGACGCTCGGCGAAAGGCTGACCAGCGTGCCGGGCGATTTCCACGCTCACCGCACCGTCCAGCGGTTCCTCGACAACCGCAAGAAGATGATCACCGAAGGCGAGGGGATCGACTGGGCCACCGCCGAAGCGCTGGGTTTTGCCTCGCTGCTCGAAGATGGCCATCCGGTCCGCCTTTCGGGCCAGGATGTGGAGCGCGGCACGTTCTCCCAGCGCCATTCGGTGCTCTACGACCAGGAAAACGAATCCACCTTCACCCCGCTCAACAACCTCGTTGACGGGCAGGCCCGCTACGAAGTCATCAATTCGATGCTGTCCGAAGAGGCCGTGCTCGGGTTCGAATACGGCTATTCGCTGGCCGAGCCCAATGCGCTCACGGTCTGGGAGGCCCAGTTCGGCGATTTCGTCAATGGCGCGCAGGTGATCATCGATCAGTTCATCGCGGCGGGCGAACGCAAATGGCTGCGCATGAGTGGTCTGGTGATGCTGTTGCCGCATGGCTATGAAGGCCAGGGTCCCGAGCATTCCTCGGCCCGCCCCGAACGCTTTTTGCAGCTTTGTGCCGAAGACAACATGCAGGTGCTCAACTGCACCACGCCGGCCAATTATTTCCATGCGCTGCGCCGTCAGCTCAAGCGCGACTTCCGCAAGCCGTTGATCATCATGACCCCCAAATCGCTGCTGCGCCACAAGCGGGCGGTATCGGGTCTGGCGGAAATGGGCTCCGATACGTTCTTCCATCGCCTGCTCTGGGACGATGCCGAAGCCCCTGGCCTGCCCAAGACCGAAATCAATCTGGTGGGCGACGACAAGATAAGGCGCGTGGTGATCTGCACGGGCAAGGTCTATTACGATCTGCTCGAAGATCGCGAAAAGCGCGGCATCAACGACGTCTATCTGATGCGTCTCGAACAGCTCTATCCGTTCCCGGCCAAGGCGCTGATCGACGAGTTGAGCCGGTTTACCAACGCCGAAGTCGTCTGGTGTCAGGAAGAGCCCAAGAACATGGGCGCCTGGTCGTTCGTTCAGCCCTATATCGAATGGGTGCTCGAGCAGATGGGCCGTCCGGGCGGGCGTCCGCGCTATGTGGGCCGTCCGGCCTCGGCCTCGACCGCCACGGGCCTGATGCGCACCCATGTCGCCCAGCTGCAGGCCTTCCTCGACGAAGCCTTCGAGTAAACCCCAAGATCGACCAGACCCGGCCCCTGTGGCCGGGGCCCCAAATCGAACAAGGATATTAAGAGATGTCCACTGAAGTCCGCGTCCCGACCCTGGGCGAAAGCGTCACCGAAGCCACCATCGGCCAATTGTTCAAAAAGGTCGGCGATGCCGTTTCGGCCGACGAGCCCATCGTCGAGCTTGAAACCGACAAGGTGACCATCGAGGTTCCCGCCCCGGTCTCGGGCACGCTCGAAGCGATTTCGGTCAATGAGGGCGATACCGTCGAGGTCGGCGCGCTGATCGCGGCAATTGCCGCCGGTGCCGCCCCGGCCAAATCGGCCGAAGAGCCCAAGCAAGATCCCAAGACTGAAGAGTCCAAAGCCGAAGCGCCCAAAGGCGAAGCCGCAAAGCCCGCAGAGGCTCCCGCCGCCGGGACCGAAATGCCGCCCGCCCCGTCCGCTGCCAAGATGATGGAAGAGCGTGATATCGAGCCGTCCTCGGTTGCCGGCTCGGGCAAGCGTGGCCAGGTTCTGAAAGAAGACGTGCTCAAGGCGCTCGACACCACAGGGTCGTCCAAGGCCGAAGCGCCGGCCCCGGCCGCTCCGCGTGCCGCACGGGCCGAGGATCAGGGCGGGGAAGAGCGGGTCAAGATGACCCGGCTGCGCCAGACCATCGCCAAGCGCCTGAAGGATGCCCAGAATTCGGCGGCCATGCTCACCACCTTCAACGAGGTGGACATGAAGCCGGTCATGGATCTGCGCAATTCCTACAAGGAGCTGTTCGAGAAAAAGCACGGCGTCAAACTGGGCTTCATGGGCTTTTTCACACGGGCCGTTGTCCACGCTCTCAAGGAAATCCCGGCGGTCAATGCCGAAATCGACGGCACCGACATCATCTACAAGAACTTCGCCCATATCGGCGTTGCGGTTGGTACCGAAAAGGGCCTCGTGGTTCCGGTGGTGCGTGATGCCGACCAGATGAGCATCGCCGAGGTCGAAAAGGAAATCTCCCGGCTCGGACGCGCAGCGCGCGACGGTCAGCTTTCCATGGCCGACATGCAGGGCGGCACCTTCACCATCTCCAATGGCGGCGTTTACGGCTCGCTGATGAGCACCCCGATCCTCAATGCCCCCCAGTCGGGCATTCTGGGCATGCACAAGATCCAGGAGCGCCCCGTCGTGGTCGGCGGTCAGGTCGTTGTCCGCCCGATGATGTATCTGGCGCTCTCTTACGATCACCGGATCGTGGACGGCAAGGAAGCGGTCACCTTCCTGGTCCGCGTCAAGGAAAGCCTCGAAGATCCGCAGCGGCTGGTCCTCGACCTCTAGCCCTTTTCGAGGGCGGCAACACCGAAACGGCAATGATTGGCAATATTGGGCTCCCGAACACTCAAGTCCATAGATTTTCGAGCCAACATTGCCCCATGGGAGCGTTCAAATCATGACATTCGAGTTATGGATGGTGGTTGGTTCGGTGGTGCTGCTTTTCGCGCAGATCACCATCCAGGCGCTGCTTCTGACCGCGCAATTGGGGTCCGAATACAATGCCAGCCCGCGTGACGAGGACCGCCCGCTGACCGGCAAGGCGGCCCGCGCGAAGCGCATGCTGGACAACTACCTCGAAACGTATCCCGCCTTCATCGCCCTGGCGCTGGTGGTGGTGGTTTCGGGTGGTTCGAACTGGCTGACCCAGGGTGGCGCCGCCCTCTATATCGTGGCCCGCATCGCCTATATCCCGCTCTATATTCAGGGCATCGCCTATATCCGGTCGCTGGCCTATACGGTCGCGTGCCTTGGGTTGCTGGTGATGCTGATCGGGCTCGTCATCTGACGCGCCCAAGCTGGCAAACCGTTGATTTAAGGATAAAATTCATGGCCGAAAGTTTCGATCTCACCGTCATCGGCACCGGACCGGGCGGCTATGTCTGCGCCATTCGCGCCGCGCAACTGGGCATGAAGGTTGCTGTTGTCGAGAAATGGCCAAGCTTCGGCGGCACCTGCCTCAATATCGGCTGCATACCGTCCAAGGCCCTGCTGCACGCGTCGGAAATGTTTGAGGAAGCCGGCCACACCTTCCCCCAGCTCGGCATCGAGGTCGGCGCGCCCAAGCTCAACCTGCCCGCCATGATGGCGCACAAGGACGATACGGTGGCGTCGAACACTGGTGGCATCGAATATCTGTTCAAAAAGAACAAGATAACCGCCTTTAAAGGCACCGGTAAGATCGCCGCCCAGGGCAAGGTGACCGTCACCGCAGAGGACGGTTCGGAAACGGGGATCGAAACCAAAAACATCGTCATCGCCACTGGTTCGGTGTCGGCCAATTTGCCGGGCATCGAGATTGACGAAGAGAAAATCGTCACTTCGACCGGGGCCCTCAAACTCGACAAGGTGCCAGATAACCTTCTGGTTATCGGTGCCGGCGTTATCGGCCTCGAGCTCGGCTCGGTCTGGGCCCGCCTCGGCGCCAAGGTTACGGTCGTTGAATTTCTTGATCGTATCCTGCCCGGCATGGACCTCGACGTCGCCAAACAGTTCCAGAGAATGCTGTCAAAACAAGGGTTTGACTTCAAACTCGGCACCAAGGTCACTGGCATCGAAAAGACCGAATCCGGTCTCGTCGCGTCCCTTGAGCCCGCCGCGGGCGGCGAGGCTTCGACGCTCGAAACCGACATCGCGCTGGTCTCGATCGGCCGCATCCCCTTCACCGACGGGCTCGGGCTGGACGATCTCGGCATCGAGCGCGACAAGCGCGGCCGGGTGGTAACTAACGGACATTACAAGACAAATCTCGATGGCATCTACGCGATCGGGGACGTGATCGCCGGACCGATGTTGGCCCACAAGGCCGAGGACGAAGGCATCGCGATTGCCGAAATCCTCGCCGGCCAGGCCGGTCACGTCAATTATGATGTCATCCCCGGCGTCGTTTACACCAACCCCGAAGTCGCCTCGGTCGGCAAGACCGAAGAAGACTTAAAGGCCGAGGGTATTGCCTATAAGGCGGCTAAATTCCCCTTTACCGCCAATGGTCGAGCCAAGGCGATGCTCGCGCCGCAGGGGTTCGTCAAGATCCTCGCCGACAAGGAAACCGACCGGGTTCTGGGCTGCCACATCGTTGGCAAGGGCGCCGGTGAAATGATCCACGAAGCCGCAGTGCTGATGGAATTTGGCGGCTCGGCCGAGGATCTGGCCCGCACCTGCCACGCCCATCCCACAATGAGCGAAGCGGTGCGCGAAGCCGCGCTGGGGCTGGGCGACGGGTCGATTCACATCTGACAGGCTGGACCTTGTAGACATAAAAAGGGCCGCATCCGAGAGGAATGCGGCCCTTGGTGTTTGCGGTGTTCAGATTTACGGCTCGTAGGTCACGGTGCCGGATTCATAGGCGGCCCGGCAATCGCTGGCATCGGCGAGCAGGTTGGATTCGAGCAGTTCGAGCGCGCCGCCACGCCCCTGAAAACGGGGGTCGTCGCACACGCCATCATAGGCCGAAGCGCTTGAGTCATCGCCGAAATTGATCCGGAAATCACCGTTCGAACCGCTGTCCGAACCCTCTTCGGCAAGCGTTACGGTGCCCTCGGAATAGGCGGTGGAACAATCGGTGGCATCGGCCATCAGATGATCGTCTAGCGCAACGCCAACTCCCGAGCCGGTAAAGCGCGGATCGTCACATTCGGCATCGTTGGAATAGGTGCCCGAATCATCGCCGAAATCGATGCCGTCGATCATCGTGGTGCCCGAGCCCTCGCCCATATAGGTAACCTCGCCAGCTTCCAGAGCCTCACGGCAGTCGGTGGCATCGGCCATCTCGTGACTTTCGAGAGCGCCACCGAAGCGGGGGTCGTCGCACTCACCGTCATTGGCCCAGTTGCCTGAATCATCGCCAAAGTCGATGTCGCCGAGCGCGACGTCGCTTCCGCTCTCGTCAGGCGCGTCATAGGTCACTTCACCGGCTTCGTAGGCGGTGCGGCAATCGGTGGCGTCGGCCATTTCGTGGCTGGTCAGCGAGCCGCCAAAGCGCGGATCGTCACATTCGCCATCATTGGCAAAAGTGCCTGTATCGTTACCGAAATCGATGTCGCCCGCGACGGCGTCACTGCTTGTGTCGTCGGGCGCATCATAGGTTACCACTCCGGCCTCATAGGCAGTGCGGCAATCGGTGGCATCGGCCATCTCGTGGCTGGCGAGCGAACCGCCGAAGCGCGGATCGTCGCATTCGCCGTCATTGGCCCAGGCGCCAGAATCGTCACCGAAATCGATGTCGCCGTCCGGCTGTACCGCGCCGCTGACCTCATTGGAGGCTTCGAAGGTTACCTCTCCGGCCTCATAGGCTGTGCGGCAGTCGGTGGCGTCGGCCATCAGATGGCTGTCGAGGGTGCCACCGAAACGAGGGTCGTCGCACTCCTGGTCATTGGCCCAGGCGCCCGAATCATCGCCAAAGTCGATCTCGCCGGCGTCCTGCGCGGCCGGGGCGACGGGCTCGTCGGCCGCAACAAGGGTGACTTCGCCCGCTTCAAACGCGGCCTCGCAGTCCGCTGCGTCGCGCATTTCATCGACCGGGCTGCGGATCAGCGCCGCGCCAGGGCCTTCGAAGCGTGGATCGTCGCACTGGCCGTCGTCGGCCCAGGTGCTCGAATTGTCCCCGAAATCGATATCCTGAGCCAACGCCGGCGCGCCAAGCGTAAGACCGAGAGCGAGCACGGCGCTGCTCATCATCAACTTGGTTGCTTTCATAAAAGTCTCGTCCCTCTTACTGGCCGGTTTGCACCGCGCTTTTGGGTTGGGTTGTGAGCCGAGTGAACAGCAAAATCCCGCAAATTACCAGTGCCGTTCCCACGCCATGGATCGGCGTGAAGGGCTCACCCAGAATGAAAATGGCGAGAACAATGGTCAGGATCGGCGAGATATTGCCGAACACCGCCGTTCGCTCGGCGCCCACCATGCCGATGGCTGCGGCAATGATGGACACCGGGGCGACAGTGGCGGCGAGCGCCAGCGCCAGCAGGATGGAAAAGGTCCCGGGCGGGATTGCCAGACCAGCCAGAGGGTGAGTGGCCAGAAAATGGATGAATACCGCACCCGCCGCCGCGATCATCGCAATGGCGGTGAACAGTCTTGGGCCCAGTGCATCGATCAGCGGCTTTGCAAACAGCTGGTAGAGCGCATAGGCCAAAGCGCTGGCCAGCGCGAACAGCGTGCCTGCCACGACACTCTCGCCTTCGATCACCATGTCATGGCCAAAGATCACCCCGATGCCCACATATGCCAGAAGCGCCGCGCCCACGACAGATGCCCTGAGAGGGCGGTGGAACAGCACCGCACCCAGGATCAGGACCATGAACGGATAGGTCAAAAGCACCAGCCGGTTGAGCTGGGCGGTAATGAGGTCGAGGCTGAGAAAGTCGAGAAAACTCGCCCCATAATAGCCAAGGATGCCGATGGCGGCAGCGCCGGCAACCGAGCGCGCCGGCACGGGCCTGTTGGCCTGGCGTCCCCGCCCCGCGCGGCGATCGCGGTAGGCCAGAAACCCCATAAGGGCAAAGAACGGCGTCGCCAGAAGCATGCGCCAGGTCAGGGTCGTTATGGCATCGAGGCCCTGCGCGTAGGCGAGCTTGACGAAAATGCCCTTTGTGGCAAACAGGGCCGCGCCGAGCGCAGCGAGTGCGAGACCGGTGAATTGATCCCGATCGGATGAAGACAAAGCGGACATGGGGAGGTACTGGCCAGAATAATGTCCGGCGATCCTATACCTCCATTGCGCCGGGCGCTAGCGGCGCGGATGGGCCGCGCGGTAAGCCTCGAGCAGTCGCTCGCCGTCGATATGGGTATAGATCTGGGTGGTCGAGAGCGAGGCGTGACCCAGCAATTCCTGGATAGCGCGCAGATCGCTGCCCCGTGCCAGAAGGTGGGTGGCAAAGGAATGACGCAGCGCGTGCGGTGTTGCCGAAGCCGGCAGGCCCATGGCGCCGCGCAACTGCTCGAGACGCAACTGAATCAGGCGAGGGCTGAGCGGGCCGCCGCGTACGCCGCGAAACATGGGCTCGCTGGGCGAAACGGTGAACGGGCAGAGCCGCATATATTCCTCGATGGCTGCCCTGACCGGCGAGATCAGCGGCACCAGCCTCACCTTGTTGCCCTTGCCGGTTATCCGCAGGGTCTTGGCGTCGAGATCGGCGCGGGTCAGGGCCAGGGCCTCGGAAATGCGCAGGCCGGCGCCGTAGCACAGGGCGATTGCTGCGGCATCGCGCGCTGCCACCCAGGGTCGGTCTTCGAGCTCGTGGATTGCGGGGCCGGCGCCTTTCGCTTCGGATGCCGAGAGCGGCTTGGGCAGGGATCGGGGCAGTTTTGGCGTGCGGATCACCGAAAGTGCCTCGAGCGCCATGATGCCTTCGCGTTCGAGATGGGTAAACAGCGATTTTATGCCCGAAAGCGAGCGGGCGAGGCTGCGCGAGCCCAGATCATTGCGGCGGCGGGCGGCGAGAAAGGCGCGCAGATCGGCTGGTCGGAGCGTCTTGAGGTCGGCGATGTCGACGGTTCCGCCAAGGTGGCCGGACAGAAATGCCATGAACTGGTCGACGTCGCGACCATAGGCCTCCAGCGTCCTGGGGGACAGCCGCCGGATGGTTGCTAGCTCGCGCCGCCAGTTCGATATGTGGGCGCGAAGGGTATCGGAGATGGCAAAGCCGGTGTCGGTCATGGGGCGATGTTAGCGCCCATAGGTTACCAGAGCGCCAATTGGGGCTGGTCGAATCGCATTTGACAATTATGGTGCCCAATGATTGATCTCGTTTCGTTCTCCCAGTGCAAAGGCTCTCGATGACGCTCGGTCCGGTCGTGGCAGTGATGGTGGCGGTCGCCGTCGACGGTCCTTATTCCTATCGGGTGCCCGAAGGAAAAGTGGTCGCGCGTGGATCGATCGTCGTCGTACCTCTGGGGCCGCGCCCCACGCTCGGGGTGGTTTGGGGAGAGCCCAAGGACAATTTCGCCCATAACCGGCTCAAGGATATCGAGCACGTCTTTGATGTGCCTTCGCTCTCCGAAGAGCTTTTGAAAACCATCGACTGGGTGGCGCGCTATACGCTGGCCCAGCCCGGAATGGTGCTGCGTGGCGCGTTGCGCAGCCGCGAGGCGCTCGATCCGCCACGCCCACTGATTGCCTACAAGCGCGGCGGGCCCGAACCCGAGAGGATGACGGATGCACGGGCGCGGGTGCTCTCAGTGATGGAGGACGGCTACCCCTGGGCCAAGCCAGCGCTGATTGGTGCCGCAGGCGTTTCGACGGCGGTGGTGGATGGGCTGGTCAAGTCGGGCTGCCTGCAGCAGGTCGAAGTTCCGGCTCCGCCGCCGGTCATGCCGCCCGAGCCCGATTTCGCACCGGCGAAGCTGTCGGAGGCGCAACAGGCCGCGCTCGACCAGATTCGGGCCCATGATAAAGGCGGATTTTCGGTGGCTCTGCTCGACGGGATTACCGGGTCGGGCAAGACCGAGGTGTTTTTCGAGAGCGTGGCCGATATGCTGCGCACCGGAAAGCAGGTGGCAATCATCCTGCCCGAAATCGCCCTGACCCATACCTTCCTCGACCGGTTCGAAAAGCGGTTCGGCCAGCGGGCCGCAGAATGGCACTCGGAAATGACGCCTGTTCAAAGGGCCCGGGTGTGGCGGGGCGTTTTGACGGGCGAGGTCAGGGCGGTGATCGGTGCGCGCTCGGCGCTGTTCTTGCCGTTTCGCGAATTGGGGCTTCTGGTGCTCGATGAAGAGCATGACGGCGCCTTCAAGCAGGCCGACCGGGTCAATTACCATGGCCGCGACATGGCGGTGGTGCGCGCTTCGATGGCCGGGGCGCGGGTCATTTTGTCTTCGGCAACCCCAGCAGTCGAATCACGTAACAATGGGGAGACCGGCCGCTATGCGCATGTGCGGCTCGAAAGCCGGTTTGCCGATGCGGCGCTGCCCGACATCACGGCGCTCGATATGCGGGCCGAAGGACCGGAAAAGGGCCAGTGGATCGCGCCGAAACTGGCGCGGGCGGTGTTCGACGCGCTCGATCGTGGCGAGCAGGCCCTGTTGTTTCTCAACCGGCGTGGCTATGCACCGCTGACTCTGTGCCGGTCATGCGGGCATCAATATCAGTGCCCCGATTGTTCAACCTGGCTGGTCGAGCACCGGTTTCGCGGTGTCCTGATGTGTCACCATTGCGGGCACGAAGAGCGGGCGCCCGAGGTGTGCGGCTCGTGCGGGGCCAGCGATTCGCTTGTCGCGGTGGGTCCGGGGATCGAAAGGCTTGCAGAGGAGGTGGCGGAACGGTTCCCCGGCGCGCGGCCGGTCGTTTTGTCCTCGGACATGGGGTCGATGCGCCAGATCCGGGATCGGTTCGCCGAGATCGCGCGCGGAGAATATGACATCATCATCGGCACGCAATTGGTGGCCAAGGGGCATCATTTCGAAAAACTCAGCCTTGTCGGCGTCATCGACGCCGATCTGGGGCTGGCGCATGGCGATCCGCGGGCGGCGGAAAAGACCTTTCAGATTCTGACCCAGGTCACGGGTCGCGCGGGGCGCGAATCGCGTTCGGGCAAGGCGTTCCTCCAGACCTACCATCCCGACCATCCGGTGATGAAGGCGATGGTAAGCGGAGATCGGGAGGGGTTTTACAATCACGAACTCATGGTTCGGCGGCAGGGTGGCTTGCCACCGTTCGGCCGGCTGGCGGCCCTGATCGTTTCGGGCAATGAGCACACTGAAACGATGGCTTTGGCCAGAGATCTGATGGCCGCGGCGCCGTTGGCAGAGGGGGTCAGGCGGTTCGGGCCGGCCGACGCGCCGGTCGCCATGGTCCGTGGTCGGCACAGGGTGCGTATTCTGGTCCAGAGCCCCAAGGACTTCGATCTGTCGGGCTATGTCCGGTTCTGGCTGGAAACCGGGCCTGCGGCCAAGGGAAATCTGCGCGTTCAGGTCGATATCGATCCCATGAGCTTTTATTGAATGAAGAACTTGTCACGATGCGACATTTGCGACGCCCCAATTTGGCCGTGATGCGCTTGCGTGGCCGGTTTTGGCATGGTAAGGCCACCCCGGAATTCATGGGCATGCCCTTGTTGGCGCTCGCCCTGTCGATCCGAATACATATAGAAAACTATGCCGCCGCCGCCGATTATTGGCGATGACGACGATAAAGGGCGGGGCAAGCAGCGGGGTTACAAGGCTTGAGCGCACCACGATCCGTTCTGTCCAAAATTGCTCGGCCCTATGCGGCAGCGCTTTTTGATCTCGCCCAGGACGGCAAGGTCATCGAGGCGGTCGAAAAGGATCTCGATGCCGTTGCCGGGCTAATCGATTCTTCCGATGATTTTTCGCGGTTTCTGGTGAGCCCGACGATCACCACAGACGTCAAGAGCGCAGCGCTCAGCGCGATCCTCGACAAGGTCAAGCCGGTCGAGCTGGTCGCCAATACGCTGAGGCTGGTGGCCAAAAATGGCCGGCTTTTCGCGCTTGCCGCCATCATTGCCGAGTTCAAGATGCTTGCCGCTGAAGCGCGCAACGAAGTGAGCGCGGAAGTGACTTCCGCCGCGCCTTTGACAAAAGAACAGGAAACTGAACTTGCCGGTGTTCTCAAGGACAAGGTCGGCAAGGACGTTTCCCTTATTACACGTGTCGATGAAAGCCTGATCGGCGGCCTTGTGGTCAAGGTCGGGAGCCAGATGATCGATACCTCCCTCAAGACAAAACTTTCGGCCATGAAGATCGCCATGAAAGGGGTCAGCTAATGGACATCAAAGCTGCGGAAATTTCCGCGATCCTCAAAGACCAGATCAAGGATTTCGGCAAGGAAGCCCAGGTTTCCGAAGTCGGTCAGGTGCTTTCGGTCGGTGACGGTATTGCGCGCGTCTTTGGCCTCGACAAGGTGCAGGCCGGCGAGCTCGTCGAATTCCCCGGCGGCATCAAGGGCATGGCGCTGAACCTGGAAGCCGATAATGTCGGCGTGGTGATCTTCGGGTCTGACCGCGACATCAAGGAAGGCGATACCGTCAAGCGCACCGGTTCGATCGTCGACACCCCGGTGGGCAAGGGTCTTCTGGGTCGCGTTGTCGACGGTCTGGGCAATCCGATCGACGGCAAGGGCCCCATCGAATACACCGAACGTCGCCGCGTTGACGTCAAGGCTCCCGGCATTCTGCCGCGCAAGTCGGTGCATGAGCCGATGTCGACCGGCCTTAAAGCCATCGACGCGTTGATCCCGATCGGCCGTGGCCAACGCGAGCTGGTGATCGGCGACCGTCAGACCGGCAAGACCGCGATCGTTCTCGATACCTTCCTCAATCAGAAGCCCGCCCATCAGGCCGAAGCCTCTGAAAGCGAGAAGCTCTATTGCGTCTATGTCGCCGTCGGCCAGAAGCGCTCGACCGTCGCCCAGTTCGTCAAGATGCTCGAAGACAATGGCGCGCTTGAATATTCGATCGTGGTTGCCGCTACCGCTTCCGATCCGGCGCCGATGCAGTTCCTGGCGCCATTCACCGGCTGTGCGATCGGCGAATTTTTCCGCGACAACGGCATGCATGCGGTGATCGCTTATGACGATCTATCCAAGCAGGCCGTCGCCTATCGTCAGATGTCGCTCCTTTTGCGCCGTCCTCCCGGGCGCGAGGCCTACCCGGGCGACGTTTTCTATCTTCACAGCCGCCTTCTCGAACGCGCTGCCAAGCTCAACGAGAATCACGGCGCTGGCTCGCTGACCGCGCTGCCGATTATTGAAACTCAGGCCAACGACGTGTCGGCTTATATTCCGACCAATGTGATCTCGATCACCGATGGTCAGATCTTCCTTGAAACCAATCTGTTCTTCCAGGGCATTCGCCCGGCCGTGAACGTTGGTCTGTCGGTGTCCCGCGTGGGGTCGTCGGCCCAGATCAAGGCGATGAAGCAGGTTGCCGGTTCCTTGAAGGGCGAGCTTTCCCAGTATCGCGAAATGGCGGCCTTCGCCCAGTTCGGTTCGGATCTCGATGCCGCGACCCAGCGTTTGCTCAACCGTGGCGCACGCCTCACCGAACTTTTGAAGCAGCCGCAGTTTTCGCCGCTCAAGACCGAAGAGCAGGTGGCCGTGATCTTTGCGGGTGCCAATGGCTATCTCGACGATCTGCCGGTGCGTGGCGTTGGAGCCTTCGAGAAGGCGCTTCTTTCGCACATGCGGAGCAAGCATGCCGATGTTCTTGGCGATATCGCCAAGGAAAAGGCTTTGACCGACGGGATCAAAGAGCGCCTGGTTTCGGCTCTCGATGCTTTCAAGAAGACTTACACCGCCTAATTCCGGCGACCCGGCTGGCAAGGAGCTTTCGGCGCAATGCCCTCTTTGAAAGACCTAAAAAACCGGATCAACTCGGTCAAATCGACCCAGAAGATCACCAAGGCCATGCAGATGGTCGCGGCGGCCAAACTCCGCCGCGCCCAGGATGCGGCAGAATCCGCACGTCCCTACGCCGAGCGTATGGAAAAGGTTCTGGCCGGTCTTGGCGCTGCCTATGAAGGCCGTCCCGATGCGCCATTGCTGCTTTCGGGCACGGGCAAGGAGGACGTCCATCTTCTGGTGGTTGCAACCGGCGAGCGGGGCCTGGCCGGTGGCTTTAATTCCTCGATCGCCCGGATGGCCCGCGAGCACGCCACAAAGCTGATCGCCGAAGGCAAGACGGTCAAGATCATGACCGTTGGCAAGAAGGGCGCAGATATTTTGAAGCGCGCTCTTGCCAAGCATATGGGCGAGCAGATTTCCCTGCGGGACGTCAAGCAGCTCGGGTATGGTACGGCTCAGGAGATCGGCTCGAAGATCCTGGCGATGTATGATGCTGGCGAATTCGATGTCGCCACGCTTTTCTACTCGCGGTTCCAGTCGGTCATCTCCCAGGTGCCGACCGCTCAGCAGATCATCCCGGCCGAGTTCGAAAAGGCCGAAGGTGAAGCGCTCAAGGCCGGTTCGGCGATCTACGAATATGAGCCCGATGAAGAGGCTTTGCTCGAAGATCTTCTGCCGCGCAATGTGAGCGTGCAGATTTTCAGGGCCCTGCTCGAGAACAACGCTTCGTTCTTCGGCGCGCAGATGACCGCTATGGACAATGCGACCCGCAATGCCGGTGAGATGATCACAAAGCTTCAGCTGAGCTACAACCGCCAGCGTCAGGCTCAGATCACCAAGGAACTGATCGAAATCATTTCGGGCGCCGAGGCGCTCTAGGGTAGAGTTAAAGTTATCGCGTTCCGCAGGGAAACAAGTGCAGCCCACTTTTCCCCGGAGCGCTCTGGAAAGGACCAAGACCCATGGCAGAGAACAAAACCGGCCGCGTCTCCCAGGTTATGGGCGCCGTTGTGGACGTGACCTTTGATGGTCATCTCCCGGCCATTCTGAACGCGCTTGAAACCGACAACAACGGCAACCGCCTCGTGCTCGAAGTTGCCCAGCACCTCGGTGAAAACGCCGTTCGCACCATCGCCATGGACACGACCGAAGGTCTGGCCCGCGGCGTCGAGGTTCGCGACACGGGCGATGCCATCGAAGTGCCGGTCGGCGACGAAACGCTGGGCCGCATCATGAACGTTATCGGCGAGCCGATCGACGAGGCCGGCCCGGTCAACACGCCCTTAAAGCGTGCCATTCACCAGCCTGCTCCCGATTTCGTCGATCAGGCCACCCAGGCCGAAATTCTGGTCACCGGCATCAAGGTCATCGACCTGCTTGCGCCCTATGCGCGTGGCGGCAAGATCGGCCTGTTCGGCGGCGCCGGCGTGGGCAAGACGGTTCTGATCCAGGAGCTGATCAACAACGTCGCCAAGGCGCACGGCGGCTATTCGGTGTTTGCCGGCGTTGGCGAGCGGACCCGTGAAGGCAACGATCTTTATTACGAAATGATCGAATCGGGCGTGAACAAGGATCCCAAGGAGAACAATGGTTCGACCGAGGGTTCGAAATGCGCGCTGGTCTTCGGCCAGATGAACGAGCCTCCGGGAGCGCGTGCCCGTGTGGCCCTGACCGGCTTGTCGATCGCCGAAGATTTCCGCGACAAGGGTCAGGACGTGCTGTTCTTCGTCGACAACATCTTCCGGTTTACCCAGGCCGGTTCGGAAGTGTCGGCGCTTTTGGGCCGTATTCCTTCCGCTGTGGGCTATCAGCCGACGCTGGGCACCGACATGGGCGCGCTCCAGGAACGCATCACGACGACCAACAAGGGCTCGATCACCTCGGTGCAGGCCGTTTACGTCCCGGCTGACGATTTTACCGATCCCGCACCGGCATCGACCTTTGCCCACCTTGACGCGACGACTTCGCTCAACCGCGCCATTTCGGAAAAGGGCATCTACCCGGCCGTCGATCCGCTCGATTCCAACTCGCGCATGCTCGACCCCAATATCGTTGGCGAAGAGCATTACCGTACGGCGCGTGACGTTCAGGAAATCTTGCAGCGCTACAAGTCGCTCCAGGACATCATCGCCATTCTGGGCATGGACGAGTTGTCCGAAGAGGACAAGCTCACAGTAGCGCGGGCCCGCAAGGTCGAGCGTTTCATGAGCCAGCCCTTCCATGTGGCAGAGCAGTTTACCGGCGCGCCGGGCATTTATGTCGAACTCGAAGACACCATCAAGGCCTTCAAGGGTCTGGTTGCCGGCGAGTACGATCATTTGCCCGAACAGGCCTTCTACATGGTTGGCACCATCGACGATGCCGTCAAGAAGGCCCAGAAGCTGGCCGCCGAAGCCGCCTGATTGTGAGAATGTGATCGTGCGGGCCCGCCAGTCGGCCCGCACATTTTCCGAACGCTTGAAGAACGGACAAAGACATGGCCGAAGGCGTCAAAGTCGAAATCGTATCGCCTGAAGTTCTCGTTTTGAGTGCCGAAGCGCGCTCGGTGATCGTGCCGGGTTCCGAAGGCTATCTGACGGTCATGGGTGATCATGCGCCGCTGATGGCCGTGCTCAAGCCCGGCTTTGTGACGGTGACCGATACAAGCGGAGCCGTTTCGAACTTTTTCGTGGGCGGTGGGTTTGCCGATATCTCCGATGCAGGTGTCACCATTCTCGCGGAAGAAGCCAAGCCGGCCAGTGAATTCGGTCGCACTGAAATCGAAGAGCGCATCTCCGCCGCGCAACAGGAGTTGACCGCCACATCGGATGACGAAGACAAGGGCGAAGCTCAGAACGCGCTCGATACCTGGAAGAACCTCCTGTTGGAAAATGCCGCGCTGAGCGGTGTTGCCCATTAGGTTCGGTTTCCATGCGATCGTGATTGCTCAAGGCGCCGTTTTGGCGCCTTTTTCTTTGCCTTGAGAGTCAAAGTGCGTTGCCTGGGCGCCCTGAGGGTGTGTTGTTGTGCAACCGGGCTCCTGTTGCAGGCCCTAGCCAATGAAGTTTTAGCAATAGACTTCAAATATAGTTGGATGGACGTCCACGAACCCTTTTATGGGCGGACTTGCCGCCAGGGAATAGCGCATTGGGCGCTGAGAGGTGTTTGGGCTCTTGCAGACTGAAACGATGATTTAATCATATGTCCGTAGCTTTGCGTGGATTTCCCAGGAGGGGGAAGCTAGAGGTCCACAAGGAGCAAACGGACATGCGGGGCTTAGCCAGCAGAATTCTGGGTCGTATCCCTATGACCACCACGATCGCCGCGATGGTGGTCACTGCAGTGGTGCTTTCGGTCGGGGCCGTCGTTATCGCGGTCTATGTCAATCTTTCGGCCAACAGCGATGCTGTCGCAAGGTCCAGCCAGCAGTCCAATATCCGGACGGCCGCAACGGTTTTGGGCGGCATGGGCGGTATTCAGGTTGAATGGACCGAGGAGGGGGACGTTGCAAGTATCGGCACCTGGGTCATGCCGCGCTTTTACAACGACGACATTACCGATTCGATCGGCCGCATAAGTGGAGAAACTGCTGCGATCTTTGCCTGGAATGCCGAAACCGAATCCTTTGAACAGGTGACGACCTCGATGGTCGACGGCGATGGCAATCGGATCGTTCAGGACCCGATTCCCGCCAACGGTGAAATTCACACCCAGATTCTCGAGAACGGCGCGCTCTTTACCGAGACCGACGTGAACGGTGAGCACTATTATTCGGTCTACCAGCCGATCACCTATCTGTCGGGGACGGACGTTCTGGGTCTGCTTTATGTGGGCGTCAGCCAGGACGCGATCACTGCCGTTGTAACCGACACTATGAACCTGCTCATGATCGTGGCCGGTATCGCGCTTGCCGTGATGTGCGTTGTTTCGATTTTCGCGTCGCGTCTGATCGCGCGTCCAATTCCGATCCTTTCGGGGGTGATGGGACGCATCGCGCAGAACGAATTTGACGTCGAAGTGCCCTATACCGACCGCAAGAACGAAGTGGGCGATATGGCCCGCGCCGTGGAAGTGTTCCGAGAGAACGGCCAGAAGGTTGCGGCCATGACCGAAGCCGAGGCGGCGCGGATCGTCGCCGACGAGCAGGCACGGCGCGCAATGATGGGCGACCTGCAGGTGGCGTTTGGCAATGTTGTCGATGCTGCAATCGCCGGCGACTTTTCCCAGCGTGTCGAAGCGAGCTTTGCCGATGCCGAACTCAATGGGCTGGCCGGAAGCGTCAACGACCTGGTCTCGACAGTCGACCGCGGATTGCGCGAGACGGCGGGCGTGCTCGGGGCTCTGGCCAATACCGATCTCACCACGCGGGTGATGGGCGAGTATCAGGGCGCCTTCGCCCAGCTCAAATCCGATACCAACGCCGTTGCCGAAAAGCTCTCCGACATCGTTCTGGAGTTGCGCGGCACGTCACGGACACTCAAGACAGCGACCGGGGAAATCCTTTCGGGGGCGAACGACCTTTCCGAACGCACCACCCGTCAGGCGGCCACCATTGAGGAAACCTCGGCGGCCATGGAACAGCTCGCGGCCACCGTCATGGACAATGCCCGCCGGGCGCAGGATGCGTCCCAGACTGCGGCATCGGTCACCAAATCGGCCGAAGAGGGCGGCGAGGTGATGGACGCGGCGACCAGCGCCATGGAACGGATCACCACGTCTTCGGCAAAAGTCTCCGACATCATCAAGATGATCGATGACATTGCCTTCCAGACCAATCTTCTGGCCCTCAATGCATCTGTAGAAGCGGCGCGAGCCGGGGATGCGGGCAAGGGGTTTGCCGTGGTTGCCGTCGAAGTGCGCCGTCTGGCCCAGTCCGCCGCGTCGGCCTCCTCGGAGGTCAAGGCACTGATCGAGCAATCGGCCAACGAGGTCGATGGCGGATCGCGTCTGGTGGCGCAGGCTGCCGAAAAGCTGGTCGCCATGCTCGAGGCGGCGCGGACCAACACCAGCCAGATGCAGCAGATCGCCAATGACAGCCGCGAACAGGCGTCCTCGATCGAGGAGGTCAATGCCGCCGTGCGCCAGATGGACGAGATGACCCAGCACAATGCGGCGCTCGTCGAGGAGACCAATGCGGCCATCGCCCAGACCGAGGAACAGGCCACGGCGCTCGATCGGATCGTCGATATCTTCAAGATCGATCGGACAACTGCCATCGCGCAATCGTCCTCGGGACGAGAAGGCGGCAGTGGATCGGGCGACGCCCGCGCGCTTCAGAGCAAGGTCAAGCAGGCAGCCGGCGCTTATCTGAGCCACGGCAATGCCGCTGTGGATCACGAGTGGAGCGAATTTTGATCCTTGTCCGACCGGGGTTCGTATCAGGGGCGCTTCGGCGCCCCTTTTTCGTTGTCGGAGCCCGGGATCAATCGAGGGCTTGCGCTACCGCGTTTGCGGCGTGAAGGGCGGTCGTGTCGTAAAGAGGCAGGGGGCTGTCATCGTCTGAAATGAGCAGTCCGAGTTCGGTGCAGCCCAGGATGATCGCCTGGGCTCCGCGTGCGCCGAGCCGTTCGATGGCCGCAACATATGTGTCGCGCGAAGCGTCGCTGACGATGCCACGGCAGAGCTCATTGTAGATGATGCCGTCGAGATTGGTCCTGTCGACCTCGGGAACGATTGGCTCGATGCCCCGCTGGCGCAGCCGGTCCTTGTAGAAATCCATTTCCATGGTGAACCGTGTGCCCAGCAGTCCAACCGTTTTCGCCCCGTCTTCGATGAGCGCGTCGGCTGTGGGATCGGCGATATGCAGGAAGGGGATTGTTGTCGCCGCCTGGATGTCTTGCGCCACGATATGCATGGTATTGGTTGCCAGCACGAGCAATTGAGCGCCCGCGGCCTCGAGCCGTCTGGCGGAAGCGGCGAGGCGCTCGCCGGCACCTGCCCAATCGCCCTGGGCCTGGAGCGCTTCGATCTCGGCGAAGTCGAGCGAGTCGATCACAATGGCTGCCGAATGCAGCCCACCCCGTCGCCTTGCGGTCTCGCGGTTGATGAGGGCGTAGTATTGAGCTGTGGACTCCCAGCTCATGCCGCCGATCAGCCCGATCGTCTTCACGTCCGTCGCGCCCGGATCTGGCCCGGTATGTGCGCGAAAGCCTTGTGCACCTCGAGATAGGCCGGACGCTTGAAGGGCACGATGATATCGGCGACCTTGTCGAAATCTTCCCAGCGCCAGGCATCGAATTCGGGATCGATGCCGGGGTTGTCGAGCAGAAGCGTAATCTCGCTTTCCTCGCCCTCGAACAAAAAGGCAAACCATTGCTGGCGCTGGCCGCGATATTTGCCCTTGAGCGCAATCCCCAGGACCTCGTCGGGGAGGTCGTAGTGGATCCAGTCTGGCGCCTGGGCCAGAAGGCGTATCGTGCGGATGCCCGTCTCTTCGTAAAGTTCACGATAGGCTGCGGGCAACGCATCTTCACCGTCATCGATCCCGCCCTGGGGCATCTGCCATGGCGCGTCGACTTCGGAGGTGTCCGGGCCGGGGGTGAGAATGCGCCGGGCCAGGAAAACCTGTCCGCGGTCGTTGAAGAGCGCGATACCGACGCAGTCGCGATAGGGCATTTGCGCACGATTGGGCGCCGTGTTCATTGTGTTGCCTCCATGGAGGAAAGGGCGCTGACCGGAACAAGGAGATACTCTTCCTGATCGAGCGCGTCGGCCCAGTCGGACAGGGTGCGGATCGACACCGGCAGAGCCGAAACGATGCCGATGGCGCTGCCCCGCTCGTCGGCCGCCCTCTTGAGATTGTCGAGTTCGGCAAGGATGGATGCCTGAGAAGGGTTGGTGTCGATAGCGCGGTCCACGCGGGCATAGGGGACGGCGTTCTGGCGGGCCAGTTGCGGCGCGACCGAGCGGTTGGAGCTGCCATCGTCGAGATAGGCCAGGCCGCGCATGCCGAGTTCTTCCATGATTGGCGAGAAATCGGCCGCAGAGGCGGTAAAGCGCGCACCCATATGGTTGATCACCCCGGTATAGCCGGTCATTCGCGTCAGCAGCCAATAGAGCTTTTCGAGGTTGTCGCGGGTCGGTTGTTCGACGAGCAGGGTGTGGGGTCCCGGGTCGTTCTGGGGGTAATCGAACGGCTCGAGTGGAACTTCGAGCATGATTTCATGGCCATCGGCCCGCGCCATATCGGTCAGCGTTTCGAGATTGCTGCCATAGGGTACAAAGGCGAGCGTTACCGTGCCCGGAAGGGCATTGATGGCTTCGCGGGTGGTGGGATCGCTCAACCCGAGCCCGGAGACGACGACAGCAATAAGCTTGCGGCCCCCGGCGGCCTGGGATGAGATCGAGGGGCGGGCATAGGCCTCATAGGGTTTGAGACCTGAACTGCTGACTCTGGGAAGGGGCCCGTTTTCTGTCATCTCGAACAAATCCTGTGCGAGATCGCCTGCCGGCGCTCCGGCCAGGTCCGGCGCGGGCGGCGTTTCGCCCAGCGTGATGATCGATGGACCATTGGTCACGGCAGGCCTTGTGGTTGTCGGCGCAGGGTCGGAGGCGACTTCCTCTGCGACCGGGTTCGGTTCGGGTTCGAGGCTGACGGGGGCATCGGCCACCGGCCTGCCTCCCTGCGGATCATCGACAAGCACGATCCATGCGCCAACACCAAGGCCGGCAAGGACCACAAGAGCCGCACATATGCGGCCCCAGGGCAGTCCCAGCCATCGGCGAGGATGGTCGCGGCGTTTCCGGCCGAGCGGTCTGCTCAACTCGTCAGTCATGATGCGGCTGGTCCCCAAGCTCGCAATGTATGTCCACCGTTCGCAGTGCTGCCCGCACCGCGGGCGTCATCGGGGCCGGCCCGCGAATCGGGCCGGCACAGGGTCAAACCGAGCTATAGCACAGGCTATTGGGATTCAGTCACCTCGGCTTCATCGGTCTGCTGCTGCGCGATGATGGCATCGGGATTGGGCGGGAAGGCCGGGTCCTCGGCCTCACCCAATATGAGATCGATCGCATATTGGAGCTGATTGTCCTCGGAGCGTTCGGCGGGAACGTAAACCGAGGACCCAACGGTTGCCTCTTCTTCCGCCTCGCCTGAAATATGTCCGGCCAGACCGGCTTCGCCGATCAGGAGGTCGCGGCCCTGAAATTCTTCGGGCACGTCCTGGAGCACTTCGATATCGGGCGTGATCCCGAGCGCCTGAATCGATCGGTTGTTGGGCGTGTAGTAGCGGGCCGTGGTCAGCCGCATGGCACCATCAAAGCCCAGCGGAATGATCGATTGCACCGAGCCCTTGCCGAACGAGCGTGTGCCCACCAGCGTTGCGCGACCCTGATCCTGCAGCGCCCCGGCGACGATTTCAGCAGCCGAAGCCGATCCGCCGTTGATGAGCACGATGATCGGCACGTCGGTCAGCATGGCATCGATTTCGTCAGCGCTGGCATCGTAGCGCGAATTCTGGTTGGGGATACGACCGCGGGTCAACACCACCGATCCCTCTGAGAGGAAGGCGTCGGCCACAAACTGTGCCTGGTCGACGAGGCCACCGGGGTTGTTGCGCAGGTCAAGGATGATGCCTTCCGGAGCTTCGCCGTCATTTTCTTCGAAGATCTCCTGGATCGCATCGGTCAGCCCGCTATAGGCCTGGCCCGAGAATCGCGAGAGCCGGATCAGCGGTACATCGCGTTCCATGCTCCAGCGAACGGCTGAGACCGAGATAATGTCGCGCGTGAGGGTCAATTCGATGAGCTGCTCAGCGCCGTCGCGGGAAATCACCACATCGACGTCGGTGCCCACTTCGCCGCGCATCAATTCGACGGCATCGTCGAGCGTCATGCCCATGACCTGCTGGCCGTCGATCTCGACAACGTAATCATTGGCAAGGATGCCGGCGCGCGAGGCGGGGCTGTCGTCATAGGGGGTAACGACCTTGACCACGCCCTCTTCCATGGTCACTTCGATCCCCAGGCCACCGAATGTTCCCGACGTGTCTTCGCGCACGTCGGCAAAACTTTCGGGTGAAAGATAGGCCGAGTGGGGGTCGAGCGAAGTCAGCATGCCCTGAATGGCGGCGCGGATCAGTTCGGTCTCGTCGGGTGCCTCGATATACTCGTCACGAATGCGATCGAGAACCAGACCGAACAGTTCGAGCTGACGATAGAGCTCTTCCTGTTCGAGTTGAGTGTGCTCGGACTGAGCCGTGACCGGCCCTACACTCGCGGCGATCGCCAACATAACGATCAGAGCCCGCTTGAATACCAACGCCATCAGCTCGTTCCACTTTCCTGTTGTGGGGACTGGGCTGTCCACCATCCCTCGGGATCTATGGGAATGCCACCTTCCCTGAGTTCAATATACAGCGCAGGACCCGAAGCTCCAGCACCCGCTTCAAGGTTCGGCGCATTGCCCATGGTCCCAAGGGGGGCGCCCATCCGGACAAAGTCGCCAGGCTCGACCGATATCGAATCAAGTCCTGCCAGAACGACCAGATAATTCTGGCCTGCATTGAGAATGACGATTTGGCCGTAATTGAGGAACGGCCCGGAGTGAACCACCCAGCCATCGGCCGGCGCTGAAACCGAGGCGCCGTCCGCCGTTGCGATCGTCATGCCCTTCGATTGCCCGCCATAACCGTCGGCGGCGCCATAGGTCGTAAGGGTTGTCCCGGCGACGGGCGCGCTGAGATAACCCCTTGCAGATGCTATGGGAACCGCCGGCTCGGTGCGCTCTGTATCGGCAAAGGCGAGCCGGAGCGTTTCGGGATCGAGCGTGGGTACGCGCTGGCCGGAATTGGCCGCCCGCGTGGCTTCATCGGCCGCTGTCATGGCGGTGATGCGGCTCTCCAGCCCCGAGATCAATTGTTCGAGAGATGTCGCCCGGTCGGCCAGAGCCTGGGCTTCGGCCTCCTCGCGCAGCAGATCGTCGCTCAGCCATTCGAGCCCCTGGGACCGGGCTTCGATAATGGTTGCGATGCGCAGGCGCTCCTCATTGAGCGTGGTGAGATTGGCATTGAGCCGCTCAGCCTCGGCGAGCGCGGTCTGTTTGAGCGCGATCAACTCGGTAAGACTTTCGGTGACCGTTTCAGCCCGTTCCTGCAACTGAGGCAATACCGCGCCGAGCAACATGGCCGCGCGGGCCGATCCCAGTGCGTCGGAGGGATCGACGATGATCGCCGGAGGCGGCTGGGCCGAAATGCGCTGCAGGGAGGCCAGAAGATTGGAGATCGAGCGGTCATGGCCGTCAAGGCGGGCGCGGATCGATTGCTCGGAGGCAAAAAGGGCCTCGAGGCGTTCTTCGATCAGCCTGATGTCCTCATCGGCCAGATCGACCCGCTGTCCCGCAGCGATCAACTCGGCACCCAATTGGGTGGCATCGCCGTCAAGTGCCTCGATTTCGGCCCGGATCGCCTCAATGCGCTCTTCGCTGAGATCGATTTCGCCGCGGACACTTTCAAGATCGCCCTGGACCGACTGGGTGGTCTGCTCGAGCTCTTGTGCGGGGACGTCCTCGACGGCGGGGATTTCGCCTTCCTGGGCGTGAGAGGGGGCCGCGGTTTGGACAAGCGCCAGTCCCACGACCGCAAGGACGGCCCGCAAAATGGGCAAAGAAGGCTTAAGGAAAGGTCCCACAGGCAGGCTCAAACCGGCAAACTCCGAATCAGCCCGGACCATAGCAGAGACGGCGCCATCAATCGCCCCGGTGGTAGGGATGGCCGGACAAAATTGTCGTCGTGCGATAGAGCTGTTCGGCCGCCATGATGCGCACGAGCTGGTGCGGCCAGGTCATTGCGGAAAACGAGATCACAAGGTCGGCCGCACCGCGGAGGTCGGCCGCAAGGCCGTCGGCCCCACCGATAACAAGAACGAGTGCCGGTTTGCCCATGTCCCGCCAATCGGCAATGCGGGTCGCAAAGTCGGCGCTGGCAATCGATTTGCCGCGTTCGTCGAGGGCGATGACAACGCTTTTTTCAGGGATGGCGGTGCGAATGGCCCGGGCTTCTTCAGCCTTGCGCGCATCGGCGCTCGAAGCACGGGATTCACCAGGCTCGATGACGGAGAAATCGGCAAGCCCGAGTGGCTTGCCGCTGGCGGTGGCGCGGTCGAGATAACGCGCCACAAGTTCGCGCTCGGGTCCGGCTTTCATTCGCCCGACCGCGACGATCAAAACACGCATGCGAACCGTTTGGCTCTGCTAGTGCGTATCGGTCCCGAAATCCGCAGCCCACATCTTTTCGATGTTGTAGAACTCGCGAACCTCAGGGCGGAAAATGTGCACGATCACATCGGATGCATCGACCAGAACCCAATCGGCGGACGGCAGTCCTTCGATCCGGGGCTTGTCGTGGCCATGTTCCTTGAGCGCCTGGACCAATTGGTCGGCCACCGCTGCGACATGACGGTTGGAGCGTCCCGACGTCACGACCATATGATCGGCGAGTGAGGATTTTCCAGTGATGTCGATGGAGATCGTTTCTTCGGCCTTTGCATCGTCGAGCGACGCGAGGATCAGGTCGAGAACGGGGACCTGGGGAGCGGCCTTGGTTGCGGCATCGCCCGATACCGACTTGCTGGGCGTGGGAGCCATCAAGCGTGGTCCTCCACCCTTTGGGGCATTTTTTGGGTCATCAAGCCTGTTCGGTTTCCTTGTATCAGCTTGTCGATAAACACATGCAACGCGTTATCGGTTGCATGGAACCAATATGCGTGCGCCACGGCGCTTTGCCAAGGGCCAGCATGGTCCAATATCGATCATGGATTAATGTCGTTAATGAGACGGTAACCAAATGTCAGGGCTGCTGATCCTTCGGTGCGCCATTGCGCAACTGGGTCGATGACAATGTGCTCATCAGGCCATGGAGAAACACCCAGGAGGGTGGTGGGGCTGTCGCGAGAAGCGGCGCATCGCTTTCATCGAGACGCGACTGGGCAAATCGCAGCGCGGCTTTCGAGAAAGGAGCGCGGCGGGTGGAGCCGGGCCTGACGTAAACCGCGATCGGGACGAGGGCGAAAATATCCTCCCAGCGCTCCCAGCGATGAAAGCTCGAGAGACTGTCAGCCCCCATAATCCAGACAAAGCGCCGGTCGGCCAGGGTGCGGGTGAGATAATCGAGGGTCTGATATGTGTAGGTAAAGCCGTGCGCGGCCTCAAAGCCAGTGACGCGGATGGCGGGGTGATCGGCAAGCGCGCGCGCCGCTCGGACGCGATCCTGGAGCGGGGCGAGTTCGGTGCGGTCCTTTAAAGGATTGCCCGGCGTCACCAGCCACCAAACGGCATCGAGGCCGAGCCGCTTGAGGCTTTCGCGCGATACGAGGTCATGGCCCTGATGGGGTGGATTGAAACTGCCGCCAAACAGCCCGATGCGCATGCCGGGCGCGGAGGGGGGCAGATCGGTGATGCCGGGAACAACGAGACGGTCGGTCAAGGCCGGGTCTGCCCGGTGCCGCGAACGAGGTATTTAAAGCTCGTCAATTGTTCCACGCCCACCGGACCGCGCGCGTGCATCTTGCCGGTGGCGATGCCGATCTCGCCGCCAAAGCCGAATTCGCCGCCGTCGGCAAACTGGGTCGATGCGTTGTGCATGAGGATCGCCGAATCGATTTCGTTGAAGAATTTTTCGACCGCTCGCCCGTCCTCGGCAATAATCGCCTCGGTGTGGTGTGACGAATAGTGCTCGATATGGGTGATCGCCTCGTCCACATCGCCAACTATTTTTACTGAGATGATCGCGTCCTCATATTCGGTGCGCCAATCGTCTTCGGTGGCAGGGCCGGCCGCTGTAATCATTTCGCGCACGGTCTCGTCGCCGCGAATTTCGCAGCCCCTTTCGATCAGGGCGGCAATTATGGGTTCGAGATGGGTCGCAACGACGTCATTGTGGATCAGCAGGGTCTCGGCGGCGCCGCAGATGCCGGTGCGGCGCATCTTGGCGTTGGCGATCACGCTGACGGCGATGCCCAGATCGGCGCTTTTATCGACATAGACGTGAACAAGGCCCTCGAGATGGGCAAAGACCGGCACGCGGGCTTCGGACTGGACGCGGCTCACAAGGCCCTTGCCGCCGCGCGGCACGATAACGTCGATCGTGCCATCGAGACCCTTGAGCATTTCGCCCACGGCCGCCCTGTCGGTGGTCGGGACGATCTGGATGGCGTCCTCGGGCAGGCCGGCGGATTTGAGACCTTCGAGAAGGCAGGCATGAATGGCGCGCGACGAGTGAAAGCTGTCCGATCCGCCGCGCAGGATCACCGCATTGCCGGCCTTGAGGCACAGCGCGCCGGCGTCGGCTGTCACATTGGGCCGGGATTCGAAAATGACACCGATCACGCCCAGCGGCGTGCGCACGCGGGAGATGTCGAGACCATTGGGGCGCTGCCAGTTGGCGATCACCGTTCCGACCGGATCGGGCAGGTCGGCCACCGTTTCGAGTGCCGAGATGATGCCATCAAGGCGGGCATCGTCGAGCCTCAGGCGGTCGAGAAACGCAGCGCTCATGCCGCCGGACGTCGCCGTTTCGAGATCGGTGGCGTTGGCGGCCAGAATTTTTGCGCGACTGGTGTCAATGGCCCTGGCGGCGCCGCGCAGGGCAGCGGTCTTTTTGTCGCTCGCTGCGTGCGCCAGAATGGAGGCGGCCTTGCGCGCCCGACGGCCGAGGTCGTTCATGGTCGCCTCAAGGGCGTCGGTTTGGGGTGCGGCTGCGCTCAAGATTGCCTCCCGGTTTTCCTTATTGGCTCAAAAGCACGAGATTGTCGCGATGCACAAGTTCGGTGCGTGTCGAGGGACCGAGCATATCCTTGATCATTTCGCTTTTCTTGCCGATCACCAGATCGGCCGAGTCTCGGTCGAGGCCGACCAGGCCACGGGCAACCTCGCGACCTTCAAGATCGTGGATCGCCACGACATCGCCGCGCACGAAATCGCCGCGCAGTTTGACGACACCGATGGGCAACAAGGAGCGCCCCGATTTGAGCGCCCGCACGGCGCCGTCATCGATGGTGATCTGTCCGGTCACTTCGAGCGTTCCCATGATCCAGCGCTTGCGTGCCGCCGTGGTGTTGGTCGCGGGAGCAAAGAGTGTGTGCCGGCCGCCTTCGATAAGAGCGCGCAACGGATGCAGTCGGGTTCCGAGTGCGATGATCATTGCGGTTCCCGCGTTCGCTGTGATCTTGCCTGCACCCAGTTTCGTGGTCATGCCGCCGCGCGAGAGGTGGCTTGCCGCACCACCGGCCATCGCCTCGATCTCGGGGGTGATTTCGGTGACATGGGGGATATGACGCGCATCGGGGTTTTGCGCCGGAGGTGCCGTGTAGAGACCGTCGATATCGGAGAGCAGGACGAGCATATCGGCTTCGATCATCGTGGCGACGCGGGCCGAAAGCCGGTCGTTGTCACCATAGCGGATTTCGAAGGTCGCAACCGAGTCGTTCTCGTTGATGATCGGAACGGCACCCAGCCCCAGAAGGGTGTTGATCGTGGTGCGGGCATTGAGGAAATAGCGCCGCTCCTCGGTGATATTGGGTGTGAGCAGAATCTGGCCCGTGGTGATGTCGTGTGCGTTCAGATGGCTTGCCCAGGCCTGGGACAGGGCAATCTGGCCCGCGCTCGCCGCTGCCTGGCTCTGATCGAGCGGCAGGGCCTTGCCAGGCAGGCCCAGAATGCGGCGGCCCAGGGCGATGGCGCCCGAGGATACGATGACCACGTCGCGCCCTTCGGCCTTGAGTGCGGCAATGTCACTGGCCAGGGCCGAAAGCCATTCGGTGCGCAATTTTCCCGATTTGTCATCGACGAGCAGGGCAGAGCCGATCTTGATGACCAGCCGCCTGTATCCTGCCAATGCGTCTTGCGTATCGAGAGGCTGGGACTGCATCAGGGCACCCATTTGTCCCCGGGCTCGGTCCGCGACGAGCGCGCGTCGTTCTCGGCGTTGTGATCGAGCACGTCCAATACGGCATAGAGCACAGTCTCGACGTTCTTTCCGGTTGCCCCGGAAATGGCCAGCACATCGCCGCCCGATGCCTTTTGCAGCGCGGCCGTGCGCTCGGCAAGCGTTTCATCGTCGAGGGCGTCGATCTTGTTGAGGCAGAGGATCTGTTCCTTGCCGACCAACCCGCCACCATAAGCTTCGAGCTCGCTGCGGATCGTCTCGTAGGCGCCAACCACATCGTCCTGGGTGCCGTCGACCAGATGGATCAGCACGCCGCACCGTTCCACATGGCCCAAAAACCGATCGCCCAGTCCGGCGCCTTCCGAGGCACCCTCGATCAGGCCGGGAATGTCGGCAAGCACGAATTCACGCGCGCCGGCGCGGACCACGCCAAGGCCGGGGTGAAGGGTGGTGAAGGGGTAATCGGCGATCTTTGGTTTGGCGGCCGTAACGGCGGACAGAAACGTGGATTTTCCCGCATTGGGGAGTCCCACCAGGCCGGCATCGGCGATCAGCTTGAGCCGGAGCCATATCCACCGCTCCTCGCCCGGAAGTCCGGGATTGGCACGGCGCGGGGCCTGGTTGGTGGAGGTCTTGAAATGCGCGTTGCCAAAGCCGCCATTGCCCCCTTCGAGCAGGGTCTGGCGCTGCCCGACTTCGGTGAAATCGGCAATCAGGGTTTCCCCGTCTTCTTCAAAGATCTGGGTTCCGACCGGCACTTTGAGCACGATATCGGCGCCATCGGCACCGGTGCGGTCCTGGCCCATGCCATGGTTGCCGGTTCCGGCCTTGAAATGCTGCTGATAGCGATAGTCGATGAGGGTATTGAGGCCATCGACGCACTCGACGAGCACATCACCGCCGCGTCCGCCATTGCCGCCATTGGGGCCGCCAAATTCGACGAATTTCTCGCGCCTGAAGGCGATCGAGCCGGCCCCGCCATTGCCCGAGCGGATATGGACCTTGGCCTGGTCGAGAAATTTCATAGTGTTTCAAGCGCCTTTTCGAAGGCGTCCCGTGTCAGTTCGGTTTCGATATGGTCGATGTCGGTGTTCTGGGCAAGGCAGATTCGCTTGCCGATGCCGGTCCGGACAAAGCCGAGCTTGTTCTGGATGGCAAGCGAGGCTGCATTGAAATGGAAAACCCCCGAGACCAGGCGGTCGGTGCCGGTGGTCGAGAAATACCAGTCTATGACGGCCGCCGTTGCTTCGGTCATATAGCCTTTGCCCCAATAGGGCTGGCCCAGCCAGTATCCGATTTCGGCGTCAGGGCCTTCCTTGTGCATGCCGCAAAAGCCCATCAGGCCATGGCGGGGTTCGCAAATGGCAAAGGTGATCGAATCGGGGGACCACTCCTTTTTCTGGCGCATCAGCCAATCCACTGCCATGTTGATGGTGTAGGGGTAGGGCACGCGCGCCAGGTTCTTGGTGACCTCGAAATTGTTGAGCAGCGATGCAATACGGGGTGCGTCCCGCAGCCGGGGGCGGCGCAGGATCAGGCGTTGGGTCACGATTTCGGGCTGTTCGGCCATGGTCAGGGCGTTCCGAAAGACTTGGTCAGTTCATAGCTCGCAACCGGAACGTCCTTATGCGAACCGCAACCGGAAACCGTTTCGCCGACATACCTGAAATCGAGCTTTTCAAGGACGGCGCGGGAGGCGGCATTTTCGCTTCGGGCTTTGGCCCGCAGCGTTGTGCAATGGCCCGTGCGGCGGGCCGCATCGAGAAGCGCGCCAACGGCCTCAGTCGCATAGCCCCGGCCCCAATAGGGCTCTCCCAGCCAGTATCCGATCTCGGGGTCGGCGCCGGGATCGAGATGCAGGCCCACCATCCCGATCAGCTCATCGTCGGGCAGCGCGATGGCGTAGGCGTGCTCGGCTTCGCTCCGGGCGAAGGTTTCGACAAACGCTTCGGCATCTTGCTGGCTGTAAGGATAGGGCAAGGTGGTCATTGCGTGGATCTTGCGGTTGTCGGCGAGTGTGGCAATGGCTGAAATATCGGCGCGGCAGGGCGCGCGCAGGACAAGGCGTTCGGTCCTTATCCGATCCGGCATTGCACTCCTGAGCGCTTGGGTGTCCATCACTTTGCCCCGGCAACGAAAAAGGGGAGCCATCGACCGGCTCCCCTGATCCATATTCGATCTGGCTGCCGGGGAGAAGGTCTCCGGCAGTTCTCTTTCGAGCGGTCTGCCGATCTATTCAGCAGCCTTGAGTGGCTCGACCGAAACAAAGCTCTTGCCGCCCGACTTGGTGGCGAAGGTCACCTTGCCATCGACGAGGGCGAAGATGGTGTGGTCCTTGCCCAGACCCACATTGGAGCCCGGATGCCACTTGGTGCCGCGCTGGCGCACGATGATGTTGCCGGCGATAACGGCTTCGCCGCCGAACTTCTTGACGCCGAGGCGGCGGCCGGCTGTATCGCGACCGTTGCGGGATGAGCCGCCTGCTTTCTTATGTGCCATGGTTCAAAATCCTCGAATTTGTCTGTGTCGCGATTACTGGTCGGCCTTGGCGCGCGGGGGCTTGCCGGCGATCAGTTCCTTGGCCTGGTCGACCCATTCGTCGCGCTCGATGCGGCCCTTGAAGTCGAGCTCTTCGTCGAACTTGGCGATATCGGCCTTGGTCCACTTGGCGATCTGGGTCAGGCTGGTGATGCCGGCCGAAGCGAGCTTCTTTTCAAGCGCGGGGCCAACGCCGCCGATCAGCTTGATGTCGTCCTTGAAGTCGGCAGCGGGCGCCGCTTCGGTCTTTTCAGCCTTGGCCGGCTTGGCTTCGGCCTTGGCCGGCTTGGCTTCGGCGGCAGGCTTGTCTTCAGCCTTGGCAGTCTCGGCCTTTGCGGCTTTCTTGGCCGCGGCGGCCTTCTTGCCCGAGGGCTTGGCGCCGCCGGTCAGGATTTCCGTGATGCGGACCAGGGTCAGTTCCTGGCGATGGCCGTTCTTGCGGCGATAGCCCTGGCGGCGCTTCTTTTTGAAAACGATGACCTTCTTGTCGCGGAACTGCTCGACGACTTCGCCGGCCACCAGCGCGCCATCAACGAGCGGAGTGCCCAGGGTGACGTCGGCATCGGCGCCAACCATGAGAACGTTTTCGAAGGTGATGGCATCGCCGGCTCCACCAGCGAGCTTTTCGACGCGGACCAGATCATTGGCAGCAACTTTGTACTGCTTGCCACCGGTCTTGATGACTGCAAACATATGTCTTGGCCGGATTTGCACCCGGTTCCCTTGGTTTTCGCACCTTACGGCGCCGCGGATGATGCCCGTTTCCGCGGTCTTTGTGCTGGCCGGAGACCGAAGTTCCGGCGGGCGGCCTGTGGCAGCGTATTTGAACAAAACAAATGGCGCACGGGCAGGACCCATGCGCATTCGGAGCTGCTTATCGGGGCAAACGGGTCCGGAGTCAAGGCCTGCCCCGCCATTGCGCAGCCTCTAATACCAGTCCCGTTCAACGATTTCGGTCCCGGAGTCCTTGGGCATCAATGCCGTCAAATCTGACGGCTCCCTGGCCGGTTCATCGAAAGGAAAGCGGTAGTGAAAGGGATAGACATAGCGCGGCGCGGTCTTGGTGATGCAGGCCACTACCTGATCGGGGGTCATGGTATAGGGCAGGTTCATGGGAAAGAACGCGATATCGATCTTGCCCAGATCGTCCATTTCCGGGGTCGGTTCGGTGTCCGAAGCGAGGTAGACGGTCGTGCCGGCAAAATCGAAGAGATAGCCGTTTCCGACGCCCTTTTCATGGTATTTCTGGCGGTCGGGCGTCGTGTTGTACATCGCCACAGCCCGGATGGAGATGTCGTGCCATCGGGTCAGCTCGCCATTGGCCATCTGCGTTGTGCGGGCGAGGAGATCCTGGGGCAACTGATCGCAAACGATTTTCGGGGCGATGATGTGCGTATCCTCGCCCATGACGGCACCGAGTGTCTCGAGGTCGAGGTGATCGCCGTGATGGTGGGTCAGAATGACCAGGGTCGGTGCGGCGAAATCGGTAAAGCGGGCCCTATCCCCGACAGGGTCGCAATAGATGGTCTCGCCGTTCCACTCCATGACAAAGGTTGCGTGGTGGATGGGGGTGATGGCCAGCGGCCCGGCGGCGGTCTGGTATGTATCGCGCTGTGTCATTGGGCTCTCCCTTTTGCGTGCTGGTGAAAATCTTCCGATCGGTAGCGCCCGATTGTCTCGGGCCCGTGAAGACGGGTACAGGTTTCAAACGACCAGCGGGGGCTGTCCGGGCCGATTTGTCCTGCCGGGAAATAGGTCTGGGCCACCACGGTTCCATCTTCCGTCGTTACTTCGATTTCGCCGCGCCGGTATTCAGCGCCTTCAAATGCGTCGAGGCGCGCGATGTCGGTCTGCCCGAGCCCGGAAATGAGGCGCCCCCGGGTCCATTCCCCGCCGCCAATGAGCGCCGGATAGAGCCTTTGGGGATAGTAGACGGTCCGGTATCCATGGGCCCGGGCCTCAGCCAGATCGTCCTGCGCCACGGCCCGCCCCAGAACGCCTTCGAGAATTTCCCGGTCGCGCAATGTGCCATAGACAAAAAGGACAAGTTCGGTCGCGTTCATGGAAAGGTGATCTATCAGGGTTGGCGACAATTCAAAACAAGGTGTTGCGGGCCAATCAACCCTATGCCATATAGCGCCCACCCAACGACCCAGCGGCGAGCGATTGCCGCGACACCAAGACGGAGAGGTGCCGGAGTGGTCGAACGGGGCGGTCTCGAAAACCGTTGAGCGCGCGAGCGTTCCGAGGGTTCGAATCCCTCCCTCTCCGCCATTTATTCTTTTAGAGTGCTGAAATTGAACGCATTTTAAAAGTTCATGCAACTCTGCCCCATCGCTGCTTTATTAATCTGGTCGAGGTCAAGGGAAGGCAGTGATCTTTTCGAGGAATTGGCGAGCGTGTCAGGTTTGCGCCCATGCACGAACCCGCTTCGCGAGAGGACGCGTCTGGTGAAACTTGGTGGATTCGTATGAGGCTCTGGGCAGTTGGTGGCTGGGGTCCGAATGAAGTTTCTTTCAACAGGAGGAACTCGCCATTACGACCTTTCAGACTGATGCCCCGATCATACCGCTGCGCCAACCGCCAGAGCACCTACGAATAGCATCCCATTCGGAATCTTAGCGCAGGATTTCACCGTTTTTACCGAAGCGTCTGTTGTCGATATCTGGACTGCGCAGAAAATCGAGAATCGCCTTTCCTCCACGTTGGCAGTAGAGTTCTTCTACGGTGAGGTGAGCACATTCGCGCGGTATTGCGCTAATTCGGCGCAGCATGATCGGGCCAGCCCAGTGTGGTCCCTTGTTCGAGATTGCCATGACGCTGCCTTTTATGGAATTCGTAGCGCGTTTCTCAGAGGGGGCGGGATCGGTCGAGTACAGCGAGTAAAGTTTCATGCACCCCTGATCCGTAGACTTTGAAAGACACATGATGCTCAATGCAAAAGGCATGATTGGTCCTTCGTCCGTTTCGCTGAAATGATGTTCCGCAACATTGAAACTCTGTTGCTCACGCAACCAGTATGCAATGCCCTTCTGCTCAATGGTAACATGAGAGCGTATTATATGCGTCATCTGTTCGCCATCACCGCCGACCTTCCAAGAGGGGCGGTAACTCTCATACATACCCACGAGCCCTGCCAGTGATTGGTATTTAAGTTCGGCACTAGGCTGCGCCCATCTAAGCAGTACATCAGCGAAGCGATCGGCCTCCGTTTCAACCGCACCCAGCAGTCCTTGCGGGGCGATGTAGCGAAAGTCCTGCGGTCCGACCGAGAAGAACGCATAAATCGCCCGGGCCGTGATTTCGGTTCTCGGAACTCTGCCCAAGGTACGCAAATTGTTGTATGTGCTTCTTCTCAACCCGATTTTCTCAAATTGATTTGCTTCGTCTTCCCACCAAGCGGCGATCCGGTTTGCCATGTACTCATCGCTAAGGTGCTGATGCTTGTAACAAAGCCGCACGGCTTCAACCAACACGCCATCCGTTTCCACGGTTCTGCGATAGCCATAGAACTGATCCATATCCACCCAAAGCACCTCGACGTTACCAAGAAACTGCCAAATTTCTGGTAGCATAGCTACTTGCAATGTCTGTTCAATAAAAGAATGATTTTCCGGCCGCAACTCAGAATTGAATTGGATGCGCTTTCGTATGGCCGAATTCTTCTCCATAGATATTCTTCCGAATTCCTGCCGATTTGCCGAGTTTAACAATCCGGAATTCCGCATGAGATCAAGCCGAAAGAACATACGGCAGTCGAATCCGGTTGTCGGGTTGGAAGCGCCATTGCTATCCATCCGAATAGTAACGGGAATCGATCGACGCTCGATGAATATTTCGGTGTTTGCAGCCTGACATCCCCAGAAAAGACACTAACCATCCCGCGCAGCGGCATGACATTGATAGATTCGGCGGAGCGAATGCCTGCCAACTCCATATTTAGGAATTGCATCATGGCACTGACCACAATGGAGGGAACAGCCTCCAAAATCCGCACCGATCTATCCGTCCATGGCACAATGAATCGGGGCAAAGGCTCCGTATCGAGCACGACCACGATGAATTTCCTGATCGACGGGCGGGCCGTCTTCGCCAAATTCGGCGAGAAGATGAACATCAACGAGGGCGATCAGGTTTGCGTTGCCGGTGTTCCCAAATCGAATGGCTTCAAAGCGCTGGCCTATAACAATCTGACGAACGGCGCATATGGCGATGGCGGCCTAGCCAATCGCATTCTCGGCATCTTCCTGTTTGTCTTTACCTTCCTGATCTCGTTGGTCGTCCCCTACGCCCCCATCGTCATTGTCGCGCCGATTGTCTTGTTTCCGATTTCTATCGGATTGCTGATCGTAGGCTTCAGATCAAAAGCCGCCCTTGGACTGTGCCGACAATCCGCACCCGCCAGTCAGACGGCCTGACGCATCCCGCAATCTCGCACCTTACTCTACATAGGAGGCTCAATGTTTATCTCTCCTGCCATGGCTCAATCAGCCGGCGGTACTTCCGGAATTGACATGCTGTTAGGCTTTGGTGCGTTCGGCATCGTGCTGATCCTCATCAGCCTGATCATTTACTTCATTCCGACATTCATCGCGTTCCGCCGCAAACATCCGAACAAGTGGATCATCTTTCTTATCAACTTTCTCCTCGGCGCCACTTTCATCGGCTGGATTGTCGCGCTGATCTGGTCGCTACTCGCCATCCACATCACGAGTGAGGGGAAGATCATCAACGAAACCAAGTCGGCCAAGGCAGAATGACGTTGACGACTATGAATGAGACAGTCCCTCAAATTCGCCTGCGTCCTCTTTGGAGGCTGTCTCTCATCATTGGTCTGGTGATGACACTGCTGGCCTGCTCTGGCGGTGACACCGCCGACATCAAGGCGGCAGCCGAACGGTACATTACCGCCAATTCCAATATGCTCGCCACTTACAATCGAAGCGTGGAAGTTTTGGAATGCAAGCAGACTGGTGATGACACTGGTGTTTGCAATGTCGAATTCCGCCCCCATGCAGGCGGGGAGTACCGCGAAGAGTGGATGGTGAAACAGACAGCATTCAACGGCTGGCGCGTGAGGTAGTCCTTCGAGCGATCCAAATGACCAAGATCCATCAATCCGGTGTACCCACGGGAGAGGCGACCCTATGCTTCTGAAGAAATTTATCGGCGGTCCGGCGCTTGCGGCCATTGCCATCACAGCTCTTGCCGCTTGCTCGAGCACGGGCGGCAATGCCAGTTTGAACGTTCAGGCTATCAGCAATTACACAACAACATCCGCCAGTTCGAGTCTGGACGCGAACCGAAGCCGTTTGGGAGCATGCATTGCTCAGCAAGCGGCCAAGCAAGGTTTGGAGGGTAAGAGTCTTGATTCTCGCACCATTGCTGAGAGCTGCGAACTGTATGAAGTGGCCTACAGAACGTCGGTCATGGCGCATGTTCGCCCTGAATGGCGCCGTCCCGAAGTGCTGAACAACACCGCTAACACTGCTACTCGCAATCTCTACAGGACAATTTTGGAGCTGTTTCAATGATCCGTACCTTTGGAAGAGCCGGCCTAGCGACCGCGATGACATTGTACCTGTCTGCGCCGGTGCTGGCGGATGATACTGATTTGGTGAATCGGGAGCAGTTGGCCGCAAATACGCTGGCAGAACAGTACATCGACGATGACTTCTACTATGAAGGGGAACCCGATCATTCATGGCTCCGGGCCGTATTTATGTACACGAGCAAGGTCATCGGCAGAGAAAACCCAGATAGCTTCGAAATTGACGCCCCCATCGGGTCGATTGGTATCCGGGGCTGACGGTGGCGACGGCAGTCATGGCATCGGTCGTGATTGCCGTTCCGCCCGCACAATAGATCAAGAGATAGACGGATAATGCGATCCGCAGTCAAAGCGCTATTTTTTGTCGGTGCAGGAATGCTCCTGCCCACCGGCATGGCATCACCTGCGCTGGCAAGCTGGCAGGCCAGCAACGATGGCCAAGGCCTTATCAGCGCCCAGGCCTGTGTCGACTCATCGGTCCAGTGTGCGCGCTTACAATGCCTCGCTATGCCGGGCGGCGGGGTCTATTGGTATATCGATGCGCCAGAGCCGGGCTATTCGGCAGAATCTGCTGCCGTGACATGGACGATTGACGCGCATAGCTTTACGCCCTTGGAGATGGCCAAAGCCGGCCCCGCTGAAGGCGGCATGCAAAGCTATGAGGCGGCGTTTGACCAGGCGGAACATCAAACGCTTGTCGAGGCCCTCAAATCCGGAAATCAACTTACCGTCAGCAGCGATCAATTCGCATCCATAACGATATCATTGCGGGGATCTGGAAATGCGTTGACTCAAACATTGGTCGATTGCCCGTTGACGGGCGCAGAAGATTGGGAGAGCGAAAGCATACCGATGGCTACGGCCCATTCTTCCCCGATGCAGGCCGTTGAAGCGATGATGAAAGCTCAAGCCTGTAAGGCTACGGAAAGCGAGATATTCAACGTGATCCTCGACTCGGGTTTTGGCACATGGGAAGCGAACAACTCTGTCGTGGCTTGGGCCGAAGCTGACCTCATAATACTTATTGATAAAACTGACGGCGTACACAGATACAGGTTGCCCGAGTGCAAGGCCAAAGTACAAACACCGCAACAGTCGAACTTAGTTGATACCTCATACCCTGACGCGATTATTTCCGCCCTCGATGAGTTTGCACAAGCTTGTGGCGTGCTCAATAGAGATGATGTTTTCGTCCCCGAAGCCTTGGCTAGCAAGGACATCAACGGTGACGGCAGTCCCGACTACATATTGGACTTTAAAAAGCTCTTTTGTGGGGGAGGACAGAACATGTTCTGCGGCGCACAGATGTGTGAGTTAGCTGTCTATGCCTCCCATGGTTCTGGCTACGTGTCTGAACGCTATCTCGGCTTTGGGGCATACTTCAGTGATGACGCAATTCTTGCTCCTTGCGCAGGAACTTCGACACCCGCCACCATTCGCTATGTCGAGGGTTCCCTGATCCGGGATCTTTGCCAGTGATCGGAAAGCCCAGGACCGCGAACACACCGGACGGGCTCAAATACCCATGCGAGGGCATTGTCGCCAATTTCTCAAGGTAAAAGATGAATACGTTTATAAGAATAACGGCTTCGGGTATTTTTGCACTCACACTTTCATCCTGCACTGAATCGTCCGAACTAGATGCCGCCGTCAATAAAATAAAGAATATTGCCGATTTCCAATATGAACACATCGGGGCTAAGTGGTCTCAATCGTTCAATGTGGAGAATGGTTGCGAGGTCTCACTCATTTTAGAGGTTGTAGAAATCAATGATCTAGAAATATTTAATAGTGCAATGGTAAACCGCTATGATGAGAAGACGACGTTAAACTTTGATGCGAAGCAGGAAAACATTGGTAGCATCATTATTGAAACTGTATCGAACTATCCGGGTCTTGAAGACGTAAAAATGGTTGTCATAGAAGGAGTGACCAGTGAATCCTTGGCAGCGACGGGGACAATTGAAATGGTGGAAATTGAGCCCGGTTTTTGCCAAAAGTGGTATGATGTGGATTCTGTTCGGTGCATTGAAGAGCGCAATGGTGGCAAGACCGTCCCCATTCATGTAAGGCCGAGCGAAGCCATTCGCTCGGATGCAGATATTATCGAAGCGTTTCAATCATTGATCAGCGCGTGCCAAGAATAAGGCGGTGAATCTCGAGTCCACCGACTGCGGTTTCGTCGAGCATGCGGCTACAATGACTAGCGTCCACTCAGCGTGTCGGTGGCGGGCCCGTACGCCCTTTGGCCAGAACACCTAGTGGGCGGGTTCTCAGAATTGTTGATGGGAATTTTTCCTCGCCTGTATTTCCTTAATACCGAGTGCAGCGGCACCAAGATTGCATTTAACCTCATTTCTGAGTACCGCTTAGCAAGGGGCATGAGATGAAGATTGATCTCGAACTGCTGGAAAGCAGCTATTTCACTGTGTTCAATACGAACCACGGAATTCGCATCGACAAGAGCAATGGAAAAATTCATCTGTTTGAGAAGTATGGTGTGGCGTGGGAGAGTGCGGAATTTGATCGGTCGGACATTTCGAATGTTGAGACTACGGTGGGGAACCGAGTTACCCAGACACTTCGCGGTCGTCAGGGCTTCGGAGAAGCTGTCGGGTCCGCAATCAGAGAGCAGATGGATAAAACCGTATCCGAAGCGGTAACAGGCATTCAAATTACCATGAAGGACATTAGTCTTCCTTCCTTCTTTATGAGCATCTCGGATACCGCTGAGCGGCAGAAGACGGCCACAGCGCTGGCCCATTTTCTCAAGAACGATATGCACGGCTCGTATTCGGCGATTCCTCCTGCTGTTTACGAGTCGATCCAACGTTCTAACGAAAATTGGACCCGGTCGGATGTGGCTCCCCAAGAGGTCAACGTCGAGGGAAGCGGCACGCCATGGGTAGCAATCGGCGTTCTGGCGACGTTGGTAATCGGCACCTTGCTTTTGATTATCGTACAGCCCTAGATGTGGTGCCTCAACATGTTGTCCTCGGTCAGGCCGAGCCGACTGATGGGTGGCTTGGAATTTAGGCCGCCATGAGGTCTGTGCCAATTGTACATATGGTTCCAGATTGGCAGATGGGCAGCGCGCTGATCGGATGTTTTGTAGGCGCGGGCATAAGCCCATTCCCTGATTGCGGTCTGGATGAATCGTTCGGCCTTGCCATTGGTTTTGGGCGTATAGGGCTTGGTGCGGATGTGCGTGATGACCAAATGGCGGCCATGAGCACCAATTAGGTGTGGGCCATGGACTTTATGCATAACCAGTTGGGTAACGGCCGCAAGATCCGCGTTCTGACCATCGTGGACACCTTCTCGCGCTACGCACCAGCTGTAGATCCCCCGGTTCAGCTATAGGGGCGAGGAGGGGCAAAGTCGCTGCCTTTCCAATTTCTACCCTCTCATGAGCCATAGTTGTTAGGGAGAACTAAGGGCGTTGCGAAACGAACAAAAAAACGTCGGTTAACGGAAATATTTGAAAATCAAGGCTCTACCGGACATCGCCTCACGTTATCAGGGAAGCATTCGACGATCTTTCTCCGCCATTCCTTTCTTTTGTGCTGCTTAGGTTTTATGTCGCGGGGATCAGGACTTCGACTTCACCGACACTTGCGGCTTCGGTTGCAGGCTTATCCCAGCGGATGCGGTTGATGCGGGGGAAGCGCAGGGCGACGCCGGATTTGTGGCGTGTGGAGGCCTGCACGCTGTCGAAGGCGACTTCGAAGACGAGGGTCTTTTCCACCTCGCGCACCGGCCCGAAACTCGCGATGGTGTGGGCGCGCACCCATTTGTCGAGTTCTTTCAGTTCGTCGTCGGTGAAGCCGAAATAGGCCTTGCCGATGGGCACCAGCTCGTTGCCGCGCCAGGCGCCGAAGGTGAAGTCGGAATAAAAGGACGAGCGCTTGCCGTGGCCGCGCTGGGCGTACATGAGCACGGCATCGACAAGGTTCGGATCGCGCTTCCATTTGAACCAGTTGCCCTTGGGGCGGCCGGGGACGTAAGGGGCGGATTTGAGCTTGATCATCACGCCTTCATGGCCGTTTTCAGCGGCACCCTGGCGGCGGATGGCGCCCAATTGCTCCCAATCGGAAAAAGCGAGCAGTTGCGAAAGGTCGAGCCGGGTCTGGGTCTGGCCGGCGAAAAAATCCTGGAGGCGGGCGCGGCGATCGATCCAGGGTAGGGCGCGAATATCTTCATCGCCGTCAAACAGCATGTCATAAACCCGGATGAAGGCGGGATATTCGCGTATCAGCTTTTCGGTGGCCGATTTGCGGTTGAGGCGTTGCTGGAGGGCATTGAACGGGGCGGGCTCGAAGTCTGTGCCCACCAGCAATTCGCCGTCGAGCACGCCGTGCCCGAAGACGTTTTCGACGAGGTCGGGGAAGGCCGGCGCTATATCCTCGCCGGTGCGGGAAAACAGCGATGCCGGACCATCGCCGAGGATCAGTTGCACCCTTATGCCGTCCCATTTCCATTCGGCAACGAAATCGGCGGGATCGAGATTGGAAAAATCCTTCTCCTTGTCGATGGGGTTGGACAGCATCAGGGGGTGAAAGCGGGCGGTGTGATCGATCTCGGGTTTGGGTTTTCGGCCTTCGAGCCAGGCGAAAAGATCGCCATAGGGCAGTTTGATGCCGTGCCAGATTTCCTCGATGTCCTTTAGATCGGTGCCGCTCATTTCGGCCAGAGCGGTCTTGGCGAGGCGCTCGGACACCCCGATGCGCAAGCCTCCGGTCGCCAGTTTGACCAGCGCCCAGCGCTCGTTGATCTGCGCGCTGGTCAAAAGCTCGGCGATGAGCAGCGCCAGCTCGGATTTCGGCGTTGTGTTTAAAAGCTCGACAAGGTCGGACAGCGCGGGCAGTTCACGTGTGCCGCCCTTGTGGGGCCAGATCAGCGCGATGGTTTCTCCCAGATCGCCGACATAGTCATAGCTCAGCGCAAAAAGGTGCGGGTCGACTTCAGTCAGAACCACCTCCTTGAGGCGGGCGGGTTTGACGTGGGTGAAGCTGAGCGCGCCGGTCAGAACCGCCAGCGCATAGCCTCGGTCGGGATCGGGCGTGTCGCGGAAATAGGTGGCAAGCGCCTCGATTTTGCGGTTGCGCGATGGGGTGAGCGCGAGGGTTTCGAGCAGGGTGGCAAATTGTTTCATTGCTCTTCCCCCTCGTCTTCATAGCCCTGGATATTGAGCGGCTCGGCGATCAGCCCCTGCTGGCGCGACCAATAGACAAGCGCGTCCTCGCGACCATGGGTCACCCAGATGGTCTGGGCCCCGGTCTCGGTAACCGTTTGGGTCAGTTCGGGCCAGTCGACGTGATCGGAAATGACCATTGGCAATTCGATGCCGCGCTGACGGGCGCGCTGCTTGACGCTCATCCAGCCCGAGGCCATGGCGAGGACGGGATCGGGCAGCCTGCGGCTCCAGCGGTCTTTGAGCGCTGAGGGCGGGGCGATGACGATGGCACCGGCGAGTTCGGCCTTTGTCGCTTCGGTGGCGTGGCGCAGTTCACCGAGTGCGATGCCCCGTTCGACATAGAGATCGCACAGGCGCTGCATGGCGCCATGGAGATAGATTGGGGCGTCATAGCCGCCATCGCGCAGCAGGGCGATGACCCGTTGCGCCTTGCCCAGAGCATAAGCGCCAATCACATGGGCGCGCTCGGGATGGGCGGCGAGTGATTTGAAAAGCCTGGCGATTTCTTCGGATGGGTGCGGATGCTGGAAAACGGGCAGCCCGAAGGTGGCTTCGGTGACCAGAAGATCGCAGGGGATCAGTTCGAAGGGTTGGGCGGTCTTGTCGGGCAGACGCTTGTAATCACCGGTGACCACGACGCGTTGGCCGTCCTGTTCGATCAGCACCTGTGCCGAGCCCAGAATGTGGCCGGCCGGATAGAGCGTAATTGTGACATCGTCGATTTTTAGCTTCTGGCCGAAATCGAGGGGCTGGAAGCTGCCGGCGCAATCCTTGCCATAGCGGGTCTGCATGATGGCGATGGTGTCGGGGGTGGCGAGTACCTTTTGGTGTCCGGAACGGGCGTGATCGGCGTGGCCGTGGGTGATGATGGCACGCTCACGGGGGAGCGTGGGATCGACATAGGTATCGATGCGCCGGATATGGAGATTGCGATCGAGTACTTGGGTCATGATCCTGGCCTGTGTGCGAAACTGGCTTGGCGCGGTGGGAAATTGTACGACCGCGCAATTGTTTACACGGCTTGGTACTTAAACGTAGGTCGACCGGGTTCGGTTCAGGCTCTAGCATGGCATATCGGGAAAGGGAGCGGGCATGAGTCTTATCGGGTTTGAAGGGCAGGCGCCCGAGATCGCGCGGGATGCAGGCTATGTGGCGCCCTCGGCGATGCTGATCGGCAAGGTACGGCTCGAACAAGGGGCGAGCGTGTGGTTCGGCGCGGTGCTGCGCGGTGACAATGAATTGATCGCGGTGGGCCGCAATTCCAATGTGCAGGACAATGCGGTTCTCCACACCGATATGGGCTATCCGCTTACAATCGGTGAAGGCTGCACGATCGGTCATCTGGCGTGCCTTCATGGCTGCACAATCGGGGATGGAAGCCTGATCGGGATGGGGGCCACGGTGCTCAACGGAGCCAGAATCGGGCGCAACTGCCTGATCGGGGCCAAGGCGCTGATCCCCGAGGGTATGGACATCCCCGATGGATCGATGGTTCTGGGTGTGCCGGGGCGCGTCGTGCGGGCGCTTTCGGACGAGGAGATCGGGCGGCTTTCCCAGGGGGCTCAAGCCTATGACGAAAAATCGGCCCGCTACCGGGACAGCGCCGTTTTTCTCAAATGAGGTCGGCAAACAGACCCGATTGACTCTTGGTTCGATCTGAGTCCAAATAGAACAAAATAGGAACATTGAGCCATGAACAAAGCTCGCCAGATCGGTGTGCTGCGGGAGGCTCTGGCCAGTCTCGATCCCTTCGGCGAGACCGGGCGGCACGGCGTCTTCACTCTGGGCGCCGGCCCGGTCGATGACGCTTTGGGGGGCGGGCTGGCGCGGGGCGCCGTGCATGAAATCTACCCTGCCCAGGCCTTCGATATTGCGGCGGCTGCAGGATTTGTGACCGGGATCAGCCTGCGGGCTGCGCCCCAGGCGCCGCTGGTCTGGATACGGCACAGGCGCAGCGAGATGGAGGCGGGCGCGCTTTATGCTCAGGGGTTCGCCGAAATGGGCGTGGCGGGCGATAAGCTGTTCGTGGTGCATGTAAACGATGTCGCCGATGGCTTGCGGGCCAGTCTTGAAGCCTTGCGGTGTCGGGGACTGGGAGCGGTGATTTTTGAAAGCTGGGGGACGTCGAAACATCTCGATCTCACCGCCAGCCGCAGGCTGTCGCTGGCCGCGCAGGAAAGCGGGGTCACGGGGCTGGTTTTGCGGGTGATGAGCACGCCCGAGCCGAGTGCTGCCGCAACGCGCTGGCAGGTTACGGCTGCCCCGTCCTCCGATCCCCTCGGCATGCCCGGGCGGGCTACGCTTTGCGTTCGCCTGCTGCGCCAGAAGAGCGGGCCGTCCGGCTCGAGCTGGAATCTGGAATGGAACCATGAAACCCTTGGATTTGCACAAGCCCAGGCGCTATCTGGCCCTGTGGCTGCCTCTTATCGTGACCGACAGATTGGTTCGGCTCGCTGGGCAAAAACGGGGTGATCGTCCTTTGGTGGTCGTTGCCCGCAAGGGCAATATCCTGGCTCTGGTGGGGGCCGACGCCAATGCCCGCCGGCAGGGTTTGAGGCCCGGCCTTGCCTTTGCCGACGCAAAGGCGCGGGTGCCACACCTCGAAATCGTCGAGCACGACGAGACGGCCGATGCCGAACTTCTGGAAAAGCTGGCCGACTGGTGCGATCGCTACAGTCCCTTCGTTGCCACCGAGCCTCCCGATTCCATCGTGTGCGACATTACGGGCGTGCCCCATCTGTTTGGCGGAGAGGCGGAACTGGTTGCCGATATGGAAACCCGGCTGAAAGCCCAGGGCTTTGCAACCCGCATCGGTGTTGCCGGAACGGCGCGCGCGGCACGGGCGCTGGCCCGGTTTGGCAGGGGTGGAATCGTTGAGCCCGGGGGCGAGGCGCATGCTCTGGCCGGACTGCCGGTCGAGGCGCTCGAATCGGGGGAAAAAACCACTACCGGCCTGCGTCGGGCAGGGCTCACCACGATCTCTGACCTTGCCGCCCGTCCCAGAAAGCCGCTCGCGGCGCGGTTCGGGGATGCAATGACGGCGGCTCTCGCTCAACTGATTGGAGAGATCGACCGGCCGATCACCCCGCGCCGTCCCTTGCCGGACTTTGTGGCCGAGCAGCGCTTTGCCGATCCCATCGGGCTCATGGAAGATATCGTTGCCGCTCTCGCCCCGCTGTCGCAAAACCTTTGCAGGAGTCTGGATCGTCACGGACAGGGCGGGCGGTGTTTCGAGGCCGCGTTCTTTCGCGCCGATGGCAAGGTCACCCGCATCGAGGTGCTTTCAGGACAGCCGCTCAAGGAGGCGGGCGTGCTCACGCGGCTTTTGAACATGCGGCTCGATGCCCTGGCCGACCCGATCGATCCGGGTTTCGGGTTTGACATGATCCGGCTTTCGGTGCTGGCGGGCGACGATATGGCCGCAATACAGGGCGGGCTCGACGGCAGGGCAATGGCCTCGGTCGAAGTGCGCGATCTAATCGATCGGCTCAGTGCCCGGTTCGGCGCGGACGCGGTGCAGCGCTTTGTTGCCAATGACAGCCATCTGCCCGAGCGGGCGGCGCGCTCCATCCCGGCGATATCGGATGAAACCCCAAGCGCGGCATGGCGGCAGGCCGGCCCGTTCGGGGTTCCGGCCCGGCCCCTGTTTCTCTTTTACCCGCCCCCTCTCATCGAGGTGATCGCCGAAGTTCCCCATGGGCCACCACGCAGGTTTTTGTGGCGGCGGGCCTGGTTCGATATCGTTTCGGCCGAAGGTCCCGAGCGCATAGCGCCCGAATGGTGGCGCATAACCAGCGATACGCGGGCACGCGATTATTTCCGCATCGAGGATGCGGTCGGGCACCGGTTCTGGGTGTTCCGGTACGGGTTTTACGGCATCGGCACCGAGCCGGTGCGCTGGTATCTGCATGGGGTGTTTCCATGAGCTTTTATGCGGAACTGGCGACGACGACCAATTTTTCCTTTCTGCGCGGCGCTTCGCACGCTCAGGACATGGTGCTGGCCGCGCTGCTGCTCGGCCACAAGGGGATCGGCATTGCCGACCACAATTCAGTGGCCGGGGTGGTGCGCGCCTTTGCGGCGCTTGAAGACCTGCGCAAGGGCGTAAAACTTGTCGACAAGGTGCGCGAAGGGTCGGGGCCGGGGGAATATGTGCTGGTCGAAAGGCATCCCGAACTCGATTTTCCCTTCACCCTTGATGAGCTGCAGGCGCGCGCGAAAAGTTTCAAGCTCGCGGTGGGTGCCCGTCTGGTCTTTTCGGATGGAACGCCCGACATCATCGCTTACCCGCAGGATCTGGAAGGGTGGGGCAAGCTGTGCCGGCTTTTGACGCGCGGCAACCGCAAGGCAAAAAAGGGCGAGTGCATCCTTGTGCTTGCCGATCTGGTTTTCGCCGCGTCGGGGCTGAGCCTGATCGTGATGCCTGGTGACGACCAATCGGGTCTGGAGAGGGCTCTCAAGGAACTCTCACGGGTTTCGGCAACCCTTTGGCTGGGGGCAAGCATGGGCCACAAGAGCAATGATCTGCGGCGTCTCCATCACTTTCGGATTCTGGCCCAGGCCCATGGGGTGCCGCTGATCGCCACCAATGATGTGCTTTATCACGCGGCCGAGCAGCGCGACCTGCAGGATATCCTTACCTGCATCCGGGAGGGTGTAACCATTGAAACGGCCGGCACGCGACTGGAGGCCAATGCGGAACGCCATCTCAAGACGCCCGAGGAAATGGAGAGGCTGTTTCACCCATGCCCGCAAGCCATCGCCCAGACCGAGGTGTTCTTGCAGACCATCGATTTTTCGCTCGATCAGTTGCGTTATCAATATCCCGAAGAGCCGGTTCCCAAGGGCTGGGCTCCGCAGGCATGGCTTAGGGAAATCACCTGGCGGCGGGCAGAACTGCGCTATCCCGACGGTGTGCCCGCAAAGGTCAGATCCCAGATCGAAAGCGAACTCGCGCTGATCGGGAAGCTTAACTACGCCACCTATTTCCTCACCATCTTCGATATCGTGGAGGTGGCAAGGAGCAAGAACATTCTCTGCCAGGGACGCGGATCGGCGGCCAATTCGGCGGTCTGTTTCGTTCTCGGCATCACGGCGGTGGACCCGGCCGAACATCAATTGCTGTTTGCCCGGTTTCTTTCGGAAAACCGTGGCGAGCCACCCGATATCGATGTGGATTTCGAGCATGAGCGGCGTGAGGAGATCATCCAGCATATCTATGAGACCTATGGCCGACACCGGGCGGGGATCGCGGCGACGGTGATCAGCTATCGCCCGCGTTCGGCCATCCGCGAGGTGGGCAAGGCGCTGGGGCTGACCGAAGACATCACCTCGCGCATCGCTTCGACCGTGTGGGGGAGCTGGAGCGGGGAAGGGCTGCCACAAAAACATATTGCGCAGGCCGGGCTCGACCCGGACAATCCCAATATTTTGCGCGCGGTAAAACTGGCGACGCGACTTTTAGGCTTTCCGCGTCATCTTTCCCAGCATGTGGGCGGGTTCGTTCTGACCCAGAACCGGCTCGATGAATATGTGCCAGTCGCCAATGCTGCGATGGAGGATCGAACGTTCATCGAATGGGACAAGGACGATATCGATCGGGTGGGTATGCTCAAGGTCGACGTTCTGGGCCTGGGCATGCTCACCTGCATCCGCAAGGCGTTCGAACTGATCGGCAAACACTACGACACGAAGCTGGGGCTGGCCGATATCAAGGCCACTGATGGTGACGCCGAGGGCGTCTTCGACATGCTGTGCGAGGGCGATTCCATCGGGGTCTTTCAGGTCGAGAGTCGGGCGCAGATCAACATGCTGCCCAGGCTCCGTCCGAGAGTGTTCTACGATCTCGTCATCCAGGTGGCGATCGTCAGGCCAGGCCCGATCCAGGGCGACATGGTCCATCCCTATCTGCGGCGGCGGAGTGGACAAGAAGATGTCGAATATCCCGCGCCGAAGCCGCCCTATGACCCGAACGAATTGCGTGCTGTTCTGGAACGGACCAAGGGTGTCCCCCTGTTTCAGGAACAGGCAATGCAACTGGCCATGGTCGCGGCCGAATTCACCGACGACGAGGCCAATGGTCTGCGCAAGGCCATGGCCACGTTCCGCCACAATGGCACGATCGGCCAATTCAAGACGATGATGGTCGAACGCATGGTGGCGCGTGGATATGACGAGGACTTTGCCAAGCGATGCTTTAGCCAGATCGAGGGGTTCGGCGATTACGGCTTTCCCGAAAGCCACGCGGCCAGCTTTGCCAAGCTGGTTTACGTTTCCGCCTGGATCAAGAAATACTACCCCGATGTTTTTGCCTGCGCGCTGCTCAATTCCCAGCCCATGGGATTTTACGCTCCGGCCCAGATCGTGCGCGATGCGCGCGAGCACGGGGTGGAGGTGCGGCCGGTCGATGCCAATTGCAGCAGCCATGACAATGGGCTCGAAGAGACGCCGGCCCCTTATTGCGCCCTGCGGATCGGGTTTCGCCAGATCGACGGGTTCAAGAAAGACTGGAGCGAAAAACTGGTGGTCCGGCGGGAAAAACCTTACGGCTCGATAGAAGATATCTGGCAGCGCTCGGGCGTTCCGGTGCGGGCGTTGACGCTTCTAGCCGATGCCGACGCCATGGGAACCATCGGGCTCGACCGGCGCGAGGCAGCCTGGCGCGTCAGGCGTTTGCCACAGGACGACCCGCTGCCTCTTTTCGCCGCTGCCCAGGGCCGGGAGCTGGGGGAGGAAGACGATATGGCCCTGCCCGAGATGGCGCTGTCAGAGCATGTGATCGCCGATTACCAGACGGCCCGGCTTTCGCTCAAGGCCCATCCGATGGCGTTTCTGCGCGAACAGTTTTCTGCCCAGGGTGTGCTCAGTTGCAGGGGACTCGACCAGGTGCGCGATGGCAAAATGGTCAAGGTGGCGGGAATCGTTCTGGTGCGGCAAAGGCCGGGCAAGGGCAATGCGATTTTCATGACACTCGAGGATGAAACCGGCATTGCCAACGGGCTGATGTGGGCCACACGGTTTGAAAAATACCGGCGCGAAATCATGGCGTCGCGCCTCGCGGTGATCGAGGGGCAGCTGCAAAAGAGCAAGGAGGGCGTGATTCACGTGATCGCCAGCGCGGTCTATGACCGCTCCGATCTGCTCGATTCCCTGGCGATGTCGCACCGCGCCAACCCGCAATTGACGCGGGCCGATGAGGCAACCCATCCCGTGCAGCAACGCCTGCATGGCCACCCGCGCAACAGGCGCGTGGTGCCCAAATCGCGCGATTTCCACTGATTGGGGTGGCACCGATGTGGCGACCCGGCTAGACAGGATCCAATGCTGATGGCCGACACTATGGAGTGAACAATGGCACGGGTGGCTGGATCAATCGACGGACAGGCGGTTCATGAGGTGGTTCTGACCTCGGCCACGGGCGTTCGGATTTCCCTTCTCACCTATGGCGCGCTGATCCGCGACTGGCGGGTGCCGGTCGGCGATCAGTTGCGACCGGTGGTTCTGGGATTTGACGATATATCGTTCTACCGCGATCACAGCCCGTACTTTGGCGCTATTGCCGGCCGGGTGGCCAACCGGATCGGCGGCGCCAGATTTACCCTCGACGGTGCGGTTTACGATCTGCCGCCCAATGAGGGGCCCAATCAGCTTCACGGTGGTCCCGAGGGCCTGGCGCTGCAGATATGGCAGATTGCCGAGGAAAGCGAGAACAGTGTCAAGCTGACCCTGTTTAGTCCCGATGGCGCCATGGGCTATCCGGGCAATCTCGAAATCTCCGTCACCTATACCCTGACCCGTAACCGGCTGGAGATCGACTTTGCCGCCGAAACCGACCGGCCGACCCCGGTCAATATCGTTCAGCACAATTATTTCAACCTGATGGGCAGAGGCGATGTGCTCGATCATCGCCTGTCTTTTGTCGCCGGCGCTTATACCGAGCTCGGCGAGGGTCAGATCCCGACCGGTGCGATTTTGCCGACGAAAGGCACCGATTTTGATTTCCGACAGGCGCGGACCATGCGCCAGGCCGATGGGGCCGGCCAGAAGATCGATTGCAATTTCGTCCTCGATACACGGCGCGACCAAACCGAGCCGGTGGCAGTGGTCCAAGCACCCGACGGCTCGCTGACGCTCAGGATCCATACCGATCAGCCCGGCCTCCAGGTCTATAATGGCTGGAAGCTCGACGTGCCGGTTCCGGGCCTTGAGGGCGCGCACTACCCGGCTTATGGCGGACTCTGCCTTGAAGATCAGAACTTCCCCGATGCGATCAACAACCCGCATTTTCCATCATCTGTGGTGACGCCAAGGACGCCGTATTTGCATTGGAGCGCGATAGAGATCAAATAACGATACTAGAGGAATCCGATGTACTTCGCGATGGAACCGCGAATATCCATATCCGCCTTGGCACGACAGATGCTTAGGAATGCGAGCCAACCAAAACCTCGACGGTATTGGATGGCTTTGTCTTCCATGCCTGCTGCCATCGATCGCCCAACGTTTCTATGTAGATCTATGGAAAAAGACGTCTGGTTCCTTGGCTCAACCGCTTACAAAACTTGGGCGATGTATCAGTGTGGCGACGGAACCGTTTCTGTGGTTAAAGGCGATCCTTGCAGTTACCGGAGAAATGGATGGCGGGATTGATGGATTTTGGGTCACCAAAAGGCGCGAACCCCAAGCGTGGTACTAGGTCGGGCGTTTACAGGCGCAAACCGATCGTCACGACCATGGTTAACCATGCCTAACCCGACCAGGAAGTCTACTACATCGGTTCGAGGTAGTGTGCGGCGCATATTCGATGAAATCAGTTCGGGGAGACGCGTCCAACTGGTGTTCGTCTTTATGCTTTCGCTCGCTGGCGCCGTGGCCGAGATGGCCACGTTGGGCGCGGTCGTGCCGTTTCTGTCCGTCCTCAGCGGGTCCGAACAGGTCGGACAGTGCGATTTATTGCCTGGCATATGCGAGTTGACACCATCACAGATTTCGGTCGGTTTCGCTGCCGTCATCACCACGGCAATGGCAGTTCGTCTGCTGCTGCTTTGGGTCAGCACCCGCTTCGCATACGCGCTTGGCGCAGATCTGGCGCGAGAAGTATATCGAAGGACGCTCTTTCAGCCCTATCGTTTCCACGTCGAGCGCAATTCGAGCCAGATCATCGCCGCGATCAACAAGGTCAACCAACTCATCGGATCTGTAATCGTTCCTTTAATCCAAGGCGTGGTTTCGCTCGTAATTGTCATCGCGATTTTGATAGCGCTCTTGGGCTTCGCAGCGCAAAGTGCACTCATAGCAGTGGCTAGCATATCGGTTTTCTATTTCTCTATATCGGCCATAACTCGGCAAATTTTGCGTCGGAACAGTCGGATCGTTGCCAACACGGAAGTCGAACGGGTTAGAATACTTCAGGAAGGTTTAGGCGGTATAAGAGACATTTTACTCGAAGGGTCCCAGAAACTGTATATGCGACGGTTTAGTCGCGTGACGATCGAACAACGGCAAGCGCAGGCTGCGAACCTGTTCGTCCGCAATGTTCCGCGCTATCTCATCGAAGCTGTGGGCATGCTGGTACTGGTGGCATTGGCATGGTGGATTCAGCAGCGCCAAGGGCTGGCGGTCGCGCTGCCTACGCTGGGTGCCCTAGCGCTGGGCGCCCAACGCATGCTACCGCAATTGCAGTTGATCTATTTCGCGTGGTCGTCACTCAACGCCAACAAAGCGATTATCGAAGACGTCATGGAACTGCTGGCCCTACCTCTTCCGGAGGAGAATATCGTCGCCGCTCCGAGCGCGCCCATGGCTGGGCCTTTCGATGGGCCGATCATCGAGGTGAATGATGTGCATTTTCACTATGAAGGGGGCGGCGCTCCAGTGCTCCATTCGGTCAATCTATCTATTGCACGCGGCGCCCGGATCGGCTTCATCGGTAAGACCGGTAGCGGTAAGAGCACCCTGATTGACCTCATCATGGGCCTGCTGGATCCAACATCGGGAAATATGACGGTGTGTGGTCAGCGTTTGACGGCACAAAACAGGCGCGCGTGGCAGGCTCGGATCGCCCATGTGCCGCAGTCCATCTATCTTGCCGATGCGAGCTTAGCAGAAAATATAGCCTTTGGTGCCGAAAAGGCCGACATTGACCATGCGCGCGTTGCCGAAGCAGTGGAGCGAGCGCAGTTGACCGCTTTCATTGAGAGCTTGCCTGATCGATATGCCACGCTTGTGGGGGAGCGTGGCGTCCGCCTCTCGGGGGGGCAGCGGCAGCGTATCGGCCTGGCTCGCGCTTTTTATAAGCAATCTGACATCCTCATTCTGGATGAGGCCACTAGCGCCTTGGACGACGCCACGGAAGGGGCCGTGATGCTTGGTATTGAAACAATTGGGCCGGAGACAACGGTATTGGTAATCGCGCACCGCCTGACAACCCTTCGTTCCTGTGATCTGGTGGTGGAACTCGACAAGGGACGTATTGTGAGGTCGGGTACGTACCAGCAGATTGTCGGCACGTAGGTAGATATGAAATTCCCATCGGAATATATTTAGTGAGAAGAATAGAGCTACTCGACTATAGTAGGTTCCTAGCCACTTTAGCAGTGATGGCCTTTCATTATCTTTATTCAGGAATTGTGAATAACAAGATAAATTCCGTGGGGCATATCGAAGGGGTCGTCGGGTTCGTTAAATACGGTTACCTTGGCGTCGAGTTCTTCTTTATAATCAGCGGTTACGTCATTTTTCATTCTGCACTAAGGGGTGATGCTGCTGCCTTTCTAGCTGCTCGCTGTGTGCGGCTGTTCCCGGCATTCTGGGCCGCCGTGATCATCACTTCGCTCGCTGCCCAGATGTGGGGCACAGGACTGACCGCGGTCACGGCGCCACAGTTTTTTGCAAATATGACCATGTTCCCCTATCTCTTCGGCGAAGGGTATGTCGACGGTGTCTATTGGACGCTGCGCTACGAATGGCAGTTTTATTTAGGAGTGTTTCTGATTTTGCTGTTTGTCAGACCGAAACGACTGACTATCTTCATTCTTATTTGGCCGATCTATATTTCGGCGAATTACTTTTGGCTCCGCGGAGGGCTACCTCTGGCCGGGGGCTATTATGCCTATTTCTCTGCCGGAGCGCTGTTTGCCGTTTTCACCGTCAAACGGCAATGGTACGTTCTAGCCATGCTAGCGCTGAGCGCCCTGTTATGTCTGCATTTCTCCCTGCAAAACGCGGCTGAAATGTCCCTTCGAAGTGGTCGCGAATTTTCATCAATTGTGGTGGCATCGGCAGTCCTGTGCATGTTTTTCTTTTTTACTTTCCTGCAGCGGTCGGGGATACGAGACCTTCGGCTTCCAGGCTCGAAAACCGCAGGTGCTATGTCCTATCCTCTCTACCTAGTGCATGCCCACCTCGGTTTCATGTTGATTTCCAACTTCGGCAGCGAGGAGAATAAGATTCTAGTCTATTCCTGTGTGAGCCTCCTGGTCATGCTTATCGCCTATCTAATCCACTCGGTGGTGGAAAATTTGAGTAAAAAATTCTGGAAGAGATTATTCAAGCTAACAATACATTATCCACTGGACTTCGTGCAGTCCAGCTTGAGCAAGGCGTTCGTTCTTCTGCAATCATCCAAGAGAATATGAAGATGGACAACGCCAAAATTTGCGTTGTGTCAGGTCGCTATCCTGCCACCAAATTTGAATCCTATATCAATCACAAGGCCTACTGCGACAGGCATGGGTATGGCTATGTGCACTGCAACTGGCCAACTGGTGCCAGTGTTCCCTACTTTAACAAGATTAGATACCTCAAGGCGTATGTCGGGTATTTCGACTATTTGTTCTGGATCGACGACGATGCGTTCTTTATGGATATGGAAAAGTCACTGGATTTCCTTTGGCCGGTTTCCGGACAGTTCCTGTCAATCTGTGGGAGCCCTGACTTCAAGGACATCCGAACCGTAGTCAGTTCCGGTCAGTTTCTTTTGCGGTGCGACAATGTTGGCAAGTGCTTTCTTGATGCCGTCGAGAACGCCGACCCAGCGGCGATTGCCGCTTGGTGGCACGACGGCCTTGGTTTCTTCTCCAATGGAGATCAGGACGCCATGGTCTATGTCATAAAGACAAATCACAGGTTTCAGGGAGTAGCGATCCACGACTATCGGCAGTTTAATAGCAGGATCGAGAATCTAAAGAACGGCGAAGATCTGTTTATCCTTCATCTTACGGGTCCGGAAGCAACGAAGCGGGCGGCTCTGAAACGGGCACAGGCGTTGCTCAGCCGGCCACCTTCTCTACTCCCTCGGGAAGTGGAGAAGGCGCTGGGCGTCAGGCGCCAACGATATCGTTTTGTCCCGACGATGGTAAAGAAGCTGGTCCGCTCCGCTCGAAAAAGGCTGTCTTCGGCACAATGAGCGCTTTGGCTGAGAGGTGGCAGGCGCCGTGTTTCTGACGTTGAAGAACCGGATATCAGAAGCCACAACTTTTTACGGTGATCTGCTTGATTCCAGTGGCCTGGACTATATCTTCAACCCCAGCTTTGCTCAGCTTGGATCGCAGCTGGTCATGGTGTTCCGAGGGAGTTCTAAAAAGAACTCAAATATTCGAGCCTATTTATTAGTGCACGATTTTCTGGGTCGACCCACCCCGATATTGGATTTGTCGCAGCATTTTTCTGCTTGGGGCGTAGTTCAGACGGCCGACCCGAAGTTGTTTCAGTTTGGCGACACAATTTGGGTTACATTTAACACGGGATGGTCAAGGTTTGGGAACGACATATACATTGCCCCGCTCTACCCCAACCTCGGCCGGCCCCTTCGCTGTGATTTCTCTGGACGACAGAAAATCGAGAAGAACTGGGCGTTCTATAGCTGGCGAGGCGCGCTACGAGCCATTTATGCCCTGGGGAATGGGACGGTACTCGAATCCCAAACCGACCCGACGCAGTCACAGGGGCGTTTGGAAATGGTGCCTGTAGGGAGCGTTTCCTCAACTCGGCGGGCAAGGGGCCTGAGCATAGGCACCCAACTGGCGTTTAGCGCTGATGCGGCTTATCTAGTCGCACACAGGAAATTCCACATATTGGGAAAGCGCGCTTATATCGGTAAATTGGTACGATTGGACTTTTCCGGGAACGACGTATACGCCACTTCCGGCGGGAAGTATGTCTTCCATTCGTTCGGATCCTTGCTGGGAAGCAGGATGAAGCGAAACAGAAACCTTATCAGTTGTTCGTACTTTTCCGGCCTTCAGCTTCAATCGGGGGTCGCCCGTTTGGGATATGGCATAAACGACGTGGCTTTCGGCTTTGCCGATGCCGATTTGAGTGAGTTTCAATGATCCGAACATATTATTGGCACGAACGGGTTGTTGGCCGCGCCGGGCATTGGATTCTCCGGCGTCTGGCGAGGAATGCGGATCGATATTTTTCCACGGGCAATGCCGGCGACATTTTTGTGAAAGATTTGATTGGTCGGCAATTCGGCATGCAGTCCGCCAATGTATCAGGGGAGGGCCGGCGCCTGCTGCTGATAGGGTCAATAGCCCACAAGGCGCTCCCGGGAGACGTCATTTGTGGGATCGGGTCCAAAACGCCGGAATTGCCCGTCAAGGATAAAGACCTACTAGTTCACGCGCTGCGGGGCCCGATGAGCTATGAGGCCTTTGGCCGCGCCGGACACGATCTGACCCAGGTAAAGTTCCTGCTGGACCCGGGCCTGCTGATTCGAGAATTCGTGGACACTGCCCAGTCGCCCAAAATCGGCAGAATCGGTCTGGTTGCGCATTACCGCGAACGCTCCTTCTATGCTCCCTCCCCGGAGGGAATTCATCTGATCAACATTGATGCTTCTCCTATCGCGGTTGCTAGAGGCATTCTGTCGTGCGAAATGATCTACTCGTCCTCTTTGCACGGCATTGTATTCGCCCACGCCCTAGGGCGTCCTTGCGTGCTCCTGCGTCCGAGAACGCCTGAGCCGTTATTCAAATACCGAGACTATTACGCTTCAGTGGGCCTGCCGATGCCCGTTCCGTTGGATGAACTTGGCGGTCAGCGTTTTGCCTCAAAGCCCGTTTCCCCTGCCGATATTCGGTTTACAATGAGTGATTTCTCTTTCCCTTCACCGGCATTGCTGCGGGAGCGCGGTGTCATAGTGGGGGACGCATGACGTTTATGCCGCGGACGAGGACCGAATCGCCATGAGCGTCGCGAAGCTACGCATTCTGGTGCTTTCCGACGTGAATGGTGGTGCCAGAGCCAATCCCTTCACGATCGAGCTGATCAAGTCTTTTTGGCCCAACCAGGACGTTCAGCATGTCGACTATGGTTCGTTCTGGCTAGCAACAGTAAGGGACGATTGGGATATCGTTCTTATCCAGTGGCCAGAGCTTCTCGTCGAACAGGGTGACTTCTCGGCGCTTGCGGTGTTTGAGCGGCGACTCGCCAGCTTGAAAGCTCGGTCGTCTATTGTCACTTTGGTGCATAATATCCGTCCGCACTATCGTCACAGTGATTTTGATTCAAGCCTCTATTCGATGGTGTTTTCGTTTTCAGATGCCTTTATTCACTTGGGCCAGAAATCCGTGGAGATGCTAAATCAGTTCTACCCTCACACGGCGACCAGGCCCAGCATAGTCATCCCTCACGGCAATTACCGCTGTTTCGGTCCGGCGGCGGACAAGGTGGCGGCGCGCAAATTGCTCGGCCTGCCGCGGGAGGGCGTGGTGGTGCTGGTTTTCGGCGAGTTGCGAGCAACGGAAGAATTCAATCTTGCATTGAAGGCAATCAAGTCCGATCTTGGTCCAAAAAAGACGCTTCTAATCGCCGGCCGTGTACCGCTCCGCAACAGAAATGGACGGTATGGCCGCATTGTCGCCTATGCCACTGCCGCCTCCCGTCTGATCTTTTTTCTTGGGCAGGTCATACTGCGCCATAACATTGTACTTCATGAACGCGCTGTACCGGCGAGGGAAGTGTCAAGCTATGTCAGCTGCGCGGACATTATATTTATCGCGCGCAAGAACACCCTTAATTCAGGGAATGTTTCTCTCGGCTTTACCTATGGAAAAATTGTTGTGGGGCCCGACATAGGCAATATCGGAGAGGTCCTCCGCGGGGCCGGCAATCCGGTTTACGATCCTTCCGATAATGAAAGTCTTAGGTTGGCGATGGAGGAGGCCTACCAAATGCTCGACTCCACCACAGGAAAGAACAACGAAATACTTTCCCGCAATGAATGGAATTGGGAAGGCATCGCCCAAGATTTGGTCATGTTCTTCAAATCACTACGAAGGACTTCGGCCGGTGATCTAGAAGATAGCTCGACATCTGCCCGCAGCAGAATCGAGCGGAAGAGTAGTTAATTGGGGGCGTTGTCGCCTCGACCGAGGTTGGAAAAAGCTGCCGCTGGTGGCGGCCTGTTTCGGTTTGAGCGGTGTCGTTGGCCGTGATGTGGTTGCGGCGATATCGGGCGCCGGCACCACGACGCGCTTGCGCGGCAGGTGGTCGGGAAAGGCGCGCCGTTGTGCCCGCTTGCGGGTAAAGGCTTTGCCCCGTGTTGTCCTGGCCGCGGCCCCAAGATCCTCGAGTTTGAACTCGAGCTGGTCGAGCAGCTTGGCCCTACTTTCGGACCGCTGCCCATAAATACTGCGCCGGAGCTTGTCGATCTCAAGCTCGAGACGGGTGATCTCGGCGTCGCCATTGCTCTTTTCTGCAACAACCCGCACTGTTTCGGCCCCCGCCTGCTTGGCGCGCCGTTCGGCCGCGGTATCGGAGCGCACCATCGTAGTAAGCGAGAAGGCAGGACCGTTCAGCCGGCGTAGTTCCAGGGCATGAGGGCGTCGATGTCGCTGTTGGGCCAGCCATTGGCGATACGCTCGAGGGTCTGGGTGAGCCAAACATGTGGGTCGACATCGTTCATCTTGGCCGTGATGAGCAACGTTGCGATGGTTGCCCAGGAGCGGCCGCCCCCGTCACTGCCGGCAAAAAGGCTGTTCTTGCGCGTAATGGTCTGGGGTCTGATGGCGCGCTCGACGATATTGGAGTCGAGCTCGATGCGGCCATCCGAGAGGAAGCGTTCGAGCACGGCACGCCGGGCGAGCGTGTAGCGGATCGCCTCGGCCAGTTTCGATTTCCCCGAGATGCGGGGCAGTTCCCGGTCCAGAACGGCGAGCAGGTCGCTCACGATCGGCGCGGACTTCTCGGCTCTGATGGCGGCGCGCAGATCGGGGTCGTGACCACGAATGTCGTCTTCGATGGCCCACAGCGGTGCCATCGCCGTCACCACGGCACCGGCAAAGGGCGAACCGTCACTGGCCTGGAGATCGAAGAACTTGCGCCGTGCGTGCGCCCAGCACCCGGCGAGCGTCATGGCGTCGTTGGCGCCACTCGCTTTGCCCAGTCGGTTATAGGCAGCATAGCCGTCGATCTGCAGGATCCCGCGATAGCCGTCCAGATGCCGGGCGACGCATTCGCCTGATCTGCTGTCTTCGAAGCAATAGGCCACCATCGGTGGACTTGATCCTCCAAAGGTCCGGTCGTCCCGGGCATAAGCCCAAAGCCAAGCTGTTTTCACCTTGCCAGTGCCAGGCGCCAGGGTCGGAAGCCGGGTCTCGTCGGCAAAAACCCGCTCACCGAGCTTGATGGTTTTGAGAACATGGTGGGCGAGTGGCTCGAGCTCGAAGCTCAGCCGCCCCATCCATTGCGCCATCAGAGACCGATCCAGCTCCACCCCATCACGAGAGTAAATCTCTTCCTGGCGATAGAGCGGTAGGCCATCGGCGTATTTGCTGACCGCCACCTGGGCCAGCACCGCCTCGGTGGGAATGCCGCCGGCAATGAGATGGTTGGGCGCCGGAGCCTGCGCGATGCGATCCTGGCCGTCCGCCAGGCGATAGGCGTATTTGGGGCGACGGGTGACGATGACGCGGAACCTGGCCGGCGTCACATCGAGGCGCTCGGTGACGTCCTCACCGATCCGCACGGCATCAAGGCCTTCGCACTCGGCCGGCACCTCGGGCTCGATCACCTCCTCGATCCGCTCCAGGTGCGGTGCAAACCCTTTCCGGGGACGCGGAGGACGGAGCGCGGCTTGTCCGGATTGCTTTTCGCGTTTGGCCTCGATCTCGCCAAGACCGGTCCGCAACTCATCAAAGGCGAAAGCCATCTGCTCGTCATCAAGGGGGGCGATCCGCAGCTTTTCCGAGCGAGTGCCGTATTGGGCCCGCTGCAGCAGGGCGATGATGGATTCCAGCCGGCCGATCTTTTCCGCGTCGGCAGCCTTGTCCGCCTTCATGGCGGCAATCTCGGCCTCATGCGCGGCGATTTCAGCTTCCAGAGCCCGGCGCCGCTGCTCGGCCGACGCCACCCTGTCCTGGGCCGCCACGATCATCGCCTTGAGGGCGTGGACGTCATCGGGGAGCGCATGCAAATCGGCCGGGTTCATGCCGCGATCATGGCACAAAACACCCCCGATTGCCTGGCTTTTTGCGCTCCCTGAGTCAGTCTGCCGCAGACGTTTACCCAGCAGATTGCGGCCGGTTCACCGGCACTGTTCGCACCCGCTTCCAGTCCATCCCCTCGATCAGTGCCAGCAGCTGTGCGTAGCTCATCTGCACCCGAGTATTACCAATCCGCGGCCAGCAGAACGCCGCCTTCTCCAACCGCTTGGCGTAAAGGCAAAGTCCGGTGCCATCCCACCACACGATCTTGATCCGGTCGGCCCGCTTGGCGCGAAAGACATAGAGCGCGCCATTGAAGGGGTCCGCTCCAGCATCGCGCACCAGACCAACAAGACCGTCTGGCCCCTTGCGAAAGTCCACGGGCTGGCTGGCCAGATAAACCTTTACACCCGTAGGGATCATGCCGACCGCACAGCGCGGATTACCCGCCGCAGATGGGCGTCTCCGACATCGGAGCCAACCCGGACCACCGTGTCACTGACCACGATCTCGATCATACCGCGCTCAGACCTTGCGGCGGCTACCACTCCTGCATCGTCATCGCGTTTTGCGACCTCGCCGCGCTTGAATGCCTCGGTGCGCCAACCGAACAACTGCGAAGGAGAAATCCCGATCTCGCGCGCCAGCGCCGACACGTTGGCCCCAGGCTCAAGACAGCGCGCCACCATCTCGGCCTTGAACGCATCCGACCACCGGCGCCGCCGAGCGACAGGCGCGCCCTCCATACGATCAGGCACCGCCTCGATCATATGAAAACTTCCATCTCCAGGCATAGTCGTAGACATAGAACATAACACCCATCACAAATTCTCGGGTGCCAATACCGCCGGATGTCGGCCGTCACCAGACGGGGTGGGCTTCTCGCTTACCCATCGTAAGCGGGAAGCCCATTCCGTCTGGTGACGGCCACTGTAGGGCGATATCGACATCCCAGTGTTTGTGATGGGTGTCATGTTCTATGTCTGCGACTATGCCTGGAGATAGAAGTTTCCACCTGATCGAGGCAGTGCTCGATCGGATGGAGGGTGCTCCTGTGGCGCGGCGTCGTCGATGGTCCAATGCGTTCAAGACCGAGATGGTGTCACGCAGTCTTGAGCCTGGAACCAATGTGTCAGCACTGGCGCGTGAGATCGGGATTTCGCCCTCGCAGTTGTTTGGCTGGCGCGCCGAGGCCAGCGGGAGCGAGGCTTTGGTACCTAGCGGCGCTCCGCCGGGGCACCAAGCAGAAGCCGGGCAAGTTCCCGCACCTCTACACTCCAAATCTTGAGTTGTACCCAAGCGGCAGTCAAACGATGCCTGACGGAGCGTCGCGGCGTCCGCATGAGTTGCCATATATTGCGAATAGGTGGGGCGAGTGTTAGCAAAGTCCAGAGCACCCTGCGGGAGCGGGAGCCATTTCTGATCTGCCCGCCCTTTACCCTGCGGGCTTTTGTCGAAATTTCCTGCCAGTTTGAGCGGGCGGGATGATAGACCACCGCCTGCGGCACGAATTGTATTACATAACCCTTAGCGCCGGAGCGGCGGCAGAAATCCGCGTCGCCTCCTGAAAAGCGGCTGGAATCGAAGCCACCCAACATGTTGAACGCCGCTCTCGGGACTGCAAGGTTGGCGGTCGCGCCATAGCCCCTTTTGACATAGCGCTCCTGTCGAATGCCTCGGACCATGTCATAGACTTCATAGCTATTTGGATGCTTCGATTGCGGAACCATTTCTATCGCGCCCGCCAACAACAAATTCTGGTCGAGGCACTTCGATATCAACAACTGAAATTCACTCAGCCAATCCGGCGCTGGCCGGCAGTCGGCATCAGTGAAAATGAGCCACTCGCCTTCAGAATGGGCGACGCCGTAATTCCGCGCTGAATAGGACCCGGGGGCTTCGCATTTCAACACACTGACATTACTCGGAAGCACACTCGGAGGTTCGAAACGCTCAGAGCCGTTGTCGACCAAAATGATTTCGAATCTCGAATTGACTAAATTCTGAGCCTCAAGATCCGACAGCAAACCAGGTATAAGATCCCATTGCTCAAAAACCGGGACGATCACCGAAAAGCCGTACTCGGTGCCGCTATCGAATGAATAATCCTTCATTTGCACTTCTCGGCACGTTCGATCATCGGTATCGGACGCCATAACATTTAACGCCTTGAGAATGGCAGCGCATTGGGCCTGATATCGCCAAGCAAGAGCCTTAGATGACCTTGTTGTGTAGACCTTCCCCTGCAAAGCCCGCGTGGGTAGAACGACGTGAGTGGTTAGCAGTATTCCAGGCTGCCGCATAGTGTTATGGCGCCGGCGGGATCAACACTCCTCTGCATTCGAGTGGACGAGACGGTAAAACATTCGGTGGATGGTCGTGAGGCCCTTGAGGGTCTTCAGGCGGCGACGGAAATTGTAGGCGTCGATGAAGTCCTGGAGATGCCGGCGCAGCTGGTCGTGACTGTCGTAGTGGAAGCGCTTGACGGTGGCGTCCTTGATGGTGCGGTTCATCCGCTCCACCTGCCCGTTGGTCCATGAATGATTGATCTTCGTGAACCGGTGCTCGATGCCGTTCTCGCGGCATCGCATGTCGAACATGTGGGTCATGTATCGCGCCGTCGGCCCGTTGGCGTGGCGTGGCGCGGCGGAAAGCGGAACTGGATACCGTAGCACCTAAGGAGGGGATGAACTGAGGTCATCGAGAGAGCGTTGCGCGCAGCTTTTCGCTGCAGGCGCGCAACGCTTGAGGTGGCCATGGTCAGTCAGAGTTTCTCTAGAATGTGAATGTCACAACCCATTCCGGAGAGACCGACCATGACCACTGCAAAATCTATACCCCCCGATGCCGTGCTGGTAGCCATCGACATTGCCAAAGTGCGCAATGAAGTCTTGATTGAAGCATCTGGCCACAAGCGTCGCCGCCGGCTGCAGGTCCTCAACAATCGTGCCGAGCATGACCGGCTGATCGAGGTGCTGCTGGATTACGGCCGGCCTGTAGTCTGCGGCTTTGAGGCGACGGGCAACTATCACAGGCCCATCGCGTGGCGCCTAGCTGAAGCGGGCTTCGAGGTGCGGTTGATTTCGTCGTTGGCGCTCGCCCGAACCCGCGAGGCCTTGCACAACAGCTGGGACAAGAACGATCCCAAGGATGCGCAGGTGATGCTGCACATGCTGAAGATCGAGGCAACCCAGCGCTATCACGATCCGCTGCGCGCCGGCATAAATGACGTGCAGGAGTTGTCGAAGACACATGAGGCGATCGCAAAGGCTAAGACCGAGATCCAGCACCGCATTCTGACACACTACCTGCCGCTGTATTTTCCCGAGATCGATCGTTTTCGTGGAAACAGCCGCAGCGATTGGTTCTTCGCTTTCCTCGACGCCTTTCCGACGCCAGCAAGCATCACGGCGCTGACGAAGGAGGAGTTCATCAAAGCAGCTTGGGATGTCGTCGGCCGCAAGGTCAGCAAGACACAGATTCTGATGGATATTTACGAGACGGCGCGCACCTCGATCGGCCTGCCGTTGCCGCTCGATGCCCCTGCCATTCATATGTTCCGCATGGTTATTGCAGAGGCTCGTAGCCTGATCCGTCAACGCAACGAGATCGAAGCACAGGCAGATGATTTGCTGCGACACAGCCAGGATTACCAGCTCCTGCGACAGATACCTGGCATAGGGCCGATCAATGCGTTGACGATCATTGCCGAGGCTGGAGACCTACGCCGCTTCCACCATCATCGCCAGTTCCTCAAGTTCTGCGGACTGGATCTATCGACCCAGCAGTCCGGTCAGTATCGAGGCCAGACCCGGCTTTCCAAGTTCGATAATGCCAGGCTGCGCCGCACCTTGTGGATCGCCGGGCAGGTCGCCATCCGCCAGCGGGAGAATGGCTTCCGGCACAAGTTCGAGCGATACATCGCGCGAGATCGCGACAATCCAGACCTACGCCGCAAGGCGATGACTGCAATTACCGCCAAAATGGCGCGTGTCGTACACGCCGTCGTCAAAAGCGGTTCAGACTACCGGCCCTTCATCGAAGGGCGGGTGCCAGGTGGAAGGACCTCTGTCAGTTAGGGCCGTGAGGGCATCGCTTCGATGACCCTGTAGATAATGTTCGGGTCTTCCACCTGGATCAGAAGCTCGTGTTGAGGACGGTGAGGGCCGCAATCGGCGTACCCTGTGTTTGCTATGGACGAGACCTTATCCCTTGCCGGTGGAAGCCGCCTGGTTCGACAATGCAACTTGACGAGCGTCACGCAGCGAGAGCATGCTGACGAACAGAGAAACTTTGCCGGTCTGCCCCATTTCTTTCCGCTCTTAGGACGTTGTCGGTGAGCACGGTGTGGATCTTGTAAGGCACCGCCTCGATCAGAGCGACGAGGAAGGCGGACGCGGTGACGCGGGTTGCCTTCTCGACCAGCTGAACGAAAGCGAACTTGGAGGTCCGGTCGATTGCGACGAAGAGGTAGAGCTTGCCTTCGGCGGTCTGCACCTCGGCAATATCGATATGGAAATAGCCGATCGGGTAGCTCTTGAACTTCTTCTTCGCCGGCTTGTCGCCCTCTACGTCGGGCAGTCTCGAGATGCCGTGACGCTGCAAACAGCGATGCAGCGATGAGCGCGTCAGGTGCGGGATGGTCGGCTGGAGCGCGTAGAGACAGTCATCGAGCGGCAGCAGCGTATGCTTGCGGAAGGCGATGACGATCGCCTCTTCTTCCAGTGACAACACTGTGGAATGGGCCTCCGTGGGCCCGATCCTGCGACCGACGACCGCTGCTTCCACTTCGCCACGGTCTTCTGGTGGATCCCGTAGCGTTTAGCCAGAGCCCTCAGGCTCTCCTGACTATATTGTATCGCTCGACGGACCGCCTCCGTCGTGGTGGCGCTGCCGTGAAGAACTTGGCCCATAGTGCATCCCTCAATTCATGCGAAAAGAGTGCACCATCAAAGTCCCTAGTCGAATTGGCACCAGGTTCGGCGGACGCAAAAAGCCCCGCAATTGTCAAAGAAGATTGGAGTGATTGCAGTTGCCGGAGTTTCGAACTGGGAGGAGTACTCAGTCTTGGCCAAACATCAGCCGAGAACGCTCGTTAAACTCGACGGGAGTTTGGGGCGCATATATGTTGGATTGCAGCAAATGTGCCGTTAAGAAGAGAGGAGTGGCCGTGGGCGACAAGAGCCGAAACGACGAGGAAGTCGGTTTCCTGGACATATTGGAGGTCGCTGCTTCCGGCTGGATTCGAATTGTGTTAGGCGGCGTCGCTGCAGCTGTAGTGGTACACTTCTTATTTCCCAGCCAATCGGGCTACTATCAAGGTCAAATGGTAGTCGCCGCCACCCCCGCGCAGGCATTGGCCGTGCAGCAATTGGACGAGAATTTATCTGACGCACGGGGTACATTTGGGTACGCATTCGTCACAGATCTGTGGGGCATTGGGCCCTCTACGCGAGTCACATTCGATGGGCATACTGCAGAGGACGTTCGTTCGGCACTTGGGCAATACGCCATCTCCATCGAATCTTGGACCGAAGAACAAGATGAAAGTACAACCCAGTCAGCCAACCTTCTAATCGAGGCGCGCCTGGAGGAGATCAGCAGCTCTCTGTCGGCGGTTGATAGATCCATCGACAGCATGCGTTCACGTGGTTCAACCGACGTTGTGTTGGCGCCGTTCTTTTCGTTGGCACAGCAACTAAGAGCCGAAGAGCTTGACTTAAAGTTGACCAGATATGACTTGATGGTCAAGCAGAATGGCACCGGGCGACCTGCGGTTCTCGTAACGCCGGGATCTATCGATCTGGTCGGCGTCCAGAACAATTCTATCTATGCGATACTGGCAGGATTTTCAGCAGCATTTTTCATGCTACTCATTATGCTTCTAAGAAATTGCTTCGTGGAAATGCTGCGGCATCCAGACCAGAAAGCGAAGTTGGACCGAATTACTGACTCATTGCTTATGCGCCGTAAGCGGTAACCATAGCCTTCGGGCTATATTATGAATGTTCGCACATCAAACAGTATCACAGGCAAAAATCCAAGCCCAGAGAGTGCGATTCGCGCGGCGGCTTTGTCGACCAAGTTGTCTTCAATCGACAGAACCAGCGATGGATAGAGGAGCGTCAAGGCAAACAGCGCCACTCTCTCCGAGCCAGCTGAAGACAAAGTGGCCGTCGACCATGCGACGACATAGGTGGAAAACACGCAGGCGGTTAGTGTCCAGGATTTCCAGGTCATCGTACGCAGCGAAAACGTGGCCACGGCCGCCATGCTGATTAGGAATAGATAAAAATGCTCCAGCCTTAGCCCCGTCGATGACTCAGACTTGGTTTCTGCGCCCAGAAGAAGTGCCGCCGGCACTAGAAGCGTGCCCACCATCAGAGCGGAGAGGCGAAGGGAAGATGATAGCCGGCTGAACACGATCGGGAAGAAAAGTACAGCCACGTTATGACTTAGCACAGCTAGCAAGAAGGCGAGTGCTGCTCGACCCAAGTGGCGGTCAGCGAGCGACAACGCGTAAATCGCCAAGCAACTGGACACCCATTGACGATAGACATTTTGCATCCCCAATATAAAAGGAAAGAAGGCGATAAAGGCGATGATCGCGTACTGAGGCAGACCGAACCTGCGGAACGATCGAACGACCAAGGAAAAGAAAATCACGTCGGAAGCAACCAACGTCATCACATGAGAGCGCGTGATTCCAAACAGCAAGCGATGGCCAAGCCAAACAACAGGTTCGCGGAGGTAGTAGAAATTAAGCGCGGTTTCTTCCATGCGCTGAGCATAGGTTTGAATATCAGCATCAAATTCTGCCAATCGGACTGACGTCGAAAGGACGAAGAAGCCCGCAACAACAAAGATATCAAAAGCCGCCCTGTTCCCAATAGGCGTAGTGCGGTAGCTGAAGGAAATCGCTATGAGCACGACGGAGGTGTATAGGACGAGTTCCACTTGTCGGCCTTCGCTGTGTGGGTCAAACGTAGAAAACAGTGCCCAAATGCCTTTGGCTCTAAACACCATGTTTCAAGAACCGGATTGACCATTGAAAGTCACAATTGTCATGGCGAGCTTTAACAGCGTCGACCACATAGTTGAAGCTATTGAATCGGTGATCCGACAAACCCTTGTGGACTGGGAGCTGTTGATTTCAGACGATGCCTCTTCTGACCAGAGCGTCTCCATAATTTCCGACTATGTGCGCTTGGACTCCCGCATCCGGCTGATCGAAAGCAAAAAAAATCTTGGCGCGGCCAAGGCACGGAACGCCGCTATTGAAGCCGCCACTGGCCGCTACATTGCCTTTCTTGACAGCGATGATCTGTGGAAACCTGAAAAGCTCGAACGACAAATCGCGTTCATGCAGCAACATGATCTAGCTTTCACCTTCTGCTCTTACGACCGAATCGACGAAGTGGGGAACTTCATCAACATCCATCATGTGGAAAAGCCGGTGACCTACCATGACCTGTTAAAATCTTGCGTCATTGGATGTCTCACTGCGGTATACGACACCGAAAAACTCGGTAAGGTCCATATGCCTGATATCCGCAAACGCCAGGATTTGGGGCTGTGGCTGCGAATCCTCAAGATGACGGATCGCGCAGTTCCTTTGGCAGACAGCCTTGCTCAGTATCGCGTGCGGGCTAATTCTGTCTCGTCCAATAAGCTAAACGCGGCGAAATACACATGGTCCGTCTATCGCGATATCGAAAAGCTTGGCCTGCTCCGCTCTAGCTATTATTTTGCTCATTATGCGATAAATGGCGTATTCAACACATACGTTCGTCCTAGACTGGGCAACCACATCTAGGTTGTTGTATCAGAAATCGCTGTAGGCATCGCTCGTCTCTCTGTAAGAGGGGCTCTGACTGACCCTCCGGCCACTGAAGTGACCCCCAGGGCGTACTTCGCAAGCCCACCAGATCGACGGCATCCATGGCAAGAACCAATCAGAGCTCTCGGCGACGGCGCCGGCCACTGCCGAACTATCCGGCTCGTGACTTGTCCTACATCACGGCGCAGGGCGCAAGGAGTCGTCGACACCGATATTTCCGAGAACTGCAGGCGTTTTTTTTTCCCGCGATAGCCGCCATTCTTACGGCATGTGTTATTTACATCGCCACCATCTCCCGATCCGGGCGCTCAGACTGGCACAACACCTACCTCGTCCTTTTAGCGATAGGTTGCGTGCCGCTAGTTGCATCAGCGGTTCTCGCCGGTTTGCGCCGCCATGAGTCGGCGATGGTTACATCGATTCTCATCACTTCCGGCCTGTTCAGCGTCGCGGTAAGTGTCCTCTCGGCCTTGCGAATTCCGGTCAGCTACCAGGGACTGCTCTATTGTTTCCCTGCTATCATATTAGTTATGGCCTATGCCAATTCCCGCTTCCAGCGAACGATCGGGTCGAAGGTGGCTCTCACAGATTTCGTTGATGCAGATGCTCTCGCTGCAGAATTTGGGGACATCTCGGTTGTACGCGACCCCGCCGCGGAAATTCCCGATATAGAGATTCTGCTCATCGATCCTCACGAACATCATACTGAAAAGTGGTCTTCGCTTCTCGCCAATTGTTATCTCCGCGGTATTGAGATCGTTCCTTGGGCCAGCTTCCGAGAGGTTCGAAGCGGTCGACTGGATGTGCCTAGCTTTGAGATTTCCCATCTCGCCTATTCTCCCAGCCAGCTCTTTTACGCCCGCGTGAAGCGCACGCTTGATATTTTGACGGTGCTCGTAAGCCTGCCAGTAACCCTTCCCATCGCCGCTCTGGTGGCCGCTTACATCGGTCTGCGCAACGGCATGCCGGTGATCTTCGTGCAGGTCCGACGTGGCTATGGCGGGCGGCGCTTTCGCATGTATAAGTTCCGCACCATGTACAAGGGTACTGAGGGCGGATCGACCAGTGTGCGGGACAAACGGATCATTCCGGGCTGCCGTATGATTCGCAAATTGCGCTTCGATGAAATCCCCCAGCTTTACAATATACTGCGAGGCGATATGAGCCTGATCGGTCCCCGGCCGGTAGCTGAATATGTGGCCCGCTCCAGTGCGCAAGTCCAGCCGAAATACGAGCTGCGTTCGCTGGTTCCGCCTGGCATTACAGGCTGGGCCCAAGTTCACTCCGGATATGCCGGCACGGTGGATGAAGAGATCGAAAAACTCTCCTACGATCTCTACTATATCAAGCACCTTTCCTTCGACCTTGACGTGCTGATCCTCTTCAAGACGGCGCGAACTGTGTTGTTCGGTTCTGGTGCCCGGTAGGGCAACCGTCGGACAAGCGGCAAGCGGGCGCAGAATGTGCGGACGCTCCGGTTTTCAAGAATGCCGATATCGGGAAAGTGACGTTGCCCCTTGGAGCCAATCCAGCCAGAAATAGACTCTGGCCCATCTGAGCTGCTACCCGACTTTGGACCACCCGGATGCGGAATTTCCGGGGATGAACGATCAGGGCGGGCCGGCTGCCCCTGATGCGTTCATGAGCGATATCGGGGGTTTGTTTCCGATGGCGCTGTGTGGGCGAACTTCGTTGTAGTCTCTACGCCAATTGTGTCAAACTCAGGAGCGGAAGAGGCCGGTTTGGTCAAGTATATTCGATTGCGGCACTAACCGTCTCCGGGTATGGGGATGTTGCTGGCTCCATGCGGGCGCATCAGTCCTGGCGGACGCTGAAATCCCGCGGAGAGCACAAAACACTTGCCAAGGTCGATGGCAATCGGTCCAACTCCACTGACCTTGGCGTCGTCGGATTTCCCGATTGAGTTGAAAGCATGGGTGCACCAGAGCTTCAACCACATCTCTCGAATTTCTATCACCCCGTGTGGCGATCCTGATAGAACCGTGCGATGTCGTCGATGAGATTTGTCGCCCTCTGGCGGGTGTCTCTGGAGAGGGGGCGCCTTGCCGGTACGAGCGGACGGGTCGGGGTGCTGGCTTGGCCGGACGCTTGCACGACGCTTGAGGGCTGGGCGGCATCGGTGCCGCTGCCTTGCTGCCGGTCGGTCTTGTGATGGCCGGCAAGCCGGAGCCTGGCGCCGACAAAGACCACAGCCCCGATAACGAGCCCGGCGAGAACGGCAATGATGAGGATCGGCTGAGCCTGATCGAGCAATGAAGGGTTCATTGTGTGCCTGTGTGTCCCTGTCGGTTCTCGTTTGGTCTGCCCGGTCCCTTTTGGGGGCAAGCATAGGATGATAAGCGGTCCCGATGCCACGCGTTCCCCCGCTTAGCGTTAATCGAGGGTCTTGCAACAAGGGGTGTTTTGTCCCGATCGATTGCGGCCCCGCGCTTTTCGAAAGGGACAACAAGCCCCCAAGGGTTTGAGGACATGAGCCGGCCGGTTTTGAACCGGTCGGCTTGGCTATCAGGAAATGGAGTTCCAGCGCCGCGGATCGTTGGACGACATGGCGACAAGGGTGTGACCGGTCTGGTCGAAGGGCTTGATCTGGCTGGTGAGATTGTCGAGCACATAATCGCCGGCCGTGGTGCGCACAACGAGCACCGCATGACCTTCACCGCGGGCGGTAAAGCCGATGGCCAGGCGCAGGGCGCCGGCGGGCACGCCGCGGGCGATCAGCTGGGCGCGCTTGGTCATGGCGTAGTCCTTGCAATCGCCAACCCGTGCGCCCACGGTCCAGACCTGGGTCGAACGCCTCTGGGGGCGGATCGAGGAATTGACCGCGCGATTGACGGTATTGAGCGCGCTCATCAGATTGGTGTCCATCTGGAGCTGGGCGGCGGGGGCCGGAGCGCAATAGGACGGCGATGTCATGCAAAAGATCTGCAGACCCAAAGGAGCTGCGGTTGCCGATGCGGTTGAAATCCGCATGACCGAACCCGAGAGCCCGGTGCGATCTGTGGGCTGGGGAGCAAGGGCCAAGGACGGGGCTGATGCCAGGGCGAGGGTGAGCGCCAGAACGGCGCCGGAAACATAGGACGCGATACGCATAATCGGTGGTTCTCCACAAACGGGAGCCCACAAAAGGGTCCTTCAGACCCCCGCAGCGCCCCCAAAGCTTTCTGCTGGGAACCATCCTGACATCCCCCCATTTCAAACTTGTCGATTGTTTGATTACAATTTGATGCAAATGGAAAAAGTCGGGATATGCCTTCTCAGGCTTAACTCTATGCGGCCTTGGCGCTTGACCCGGTGCAATCGATCTGCACATGGTCCGAAAATATGGGTTTTGCGCGTATTCGATGTCCTCACTTTTTAATGGCCTGGTCCTGATTGTCACTGCCCTGATCCTCGGATCATCGGGGGCATATCTTGTCGCGCGCGAGATGGCGCCGTTCGAGTTCTCTTTTGCGCCGCGCTCAGAGATATTTGACCGGCTTGTTTCAGAGCCGGCCCCGGTTCCACCTTCGATCTTTGGCACCAATGTCGCGCTTGAAATCTGCGATGAAACCATGAGCCGGCTTTCGTTCCAGCTTGCTCCGACAGCGCGAAAGTCGGCGGTGGCCAATTCGTGCCTTGAAACGGCAGAACAGGCTCTCTTTGAGGCTCCAAGTCTGAGCTATGGACACTTCGTTGCATCGATTGCCCATTTCGCTCTGGACAATAGTGGCGCTGCGCGGGATGCCCTTGAACGCTCGCAAAGTCTTGGCCCCAACGAGCAATGGATTGCCGAACGGCGCGTGAGCCTTGCCGAAGTCCACTATGACGCGCTCGATGACTACGTCCGGGCCGGCCATCTCGCCGATCTGGCGCTTCTGGCGCAATCGCGTCGGGGCATCCGCTCGATCGCCGCGCGCTATGTGGCAAATCCCGATTTTCGTGAGCGCGTGACGGCCGTGGTTGAAACACTGCCCGTCGAAATTCAGCGCCGTTTCGTTTCTATTGTCCGCGCGGAAGCCCGCACTATCGGGGTTGGGGCCTAGATGACGACCGACATTTCCGGGTTTGAGATTACACGCGCTACAACGGGCGGAAGGCGGGCCAAATCAGGGCAGGCCCGGCTCAATCATGTTCTTGCCATTGTCCTGATCGCGTTTCTTTTCCTTGCGCCAATTCCCCTTGGCGCCAATCGGCCTGTCTTTTGGGCAATCAATGGGTTGGTGGTGGGCGCAGCCGGGATAATCTACGGCATCATGATGGTCTGGCGTCGGGAGACCTTCAGGATTGCGCTCTCCGATGTCGCCATTCTTGCAGGCCTTTGGTTTGTCCTTTGCCTTTATGCCATCATTCAGTTTGCTTTGCCGGTGACAACGGTTTTTGAAGCCCCGGGCATCGAGGTGACGTCGTCGACCCTTTCGATTGCACCCGGCTCGTCCCTGCACAGCGTGGTGCAGTTCCTCACTTTCGGAATATTCTTTTTTCTCGTTTTGCAGGTGAGCGCCAATCGTGAACGGGCGCGGTTTATTGCCATTGCCCTGTTCTGGGTGACCGTGGTCCATGCGCTCTATGGGCTCTTGGCTTTGACCCAGTTTGGCGACACGGTGCTTTTCCTTGAAAAGTGGGCATATCTTGGATCGGCCACCGGCACGTTCGTTAATCGCAATTCTTATGCAACGTTCATGGCGTTCGGTCTGGTCTTAGGCACAGCCCTTGCCGCTCAGGCGCTCGAAAAGGGTCTTGAAAGCCGGCAGGTGCCGATCGCCAGCATCATGATGGTGCTCGTCGGTCTGAGCTTTTTGCTCGTCGCGCTCTATTCGACCCAGTCGCGCATGGGGTTGGCGGCAGGTCTGGCCGGAAGCCTGGTTGTCGCGGTCGGTTTTGCTTTAAAGGTCGGTCGCCGCTTGCCACGGCTTTCTCTCACGATGGCGGTGTTGGGTTTGGTGCTGACTGTCGCTGCTGCAGTCCTTTTTGGATCGGGGACCTTTGAGCGACTGGGAAGTGTCGAGCAGAGCTTTGACGTGCGGGCCGCGCTTTACTGGCAGGTCGTCGATATGATCAGCTCGCGGCCATTTTTGGGGTTCGGCGGGGGAAGTTTTGAGGCCGCGTTCCCACTGTTTCATGCTTTGCCCGTCAGTCCGGACCTTGTCTGGGACAAGGCGCACTCGACTTACCTGGCGCTGTGGATGGAATATGGCGTGATCTTTGGATCAATACCGTTGATCGTCGTTTTCGGAATCGCGCTTCGTTGCATAGCGCTCGTCATACGCCGCAGGTCAGATTGGGTGCTGCCCCTGGCTTCCCTGGGCATCATCATTACCGCCGCACTCCATTCACTCGTCGATTTTTCGCTGGAAATGGAGGCCAACGCGCTGTTTTTTGCAGCATTGCTGGCTCTGGGGTTGGCCAGCATCACCGAATATGGCCGGCGGCAAAAGGCACAATGAAAAAATTGCTCGCCCGGATCTTTGGTGCCCCCCAAACCCAAGGCGCCCCCGAAGGTGCGTTGCGACTTTCAAGCGCCCGGTTTCCGCGCGCTCTTTATGTCATTGGCGATGTTCATGGTCGGCTGGACCTGCTTGAGGCGCTTGAACAAAAGATTGCCGCTCATGCAGGCATGGTCGACGAAACTGTCTGGGTCGTTCTGATTGGCGACATGGTCGATCGTGGGCCATCAAGCGCACAGGTTCTCGAACATGTCATCAAACCCTCCCAATATGGGTTTCGACGCCTTTGCCTTTCGGGCAATCACGAGCAAGCCATGCTCGAGGCCTTCGAGAGCGCCGAGGCCATGGAATGGTGGTGTCGGTTTGGCGGGATTGAAACGCTTGGCTCTTATGGCATTAGCGTTTCCCAGCTCGATCCGGCTGCCCGCAGCTGGGAGACCAATCGCTCCATTCTCGAGAGCTATATTCCTCATGAACACGTCAAGTTTCTTTCGGGCCTGCCGGTGATGATCGAGGTGCCCGGCTATGTGCTGGTGCATGCGGGTCTGCGTCCCGGTGTGGCGCTCAAGGACCAGAGCGACCAGGATTTCCGCTGGTACCGTCATGACCCCGCAGACGACAAGGCTGAAACCGACTATTGCGTCGTCCATGGCCACACCATTGTCGAAACGCCCATCGTGACCCCGACACGGATTGCTATCGATACGGGCGCCTATGCAAGCGGGCGTCTGACGGCGGTCTGTTTAAGGACTGGTCAAGAGCCGATAATCATTGAACAATCAGGGCCGAGCCAGCACAATTGACCACCACGTCCTCCTCTCGCGAATCTGGAAAGATTATGGAAGAACAAGAAATCGATATTCGGGGCATCCTGAACCTGCTGCGCCGCCGGTTGAGCTTGATTGTCGCCACGCTGGTTGTTTGTCTGGGTATCGCCGGCATCGCAGTCTTTGCGCTGACCCCGATCTTTTCGGCATCCACGCTGGTTCTCGTCGATACTTCTCGCAATGCGCTGATCGATCCCGAGGCGCAGGTATCGAGTGCGTCGGCGGAGAATGCGCGGGTGGATTCGGAGGTCGAGATTTTGCGCTCCGAGACCGTGCTGCTCGATGTCATCGAACGCGAAGGATTGCTCTCGGACGAAGAATTTGGTGTGCGGCTGGGGCTGCGCGATCGGGTCTTGGCCTTTTTGCGTCTTGGTGATGCGGATTTGCCCCAAGGCGATGCAGCGGTTCAGAGCGTTCTCAACAGGGTGAAAAATGCAGTCTCGGTCCAGCGCCGGGGTCTGACCTATCTGATTTCGGTTCAGGCCCGCTCGGAAGATCCGCAAAAGGCCGCACAGCTGGCCAATGCTCTTGCCGAAGCCTATATCCAGGACCAGATGCAATCAAAGATCGAGGGGGTTCTTGCGGCCCGAGATGTTCTTGAGGCCCGTCTGCAACTCGCCCGCGAAAACATCGTTCGATCCGAACAGCAATTTGATTCCTTTATCAGTGAAAATATCGACCAACTGGCCGCTGATCCTGGCAGTTCGGTGGCCGATCTGCGCACCGATCTGCAATCTGTAACAGGCTCACGCGAGGAGCTGCAGGCCCTGAGCCAGACGGTGAGTGCGGCGGCCGCCTCACGGGATTGGGCAACGCTTGTCGCACAACTTGAATCTGAAGCGTTGGCCGCGCTCGAAACGCAGCGCCAGACCCTTGCGACCAATCTTTCAAGCGCTGCGGGCGATTCTCCGACGGCTATCAATCTGCGCCAGGAACTGGCTGCTGTTGAAACCGCACTGGCGGAGCGGGCCAACGAGGAGTTGACCGATCTTCGCTCCCAAGTTGCAGAACTCGATAACGAGGCGAGCGGGCTGCGTCAGCAGATCCGGTCCGATGTGCTCTCGAGCGATCTGCCGGTCGATGTTTTAACCCAGCTCTATGAATTTCAGCAGTCCGCCGATCTGGCTCGAACCCAGTATCAGTCGCTTCTGGCTCGTTCGGGGGATTTGCAGGTTCAGTCCGAGCTCCAGATCGCGGACAGTCGGATCGTGTCCCGGGCCCTGCCGCCCTCATCGGCAAGTTTTCCCAACACGCGCCTGATCTTGCTCATGGCGGGCCTTGCCGGTCTTGGTCTGGGCGTGGGACTGGCCTTTGTCTACGAAAATTTCGTTGGCGGCTTTACCAGTGAAAGCCAGCTGACGCTGGTGACGCGCATGCCGGTGATCGGCGATATCCCTCTCCAACGTCTTTCCCAGGAATCAGATTCGGCAGCAGACACCCTGATTTCTGCTCCGCTCTCGCAATTTTCGGAATCGATCCGGCGGGCGCGAGCGGTTGTCGACCAATATCTCCGACGCGGCAAGACGATGGCCGCTCCGCTCGATCAGCCGGTTGGAGAAGGGCAGAAAGGCGTTGTGGTGATGGTGTCCTCGTCTGTGCCCGACGAAGGCAAGACGACGGTGGCGCTGTCTCTGGCGCGGGCCTATGCCCAGTCGGGAAAGCGCACGTTGATTATCGACTGCGATCTTCGCCGGCCAGCCATTCACAAAAATCTCGGCATTGAATCCGAGGTGGGGCTTTTCGAATATCTGGCAGGTCGTACCGAAACAGAATCGCTGTCATCGATCATCCTGCGCGACGAGGAGACCGGGCTAAGCGTACTTGTGGGGTCCAAACGCTCCGACATCCCCACAGACCAGCTCATTACCAGCAGCGCCTTTGCCCGTCTGATCGGGGCGGCGATCAAGAATTTCGATGTGGTGGTTCTTGATACCCCGCCGGTCCTGCCGGTGGTGGATGGACTTTATCTTTCCCAATATGCCGATGCCCTGCTTTTTGTGGTGCGCTGGTCGTCGACCGCCCAGGCAGAGGTTCGCAGCGCCTTGTCGCGACTTGAACAGGCCAAGAACCCCGATGCACCAATTCTGGGCGTGCTCAATCAGCAGGTTCGCTCTCAATCGCGCTACGGCAAGAGCTATGAGCACTATTATGACGGCTGATTGTGTAAAATTGGCGGACCAGAAACGCGTTCTTGCGGTATGACGGTGTCATTGCGATCCACCGTCAATTTCGGCACCTCGGGACTTCGCGGCCTGGCTTCGGGCTTTACCCCGGATGTGGCTGGCGCCTATGTGCGCGCGTTTCTCGAAACGGGCTGTTCGGGTGCCGGTACCCAGGATGTGGCGATCGGGGTAGATCTGCGCGCTTCGAGCCCTGCGATTGCGGCAATGGTTGCCGGGGCAGTAGCGGCCAGCGGCTGGCGACCGATCTATGGCGGGGCGATGCCAACACCGGCACTGGCGGCTTTTGCGCTCAAGCGGGGTATCCCGGCGATCATGGTGACGGGCAGCCATATCCCGCCCGATTATAACGGCTTGAAGTTCTATCGCCCCGATGGCGAGCTGCTCAAATCCGAGGAAGCCCCGATCGGTGCGGCGGCAGAGGACATTCTGGCTGCGGGCTGGAGTTTTGCCCCTGCCGGTCTGCCAACCGTCGAAGACAATGTTGCGGTAGAATACACCGACCGCTTCATTTCGAGCTTTTCCGCTTCCAGCCTTTCCGGATTGCGCGTTGGGGTCTTTGCCCATTCCGCGGTGGGTCGGGATCTTCTCTCTGACATTCTCGAACGCCTCGGGGCAGACTGTGTGTGCTTCGGCCACCTCGAGGATTTTGTTGCCGTCGATACCGAGGCGGTGAGCGCCGATCATATGGTCCAGATGCGCGACGCCCTCAAAGCGCACGGTCTCGATGCGATCGTTTCCACTGACGGGGATGGCGACCGGCCGTTGCTGCTCGATGAAACCGGACACCAGATCAATGGGGATGTGATGGGCGCTCTGACCGCCCGGTTCCTGGGGGCCAGGACGATTGTAACCCCTCTGACCTCGACCAGCGGCATTGAGCTGAGCGATTGGTTCGAGACTGTAACCCGCACAAGGATCGGCTCACCGTTCGTTGTCGAGGCGATGAACCAGGCAGCGACAAAGGGCCAAGACAGGATCGTCGGGTTTGAAGCCAATGGCGGCTTTCTCGTGCAAACACCGTTCAGCCTCGATGAAGGGATACTGGATCCCTTGCCGACACGGGATGCGGTGTTGCCCATCGTCGCGGTGCTCGCTTCGAGCAAGAGTGCCGGTGAACCGGTCTCGCGCCTTGCCGCTACGCTGCCGCCCCGGGTCATGAAGGCGGCGCGGCTCAAGGAGATTGCGCCGCAAGAGGGCAGCAAGTTCTGTGACATCATGGCGGGGTCGTTTGTGACGCGGACGGTTTTTGATCCGATCCTTTCCGACATCTCGGCGATCGACACCACCGACGGGACGCGGTTGACTCTGGTTGACGGATCGATCGTTCACTTCCGCCAGTCGGGCAACGCACCAGAACTCAGATGCTATGTCGAGACCGACACGGCCGAGGCAACTGATCGGCTCCTGGAAACGATGATGGCAAAGCTCAAACAGCATTTTGGACGCAAGGAGTGATGGGTATGGAACACACAACAGGGCGCATCACCCCGATCGTTCTTGCCGGAGGCACGGGAACACGGCTGTGGCCGATGTCACGCTCATCACGACCCAAACAGTTTTTGACCCTTGCGGGTGAGCACAGCCTGTTCCAGGACACTCTCTTGCGGCTGGCCTCAGATCCCCGCTATGGCGCCCCGATCATCGTGACCAATGAAGACTATCGCTTCGTTGTCGCCGAACAGGCCTCCGAGCTTGGATTGCCGCTTGCTGACATTGTCCTTGAGCCTGTGGCCCGCAACACCGCACCGGCCATTCTCGCTGCAGTGCTGGTCGCTGCGAAAGATCAACCGGACGCAATCGTTCATGTGCTGCCCTCGGACCACAAGATCGGGATCGACACCGCCTATGTCACGGCACTCGATCAGGCCGAGGCTGCAGCAAAAGCTGGATCGCTTGTCACCTTCGGGATTGCGCCCACCGAGCCGGCCACCGGGTTTGGCTATATCGAGGCAGGTGAGGACACCAAGAGCGGCGCCAGAGCCGTTGTGCGCTTTGTTGAAAAGCCCGATGCCGAACGGGCCCAGCAGATGATCGATGCGGGGAGCTATTTCTGGAACTCGGGCATGTTTGTCTTTGCATCAGATGTGTTCATCTCAGAATGTGAAGCGCTCACCCCCGAGCTTGCCAGTGCTGTGGGCAGTGCCGTTGATAAGGCAACCAAGGATCTCGACTTCCTCCGGCTCAATGGGGAAAGCTTTGCTCAAGCCCCCAACATCTCTGTCGACTATGCGATCTTCGAGAAAACCAAAAGGGCAGCCGTTGTTCCTGCAGCAATAGAGTGGTCGGATCTGGGGTCCTGGGATGCTGTGTGGAAAAGCCGGGCGCGTGACCAAAACGACAATCTCGAAATCGGCCCCGTGACCCTCAACGCGATCTCGGGCTCGCTGGTGATTTCTGAAAAGCACCATGTGGTGGTCGACGGGCTCGATGACGTCGCGGTGCTGGCCAGCGAGGACGCGATCTATGTGGGACGGTTATCCTCGGCCCAATCTGTTGGCGACATGGTCAAGCGCCTCAAAGCCGATCCGGCAACCCGCAACCTTACCGAAACCCATCAGACGAGCTATCGCCCCTGGGGCGGGTATTCCTCGGTCCTCAATGGCGAGCGCTTCCAGGTCAAGCGGCTGTTCGTCAAACCCGGCAAGCGGCTAAGCCTGCAAAAGCACTTCCATCGCTCCGAGCACTGGGTGGTGGTCCGGGGCACCGCCGAAGTGCAGGTGAACGAAGAAACCAAAACCCTGCGCGAGAACGAGAGCGTCTATATCCCGCAAGGGGCCATCCATCGCCTCTCCAACCCGGGCAAGATCTTGCTCGAGCTGATCGAGGTTCAGACCGGCTCCTATCTGGGCGAAGACGATATCATCAGGATCGAGGATGAGTTCGGACGGGGGTGACAGTCGGCCGAAACGATCCCGAACACGCAGCCCGATTTTGAAATTTTTCCGGGAAAAGTTCGATACAGGCATCGGGGATGCAAGCTGGCGTTGAGACAAGTTTAACCATAACCGGCCATCCTGTTGTGGTGATCGCCCAACCTTTGAGACACAATGTTCCGCCCTTTCCTTGCATTCCAGACCCGTGCACCCGACCGTGACAGGCAAACCGACCTGGGACGGCGCCAGGCGGTCCTTGGCGTGCTTGGCCGCCAAACCGCAGAAATAGAGCGCGAAATTGCCGGTTTGCAGCGGCGCATGGATGAAGCCTATCAGCGGGCCGCATCAGTCTTGGCCAATAGTGACGAGTATGGCGAGCGCTCCAAAGCAGACGAAGCCGAAATCTCGAGCTTTGAAGCTTCCGCTGAAGCGGCAAGGCGACGCATTGTCGAACTCAAGGCCCAGCTTGAGCTTTTTTCGGGGCTAGAGGCCGCGTTAAAGCCAGACGCGTAATCCAGGTTTCGCCCCCGTCAATCGCTGAAAATACAGGATCGATCCCTGCGGCACGCCGGTCCGATTTGATCGATATCGTCACACCTAGCTACAACCCTTGAGCTTTTTCGCGCGGTGTGCGACCTGCGCGACCATGGGCCAGATACCGTCAAGATCATCGGGTCAACGCCGGGCCTGGTGCGTCAAATGCGGTAACCTCTAAACCTTTGATTTACGATAGCAGCGGCCAGGGGGCGCGAGCATTGGGATTGGGGGCTATCCTCGTGCATGGTGTCAGGATTGCGATATCGCGCCGGCATAGATCCCCCAAAGCAATCGGGCCGGCCCATCAGCAATCAAAGATTTTTAAATTTTGTCCCGGAGCGCTGACCATGGCAGGCCAGAGCAAGCCAGAACCCGGTATCGGCTCCAACCCGATGTTGGTCCCATGAAAGACAAGGACAGGCTTGATGTGCTGGCCGAGGCCGGGCGCCAGCTCGACGCCATCACCTTGTTGCTCAAGGCCAACCAGTACCACGATCATCAGCTCGACCAGTTGCTCGCTTTCACTGCGGTCAGACTTGCCGAGCTCGCCAAAGCGAGCCACCACTCATCAAATGTGGTGCCTATAAAGCGCGATTAGCTTTCCCATTACGCGCTCAGGGCAGGACGGGGCGAGCAGGGAACAAAAAGGTCAAGAACGGCATGTGCGCCAAGAGGCCTTTCCGCACCTTTTATAAGGGCAAGGCGAAGACGTCTTAACGTGCCATCCTTAGAGTCGATACCGAGCTGATGGTATCCTATGCAGAGCGATCACGCTTTTGTCCGCGCCTGATCTTTGCGAGGCGCTGGCGCAATGCAAAATGGCTCGCGTCGATGTCGTCAAAAAGCGTGTCGTAGGAATTGGGGTTGGTGCTCGAACGGGGATCTCCACCACGACCAACCTTTATGGGCGTGGCCAGGGACTGGTAAAACAGCCGTCCCGCATCCTCGCCCTGGCGTTCCACGAGCCGGTTGCAGCGGCGAACCATCTCCAAAAGCCAGAGGAACGCGAAATCGTCAAGCGTGCCGAGCGTGCTGATCAAAGCAGCAGAGCCCGTCTTAAGCTCATGGAAACAGGGCTCAAACACCACATCGACGGCTGCAATCCTCGCGGCTCCTTCGATCACTTGTGAGCGTTGGGGGAAGGGCTGCCCTGATTCTAAGGGGTACATGCGTCTCAAATACTCGAACTCGGTTCTGGTAACGCCGGTTAGATCTATGTTCTGGAAGGTAGATGTTTGTTGACTGTCAATGTGTGCTGGCATCGTCTCTGGTCCTTGGTAACGCATAAGCGTCGCCCGAATCTTTGCAAGCGACAAGCCCAAATTGAGGTTTGCCGCTGACCGGTTCAGTGACGCAACCAGATCGGTGACCGATGCAGTCCGCAACCGTTCCCAAATCCAGTCTGGCCGGTTGGTGAAATGACCGCCGCAAGATCAAGCGCCGATGACCGCTAAGCGCCATCAATGGATTTGGGAACTGGGCCGGCGCCAGCACTAACCGCCCAGCGGCTTGTCGAGCCTATATAATCGGCTGACGGTTCGGGCCCATTTGCGCTCGGGGTCGATGGCCAAGAGCACACTGGTCGTGATCCACCCATCATCGAGCAGCGGATGGCCCGTTACCCATCCAACCAGACGAACCAGTTCATTGGCGTTATCGCTTATGGCCCAATCGGCAAGGATGGGCGCATCGGACAGGTCCTCATCGGTGGGCAGGTGCCCCTCTTTGATCTTTCGTGCCGCCTCGAGTCCGGCGATAATCGTTTCGCGTGGGAGAATGCTCATGAGACAACCCTCATGGTGCGGATTTCGAAAATACGGGACAGTGATTTCGCAAATTCCCGGACACCGGTTTCACTAATTCCCGGACAGTCTGGGCAGGGTTGATCTTCGTCCTGCGGTTAGGTGTTGTTGGCCATGGTTTCGGTGTTTGTTTCCGGGGTCAAGCCGGTGCGGTTTGTTTTTCGTCTCATGCTGTCTCCTTTGAGTTCGATGCGATGCGCATTGTGAATGATCCTGTCGAGGATGGCGTCGGCGATCGTGGGTTCTCCGATCATCTGATGCCATCCCGAGACCGGAAGCTGGGCGGTGATGATTGTGGATCTGCGCTGGTAGCGCTCTTCGAAGAGTTCGAGCAGATCAAGGCGCTGCTGATCGGTGAGGGTATGGGTGCCCCAGTCGTCGAGCACCAGGAGCTGGACGCGGGCGAGTTTGTCGACGAGACGCGGGAATCTACCATCGAGCCTGGCCATGCCCATATCCTCGAACAGGCGGGGCATGCGCACGTAGGATACCGAGTAGTCCAGTCGCGCAGCCTGATGCCCGAAGGCGCAGGCCAACCACGTTTTGCCGGTTCCGGTCAGTCCGGTGACGATGATCTGTTCATGAGCCTTGAGCCATCCGCCCTGGGCAAGCGAGAGGATCTGGCGCCGATCCAGTCCCCGGTTTGCCGAGAAGTCGACATCCTCTATGCACGCGTTGGGGAAGCGCATTTTTGCATTGCGCACCCGATTGGAGAACCGCTTGTCGGCCCTGTGGTTGGTCTCGCGATCGAGCATGAGGCCAAGCCATTCATTGCGATCGAGAGCCTGTCCAGAATCCTGTTCGGCCAGGGACTTCCAAGCCTCGACCATACCGGTCAGGCCCAGGGCCGTCATCTGCTCGAGAGTGGGATGTGTCAGCATATTACCTTCTTTCCTTGATGGTCACTGGTAGTAGCCGGGGCCGCGGATATTGTCGTGGCGCGGCGCCGGGGTCATCGGAGCTGGCGGTTCGGATGCCTTGTCCAGACCCGTGATGAGGATCGATTGCACCGAGGCGTAGCGGACGGTGTTATGGGTCAGGGCCCGCTCGCAGGCGGCCTCGAGCCTGTCGCGTCCAAAGCGTCGCTCGAGACCAAGCACACCAAGCGCAGATCGATATCCTTGTTCAGGGTGGGGTCTCTCCCGGATGACACGCTCGATGAGGGCGGCGACGTGGTAGCCGATACGAGCGCCACGAGACACCAGCATCTCGGGGGTCATGCCACCATGGCGCTGGTGAGACTTGGGCATGTGTTCCCTGACGGTGGAGTGCCCGCCACGCTGTCCGCGCCGATTGTGCACTGCGACGCGCTCGTGGTTGTAGAATATCTCGATCATGCGATGGGTCAGGCGGACATCGACCTGGCGACCGATCAGCCGGTGCGGCACGGAGTAAAAGCCGTGCAGCACCTCGATGTGATAGTCGGGATGCACCTTGGCGCGCTTCCATTCGGCATATTCGAAAGGTTGGTCGGGCAAGGCGCGCAATGCGGGGCGTTCGATCTGCTCATAAAGATCCCGGCGGGACTGACCAACCCGGCGCATGATCTTTGCATTGAGGGCAGTTACCAGCTCGGCAATGGCCGCATTCAGGGCCTGGATCGAGAAGAACTGCTGATTGCGCAGGCGCGCGAGAATCCAGCGCTCGACGATCAGCACCGCCCCTTCCACCTTGCCTTTGTCGCGCGGCTTGCGCGGTCGGGTGGGCAGAATGGTCGTGTCGTAATGGGTGGCAAGAGCCGAGAAGGTCTTGTTCAGCGAGGGCTCGAACCACAGCGGCCGGGCCACGGCTGCCTTGAGGTTGTCGCAGACCAGAGCCTTGGGTACGCCCTCAAAAAACTCCAGCGCCCGCACTTGGGCTTCGATCCAGTCGGGCAGACGCTGGGTCAAGCTGGCCCAGGCGAAGGTGTAGTTCGAAGCGCCCAGCACAGCGACAAAGATCTGGGCCTGGTGGGCGACACCGGTGGCCGGATCGATGACGGGGATAGTATGGCCGGCGTAATCGGTTTGCATGACCGCGCCCGCTTCGTGGCGATTGCGGAACCGGGGACTGGTTCGGTTCTCGAAGGCCCGGAACTGGGTGCAAAACCAGGTGTAGCCATACCCATCGGGGTGGGCAGCGCGATATTCCTCCCACAGCAGCACCAGCGTTACGCCCTTGCGCTTGAGTTCGGACGATATCTTGCGCCAGTCGGGCTCGGTCAAATCGCGGGGCGGGCGTCCCACCTTCTGGAAAAGGACTGTCTTTAGCGTTGTATCGTCATCGCGCCCACGTGGAAGGGGCCAGCAGTCAAGGCCAGCCTCCCGGGCACGAAACAGATAGGTCGCCACGGTCGTCTTGCTCAGCTTCAGACGCAGGGCAATCTCGCGGATCGACAAGCCCTGTTCATGCTTCAGTCGAAGGATCGTTCGTATGTCTTGCACGGTCATGCGCCTTGGTTGCTTGTGTCGCGGCATGTCCCCTCCCGGTCGGTGTTCAGACCGTGAAGATGCCGCAACGACGCAGGCTATGTGACCAACCTTATCCAGGCTCCCGGAACTGTCCGGGAATTACTGAAATCACTGTCCCGGAATTACCGAAATCAGTGTCCGCGATTTACTGAAATCGCTGTCCGGGAATTTGTGAAACCCGCACATGGTCTGGGCGTTGGTGCCGGGCTTGGAGAAACGGGTGTTGGTGTTACCGCGGGGGCTCTCGCCAAAATGGTCGGCAATTTCCGTCCCGGTCAGAATCCGCGCCGCAATGAGACGGTCGGCCAGCGTTGTGGCGAGATCGCGCTCGGCGCTGATCATGGCGATGGCGCGATCGAGCAGCTCGGTTAACTCCTTTCCAACCGATCTTACAGCGCCAGGTCGCGGGCGCGGGCTGACCGCCGGCACATAAAGCAGGGTATCGTTGAGCCCCTGGCACGGGCGGCGAGCAGCAATTGCGTTGCAGCTTCAAGATCTGCCTGGGCGCCAGAATTGGCACCGTCCCCCAGGGCGATATCGGCGGCGCGCCCTGCGAGCATCACGGTGGCCGTGTCACGGATCTCTTTCAATGTATGGATCGCCCCCGGGATCACGCTTTTGGTGTGTCCGCCGGAAATTCCCCTGGAAATAATAGAAAGCGCTGTAACCTTATGGCCGAGCCGGTGCGCTACAATTGCATGGCCGACCTCGTGCAGGGCAATGGCTCGAATGTCCTTTGGACTGCGGGTGTCCCTGGGCACGATCTGAGCGAGAACATCGCCAGCGCAAAGCGGACGGTTTTGAGCCCGGGCCAGCGCGCGGGCCTGTTTTACCCAGTCTTCCATTGCCGCCGGCGTTGCTCCTGCCGCGTACCGGACCAGCGCGGAAAGGTCGTCGTCCGTGAGCTCATCGGTAAGAAAATGGCGAAGAAACTCAAAGATTTCCGCGTCCCCCTGCGGCGGCGCGAAATTGACCCGCTTGTGCAACCTGCCAGGTCGGATCAATGCCTCATCAAGGCGAGTGTAATAGTTTGTACCGGCCAGCAAAAAAACGCGCTTTCCCGACCGTTTGACCCGATCGATCTCGACCAGAAACTGCGTTATGATCGGCGTCCACCAATCGCGACCCCTATTGTCCATCGTGGCTCTATCAGGGAGACTGTCGATCTCGTCGAGAAAGCCGATGCACGGTTCAGACTGCAATATGGTATCGACAAAATCCTTGAGATTGCGGGCAACGCCCCCAAGCGCGCCATCGCCGACCGTGAACCACGATCCGACGCTGCTGGAAATGAAATTCCAACCCGCTGTGCGTGCGAGGGCCTCGGCGACGAGTGTCTTGCCGGTGCCAGGAGCACCCTCAAGGGTGGCAAACACCAACTGATCGGGGGAAAGTTTGCCCGCCTTTGCGGCTGCCAGATCCGCGAGCGTCTGGTCGGTCCAATCGTGAACCGTCGCGGTCAGTGGCAGATCGGTCAGCTGCGGCCCAGGGGTTAGAGCCGGTGGGTGTCGCATCTTAAGCGCGCGGGTCAAATTTGCGACACAGGAGCGGGCCGGCAGGCGTGGGCGAATGGCCGTCACAATCGCGCGCAGGTCGAGCCTTGTCATCTCGTCGGTCACCCCGCGGGCGGTTTGACCGCTGACCCTGCCAATGACCTTGCGCAAGAGCGCCGCGTTCGGGGATCGTACTATAATGGTAGCATCGGCCGCAGTCAGGACGCTTTGGTCAAGGATGGCATGGGGGTCCTGGGAGACAAACGCAATGGTGCGGCCGAACTGGATATGGTGCAGTACATCGGCTCCGACCTTATGGTCCGCCTTCTTGCTGCTCTCTATCGCACTGGCCGAGCTGACCAGGATCTTGGGGGCGAAAGTGGGCAGGGTTTCCGAGATCATCGCCACCCATTCGGCGCTCGGCACCGTAACGATGATAATGCGAGACGGTTGAACCAGCAGCGTTCTCGTCTTGCGGGTGAGCACATCCGAGAGCGCTTCGTGAGCAAGAATTTCTTGTGCTGTTCGGGGGGCGGTGGTCAGCTCCTCACGCAAATCCACGGTATCGGTCGTGGCGTTAGGATTTGTATCGGGCTTGGTCTTGGGGACGGCGTTATTGGATCGGGGCATGGCGAACTCCAGGGCGCCGGGTTCGATCCGGACAGGATCGAGCCCGCGCGAGGTGCGGAATTGAAGATTTTCGATTGGCCGGGCGCGCTGATCTAGGCGGCGAGCCGGGCGCGCTGATCTAGGCGGCGATCAGTGCCGGGGTATGGGGATCGAAGCCACCATCGGGTGCAATGGGCACCCAGCTTTCGAGTAAACGGCCTTTCGAACCGGTGCAGAACTGAGCGACGGCGCTGCCACTGGCAAAGACCAGGTCCCGTGTAGCGGTCAGGCTTTGACCATCGGGCGCAATCTTGAGAAGGCCGGCGTGCAGCCAAGCCGAGCGCAGATATCGCGTTGTGTTGTTGGCACTGGCCGCGGTGTCGATGCGGACATCGGAGCCGGCGAGCAAGATCCAATGCGTCTCCGACTGCCGGGCGGCCAGAGCAACCAGGCCATCGCCAAAGGTCATCTCCAAAATGTCGCCACGGGGCAGATCGGCAAAAGGCCGAAGAGGGGCTGTGCGGCCCGCTTCCTGACGAGGCCCGGCCAGCACGGTGCGCGCCGATCCGCTGGCGAACATCACCTGCGCATGCCGTAGCGCCAGGCAGGCCGCGCCCAAAAACGAATCCAGTTCGCTGTAGCGCTGCGCGCTGACGCTGGCGCCATCAGGCAGACCGTTGACCAGCGTGCGCTCACGGGCGGCGGCAACGCGGGACCACAACATCCGTTCGGCCGCTCTTGCATCGTCGTCGCCCAAATTGCCATTGGCATCGGTAATGGCGACAACGGTGGCGATGTCCTCGATCGGCTGCTGGCCACCGGCGATGCGCTGGCCGACGGCAGTGCCCATGCCGATGTAGATTTTGGTCGCGCTGATCAGGGCATAGACACCTGGTCGATTGAGCGCAGCGATGCGGCCAAAAGCCCGACGATCGGCACCATGGCCGGTCACCACATTGGGCGAAAAGGGCGTGATATCGAGGCGAGTGAGCCCGTCGCGGACCACCATCGCGGACTTCGCTTCATTTTCGGCTTGGGTCGACGGGATCGGACCGGAGGTCGGTTCATGGGGAGGGTCAGTGGGATCGGCGGGGTTGGTATCGCGATCGTCGGGTTCAGTATCGGCACGGCGCACAATGGTATTGGCGTCGACCACGCCGTGGACTTCCAGCACTACGATCTTGAGCTTGACCATCACGAGGATGGCGGCGACCGGATCGGGATGGCCGGGGAGGTTGGCAACAATCTCGCCGATGCTTGCGCCACCGGACTGATCGACGATCTGCAGGATCCTCACCTGGGTCGACGCCGACACAAGATCGTGCTGGATGAACCCGTCGATCAGACTGGGTCCTTCAGCGGAAAAAGACTGCGGATAGGGTTTGCCGGACGCGTTGGCGCCGTTAGAAGAAGAGTCAGCCATGTTTCACCTGTTGTGGCAGGGGTTGCATGGTCAGGCTGGCGGAAGTGTTGGAAGCACTTCCGTTGGCCGCCTTGTTGGAAGCAAGGGGCCAGCTAACCATCATCGGGCGGAATCGCCTCGACAGGAACAAAATGAGGATCCGGTTCGCGATTGCAAGGATCGGCCTGATCAAATGGTTAACGTGGCCGCGCAAGCCGAGTGGAATGACGCAACGGCCAGAACCTGCAAGCCAAGATCGGGTAGAGCCACGTTGGGCTTGACGGCGTTGGGAAGTCTTGATGAACCCTGAGCGCCTTTCGGGCCGGCGCGCGACGGTCGTCTGTTCATCACCGGGCGGCGGGTTCAGCGCACACGGCTGCGTGCCCTTTAAATCATACAGAACGTCGCGCGCCCACACACCCTTCCGTGGGGTCCGCCGTAGTCGATGAGGGACCGCCAGTGAGTGACTGGCGGAGATCGTGTGCAATCATGTCTCAGACTGCAATGAAATGGGCGGCTCTGCCGCGACCGGTCCTGGGTGTAGACGATCATGGAAAACTTATGGCAATGGCCAGCGCAATCAGCGGGCCCATGGCCGATATTGCCGATCAACTGATCGGCGAGCTGGACCGGGCCCGTGTTGTCGCACAGGCCAAATTGGCTGACACAGCCGTTCGAATGGGCTCGGTTGTATCGTTTACCACCACCGACGGTTTTAATCGGACATATCAGCTTGTGTTCCCCGGAGAGGCGGACATCAGCTCGGGGAGGGTATCGGTGCTTACCCCGATCGGCGCAGCGTTGATCGGTATGGGCGAAGGGCAAACAATCGCCATTACAGCCCGCGACGGTCGCGAGCTGGCCCTGACTGTAACGCGTGTCGAGCGCAGACGGTAAGTTGAACACCCACATCGTCAAGATCGCGGTGCTCGTGATCGGGGTATAGGCCCAGACCACCAAGCGGTCGGTCTTGTCGCCCTTTGTGTGTTCGAGGTGCTCGAAGACCTTTTGGAGCCAGTGCAGTCTGCCATTTCAGCGCCGTGCGGGACGGATTTCCTAGGCCTCGATCATGACACCTCTTGGAGCAACAAAACGTCCGGCGGAAAGCGCGCCGGGCTCGCCAAAAAGAGGCTCCCGAGCAAGAGTTTGGACTTTTCGCTTGGGCGCCGAACGATCTCAGACCTGGGGCGGGCACTGCGCCAATTCAGTCCTTTTCTGGCACACCGGCAGGAGAGGGGCGATTGCGAATGTTGCGATAGATCTGCTCGATGTAGCCGACAGCCTGCTTTATGCGCTGAGCATCTTGGTGCAACGATATGGAAGTCGATTTGGTCGTCATGTTGTGCCTGGGTCGGGATCGCGCGGGTTGCAGATGCGACGGGCAGGAGGCGGTTTGCTCGCATGGGGGCGCGCCAGCCCGCCTCCTGGTCGGCTATTTGCACCGACGTCTAAGCCTAGGGCTCCGTTGCGGCGTGCGGCAAGCGCGAATGTTTGCCCTCAATTGATCCATCCCCAGCCTGTTCGGCCAAGAGGTCCTTGTCGTCAAGAGTGAGTGTGCCGGGACATCTAGCTAGGGCAAGCTCGAAGACGCGGCGCGAAAACTCCCACCAATCGCATACCCCCCTGGCGGGCGCTGGCGAATGCAGACATGGGGATGCGGATCGTAAGGTGCGCACGAAATGCCTGCCTCGCACCGATAACCGGGTGCGCTGACGGTCATAAAGCGCATGCCGGCGCCGAAGGATCAGTTGGGGAGTTCCAGACCGCGCTGTGCAATCTCTGCCTTTATCCTCTCGAGCCAAGGCGATGGCTTTATACGGGAGAACTGTGACAGGGCCACATAGGCCTTTATCAGATCGGCATCACCGAGATTTTCCGGATGGTAGGTCTCGTCAAAGTCCCCGTCCGGCAGCTTTTTATTATTATTGGACATATTGGCCATTGACGTTTCCCTGTCGGGCTTGCCTTAATTGCGTCACAGATGCACCGGGTATTGCGTGGGGGGCAGATGAACGCTTCGGTCGAAAGAATTCTCGCTTTCGGCGAGTGTATAGCGGGCTTTTCTGAGCCAGAGCCGCTTATAGACCAGTTTCGAATATTGGTCCAATCACTCGGTTTTTCTCGGTTTATAATAAGCGGCTTGCCGTGGGAGGGCTTTGACTTTCGTCATCTTATGGCCGGCTCGAACGTTCCCGAAGATTGGCTGGAGGTTTATGTCGATAACGACTATCTCCGCGACGATGCAATCGCACGCGCCGCCCTGGTGAACACCGCTCCGTTCACCTGGCAGGCAGCGAAGCGAAAGTTCGCCATTTCTGCGCGTGCCTTGGAAATTGCCGAAGGCTGGGAAGCTCATGGTTGCCGGGATGGGATAACGTTCCCGTTCCTCGACCCGCACAACCGCATGGCCGTTGCATCCATCATGACCGACCGCAAGGTCGCGATCGCCCCGCATCTCGTTATCATTCTCCAGGGCATCATGCCGATGGTGTATGATCGGTTCTGGCAGTTGGAGGCCGGAAAGCGTGAGCAACTGGCACAACTATCCGGCCGGGAAGTGGAAGTTTTAAAGCTCGTCTCTGGCGGCAAGCGGCTGCATGAAATTGCGGCGATCCTCAATGTCAGCTTTTCAACGGTGCGGCACCACTTGCGAACCGCCAGTGAAAAACTCGGTGGAACGTCATTGCCCCATACGGTTGCTGCGGCGATTTTTTCCCGACAAATTTGATTTTTGACACTTGTGTCAGGTGCGGCCGTCTTACCCCCGTGGTTTACTTAAGGAATTGTTACCACGGGGGCAGAAATGACGGCGAAAAAGAACAACATTGATGGCAAGGATTCCGCACTTCCGGCAGGGCTGTTTCGGTGTCCGGCCTGCAAGTCCGATCTGCAATTTGGTGAAAACGGATCGCTGCTTTGCACCCACTGCGAGGGCAATGCGGTATCGGAGGGGCCGAACCAAACGAGTGAAGCAATGTCCGAGGCTTACCGGCTGTGCGAGGACGTGGTGCGCCGCATGGCCGCCGGGCCCAACCGCAAGGAACTTGCCGGGCTGGTCCGGGTCTGTCTGCATTGGCATCATCGCCAACGACCTGAATTCTTCTCCATGCCCAGATCGGCGGGGATATCGCGCGAAGTTGTCCGCCAATACCTGGCCAGGCATGTCGAGCGCACCATGATCGAGCATCCGATTTTCTGCTGTGATTGCGACACCATGCTGATCGACAGCGACCCGGAAAGCCCTCTGGAATGCCTCGCCTGTGGCAGCAAGGACGTGGAACCGCGGAGCATGTTGTTGCTGCAAATCGCCCATATGGCCAAAAACGGCATCCCGATGGAATGATGCCACGACGCTTGGCCGCCTATTCTATGTCCGGCACCGGCCCGAAGCTGAACAAGACTTCGGGCGCGCCATATTCGCCGATATTAGGCCGCGCTTCGCGCGACCAGGCGATGACCGCCGGATAAGTATTGATGAGCGAGCCCGCCTCGATCTTGGCGCGCTGCTCGCTCTGTTACTCACGCGGATCGAAAGCGGGGCGCATGTTGCCCTCGCCATCGTCCTCGAAGGCCATGACCACGATCAGTCTGGCTGGCGGCGCGGGCTTGTTCATTTCTTTCGCCAGTTCGGCGATCATCGCGCGGCAGGTCGCCTCGCCCTCGTCGGCGCATTCGGCCTCGCGCCGGCTGGGCGGGATGCGTTGGAACGCCCTCAGCTTGCGGCGGTAGTGGGCCAGCAATAGTTTACGCTCGCGTGTTTTTGGCCTACCGGCATTTGGTACTCTCCATCCTTCATGACGGAGATCGGCGAGCTGCCGAGGGCGAAAGAAAGGCTTGCCCCGCAAAATTGACATGGTTCTCCACCTAAGCGTGGACTGCAAAATCACATTCAGCCAAATAGTTCATATTGAAGGCGGTGCCAAATCGAATAGTCTCGTCGAACGTGGGCGGGAATAATGGCCATCAGAGCTCGAACGAGGCTGGACCGCTAAATGAAACCTTGTGGGATGCGCCGTTCGAAATCGGCAACGGTCGTTCGCATGTTGAGCCAATTCGGCACATCTCGTAGGACCTGGTGGAGGTAGAGATAGCGGTCAAAACTTCCAGAACGTGGAATGCCATTTCGCCCGATGCTCTGTGGGGCCGATCGTCGGCGATGGCCTGAGCGAAATCGGCAAGTCCGAGCCCGCGGTAGTTGGCCAGGGATGGCTGCTGCTCGGGCCAGTTGATCCGCCCCCAGGGCAGCGCCTCTGTGGCTACAGGAGTGGTGCTGTCTTCACGGATGATTTTCAAGCTTCCGCCAAAGAAATCCGGATCAGGCAGGACGGCACGGCCGAGCGTGCCGTGGAGATCGATATGGGGCAGCGCGGTTGGTTGGCTATCCCAACTCAACGACATAGATATCTGGGCCCCTGCGCGAAAGCGCAGCAGGGCCTGGACGGTTGTGGGGACCTCTACGTGGATGGCTGAACCCCGCTGAGGTGAGCCGGACGTCGAGACTGAACGGATAGGGCGACCGATGGTGCCAATTGCGCTGACCGAGGCGACGGGTCCAAGTAGCGAAACGAGCGCAGTTACATAGTAAGGGCCGATGTCAAAGACGGGGCCGCCACCGGTCTTAAAGAAAAATTCGGGGTTGGGGTGCCGATGCTCCATGCCGCCGGAGATGAAATTGGCCTGACCGAAAACGACGTCACCGATTGTCTTGTTGTCGATCACGTCTCTGGCGCATTGGAGCGCAGCGCCCAGAAATGTGTCGGGGGCGCCGCCGAGGCGAAGCCCTTTTTCCTGGGAGCAGGTGAGCAGCTTGCGGCCTTCATCAAGCGACGTCGCTAGCGGCTTTTCGGTATAAACATGCAGGCCGTTCTCCAATGCGGCCCTGCTGATTGCGTAATGGCTATTGGGCGGAGTGAGGTTGAGGATGGCCTCGATTCCATGTTTCCCTGCGAGCGCATCGTCAACATTTAAAGTGAGCAATTTATGCTGCGCCGCGAAATGCTCGGCCCGCTCCGGGGTTCGGGATGCGCAGCCGACAATCTCGAAGCTCGGAAAGTGACGCGAAAGGGTAACGTAGGCGTGTGCGATATCACCGCAGCCGATAATGGCGACACGGAGGGCCATCTATTTGCCCGCCCCACCTAGTAGGCCACGTACGAAGGCTTTTTGAAACATAAGGTAGGCAGCCATGACGGGCAGGACCGAGACGAGAGTGGCGGCCATCAAAGGACCGTATTCGACCTGAAGGCTGGACGCAAAACCTGAAATCTGCACCGTCACCGGGCGAGCGCTGTCGCTCGAGGTCAGCGTTATGGCAAACAGCAAATCGTTCCATATAGAGCGGCTCTGGATGATGGCGAGCGCGGCAAGACCAGATGTCGAAGCTGGAAGAAGCAGCTTCCAAAAATAGCGCGTTGGGCCGCAGCCGTCGATCAGCGCTGCCTCGTACATGGAGCGAGGTACCGATGCAAAGAAGTTGCGCATGAAGAATGTGCAGAACGGCACAGCGTAGGCGGTGTGGACCAGCCACATGCCGGCAATGGTGTCGTAAAGTCCCAAACGTTGAATAAGAAAGAAAAGCGGAATTTGAACGATCTGAAAGGGGACCAACATGCCGGTGAGCAGCAGGAAATAGACAAGTCTGCCGCTTGAGCCACGCATGTAGGCCAGCGGATAACCGGCGATAGCGCCAATAAGAATGGAAAGGGCAACAGCGGGAACGGTAATGGCTATGGAGTTGAAAAAACTGCGCCCCATGCGTTCAAAGGCGACCAAATAGTTCTGCCAGTAGAACTCGGTTGGCAGGGCAAGCACGCGGGTGAGCTCGGAGGGGGATTTCATCGAGGTGATTGCCGCTACAATGAGCGGGGCGGCAAAGACGATGGCAAAGACAACAAGGATCGTACGGGTCAGGACCGTCTGGCGTTGCTGGAGAGCGCTGCTCATTATTCGGCCTCACTCTCGGTGACACGGTTCGACATGTAATAGATGTAGGGCATAATGATCACAGCGGCGATGATCAGCAAATAGACGGCGACGGCGCTTGCCTGGCCCATCGCGAAGCGGCCGAAGGCGAGGTCATACATTTGCGTAGCGAGCACTTCAGAAGAATAGGCCGGCCCACCTTTGGTCATGGCCCAGACGACATCGAAGAGGCGCATCGCATCGATGGCTGACATCCCCAAAACGATGATTGTCGAAGGCCAGAGCAGGGGAAAACTCACTTTCCAGAAGGTCTGCCAGGGCGTTGCACCCTCGATGCGCGAGGCTTCTATACACTCGGTGGGGATGTTGCGAAGCCCGGCAAAAAACACGAGAAACGCAAAACCGGTGGTCCACCAGGCAACGGCGCCCATAAGCGAAAAATTGACGATGTTGGGATCCCCCAGCCAGTTCTGGGACAGCCCGCCGAGCCCGATCAGATTGAGCACGGTGGTTAAAAGCCCGTTGGAGGGCTCATACATCCAGCGCCAGATCGCCGCGACAGCAACGGCAGGAATGGTGAAGGGAAGAAAGAAGATGATGCGAAAGACACCTTCCCCGCGCATCCCCCGATCGAGAAGCGCGGCGAGCAACAAGCCTATTCCTGTTGGCACGACCAGCATGAACACCACCCATGTGATGTTGTTGAACACCGCGTTGATGAAGCGCGGCTGGCCGAGCAGCGTAGCGTAATTCTGCAGCCCCACCCAGCGCATGGCAGGAGAAAACCCGTCCCAGCTATGGAGGGAGAGGTGTATGCTCGAGACGATGGGATAGATGTAGAACGTCACGAAGAGGACGACCGGCAGGGCGAGAAACGCCAGGTGCGTCCTGGTGGTGCGGTTCGACATCAATGAGCGCAGTGCCATTGCCAACCTCGTGTGGAACGAAAGGGGAGCGGCCGGTTCCGGCCGCTCCAGAGTGATTTTACCAGCTGATGTAAGCGTCTTCGGCCAACGCCTGCTGGCGAAGACTTTCGAGCGTGGCAATCAATTCGGCTTTGACCGTATCGGATGGATCGATAGCGAACCGTTCGATCTGCACGCCCAACTCAGTGCCGACTGCGGTGGGCAACAGGAAGAACAGATTTGGCAGCACGGCATTTGCTGCCGAGGCTTCGGTAAATTGCTCGGCAAAGCGCGCGCCAGCATAACCATAGACTGACGGATCGACGTTGACGTTGGGTGCGAGTGAACCCTTCGGAACGGCAAAGGCGGCCTGTCCTTCGGGCGATGCCGCAGCGACGATGAAGTCTTCAGCTGCAGCAATGCCGGCTTCGGTTCCTTCGGGTACGGCAAGCACGTCCATCTGGAAGACCGATTTACCGACGGTGCCCGGAGCTTGAAAGACATCGAAGTCCTCGCCGGCCAGGAAATCGGCCTGCTCGAAATAGGCGCCTACCCAGATGCCCATCATGAACATCCCGGTATCGCCGTTAATCACGTCGTCGGCTGTCTGGGTCCAGGTCTTGCCGCTCCAATTGTCAGCGTAGCAGGAGACCATCATGTCGCGATAGAGGTCGAGCGCTTCAGAAAATTCCGGGCTATCGAAGCCCAATTCACCGCTTGCGAGTTGGTAGTAACCATCCTCTCCGAGGACCGAGACCAGCGGTGCATAGAAATTATAGAGGCTCCAGAACGTGCCGCCGGCGTTGCCCAGCGGCTGGTATCCGGCGTCCGCGAGTGCCGTGCAAGTCTGCGTGAAGCTGTCCCAATCGGTCGGTTGCTGGAGGCCAAGCTCTTCGAAAATTGCGGTGTTGTAGAAGACATTGTTGATGAGCGAGAGATCGAACGGGACGCCATAGGGAACGCCGTCGACCTTGACGACGCGTTGCACGCCTTCGGGGAAGATTTCATCTCCACCGATTTCCGACCAAACATCCGTCAACGGGTGCAGGCGGCCGCCATCGGCGAAGGCCTTGAGTTCGAAGGCCATCGAGCTCTGGTAGGCGGCCGGCGGCTGGCCACCCAGGAAAGCCGTTTGAAGCTGCCGGCGCAGTTCGACGACGTTGCCAGGAATGATGACGCCACTGAACTGGGCGTCTTCGACTGACGCGTTGCCGTTGGCGATCATCGCCTCCATGCCGGCCAATTCTGACCCTGCTGCGTAATAGTGCCAGATTTCATAAGTTTCCTGCGCATACACGCCGGAGGTAGCCATTGCCGCACAGGCGATAACGCCGAGCAATCCTGTCTTTTTCATTTTTCCAACCTTTTGCAGCCTGAAGATTCCCTCAGCAGACCTCATTAAATAATCTGCTAACAAGAAAAATTCTGCGCCAATCCCATGCATTCTGTCAATCCCTTATGCAATCGGGTCTTTTGGCGCTAAATTAGGCAAGCTGTGGGTCGGTATTTTATTGATATATAACAATGGTTTGTTACGATTACCGCAGGGTGGGCGATCGCGTGACGATGCGAAGTGCATTTAAATGCACTTGACGCTTAGGATGGAGAATGAGTAATTTTTCTTCAACAGAGATAAATTGGAAATGCCAGTGAACCGCTCGTATCTGCGCCGCTTCCATGCCAGCGCCATATTCCATCGGATCAGGCTTGAACCCTCGATTTCGCAGCGCGAGATCATAGAGCGTACCGGCTTCGACAAATCCACCGTTTCGTCGATCGTGTCGCGATTTGCCGAGATGGGACTTATTGAACGGCAGCCCAAACCAGAAGCAAACCGGAGGGGACGACCCTCGGAAGGATTACAGCTTTCCGGAAATTCGGGGCTACTGGTTGGCGTTCAGATCGAAGCTGAGGCCGTAGGCTTTGTCGTGTGCGGTCTGGACGGCGCGGTGATGGCGTCCAGGATCGAGCCCTTCAACGGAGATCTCGAAGGCATCAAAACCTATGTGAAAGCAGGCATTGAGGCGATTGTTTCTGCTTCGGGTTCTCGTGCGCCCATCATGGGCGTCGGGGTTTCCCTTCCGGGCCTTGTCAAGAGAGACGGGACGCTGGTTCACGTTCCTGTACTGGGCTGGAGGGACGTTGATATGCTTGACCGGCTCAAGGGCATCGCTGAGGCGCCGGTTTTCGTCGGTAACGACGGCAAGGCGGCGGCGATGGCGGAGCGCATGTTCGGCGCTTGCACCGACATTGATAATTTCGTGTACCTGTTCTCGGGTTCGGGCGTTGGTGGTGCGTTATTTCTCGATGGCGAAGTCTATGGTGGGGCCAATGGTCTGGCAGGCGAGCTTGGCCATATCAAGGTCGTTCCGCAGGGCCGTTTCTGTTCGTGCGGAGCGTCAGGTTGTCTTTCCGCCTATCTTTCCGAACCGGCGCTGGCTCAGGAGATCGAAAGGCTCGGAGGAAACGTGCCGAACGGATTTGCTTCGATCCTGGAGGGGGCAGCGGCCGGAGACGAAGTGGTCCTCAACGTCCTCGACCATACAGGGGAAGTGCTAGGGTCCGCAGTTTCGAGCCTTATCAATATCTTCAATCCACCAATAGTTCTTCTGGGCGGCAATATCGCGCTGGCGCAACCGTATCTCTCGGTCGCTATGGATCGTGCCCTGATGCGACTCGCCCACCCGGCCATGTATTCGCGCAGCACAGTGAAATTTTCGGAAATTTCCGAAGGAATGCCACTCCTGGGCGGTGTTGCCATAGCCTTGGACGGGGTCACAAGCCTTGATGGCTCCCACGTTCTGCAGTGAAAATTCAAGCTTAGGTATACCAATGCGCATTGCCATAGTCGGCCTTTCTATCGAAATCATGCTCGCTTCTCCCCTTCCCACGGGAGTTGAGGCACTGCAGCAATATTCGGCCGATCAAATGCGTGACAACGACCTATGGATGGTGCGTGGCATGCTAGCCCGGCTGGGCGAGGAAGTTGGATGGGAGCCGGTGCCGCTCTATTGGGCGACCGCGCTTCCAGGTGGGCCGATGACGGCTGAAGCCTATGCGCTGGTCAAGAACAAGACCTTGTCGCTTCTTCAAAGCGAGGGGCCGTTCGACGGCGTGCTCGTGGTCAACCACGGGGCACTCGAAGTTCAGGGGTTGGCCGTCGATGCTGACGCTGATTTTGTCTGCGCTATCCGGGAAGTGGTTGGGCCGGACATGCCTATTAGCGTGGCTCTTGACCTGCATGGCGACATGACCCCCCTCTTGCTGGAGGCCGGGACGGTTTTCTCGGTCCTGCGCACTGCTCCTCACCGCGATGACAAAGAGACAGGCTATCGAGCTGCTGACCAGCTGATAACCGTCATCAACAAACGGCTTAAGCCCAAAAAGGCTGCAGTCACAATTCCAATTCTTGTGCCTGGTGAAACGGCGGTCACAACTCAGGAGCCCGGACGCGCTCTCTATGGAAGTCTTCCTGAGTTCGATGCTGTTCCTGGCATGATGGAAGCCAATATTTTGGTCGGCTTTGCCTGGAATGACAGGCCTTGGACGGCGGTGACGGCTTTTGCAGTTGCCGAGGACGATGCGGCCCTGGCCAGGGAACAGGCCACGAGGCTGGCGGAAAAGATATGGGCTGAGCATGAGAACTTCGTGCTCAGCATGGAAACCGCCGAAGTTGGTGAGGGGTTGGAGCGTGCCATAAGTGTGCCCCAACGTCCGGTCTATGTCACCGACTCCGGGGATAATACCACGGCCGGTGCTGGCGGCGAACTCACTACGGTCCTGCAGGCGGCGCTCGATCTGCCTGGCTCACCCGACATCGTGGTCGCCGGCATCACTGCGCCTCAGACTGTCCGCCAGCTTCTGGAAGCCGGGATTGGGGCTGAAATTGAGATCGAGCTCGGGGCCGAGCATCTCTCACGGCCCAGGACGGCACGCAGGGTGAAGGCAGTCGTCGAAGGGGGGGGCGATTGGCTCGAGCTCGACGGGTTCCAGCCTTATCGTTCCAAGGAAGCGGCATGGGCCAAGGTTCACATCGGAGACATCGTCGTTACTTTCCATGCCCAACCGATCGGGATTACGACGCCGCAACATTTCCAGGCCATGGCCATCGATCCGCTCGCCCACAAGGCCTATGTGGTCAAGCTCGGTTATCTCCATCCCCAGCTTGAAGACATCGCGGAGCGCCACATCCTGCTGCTCAGCGACGGAACTTCGCAGCTCGATATGACACGGCTTGAATGGAACCACCTGCCACGGCCGACCTGGCCGCTCGACAAGGATTTTCAATGGTCTGCAGCCGCTTCGCTTTATGGCGATGCAGACTGAACCGCGCGAGGACGTGAGATTGGAAGGAGCCCAGCATGGCTAGCGTAACGCTCGATAAGGTGGAGAAGGCCTATGACGGTCTCAAAACCGTACACGGCCTGGATCTTCAGGTGGCCGACGGCGAATTCATTGTTCTCGTCGGTCCGTCTGGATGCGGAAAATCGACGACCTTGCGAATGATCGCAGGGCTGGAAACGGTCACCGATGGCGAAATCGCCATTGATGGCAAGCGGGTCAACGAGCTGCAACCGGGAGAACGCGACATCGCGATGGTGTTCCAGAACTATGCGCTCTATCCTCATCTCAGCGTTGCCGAAAACATCGTTTTCGGCCTTAAGCTTCGCAAGACACCCAAGGCACAAGTTGCCCAGAGACTGCAAAGAACTGCCGAGATTCTCGGACTTGAACAACTCCTCGAACGCAAGCCGCGCCAGCTTTCGGGCGGGCAAAGGCAGCGCGTCGCCATGGGGCGGGCGTTGATTCGCAATCCCTCCGTTTTTCTGTTCGACGAGCCTCTTTCCAATCTCGACGCCAAGCTGCGCGTGCAGATGCGCACCGAGATCAAGGAGCTTCACGCCCGCATTCCGACCACGACGGTCTATGTCACCCACGATCAGATTGAGGCGATGACGCTGGCCGATCGGGTCGTGGTCATGAACGCGGGCCGCATCGAGCAGATAGCTTCACCCGAAGAGCTCTATCAGTTTCCCTCAACGCGTTTTGTTGCCGGATTCATTGGATCGCCGGGAATGAACTTCTTTCCGGTCGACGTCGAAGCGAGAGGAACGGTTCTGGAGATCAAGTTTGGCGATGGCCAGACGGTATCGGTTCCCGACAGCCGAAAGGCGTTGTTTGCACCCCATGCCGGTACGCAAATGGTGGTCGGTATACGCCCTGAGCATTTCCTTGCTTGCGAACGGAGTGGTGCGAACGCTATCGATGTTGTGACGGCCTTGGTCGAACCCTTGGGGATGGACACTCTCGTTCACTTCCGTCTGAACGGAGCTGACGCCGTATCTCGCCTGCTTCCTATGCCTGGCCTCAAGGCCGGCGCGCCTCTTAAACTGGCGATCGATATGGACAAGGTTCATCTGCTCGATCCGAAGACGGATCTAGTTTTGGGTTAGGCATGCAGGTCAGCCGGGAGGATTTGATCCGCGTTCTCGCGGCCATCGCACCTGATCCTGTCCTGGGGGCGGTTCCGATGAACGCGGTGGACTATGTGCAAGCAATGCTTGCGGGCGAAGGCGCGCGCTGGCGCCCCGCAATAGCAGATGGAATTTGGCAGTTCGCTGAGGCGGCGCAGGATTTGAGCGATGAAGGCGTTAACACACTCATTGAATCAATAGCAGATGAAGATTGGTTCGTAACACTAGCGCGCTGGGTGGCCGAAGCGATCTACTCCAATCCCGCAAATGGTGGAAATCCTGAGGCCAGGGCATGGAAGGAAGTCGGTTATCGCCACGGCTTGCCTGAGGGGCCGGACGGTCCATTCCCGAAATCCCTGGTGAACGAGCCCTCTCGTGATATGGCCGATAGCTATGACGCGATCGTGGTCGGGGCGGGGGCGGGCGGTGGTATCGTTGCAGCGCAACTTGCGCTGGCCGGCCGGAAGGTATTGTTGGTCGAGCGCGGCCAGCGGCTCGATTATGCCAATAGTGGTCATCGAGATCACCTGCGCAATCATCGCCATCCCGTCTATGGACACAACACCGGCCCGGACCGCAGGGATGGGTTGCGTGTGCTCGTGAGACCGGATGGCACTGAGGCGGTCGTCGAGCCGCATACTATAGAGTTCGGCAACAACGCCGCCTGTATCGGCAGCGGGACGCTGATTTATGGCGGACTCGCATGGCGCTTCCACCCTGATGATTTTCGTATGGCCAGCAAGTATGGCGTGCCGGAAGGCTCGTCATTGATCGATTGGCCCATTGGCTACGACGATCTCGAACCTTGGTATGAGATGGCCGAGCAAGAAATCGGTGTATGCGGACCCGAGGGTCCGCTGCCGCATGAACCCTGGCGAAGCCGAAGCCTGCCGATGCCATCCTTGCCGCGTTATGGAAGTGCTCGCGTTTTGGAGCGTGGGGGGCAGGCTCTGGGATTTGAAACTTTCTCGCCGCCTGTCCTGGTCAATTCCGTGCCGCGTGATGGGCGAGGCGCCTGCATTGAATGTGGAACGTGCGTGGGTTTCCCGTGCCCATCGGATGCCAAGAACGGCACGCAAAACACCGTTCTGCCTCGAGCGCTTGCGACCGGCAATCTTTCGATCGTCGCGGAAACGACGGCAGAACGTGTTGTTACGGACTCTGCAGGCCAGGTCATAGGCGTGTTACTGGCTTGGAATGAGGATGGCGCCACCAAAAGGCAGTATATCGGCGCGGACATTGTGGTGTTATCCGCCGGAGCCATTGAGACGGCGCGATTGTTGTTGCTCTCAGCTAACGACAGGAACCCTAATGGGCTTGGCAACACCTCCGGCCACCTTGGACGTCATCTGCAGGGCCACACCTACCCGACGGCGTTCGGTCTTTTTGACGAAGATGTTTATGCCCAGCGCGGGCCGGGCGTAACAATTGCGACTACTGCCTTCGCTCACGACAATCCCGATGTAGTTGGCGGCGCTATGCTGGCGGATGATTTTATTATTCCGCCGGTGATTTTTTGGGACCAAGCACTTCCTCCCGAACTGCCACGTTGGGGGCAGGCGCCACATGATTTCATGCGAAAAAACTATCACCGTGTGACCCAAATCAAGGGTCCTGTTCATGAAGTACCGACGCCCGATTGCATGGTGTCGCTCGACCCCGTGCTAAAAGACAGATGGGGACGCCCTGTGGCGCGACTCTCGGGGGTAGTTCATTCTGAAACGCAGCGGACGGCGCAGTTTCTGCTCGAGCGGGCCAAGGAATGGCTGATCGCGTCCGGCGCTACCCAGGTCTGGGGGCATGTACCGCCGCCAAGACTTTCGGCTTACCAGCATCAGGCCGGAACGTGCCGGATGGGCAGCGACTCTCGACAGTCGGTCACCGATTCTTACGGACGCGTGTGGGGTCACGACAACCTCTTTGTCGCCGACGCGTCACTGCACCCCACCAATGGGGGCTTCAATCCAGTTCTCACCGTGATGGCGCTGGCATTTCGCAGCGCCGATCATATTCTTTCCCTGTAACTCAAGGCGAGTGCATCATGAGCGAGCTAAAGTCAGTTGCCCTTCCAGATTTCGGCATACCCCTGGAACGTCCGCAAATTCCCGCCCAAACGCTAGCCGCCCGTTGCGATGCGGCCTATGCGCAAGCTGGCAAAACTTGGCTGTTCGTCTATGCGGATCGCGAACATAACGCCAATATTCTCCATTTCACCGGCTTTGACCCCCGGTTCGAAGAAGCGATTCTGCTGCTTGGTCCCAATGGACGACGCGTGGTGATCACGGGCAATGAATCGGAGAGCTTTACAGCGATTTCTCTATTGCCCGGACTCGAAACCCTGCTAGCCCAGACGCTTAGCCTTATGGGGCAAGACCGCAGCCGCAAACCCAGCCTGGAGGCCGTACTCCGGGAGGCTGGATTGAAATCGGGAGACAGTGTTGGCATCGTGGGTTGGAAATATCTCGAAGCCGCCGAATGGCAAGAAGATGCCCCAGGGTTCATCGTTCCCCACTATATGGTGTCGATCCTCGCGCGTATAATAGGCGGGATCGAAGGTCTTTCCGATGAAACCGCTATCGTTATGAATCCACGCGACGGCTTGCGTTCGATCGTTGATGCGGACCAGATAGCTGCCTTCGAGTGGGCTTCTGCCCGCGCATCGGTTTCAGTCTGGTCGGTCCTTAAAGGCGCTCGTCCGGGTCTTCGCGAGATCGAAGCTGCCTCCAACTTCACCTATTCTGGTGAACCGCTGAGCGCCCATACAATGTTTGCCTCGGGAGATCGCTCGCACCAGATCCACGGCCTTAACAACGCAGGTTCACGTACTCTAAAAAAGGGTGATGGCGTTACCACCGCCGTTGGATACTGGGGCGGACTTTCCTCCCGCGCAGGTGTGCTCGATGATAACAACGACGAATTCGTTGCGATCGCCAAGCGCTATTTCGACGGCCTGGTGACTTGGTATGATACGGCCGATATTGGCGTGGCGGGTGGCGACCTGCATGATGCGGTGGTCGAGAAATTGGCGCAGGGTAACCTGAACGCGATGCTCAATCCAGGGCATCTGGTTAGCTATGACGAATGGAGCCACTCGCCGGTACGACCGGGCTCATCCGACCAGATCCTCTCGGGGATGGTATTTCAAGTGGACATTATACCCGCGCCTACGCCTTCGGGAACCGCTCTCAACTGTGAAGATGCCGTGGCCTTCGCCGATGCCAAGCTTAGGGAGGAGTTGGCCGTCAGGCACCCTGAAACCTGGGCTCGTATTGTCAAGCGTCGCGAATTTATGCGTAACGAGATCGGCGTGTCACTTGAAGAGAGCATTCTTCCCTTATCCAACATTCCGCTGTATCTGCCTCCGCTATGGCTGGTGGCAGACAAAGTGCTGGTGAATGGCTGAATGAAACTGCCGGCGGCGTTGGGGCCGCCGGAAATTTCTTTGGACCAAATTTACTCCGGCCACGGCTACGACCCAAGGGGGAAGGCCGGCTACCTCCCGGTGCGCGCGTTCTTTTCAATGAACGCATGATAATGCCTCGTCGCTCCCGCTAGGCACAGTAATCGGTGCTAGGCATCGAAATTCATTTCTAAGTTCTCCAACTACAGTTCAGCTCTAAGGTAAGAGGCGAGAGTTTGTCGCTTCCGCCACGCCAAAACCCAGGCGACCATTGCCAGAGAGCAGGCGGCAACGAGCGACGGCCGCATGCCAAAATGATCGGCTGATACGCCGATCAAAACTGCGCCCAGAGCGGCAATGCCGCGCTGAATAAGGCCATAGACAGAAAGCACTCGCCCCCTGAACTCCGTATCGACATTGAGGTGGATTATGCTCTGCATGCCCACTCCGCTTCCCACTGCGCAAAACCCTAGAACGGCCAGCAGCGCATAGCTCGCCCATACGTATATGCCAGCAAAGGAGAGGGCAAAGATCGATAGGACCATAAGGCCCGGCAGTGTAAGAACGGCTAGTAGAACCGCATCGAGATCACTTCGGCTCAGCATCCATATTCCCCCGGCCATCGCTCCTAGGCCGACAGAGGTCGTCATGGCGGCGAGAATTTCGGATCGACCGTCGAACCAGAGGCCGGATATGGCGGGCAGAAGTTCGATGACCGATCGGGAACACAGGCTGAGAGCCAGAGCCATGGCCAGCACGACCGAAAACAGCGGGTGGTGTCGTATATAGGAGAGGCCTTCAGGTATTCCTCCCAGAAGGCTCGTTTGGGCCGTTGACGCGGCCGATACCATAGGCAACCGGCGCATTCCGAGCACAACCATAAGAAGCGGGATAAATGAAGCCGCATTGAGGGCGAAAGCAAGCGTGGGGCCGCTAAACCCGAGTGCGGCGCCGCCCACCATGGGACCGGCGAAGCGTGCGGTGTTGTTAGCAAAGGAATTTAGCGCGATGGTCGGTCGCAGCAACGAATTGGGCGCCAGATCGCCCACCATACTGAGGCGGCTGGGTTGATTGATGCCTTCCAGAAGTCCTAGAACGAGTGCGCAGCAGAGCAGAAACGGCAAGGATAGCATTTCGAGCGCTGCCCCGAAGGTGAGCGCGAGCGCTTGTAGGGCGGCCAGTCCCTGGCCGAGCACCAACAGCTTCCATTTGTGTGTTCTGTCTACCAGAACGCCGCCCAGCGGCTGGACGATGAACGATGGCACCACTTCGCAGGCGGCAACAACCCCCACCCAGCTGGCCGACCCGGTCAATTCGAAGGTCAGCCAGCCAACGGCGATACGCTGTGCCCAGGTTCCGGTGTTGGAGAGAAAATTCCCAAGTACAAAAAGACGCACCAGCGGGTGTAAGACCACCTCGCCAAGTCTTGTCAGTATCGTGTATCTAGCCACGGCGCGACCCGGATCATTTTAAGGTTGCTCGATATGCCTCGATCCTTTTTTTAAGTCCCGGCCTGCTGGCCGAGCGTACAAGGGCCGCTAGATCGCGGTCGCGGCCATCGCAGCGGCTCATCTCGCGCAGCGCAGCCGCAGCCCCACGCGGAAGCTTGCGCGCTTCAAGGGCAAGCTGGCTCAGACGAGATGCAGTCTCGGATGGATGGAGAACTTCCGTGACCAATCCCGCTTCAAGGGCTTTTTCGACCTCCAGGATCCGCTGGGCCAACAGGGTGTCTCGCGCTCTTTGCTGGCCCATAATCGTGGTGAGGCGTGCGGTTCCGAGCACTATGCCGAACGCTCCGCCTGGAAAGGCAAAGCGGGTCCCGGGGGCCGCGATACGATGATCGCATGCCGCGAAAATGTCGGCGCCGGCGCCATAGGTTGCACCAAAACCAAACGCCACGGTCGGGACCGAGCTGGTCTCGATCGCCGCCCTTAGTTCCTCAATGCGCACGAACCGGTTCAGCAGGGTGGCATCGGATTCTTCTGCAAGATTGGACAGGTCTAGGCCGGTGCAGAAATGCCTGCCCTGGCCATGAAACACGATCAGCCGTGCCTGCCGCGCCGTTTCCAGTGCAGCGATCAAGTCCTCCACCATGGCCAAGCACAGCGCATTGCCTTTTTCGGGCTTGTTGAGGGTCAGCTTGGCAATATCGTCATGGAGTTCAAATGTCACAGCCGTCATGGTCTATCGTCCCTTCCTATAGCCAAGCCGTTCCGAGATTTCGCTGGCCGCCCGGATGACTAGCGTGGCCAGTTCGGCGACCCTGTCCCCGGCGATGCGGATGCGCGGCGCCGAAATGCCGATGGCGGCTTCAACATTGCCGTCTGCATTTCGGATAGGGGCGGCGATTCCCCCGACACTCTCGCGCCATTCGCCAAGGTTGACTGCGAAACCTTGTTCGCGAATGCGCGAGAGTTCACCTTTAAGGGCAGCGGGCTCAAGTGTGCTCGATGTATGGCGTATCATCGCTTCGGCCAGCAGTTCTGCCGCTTCTGTGGGCTCCCAGGCCAGCAGAGCCTTGCCGGTCGCCACGGCATAAGCGGGTGCGCGTCCGCCGATGGTCGTATAGGCCCGGATCGGCTCCTGGCTTTCTATTTTGTCGAGATAAATCACCTCACTTCCATCCAGAACCGAGAGGTGGACCGTTTCTCGTGTTTCTGCGGACAGCCATTTCATGGTGTCCTGGGCATCGGTCTTGAGGTCAATGCGTGCGAATGAGATCTGGCCCAGTTCCCACAGCTTCAACGTCACGCCATAGCGGCCCAGATCGTCCACCTTGCGCACGAACGAGGCAGCTTCCAGCGTCTTGAGAACCCGGTGAACGTTGCTTTTGTTGAGCCCGAGTTTCCTTGCTAGTTCGGTTGTTCCGCAGGGATCTGGCGCGCGTGCCACCATCTCAAGGATTCTGAGCCCCTTGAGTAACGTCGTATCCATACCCGTTCTCCTCGTCAGCGAACCTCATTTTTCATTACTCAATTCTATTATTTGAGACAACCGGTATCCTGTCATGTTTCCTGATCGGAGAATGGGGCGCTTGCTCGCGTTCTTCATTTCTAACGGGAACTTCTCATAAAAAGCGACCATTCAAAAAAAGTTTGACACCAAACAATACCAATCATATGTTCTAAGAGATGATACAGCGTATCATTTATTGGAACGAGCCGTGCTTGGTTTGATGAGGACAATGCCAGGACGGATTGACCATTGTTGATATGGGAGGATGCTATGAGAACTTGCTATTCTGTCCGCGGAGTGCTTCGGGGGTTGAAAGCTGCCACTGTTTTAGCCTTGCTCGCGGCCACGCCAGCAGCGGCGCAATCATGGACTGCCGACCGACCGGTCGAAGTGGTGGTCGGGGTTTCGCCGGGCGGCTCGATGGACTTTACGGCGCGCTTAGTGCGGGACCTTCTGGTGCAGGAGGATCTGATCCCTGAGGCCAGTATCGTCAACAACAAGCCTGGCGGCGGTCATGCGGTGGCGCTGGCCTATACCAGCCAGCACGAGGGCAATCCCAATTATATACAGATCGTCAATACACCCCTGATCGCCAATTCGATTCTGGGCCGCAGCCCCATCACCTATGAGGAATTCACGCCCATCGCGATGCTGTTCGAAGAGAACATGGTGTTTGCGGTGCGTGCTGATTCAGATATCGCCGATGGCGAGGATTTGGTGCAGCGCATGCGTGATGCGCCGGACTCGGTGAGCTTTTCGGTCTCGAGTGGTCTGGGTACGGTCAACCACGCCGCAGTCATGCAGATGGCTGGTGAAGCGGGCGTCGATCTTACCAAATTGAAGACGGTGGCTTTCAACTCCTCCTCCGAGGGTGTCACCGCCACACTCGGTGGCCATGTCGATGTTGTAGTGACAACCGCGCGTTCGTTACTGCCTTTCCGGGAATCGGGTGATCTACGCTTTCTTGCGGTCGCCGCGCCCGAGCGGCTTCCCGACGCGATGTCGGACGTGCCGACTTGGCGCGAGCTGGGCGTGGACGCAGTCGTAGCGGCATGGCGCGGTGTCGTGGCACCCTCGGGTCTGACAGAGGAGCAGGCGGCCTTCTGGAGCAACGCCGTTCGCCAGGTCACAGAATCCGAGAGTTGGAAGGAAACGCTGGCCGAGGAATTCATGGTCGACATCTACCGCGACGGCCAGGAAACGGCGCAGTTCTTTGCCGACGAAACGGAGAGTTACAGCGCGATGATCGAAGCGCTGGGTGTGACCCACTGAATGAAAAAGGCGCCGCACGCAAGGGCGGCGGCGCCATAGCCATGGAATAATGATCGGTGTTTCGATCCGATCGCACGGAAAACAAGGGCCGGGAACCCGGGATCGGGTCTGGGCCATACGTCAGGGAATAGAGATGAGTGTGCATGTGTTTCAGCCTTTGGCAGACATTCGCGTCGTGGAGTTCTGCCAAATTGCGGCTGGCCCGTTCTGTGGAATGCTTCTCGCTGATCTTGGAGCCGATGTAGTCAAGATCGAGAACCCAGCGGGCGGTGATGCCATGCGCACTTGGCCCCCGTTTAGCGAAGGATTCAGCGAAAACTTTGCTTCGCTTAATCGTAATAAGCGTTCGGTGGCGCTTGATCTCAAAACCCCTGAAGGGCGGGTTGCCGCGCTCGATCTGTGCCGGCAGGCGGACGTGATCGTGGAAAACAATCGGCCGGGCGTCATGGATCGTCTCGGCCTGGGGTACGACCGGCTGCATACGTTCAATCCTAATCTTGTATATTGTTCGATTTCCGGCTTCGGGCAGAAAGGACCGCGCGCCAATGAGGGTGGGTTCGACGTTTCCATCCAGGCCATGGCCGGCGTAATGAGCGTGACGGGGCAGGCCAACTCTGAACCAGTCAAATGCGGTGTGCCGATCTCGGATTTCTCGACGGGGCTTTATGCGGCCTATTCAATTGCCACTGCCTTGCGCGCCGTGGAGGCGGGCTCCGGGGGAGCCTTTATCGATGTGTCGCTCATGGGTGCCACCCTGGGCGTCGCCGCACTGCAAACCTCGGAATTTTTCGGCACCGGCGCCATCCCGCGTAAACTCGGGTCTGCCCATCCGCGAAATGCCCCTTACCGCGCATTTCGCTCTGCCAACGGTCATTTCGTGATGGCGGCGGGTAACGACGCGCTGTGGGCACTGGTGTGCCAGGTGATCGAGCGTCCCAATTTGCGCACCGACCCTCGCTTTTCCAGTGTTTCGGTGCGCGCCCGCAATCAGGACGAAATGCTACCTCTGCTCGAGGATGTGTTCGTCACGCGCGATAGCGAACATTGGCTCGAACGGTTTCGCGCGGCGGGAGTGCCTTGCGCGCCGATAAACAATTACCAGCAGGCTCTTGCCGATCCGCAGGTCGAGGCCATGGGCTGGATCAGCGAGCTCGATCTGCCCTCGGGCGTTCGCACGCGCACCTTCGGCAATCCCGTGCTGTTCAACGGCCAGACGACCCCGATACGGCGCGGGCCGCCGGAATTGGGCGAACATACCGACGAGGTTCTCACCGAGACCCGCAAAAAGGTTGAACTGGAAAAGAGCAAGGCAGTGATATCATGAGCGCCAATCCCCTTAAAGAATTCGTCGTCGAGATGACACGGCTCTCGGATCGCGAGAGTGACGAATCCCGTCTGTTCGAGCAGGCGACCCCACTCATGGCAGCTTTGATAGCAAGGTCGGACTGGCTACCCGAAGCCTGTGCTCAGCCGGACCCCAGGTTTTACCGGCAGTACCTGCTCCATTGTGATCCGCTTCAGCGCTTTTCGCTTGTCAGCTTCGTTTGGGGCCCCGGCCAGCAGACTCCGATTCATGATCACACCACCTGGGGGCTTATTGGCGTGCTCGAGGGTGCCGAGCATTCCCAGAAGTACGCAGAGGAAGGTGGAGTTTGGCGACCGCAGCGCGAGGAGGAATTGCTTGAGCCCGGCGCAATCGACGCCGTCTCACCGACTATTGGCGATGTGCACAAGGTCCGCAACGCCTGGGACAATAGGACTTCTATCTCGATCCATCTCTACGGCGGCAACATCGGCCAGATCGACCGGCATGTCTTTGACCCCCAAAGCGGGCGGGCCAAGGATTTCCGGAGCGGTTACTCGCTTGATACGCTGCCCAATATCTGGAGCTGACGGTGTCCGCCAATCTCTCAGACAGGCCGTTCGCGGATAGGGACGCCGTCGATCCGGGCCGGCGCAACCAGGAGGCAATGTCACTTTCTTGGCAACTGGGGCGTTTTGTCTCCACTCTTGGATGGCAGGAGCTTCCCGACGCGGTTCGGGCCGCTTTCCGACGCACTATGATCGACTATCTCTCCTGCGTCGCGGCGGGATCTGGGATGCCGCAGGCCAGGGCGGCCCGCGAATATGCCGCAGCGGCGGGAGGCCAGCCGGTGGCCACCGTGATCGGCTCGGGCATGAAGGCCGCGATGCAGGACGCGGCCTTTGCCAACGGAACCGCCGCCCATGCCCTCGACTTCGATGACGGACATCGGGAAGGCTCCGCCCATCCCGGGGGCGTGATCATTTCGGCAGCATTGGCCGTGGCTGAGTCGATCGGAAGTGACTGGTCAGCCTTCAGCGAGGCGGTCGTCGCCGGCTATGAGGTCATGCTCCGAATTTCGGCCGCGATCCATCCAGCGTCGGCATTGCGGGGATGGCACAATTCCTCCGTTGCTGGAGTATTCGGCAGCGCCGCCGCATCGGGAAGACTGCTCGGCCTCGACGCCAACGCATTAGGTCATGCCATGGGCCTGGCAGGAAGTTTTTCGGGCGGAATCCGCGAATATCTCTACGACGGCAGCGATGTAAAGCGACTCCATTTGGGTAAGGCCGCGCGGGACGGAATTTTGTGCGCCGAACTGGCCGGCAGAGGGTTGACCGGCCCCCGTCGGGTCCTTGAAGGGGCCAACGGCCTTTTTCGCGCGCTTACGGGGGGAGAGGCGGACCCTGAGCGTGTATTGCGCGGAATCGGCAGTGATTGGGAGATGGCGGCGGTCTATTTTAAACCCTATCCGTGCTGCCGGCATTTCCAAGCTGCCATCGATGCCGTCCTCGAACTTCGCGATCAGGCCGCTCTAGAGGCTATCGCCGATATCGAGATCGGGCTCTATGGCCCGGCGGTCCCCGGTCATACCCATACGAGGGCCAGCACGCTGCTTGACGCGCAGATGAGCGCTCCGTGCGCCATTGTTACTGCCCTGGTACACGGTAGTCCGGGCGTCCGTCACTTCGAACCCGACATATTCGCTTCGGATCAGGTTCGCGGCCTTCTATCGAAAACGAGGGTGGTCACCAATCCTCTATGCGATGTCGAATATCCAGCCGTGCGCGGCGCCATTGTGAAGCTCACCCTTAATGATGGTTCTGCGCTCGAACGGCGTGTGCGCAACCCAAAAGGGGAAGCGGAGAACCCGCTTAGCGACGACGAGTTGAGGCGCAAACTGGCCGCGAATTGCACGCCGGGCTTTAGCGGCGACGAGGTGGAAAAGCTGTCTGCAAACATTTTTGCCGATGCCTATCAAGGTCGTCCCGTTACTGATTTCACGGCCGACATAGCCGCCGGCTTCAAGCAAAGCCAATGGGCGAATCTAAGTGCCATCCCTTCCACCACCGTGCGGGGAGAGCTTGCCGATTAGGGCTCAGCGCGGACCGGCCGGGTTGGAGCATTAGGCGTTTGTGTGTCGTTCGATCGAGGCGGAAAGTCCGCGTTCTTTCGATCGCGCCCGGAGAGGTTCGCTGGAGGAGCGGCCCTCGGAAACGAAAGAGGAGAATCGGAAGTGCCCCAAACAGAGACGTTATCGCTTTCGGTGGCGCGAAATTTGATCGCTTTTGCGAAACGTGATCATTCCACTTTAGCTCTTGAGCGCGCGCAATTGGCGATCACCGATACACTCGGAGTGATGGTCGCCGGGGCCGGACATGAGGCGGTGGAAATTCTTGCCGATACGCTCGGAATAGGTGTGGACGCCGGGCTGGCCACATTGGTGGGTGGCCGCGGCCGGACCGGCGTGCTCGACGCGGCGCTGGTCAACGGCACGGCCGCCCATATGCTCGACTACGATGATAGCAATTCCGATCTATTCGGACATCTCTCGGCCGCCATTCTCCCGTCTCTCCTTTCTCTTGCCGAAAGCGAGGGCGCGAACGGACGCCACCTGCTGGTGTCGTTTCTGGCCGGATATGAAGCTGGGTGCCGTTTTGGCAATGCCGTCAGCCGCTTCCAATATACCCATGGCTGGCACCCGACGGCAACGGTAGGCATTTTCGCTGCCGTTTCGGCCTGCGCCGTCCTAATCGGCCTCGACGATCGGCGCACCGCGATGGCCTTGGGCATCGCGACCCATCTGGCGTCGGGAATCAAATCCAATTTTGGATCGATGACCAAGCCGCTCGGGGTTGGCCATGCCAGTAGAAGCGCGCTGATGGCCGTCCTTTTGGCCAAGCGCGGCTTTACCTCTGGGGAGCGGGCCTTCGAGCATCACCATGGCTATTTCAGCGTGTTCAACCAGAACGCCCTCGACACCGAGCCGCTGCTCACCCCGTGGTCGCCGGGAGAAAAGATTCTCGACCCCGCCAAGGGTTTGAAACAGAAGCGCTTCCCCTGCTGCTTCGCGATCGCGCCCATCCTCGACTGCGTTGCCGATATCAGGAATACCGAGGGACTCGATCCCGCCGATATCGTCGCCATCGTGCTCAGGGTCCACCCGATCCGCTTTCCGCATATCGATGTGCCCGATCCCCGAACTGGGCTCGCAGCCAAATTCTCGGCGACCTATTGCGCGGCGCGAATGCTTGTCGCCGGCAGGGTGGAGGTTGCCGATTTCGAAGACGGAGGCCGTCTGGTCGATCAGTGGACACGCGAACTGATCGCCAGGGCCTCGCTCCAGACTTATAGGCGTGAGCAGCTCAGCGGAGCCGAGGTCGACATCACCACACGCAACGGTCACGTTCTCTCGCGGAGTGTCGATGCGGCGCGGGGCGCCACCTCGGACAACCCGCTGACACCCGCCATGGTGAGCGAGAAATTTGATGATTGCGTATCCCGCCGCCTGGGAACAGTTGCGGCGAGTGCGCTCTGGCAGCGCCTGCAAGCGCTTGCCGATTGTTCCGATGTCGCCGACTTGACCGCGCTCACGCGATTTGAAGCGCCTTCGGGTGATACCAGAGAGGTCCATTATGGTTAACGTTGTTTTGGCCGTGGCCGCGGTCGCGATCGCGGCGGTCTATGCCCTGGGCATCGCGGCGATTCCCACCATGATGATCAGCGATGCGGTGGGCCCGCGTGCCTATCCCACATTGCTGCTCATTCTGCTCTTGATCGTTTCGGTCATGCTTGTCCTCGAAGGCTGGGGAACGCGTGACTGGACCGCCGGACGCCAGAAGGTGATGGAATTTATTCGCTTGGACAGCGGCACTTTCCTGTGCAGTTCCCTGGCCATCCTGGCCTATTTCCTGCTGTTCGAACCCCTTGGCTATCTCCTGTCCACGGCGCTGTTTCTGCTTTGCGGCATGCTGTTGCTCCACCATGGCCGGCGCTGGGTCGCCATAGTAGTCGCGCTGGGCTTCACGGTCGCCACCTACATTTTGTTCGCCGAGGTTTTCGGCACGCAACTGCCGACCGGACTGCTGGCATTTTGAGGAGGACGAGATGATTCCCATAGACCACCTGCTAAACGGCCTGTCCGTTGCAACCGCACCCCACAATCTGCTTTACGCATTCGTCGGCTGCATCTTGGGCACCCTCGTGGGTGTTCTGCCCGGCCTCGGGCCGGCTGCCGGCATGGCGTTACTGCTGCCCTTGACCTTCGGCATGGAGCCCACATCGGCTCTGATCCTGCTGGCAGGTATGTATTATGGGGCCATGTATGGCGGATCGACCACCTCGATCCTGATTAACACGCCCGGAGAATCCTCTTCGGTGATGACGGCGATTGACGGCTACCAGATGGCCAAGAAGGGTCGGGCGGGCGCCGCGTTGGCCGCCGCGGCCATTGGCTCGGTCATCGCTGGCACCTTCAGCGTAATCGCGCTGACGGTCATGGCGGTTCCTCTCGCGCGCTTCGGGCTTCGCTTCGGCCCAGCTGAACATTTCGCCATCTTGGTCTTCTCCATGGCGGCGGTTTCGAGCCTGACCGGAAAATCTCTAGCAAGAGGCATTTTTTCTATGGTGATCGGGCTGGTGATCGCGACCGTGGGCATCGATCTCCAGAGCGGCATGCCCCGGTTTACGGGCGGCAATGTCGAGCTATTGGATGGCGTGAGCTTCCTCGTGGCGGCGGTGGGCTTCTTCGCGATCTCGGAAGTGATGCTCAACATTGATGACCATCTTCGGGGCAACGCAACTGTGCTGGCGATCAAGGGTCGGCTCTGGCTCACCAGGGAAGAATGGCGTCGCTCCTTCATGCCCATCTTACGCGGCACGTTGATCGGATTTTTTAAGGGCGTCGTTCCTGGCGGTGGAGCGACTATCTCGACCATGCTGAGCTATTCACTCGAACGGGGCCTACACAAGGAGAAGGAAAAGTTCGGGACTGGCATGATTGAAGGCGTTGCTGGTCCCGAGGCGGCCAACAACGCTGCGGTTGGCGGCCACATGGTGCCGCTTCTGGCCTTAGGGATTCCCACCGGCACCACGACGGCGATCCTTCTCGGAGCCTTCATAATCTACGGCATTCAGCCCGGACCGCTGCTTTTTGATCAGGAGCCCGGACTGGTCTGGGGGCTGATCGGCTCGATGTATATCGGCAACGTGATGCTTTTCATTCTCAATCTGCCGCTCATCGCGATCTTTGTGCGGGTCTTGCACACGCCCACCGGCATCTTGCTGCCGCTGATCCTGGTCACGGCGTCGATCGGTGTCTATTCCATCGACTATTCCGTGCAGGATCTTCTGCTGACCTGGTGTTTCGGTATCGCAGGCTATGCATTTAAGAAGGCCGACATTCCGATCGCTCCCTTGATCCTGGCCATGGTGCTTGGCGGCAAGATGGAGCAGTCGTTCCGTCAGGCCATGACGATCTCGGGCGGCGACGCGCAGGTGTTTGTCTCCAGTTGGATCTCGGTACTGTTCCTAATGGTTGCGGCCCTGATCCTGGTCCTGCCCTTCGTTCTCGCGCAGGTCCGGCGGCGCGCCTTACGCCGCGCCGAGATGGCCGATGTCGCGGGCACCGCGGATTGATCCCTTGCCCGGCGTTTTGCCATATGGCGCCGGGCAGTCTTTCCTAGTCACAATCCAATACGACGCCAAGGGAGCATCGAAATGAACGCCGTCGCACCGGTCCAAGAGTTTGAAACGCGGGGTCAGCGCCTCGCCGCCTTCATCTCCACCGCGAGGGGCAGGACCTATCCACCTGACGTGCTTGAGGCGGCGCGCAAGGCGTTCGTCGATTATCTGGGGGTGACGTTCGGCTCAATGAACGATGCTCCGGTCTTGGCTGTCTCTGCGGCCGTACGCCGTTGGGAAGCTCCAGGCAAATCCACTGTCTTTGGCCAATATCGGACCGCCCCCGCGCTTGCTGCGCTGGTCAACGGCACCTCGACGCACTCCCAGGACTATGACGATACCCATCCCATGGGCGCTGGGCATCCTTCAGGTCCTGTCTGGTCGGCCAGCCTGGCTATGGCCGAACATCTCGAGATTGACGGCCCGCTGCTCATGAGCGCCTACATAACTGGTTACGAGGTGATGGCCAAGCTCGGCAATGGTGGAGCTCCCGGGGGTGTAGGGCGCACCCTGCAACGCAAGGGTTTCCATCCCACCTCGATCGTGGGAAGGACCGGCGCGGCCGCATCCGTCTCGGTCCTTTTGGGTCTTACACAGCATCAGGTTGGCTCGGCCCTGGGCAACGTTGCCACGACAATGGGTGGTCTGCTCGGTTCGTTCGGCAGCCATTCCAAGCCGTTCCATGCCGGCAAGGCTGCAATGGATGGTATTATGGCAGCCCAATATGCCGCCGAAGGCTATGAGGCCGCGCAAACGCTCTACGAGCTGGAAGGTGGCTGGCTGTCCGCCTTTATCCAGGACAATTCCGCCACCGTCCCGACGCTCGATGATTTCGGCCGGAACTGGGAAATCTTGGGCAATGGCTTCAAGCTCTTCGCATCATGCCGCGCCACCCATGCCTCGACCGAAACGGCCCGCAGTCTGGCCGAAAAAGTTGCCGGACGGGCCATCGGTTCGGTGCACGTCAAAACGCACAGTACGGCCCTGATCACGGCCGGCAAGCTGTTTCCCAAGACGCCGCTCGAATGCAAGTTTAGCGTCCCGTTCTGCGTCGCTATGGGGTTGCGTGGCTACAGGTTGTTGCCCGATGATTTCGTAGAGACGACGCTCGCCGATACGAGCGTTACCGAGCTTCTGTCGAAAATCACGGTCGAGCCGGTGCCAGGTCAGCCGCCCTCCGAGGCCCACGTCGAGGTCATGCTCGAAGACGGGGAGGTGCTGCGCGCGAGCACGCGCATCGTCAAGGGACATCCCGACAACCCGCTGACCTGGGATGAGCTTCAGGCAAAGTTCGAATCCATGCTGGAGCGCAGTCTGCCGTCTGCAGATATCGCGACTCTCTTCGAAGCCGCCAAGGCATGCGACGACCCTCATGCTTTCGCGACCTTCAGACGGCTGATAGGGCCCAGAGAGCCCCGAGAATAAACGTCCCTCCGATCCCGCCGAAAGGCGATGCCACTCTATCTGTTCAAAGGAGAAAAACATGTTGAATTGGAAAAATTACCGCAAGGACGTGAAGAAACGTGCGGGCGATCTGGCGCAACTGGCCCCGGCGGTGATGCAGGGTTACAGCGCGCTGGCTACGGCGGGCGAGAAGGCCGTGCATCTTGACGGCAAGACGCGCGAACTGATTTCCCTCGCGGTGGCCGTCACCACTCGGTGCGACGGTTGCATCGCCAGCCACGTTGAGGCCGCGATCAAGCATGGCGCTAGGCGCGAGGAGATCGCCGAAGCTTTGGGGGTCGCGATCGCGCTCAATGCCGGCGCCGCCCTTGTTTATTCGGCCCGCACCCTCGATGCATTCGAATCGATGAGTGTCCCAGACTAAGTACGGGAAATTCGGAAAGGCTCGGGCTCACGGGCCTTTCCGTTTCGATTTCGAGAGCGATCCGCTCGCGGGCTCGTTCTGTTCGATCGCACCAGGAAAAATTGAACTGGAGCCAGTCCCTCCTAAGCGGGCCGGTTCGAGGCTCCCGACGAGAAGGTCGAACCTTGATGACTACCAAGGCACAACCGCACCTCCAAAATGCCGGCGTATTGCGCGAAATGACGCCCGGCTTGTTCCTGTGCGCAGTGATTGCGGCAACCGCATTCTCGATAAGTCATTTGCGGTTCCTTTCAGCGGTCAGCCCGGCCCTTTTGGCGGTTGTCCTTGGCATCGCGTTCCGGGCCCTGTTGGGCGAGCCGGCCATCGCCCAGCCGGGCGTGCGAATATCCATGCGCCAATTGTTGCGTATCGCCGTCGTTCTGCTCGGGTTGAGAGTGACTTTCGCACAAATCCAGACGATGGGCCTATCGGCACTTATGGTCCTTGCCGCGACCGTAGTGGCAACGCTCGCCTTTTCGTTCTGGATGTCGAAACTGTGCCGTGTGGAATGGCGGCTCGGCATGCTTTTGGGGTCGGGAACCGCAATATGTGGGGCGTCGGCTATCGTGGCCGCCAGTTCAACCCTGACGGCCCGTCATGAGGACATAGCCTATGGGTTGGCTGCCGTGACCATCGCCGGTTCGTTATCGATGGTGTTGTATCCAATATTGGGGATCCTGCTCGAGCTGGATCCGCACCGCTACGGGCTCTGGGTTGGAGCTTCGCTGCACGAGGTCGCCCAAGTAGTGGTCGCCGGGTACCAGTTGGGACCTGAAGCTGGCGAGACAGCCACGGTAGCAAAGCTGGTTCGCGTTCTGGCGCTTGCGCCCACCGTCGCCGTTCTGGGTTATCTTGCCCAGCGTAGATTGCGCGGCGGGCCCGATCAACCGGCGCGTGTGCAGCTTATACCGTGGTTTGTTGCTGGCTTTGCCGTAATGGTCGTACTGGGCAGCGTTATTGCTTTTCCCGATTGGCTGCTGTCCGGCATTCAGTCTCTGGTGTCGTTTCTGATGGCTATGGCCTTGGCGGCCATTGGTATCGAGACGGATCTGGGCAGGTTGGCCGGTAAGGGCATGGCGCCGCTGCTGTTTAGTGCGCTGCTGACGATTTTCATCGCTGTCTTCAGTTTGGCCCTCATCCTCCTTTTTATCTGACAATTCGTTGGAGCAGTGAGCGCACATTAGGAGGGTGTAAGGGCGCGCTCGAAACGGTTCTCAGCCCGGCGCAAGGTGGCCGCGCCTGGAAATTCGCGGAGATTTTCGCCATAGCTATCGACGTCATGGGATCGGAGGATGATCCGGCTTTGAATATATTTCAGTGTCAAATGGAAAATATGCATAACACATAATCCGTTCCTCAAAAGTTCACCAGTTGGACGTAATTCTTTTTTACGCACGTCACGAAAATTTCGATTTGTCCGGTAAAAATTTAGCAATTTTCATAGTTATAATGAAATCACGCAATCAGCGTAGTAATCATTGTTGGTCTTCCTAGTTTAATTAATATTTCCATTCCTAAAGCATCTTCTTACTTGATCTAAGAGCCAAGCAATGCTGGCTTCGTGAACGCGATCTTTAAGATAGATCATGCTGGTGGCTTGAGGTAGATTTAGGAATGACAAGGAATGGAGCGACAGGGAAAATGCCTCCTTAAAATGAAGTGCTACACTTTTCGGCATCACGGCCATAAGATTGGTCTGACTCACAATCGCAACCGCAGAAGAAAAATGGGAGACCGTGGCGACCACATGCCGCTTGCGCTTCAGAGCTTCGAGTCGCTCGTCAATCCAGCCCTTTCGTCTGGGGTCGGAAGTGATTTTGACATGTTGCAGAGCTAAGAGATCCTCCAAGCCGACCTGCTTTCGACTTGCGGGGTTATTATTCGAAATAATGCCCACACGTTCTTCACTATAAAGCAGTTCGGCCGCGAACCGTGCGGGAACCTTATCGGCAGTCATAACGGCAATGTCGATTTCTCCATCGTCGAGAAATGTCTGCACCAATGGCCCTTTGGCGGCCGCCGAGGTCCCCAGTGTCCGAGGCATGTGAGTCACCTCCAGAACACAGTTAGGCGCCAGATTGCTGACACGCGACACCAGCGGAGGCATCAATACAAGTGAGAAGTAGTCGTTCATGCCTATGCGGAATGTGTGGCTGCTGGTTCTGGGATCGAATGGAGTCGATTGCAGGAAGACGGTCTCGCAGCCTGACATGATGCTGCGTACACTTGGCATCAGCTCGGCGCAGAAACTGGTCATCTGGAGCCCGTGCCCGGTCCGGATGAAAAGGTCATCATTCAGCAGCTTTCGAAGCCGACCCAACGCATGACTTACCGCAGGTTGAGACAATCCAATGGCTGCGCCTGCCGCAGTGATCTGGCGCGTATCGGCTATCGCGTTCATGACCTTCAAAAGATTGAGGTCCACACTGTTGATATTAAGCTTTGACAATGGAACGCCTTCTTTTTTGTTGTGAATGGCAAAAAAACGGGAAAAATCAACAACTTATTGATCAGTATTGTGGGAACGCAAAATGCACAACATGCATGTTTCGCATATTAAATATTCATTTGTCGGATAAATGTCACCTAGCTAACGTGTCGTCCGTGCCTCCTCTCGCTTGAGGAATTGGGAAAGCCCGATCCACCTTTCCACTTGGAAATGTGCCAGCCACGGGCTTGTCACAAGCACACGTAAAAAGGGAGTTCGACACTATGCAAAAGTTCATGATCGCTGTAGCACTCGCCACGGGACTAACGGCAAGCGCACACGCCGAGGACCTACTCATTGGGACTGGTGCCACGATCACCTCTATCGATCCACACTTCTACAATGCGTCCCCCAACAACAGCATTGCAATGCAGATTTTTGATCGTCTGGCCGAACGGACAGCTGCTGGCAGGCTTGTGCCGGGATTGGCGGAAAGCTGGGAGGCGACCGGGGAAACGGAATGGACCTTTCACCTTCGTCAAGGCGTGACTTGGCACGATGGTGAGGCCTTCACTGCCGAAGATGTCGTATTCACTCTGGATAGGGCAGGTGACGTTCCCAACAGCCCGGGTGGGTTTGGGGGCTTCCTGCGCGGTATCGAGAATGCGGTCGCAGTTGACGACCACACGCTGGTGATCACCACCGATGTTCCCGTGCCGGACTTGCCGGGGAATCTCGCCAATATCGCGGTGGTGTCACAGCATGCGGGCGAGGGCGCCGAAACGAGCGACTACAATGACGGCTCCGCGGCGATCGGAACTGGAGCGTTTGAATTTGTTTCATTCAGCAACGGCGATGCGGTCGAGTTAAAAAGGAACGATCAATGGTGGGGTGGCGAAGTCGCGTGGGAAAGTGCGACCTACAAAATGATGACCAGTGAAGGAGGGCGCACAGCTGCCCTCTTGTCGGGCGACGTTGACATCATCGATACGCCTCCTGCGGCAGACCTTCCGCGTCTCAACTCGACCGATGGCATTCATGTGACGTCGGTACCAGGTCTTCGCGTCATCTACTTTGAAATCAACTACCGTGAAATTTCCGAGGTCACGGGTCTGACCGATTCAAACGGCCAAGCCCTCGAGGTCAATCCCCTGCAAGATGTCGAGGTGCGGAGAGCCCTTTCGATGGCCATCAATCGCGAAGCGATTGTTGAGAGGATTATGCAAGGCACAGCAACGGCATCGGCCCAATGGCTTCCGGAAGGCGCATTTTCATACGCCCCTGACGTCACGGTATCGAATGCTGATTTGGAGGCTGCAAAAGATAAGCTTGCGCAGGCCGGCTATCCGGAGGGTTTCCAGTTGACACTCTATGCTCCAAATGACCGTTATCCGAATGCTCCCGAGGTAGCGCAGGCTGTCGCACAGATGTGGACCCGTATCGGGGTGCAGACGTCGGTCGAAGTGCTGCCATGGTCAACCTATTCGAGCGCCAGGGAATCCTATGCCATCCATATCATCGGTCTTGGGAACTCAACCTTCGATGCAACCTCGATGCTCATAAATCGTCTGGGCACCCGAGAAGAGGCCACAGGGATGGGTGCCAGCAACGTGTCAGCCTATTCTAACCCTGAGCTGGACGCACTCACCATGGAGGCAATTTCGATAGTCGACGAGACTGAGCGCGAGCAAGCTCTTATTGAGGCTGTTGAATTTGTAATTGAGGATCAGGCGATTATTCCGCTCTATCAGCAGTCAAACGCCTGGGCCATGCGTGACGGAATTGACTATGAGCCTCGCATCGACGAGCGGACTTTGGCCAAAGACGTCGTGCTCGACTAAGCGCCAACGGGGTGGGCATGTCTCACCCCCGACCCTTTGCCGGGAACAAACTAGATGACATTTTGGATATTCAGGCGCGTGCTCCAGGCCCTCGTTGTGGTCTTGGCTATGACGTTGATCGTCTTTCTGGGTCTGCACGCTATCGGTGACCCCGTCGAGATCTTGCTTCCGCCCGAAGCGAGTTTTGAAGATCGGGCAAAAATGATCTCGGAATTGGGTCTCGACTTGCCGCTGCATGAACAGTATGTCCGTTTCCTTGCGGGACTGCTCCAAGGCAATCTTGGCACCAGCTATGTATTTAATGAACCTGCGGCCCAGTTAATCTTGTCGCGCTTGCCCGCGACCCTTGAGCTCGCCCTCGCTGCGGTTTTCCTATCGGTCATTATTGGGCTGCCTCTTGGCTTGGTCGCAGGACGCAATCCAAACAGCTGGCTTTCAAAAACGATCATGCGGGGCAGTATATTAGGCTTCAGCCTTCCGTTGTTCTGGGTCGCAATTTTGTTGATCCTGATCTTCAGTGTGCAGCTCAATTGGCTTCCCAGTACGGGGCGCGGGGACACTGTCGAACTCTTTGGAACCGAATGGTCGTTCCTTACGACCGACGGCTTGCGCCATCTGATACTGCCCGCCTTTAGTTTGGCGCTGTTCAATATCGCCATGGTGCTTAGGCTCACCGAGTCAGGCGTTCGGGAAGCATACGGAAGTGAGTATGTGAAGTTTGCGCGCGCAAAAGGCATTAGTCCCAGACGGATCCTGCTCACCCATGTGCTCAAAAACGTTCTGATACCTGTTGTCACGATAGTTGGCCTCGACATTGGAAATACGATCGCATTTTCGGTGGTTACCGAAACCATATTTGCATGGCCCGGCGTCGGAAAGATCATAATAGACAGTATTTCAGCACTCGATCGACCGGTAATAGTAGCTTACCTAATGATGGTCGTAATACTGTTTGTATGTATAAACATGATTGTTGATATCGTTTATCGAATACTTGATCCAAGAATGCGGTTAGAGGAGGGGCATTGATGAATACAAGCACGTTTCGTCTCAGTGCCATGAGTGCCCTGGAATTTTTCAAGATTTTTTCGAAGGAAAAGTCCGCTCTAGTGGGACTTGTCTTTTTGATACTGGTTGTCCTGAGCGCGACTTTTGCCCCGTTGCTGTCGCCTCAGAATCCTTACGATCTCATGCAGTTGGACATTATGGATGGCCGACTTGCGCCTGGCAGTGAATCGATGAGTGGCATGACCTACGTTCTGGGCACTGACACGCAAGGGCGAGACATGCTTTCGGCCATTTTGCACGGTTTGCGGATTTCCCTGGTGGTTGGCTTGTGCGCCGCAACTCTGGCGTTTGTCCTGGGCACCATCGCGGGCCTATGTGCTGCATATTTCGGGGGACGCTGGGACGCCTTTTTGATGAGGCTGGTCGATCTGCAGCTGTCAATTCCGACCATATTGGCCGCGATGCTCATTCTTGCCTTTCTGGGCAAAGGTATCACCAATGTCGTTATCGCCATCGTCGTCGTTGAATGGGCTACATATGCCCGCACGGCGCGCGGGACGGCGCTTTCGGAGATGCAAAAGGATTATATCGAGGCCGCTCGTTCCTTACGGATGCCTTGGTACAACATTCTGTTTCGCAATCTTTTGCCCAATTCAATCTCTCCGCTCATCGTTCTTTTGACCATGCAGGTGGCGCGGGCGATCGCGCTTGAAGCGACATTGAGTTTTCTGGGCCTTGGTGTGCCCATAACAGAGCCTTCGCTGGGATTGCTGATTTCGAACGGCTACACCTACATGCTTTCGGGCGCCTACTGGATCAGCATTTATCCCGGCATAGCCCTGCTTATCACCATTTACTCAATCAACCTGGTCGGTGACCGCCTCCGTCAGATTCTCGATCCAAAGGCGGAACTGCGGTGAAGTGCGCAATGCTTGATGTTAAAGATCTAAGAACCGAATTTGCAACGCGATTAGGTGTGCTCGATGTTGTGAAGTCTATCAGCTTCAGTGTTTCGGGTGGAGAAATTGTAGGACTGGTTGGTGAATCTGGCTCGGGCAAGTCTGTTACCGGCTTTTCTATCATGGGGCTGATCGATTACCCAGGGCGGGTGGCCGGCGGGCAAGTTCTCTTTAAGGGGCAGGATCTGCTCCAGATGTCAGAACCCCAGCTCCGTGGACTTCGCGGCAACCGCATTGCCATGATCTTCCAAGATCCGATGATGACACTCAACCCGGTCCTTAGAGTGGGTACTCAGATCATCGAGACCGTTAGGGCGCACACAAAGTGCGACAGCAAGACTGCGCGAAGCAAAGCGATCGAGGTGCTCGGGCTGGTTGGCATTCCCAGTCCCGAGGACAGGCTTGCAGCATATCCGCACCAGTTTTCGGGAGGCATGAGGCAGCGGGTGGCGATTGCCATTGCACTCTTGCATGAGCCCGACCTCATTATCGCCGACGAGCCAACCACAGCACTGGATGTAACAATTCAGGCCCAGATTTTGAGCGTGGTTCAGAAATTGTGCCGCGAGAAGGGCACTGGTCTCATTTGGATCACGCACGATCTGTCGGTTGTGGCAGGCTTGGCCGACAAGATCGCGGTGATGTATGCGGGCAAGATTGTGGAGCAGGGGCCCGTGGCCAAACTGCTCGAAAGCCCCAAGCACCCTTATACACGCGGATTGATTGCAAGCCTGCCCGGGGCCGTCGGGCAGGGCGGGAGATTGAAGCAGATCCCGGGTTCAACTCCGCAGATTTCTGATCTGCCGACCGGCTGTGCCTTTCGACCGCGGTGCTATGCGGCAACGGAAATCTGCACCATGGACCCTGAGCCAGCCGGCACCGATGAGCGGCTCTGGCGCTGCCATCATCCACAAGAAGGGGGTGTTTCGTGACGCATGCCCATATCGAAATCCGCAATGTCTCCAAGCGCTTTACCCGCAAACCCTCACTTATTGAGCGCGGAGCAACTTCCTTGGGGGTAGCGATGCCGCCACCTGTCGTTCACGCTCTTGATGATGTGTCGTTGAGCGTGAAACGGGGCGAGGTTCTTGGTCTGGTTGGTGAATCGGGATGCGGGAAATCAACGCTGGGACGTATCATTTGTGGGTTGATTAAGCCGTCTTCTGGCCAGGTTATTTATGAGGGCCGCGACCTGAAGGACTTTTCAGCTCCCGAGCGCCTGCAGAGGGAACTGGCGACGCAGATGATCTTTCAAGATCCTTCGTCCAGCCTCAACCCACGTCAGCGGATCAAAGAGATTGTGGGTGCGGCAGCCCTGCACCACAAAATCACCAACCGGCGAGAGCTTTCAGACTTTGTCGATCGCCAGCTCGAGCGCGCGGGCATGGACCCCGCCACAAAACAACGTTTTCCGCACCAATTCTCAGGGGGGCAGCGCCAGCGCATCGGAATCGCACGGGCCCTTGCGGTAAATCCCGATGTTTTGGTGTGCGACGAGTCGGTCGCCGCCCTCGATGTGTCGATACAAGCTCAGATACTGAATCTGTTTCTCGATCTAAAAGAGGAACTGGGGCTTACTTACGTTTTCATCAGCCACGATCTCTCTGTTGTCAAACACATCTCCGATCGCGTTGCAGTGATGTATTTGGGACGTGTTGTGGAGGAGGCTGAGGTGGCTGAGCTCTTCGCAAATCCCAAGCATCCCTATACCCAAGCACTGTTGGCCGAAATGCCGACGATCGAGGCAAAGTCGAGAACCTACGCCACCGTTAAGGGTGAAATACCTTCTCCACTCAATCCTCCAAAGGGATGCCACTTCCATCCCCGGTGCCCGATGGCCATTGATCGGTGCCGTATGGAGGCACCCCTGCTCAAGTCATTGGAAAATGGCCACAAGAGCGCCTGTCACCTCAACGATTAACAACTCAACATACCAATTCGCTTGACCCGCTGATTTTTCGGCGCGCCTAGGCTTACTCAATACAGGACGATGCACAAATGCTGGACACCGCTGAACCAATTCCTGGCTCGGAATGGGCAACGATCGACCCCAAAGAGGTAGGAATGACATCTGAAGCTCTCGGTGTCGCATCCCGGACGCTGGAGGGATTGACCACAACCTCATTCATGGCGGTAAAGGGCGGCAAGACGGCATTTAGTTACGGTGACTGTTCCCGATCCAGCTATCTGGCAAGCACGCGCAAAAGCATTCTCTCAATGCTTTACGGAAAACACGTTGAGTCCGGCGCGATTGATCTCAACGCCACGATGGATGATCTGGGGGTTTTCGAAGAGGACGGCCTTTTGCCTATTGAGCGCAGCGCGAAACTGGGCGATCTGTTGAAATCATGCTCTGGCGTCTACTACCCGGCCGGAAGTCCAGGGAGTGATATGAAAAATGTTCCCGAACGGGGGTCCAAGGTCCCCGGGCAATACTTTCACTATAACAACTGGGATTTTAACGTTCTAGGCGCTGTGTTTGAGGAGCTTACCGGGCAGACGGTCTTTGAGGCTTTTGAAAAGGAACTGGCCGCACCGCTCCGGCTTCAGGACTTTGATCCCGGCCGGCAAAGGATGCTCGGTTACGGCAACCGTTCGCGCTATTTGGCCTATCACTTCTTTCTTTCATGTCGAGACATGGCGCGGATCGGTCTGCTCATGGCGAGGCGCGGAAATTGGGGCGGTCAACAGTTGATATCAAAGAGCTGGGTAGCGCAGAGCACAAGCATCATGGTTCCTGTCAAAGAGATGGCCAACCCCAAGCCCCGCGTTGCCGGATACAGCTATCTTTGGTGGATCCCTGAAGTTCCCCAAAATAAGCCATACTGGAAGGATGCATTTGTCGCAGCTGGCCATTTCGGGCAGTTCATATTGTGCATGCCACGCCTGGATGCCGTCTTTGTAAATCGTCGCGCCGTAACCGATGAACAGGCAATCGGCAGAAACCTGGGAACTTTCACTGAAGAGTTGGAGCCAGTAACAATGGCCCAGTTTCTGAACGTTTGCGATATTTTCGCAGATGGCTTCGCCGACGTTAGCGAAACTGTCCAACGTTAGTGTACGTTCCCTTCTGAGGGCCGGGGTCCGCAACTGCCGACGTCCTGCCGTATCATGGGCTACCCATCTGGGACAACGAAGCCAAAGCGTTGCTGATTGACTACCGCTGGGATTTCTTTTGCGAAGGTGTCGAGGCGACGTCGGTCTATTGGGAAAACGATTCTTAGGACAAGCCGTTCTTGTATCACCGCTAGGCGCAGACTGGAGCAAATGGCTCCCATCAATTGCCCCGGAAGCTGCTTCGCACATATCAGCAATTTGGTCGGATCGTGCTGTGTTCTGTGGCGGGACATCGCTTGTCGACAGCGTAACGCCGAGTACTTGGGGCGAGCAAAGAGCGGTCGTTCGGCATGGTGTTGGATGCCAAGTGACGGCTTTTTGCGCCTCCCTGCCAATCCTGCCATTCCGATTCCGTGTAGGGTTTCCGCTGCCGTCAGGCGCCCGAAGAACGAACCCTCGGTCTAAGAGCTGTGTTTATGGAGATTTCGGACTTGGGCTGCCTGCGGCAATGAACAAGCGGTGCTCGGGATAATGCGATGAAGCGCAAGACGGGCTTGTCCCCTTGGGTGAGCGGTGGCGGTGTGCCGCGCGAAGGCGTCGTGGGAGTGTGCCAAGACGGATAGGCCCAAGATCGGTCGTTGGCAGCAACGACAGCGTTGCGGCGTCGGTCAGTATCGAGCCATGCCGGGTCATGATGCGAGATCCCGGATAAGAGGCGCGTTGGCTGGTGGAGCGCGAGGCCACCGCCATCGCGCGACGGTCCCGATGATCACCATGGCACCAGCCACAGCACCGACATGACGGGGCCGGATATGCAGACCCTTCGCCTGCCGGTTCTTCCGATGGTGGCGCGGCCCTGAGCAGTTCTCGTGCGTGTTCCAGACATGCCTGACGCGCCGAACTCGCGAGCAGGCCGCAATGCCGGATGCGGTGAAAGCCCTGGGCAGGACATGGAGCAGGAAGCGGCGGACAATCGGGTTGGACGGAATGGGAGTGGTCATCGTTGGGCTCCTGGGTTGAAGAAGCCCAGATGGTCCGCCTGAACTGCTCGGCGCCTCAATCCAGTGGCGACCTATGCCGGCCTGTCACGACCTCGCCAAGCGCTCCCCTCCCGCGCAGCAGGTTAGTTCATCGGCCCGAAATTGCCGGCAGCGACGCGCCCCAATTCCGGCCATTCAGGCGCCACGCGCGTGTTCACGAAAGCGAACCTAACTGCAGGTTTCGCGCGCCTTGGAAGCGTTCTAAACGGCGGCGATGGGCCTTTAGCCGCTTGGCTGCCAATGCGAAACCGGTCCAGAAACAGGACCTTGCCGGTGACGCGCGTCGGAGGGCGGTCGATCAGTATGACCCGACAAAGGAGGCGTGGAAGGATGGTCTGTTCCGTCCTTCATATCGCGCGAGTGAACCCTTGTGCCCCATAACTTGAGGTTATGAGGCTATGGCAACTGGCAATTTGACAGGGTCACCTCATCCTTGTCTTGTGAAGAAATTGTGAAGCCGGGACACCGAGGAGGAGTGGTGATGAAGGTCTTTGTCTCAGTCGATATGGAAGGTATGGCCGGTGTCACTCACTCCGATCATACCAAGATGCAGGGACCGGAATATGAGATGGCCCGGGTATGGATGACCGAGGAAGCCAACGCGGTCGTGGAAGGTGCGTTGGAGGCCGGTGCGACCGATGTCGTCGTCGCCGATGCACACGGCTTCATGCACAATATCCTACCTCATAAACTTCATAGGGCCGCCCAGCTGGTAAGCGGCATTCCTCGCCCACTTCTGCAGATGGAAGGGATCGATGAATCGTTTGCCGCGGCCATCATGATCGGCTTTCATGCCCGCGCCGGAGATGCCATTGGCGTGCTCTCCCACACCCATGTGGGTAGACTTGCTTACGAAGTTCGCATCAACGGCGAAGCGGTCGATGAAATTACATTCAATACGGCGGTCGCCGGCCATTTCGGCGTGCCGCTCGCGCTCGTGGCGGCGGACGACCGAACCGTCGGCCCCTTGAAGCATACGCATCCCTGGGTGGAATTCGTGACCACCAAATGGGCCATCAGTCGCTTCGCCGCCCGCAGCCTGAGCCCCTTGATGGCACAGGATGCAATCCGCGAAGGCACGATGCGTGCTCTCAGGCGCTTGGACGAGATGAAGGTTGTCCATGTCGCCGATCCGATCGAGTTCGAGATGCATTTCTTTGATCCGATGTCCGCTCAACTCGCGTCCGACATTCCCGGTGCCGAGCGGATCGACGGCAGGGGGATCCGCTATGTCGGCAAGGATATGCTCGAGATCACGCGAATCTGGCGTCTGAGCATCAACGCAGCTCTGAGCTCCTTCCCGCTCTAGTGTAGCTGCTGCCCGCCGCCGCATACCGTTCATTGATCTAGATATAAGAGCAGCCATGTCAGTTTTGGACGTTCGGGACCTTCAAATTCAGTTTGACACCGCAGTCGGTGCGGTGCGTGCCGTGAAGGGGATAAGCTTTTCCGTCGGCAAGGGTCGGACGCTAGCCGTGGTCGGCGAAAGTGGCTGCGGAAAGTCGGTCACCGCGATGGCGCTAATGCGTCTGCTTCGGTCTCCCGGAAAAATTGTCGGCGGGCAGATGCTGCTGGAATTGGGAGGCAAGACAGTCGACCTGGCCGCCTTGGACCCCAAAGGGGCAAAAATCCGTGGCATCCGCGGCAATCAGATGGCTATGATTTTCCAGGAGCCCATGACCTCGCTCAATCCGTTGCACACGATCGGTCGCCAGATCATGGAGCCTATAATGTTGCATCTGGGATTAGCGCGAGCGCAGGCCCGTGCCAAGGCGGTCGAGATGCTGGTGGCGGTGGGCATCCCGGCCGCCGAATCTCGGCTCGACGACTATCCCCATCAGCTTTCGGGCGGCATGCGGCAGCGCGTGATGATCGCCATGGCCCTGTCTTGCAATCCTGCCCTTCTGATCGCCGATGAGCCGACGACGGCGCTGGACGTGACAATCCAGGCGCAGGTTCTCAAGCTGATGAATGACCTGAGGACGCAGCTCGACTCCTCGATCCTATTCATTACTCACGACCTCGGTGTTGTGGCGCAAATGGCCGACGACGTAATCGTCATGTATCTCGGGCAGATCGTGGAGCAGGCGAGTGTCTCCGATCTGTTCCGCAATCCGGTTCATCCCTACACCCAAGGCCTGATGAACTCGGTTCCCACGATGGTGATCGGCAAGACGGATCGACTCATCCCCATCAAGGGGTCGGTTCCAAACCCAATGTCGGTCAAGCAGGGCTGCAGTTTTGCATCCCGGTGCCCCCACGTCATGGAGAAGTGCCGCGTCCATGAGCCTCCACTGGAAAGCGTAGGCTCGGCACACCTCTCCGCATGCTGGTTGAACAAACCGCAAAGAGTGGACCGGGCCCACTGAAGCCCGCTCCTGAAGTCAGTGCCGATGATGGCGAAACACGCGAGGCTATGACCGTGACGACCAAAGAAAACCTGTTGGAAGTGAATAACCTGCAGAAACATTTTCCGGTTCGGCGGGGGCTGCTGCGGCGGGTTTCCGGGCATATCAAGGCCGTAGACGACGTCAACCTTAGCATCGAAAAAGGGGAGACCATAGGACTGGTCGGTGAAAGCGGCTGCGGCAAAACCACCGTGGGTCGTGCTATATTGCGCCTCACGCCCGCAACACGTGGCGATATCATGTTCTCTAGCAGGGCTTTGGCACGCGAGGGAGAGACGACGCGCCGGATCAATGTCGCCGACACGGGGCCAGAAGATCTGCGGAAACTTCGGCGCGATATGCAGATCATCTTCCAGGATCCCTATTCTTCCCTCGACCCACGGATGAACGTTGCCGACCTCATTGGCGAACCATTGTACGTCCATGGCATTGCGCGCGGCCGTGAACTTCTGGACCGCGTGGAGGAGATGATGATCGCCGTGGGGCTCAATGCGGATCACATGAGACGCTTTCCTCACGAATTCTCCGGTGGTCAGCGGCAGCGCATCGGCATCGCCCGTGCCTTGGTTCTGCGCCCGCAGTTCATAGTCGCCGACGAACCTATCTCCGCGCTCGATGTGTCGATCCAGGCGCAGGTGGTGACGCTGCTCCAGGATCTGCAGGAACAGTTTGACCTGACCTATCTGGTGGTCGCCCACGATCTGACGGTTGTTCGCTATCTCAGCAACCGCGTGGCGGTGATGTACCTGGGAAAGATCGTCGAACTCGCGACAGCCGAAGCGCTGTTCGCATCGCCGCTGCATCCCTATACCGAGGCACTTCTTTCGGCCGTCCCGCTCCCGAACCCCGATGTGAAGGTCGACCAGATTATCCTCGAAGGCGATGTCCCCAGCCCACTCAATCCCCCAACCGGGTGCCGATTCCACCCCCGGTGCCGCTATGCACAAGACATCTGTCGCAGGGATATCCCGGAAACCCGAGAGATGGGCGACAATCATCAGGTCGCATGCCATTTCGCGGAAACGCTCAAACTCAGGCCTTTTGCCGCTGCACTTCAGTAAGTCCCTAATCCCTCGATAAAAGGATCAAGCATATGACTCTTCAACGGAAGACTCTTACCGCCGCACTTGCTTCCTGCCTGGCATTTGCCGTCGGCAGCACGCATGCGCAGACCCCGGAGCCTGAGGCTACCCTCGGCGGGGAATTGCGGGTGGGTATCGCCCGCGACGTCGTCAATATGGTGCCGTGGGTCGCGCAAGGGGCCAGCGTCTATATCGTCCAGCAAAACGTCTACGACAATCTGATCACCTACGACGATGAAGGGAACCTGACGGGAGAGCTCGCTGAATCCTGGGAGATTGTCGACCCGACGACATATGTGCTCAAGCTGCGGCAGAACGTCGTCTTCCACGACGGGGATACCTTCGATGCCGAGGATGCGAAAGTGTCGCTGGACCGAATGAGGGATCCCACCGGCACCTCTGCGCTGGCCTCACAACTATCCTCGATCGCAGAGGTCAACGTCATCGATCCCTATACGATCGAACTGAAACTGTCCGAGCCCAATGTCGTCGTACTGTCTATCTTGGCGTCATCGACGGCGCATGTCCTGAGCAAGGAATGGCTCGAAACCGAGCCCGACCTCACGACCGAGATGAACGGGACGGGCCCCTTCATGTTTATCGAATTCGAGCCGGGCGTCCGGACCGTTCTCGAGCGCAATCCCAACTACTGGAAAGAAGGGTTGCCCTATCTCGACCGGCTCGTGGCCATTCCCTACGCGGATGACAGCTCGCGCATAAACGCTCTGCGCTCGGGCGAGGTCAATTTCATCGAGTACGTTCCATACGTGGAGTTCGATTCCCTTCGTCAAGACGATCAGTTTGATCTTCAATCGGGTGTCGGGCCGTACAACATCCTTGTTCTGAACATCAATGAAGAGCCCTTCGACGATATACGGGTTCGTCAGGCCCTGAACTACCTCATCGACCGAGAGCAACTCATCATGCTGGTTTCAGAAGGCGAAGGCACACCGATGCAGGTCGGACTGCTCCAGCCGGACGATCCCTTCTACAGCGCAGACCTCGAGACTTGGACATTCGATCCCGATCGCGCGCTCGAACTCATCCAGGAGGCCGGCTACGACGGGTTCTCCGACATCGGGTTCACCCTTACGTCGTCCACGGTGACGATCCACCAGGACATGGCGACCGTAGTGCAGGCTCTCCTGCAAGGCTTCGGTATGAACGTCTCGATCGAGATCGTCGACGTACCGACTCTTCTTGAGTACCGCGGAAACGGCGCCTATGTCGCCATGATGGACGGCTATTCCAACGCGTACCAAGATCCCGATGCCTACTCCCGGTATTTCGAGACGGGCGGCGCCGGATACGCTAACGCCGTCGGGCTCTCCGACGAGATACTCGATGAGATGATTGACCGGGGTCGTGCCGCAACCGATGTTGCAGAACGCAAAGAGGCCTATCACGAGTTCGAAGAACGACTTATCGAACTCGCCCCCTGGTACTTCGGCTTCTTCCGTCCGCAAGGCGAGGCCATGATCCAGGACGTGAACGGCTACAGGCGTTGGCCCAGCGGGCTCGGTGGTCAGTCCACCAGCCGGATGGAGTACGTCTGGATCCAGCAATAAGGCCCGTGCAGCCGCCGGAAGGAAGCAATCCCTCCGGCGCGCTCGCTTTGCCTAATGTCGCGTCAACCTGAATCGTTGGCGGACGAACCGGCGCTCGTCTCAAGCGCATCAACATCCAAGAAGATCTGCCATGCTCGCTTACATCATTCGACGATTGGGTCAGACCGCCGTTACCACCTTCGTGGTGGTTACGATGATCTTCTTCCTTGTCCACCTGATCCCCGGTGACCCAGCTTTGACAATTCTGGGGGGTATGGCCGCGCAACCCACCGAAGAACAGATCCAGCTGGTTCGAGAGCGTCTCGGGCTCAATCTGCCAATCCAGGTTCAATACTTCGACTACCTGCGTGGCCTGCTGACAGGTGATCTGGGAACGTCACTGGTCAGCAATCGTCCAGTTACTTACGATATACTGCTTCGACTCCCGCGGACGCTGCAGATCGCCGTGCCTGCCCTGATCCTTGCGACCTTGGTCGGAATCCCTCTGGGGATTCTGGCAGCGATCCGCCGGGGCCGGCTCAGTGACCTGCTCGTTTCGACAACCTCGGTTGCTGCCTTTTCACTTCCTTCATTCGTGACCGGACTATTCCTCGTCGTCATTTTCGCAATCCAGCTCAACTGGCTGCCGTCCAGCGGCTGGGTCTCTCCCACCGAGAATTTCCCCGGCTTCCTCTCGCGCATCGTCCTTCCGACGATCGCGCTGGCGGTCGCTCCGGCCGGGCTCATCATGCGCATGATGCGCTCGAGTATGCTCGAGCAGCTGGGGCAGGATTACGTTACGACCGCGCGGGCCAAGGGCCTCATCGAGAACCGCGTGATCTATCGTCATGTCCTGCGCAATTCGATGACGCCGGTGGTCACCTCGCTCGGCCTTCAGGCCGGCTTCCTGTTCACGGGAAGTGTCATCGTCGAGAATGTTTTCAACTGGCCCGGGATCGGAACGATGCTGCTGGATTCGGTGATCAACCGGGACTACCCCGTCATCCAAGGGTTGGTCCTGATCGTGGCGCTTACGTTCGTACTGATCAATCTTCTCACCGACCTGACCTACGGTCTTATCGATCCGAGGATTCGTTATGACTGAACGTTTTCGTGAAACGCTGCGACTGTTGCTGAAATCGCCTCAGTTCGTGATCAGCATCGTCTGCCTTGGGGTGATCGCGGTTCTGACCGTATTTGGTCCATGGATGACGCCGCACGAGCCGTGGCAGGTCAATGTGACCAAGCGGTTTGCCGGGCCATCCGTAGAGAATTGGCTCGGCAACGATGAATTCGGTCGCGACATCTTCTCCAACATCGTTCACGGGGCACGCATCAGCCTTGCTGTCAGCTTCAGCAGCATGGTTTTCGCGGGTGTAGTCGGCGCCATCATAGGAATGATCGCGGGATATTTCCGCGGCGCATGGGAAATGATCGCGATGCGCGGGGCCGACATCATGCTCTGCTTTCCCCCGATGCTAATGGCAATTTTTCTCGTCGCGCTGACCGGGCCGAGCGTTGCCAACCTTGTCTTCGTCATCGGCATATTGTTCATCCCGAGGTTTGCGCGGATTGCCCACAGCAGCACCTTGTCGGTGGCCGAAATTCAATTTGTGGAAGGAGCCCGGGCCATCGGTGCTCGAAGATGGTTCATCCTGCTTCGGCATATCCTCCCCAACATTGTGGCGCCGCTGTTCGTGCAGTTCTCGCTTGGCCTGGGCTCCGCGATCCTAATCGAGTCGGGACTAAGCTTCCTCGGCCTCGGTCCTCCGCCTCCCGAAGCGTCCTGGGGGCGCATGATTTCAACGGCGCAGCGGTTCCTGTCCGCAAATCCCCTCGGCGTTTTCTGGCCGTCCCTTTTCATCTCGGTGACCGTCATCTCGGTCAACCTGCTCGGGGACGCCCTGCGAGACACGCTTGATCCGCGCTTGCGCAGTCAGATGAAGTAACTGCGCAAACCTCAAAGTCAATTATTATTCACTCCAACTGTATAGAGGAAATGATGGATTTTACCTGGAAGGATACCCGTCTCGGATACACTGTCCGGAAAAGGCCAGAGAGCATTGACATCGATCGGGCGAGGTTTGAGGGGCTTTACACGTCCAATGTTTCCGACGTCATGGGCAAGTTGATGACAATGGATCATCAGATAAAGCCCGTCGTTCCCGTTCAGAAGCCCATCATCGGGCACGCCATCACCGTCATGGTGCACCCGGGCGCGAACCTGATGGTGAAGAAGGCCATGGAGATGGCCCAGCCGGGTGACGTGATAGTTGTAAACGACCAGTTCGATCGCAACAACGCGCTGCTGGGCGGCATAATGGCGGAGATGGCGGCGCACAAAGGCATTGCGGCGTTTGTGACCAATGGTCTCGTCCGCGATCAGGAAGAACTAGAAGCAGCCGGTGTTCCGGTATTCTCGATTGGCCTCACCCCAATGGCTCCGGCCAGCTCCCGTCCGATGGGGCAGATCAACACGCCGATCAGCTGCGGCGGCGTCATCGTGCACCCAGGCGACATCATCATTGCCGACAACAGCGGTGTGGTGGCTATTCCGGCCATGGATCTCGAGACCGTGCTTAAGCGGTGCGAAGCACTGCGCAAGAAGGAATGGGACTGGCTGCATCCCGAAGTCCCGGGCGAGTACGCCATCTATGCAAGCACGAATACCGAGCTGACGAACACGGGCTGCGAGATCGAACCGGGCGTCTGACAGCCACGCTAGGCTGCACGGCCGCCGGCGGTGCAGCATCCAGAACAGACATCGACACCTCAGAGGACTACATGACCACTCGCAAGTTCGAACTCGCCCGCATGTCCTACCGCGAAGCTGAGACCGCTTTTAAGGACAACCCGGTTATTCTCATCCCAATGGGATCCACCGAACAGCACGGCCCCCAGACCCCCACCGGCGACTATCGCCTGGCCAACGCTCTGTCTCTGGACTTGGCGCAGCGAACCGGCGCCATTAGCGCTCCCGTCATCCCGTTCTCGGAAGGCGCCGCTGCCCGACATTTTCCCGGTGCAGTCCCCTTGCGCAGGGAAACGCTCTACAACCTAGTGTGGGACGTCTGTCGCAGCTTCACGCGCTTCGGCCTTGATCACATCATGCTGGTTTGTGGGGATCACGGCAACGTTCCGATTATGGAAAATTTGCTCCGCGATTTCAAGGACTCTCAAGGTGTTCGCCTGGCAATGGTGGAGCAGTATCGCTGGTTCACGCCCGAATGGCTGGCCGAGATCTACGCGCAACCGTCTCCGCCGATAGGTCACGGCGCCGACCCGATCATGTCGCTCAATATGCACCTGTTCCCCGACGATGTCCGACACGATCTGGTGGAAACCGAGGTCAAGCAGGACTTCCAGGGGCTTAAACCGCTCGGCTTCACTCAGATGCGGTTCGACAAGAACATGTTCTACCTGCCGGTCGACTACAATGAGCTGTCCCCCAACGGCGTGCGGGGAGATGCCAGCATCGCAAGTAGCGAGGTAGGAGCCCAGATCTGGTCCGGCTTCCTAGACCGTGGTGTCGAGATCATCGAGCGCTTCAAGCAGGTCGATACGCGCTGTGAACCCAGCTCCTGGTAAGATAACCGGGCCAGTTAACGGGGCCGCGATGCACAGTCGCGGCCCTCTCTCATTCGGCGAGCATTTCAAGTACGGTTTGAATAAACTGCTGGGCCAGCCGCGAAGGCGGCTTGTTTCGAGGCGTGATGCAGTCAAGCCGCACCGAGATCGAGGGTTGAAACGGCACGGCCACGATATTGTCGTACAGCTCGTTCAGCCTCGATATATTCTCGACTATGCCGATGCCGGCACCTTGTTGGACGAGCGCCCAAGTGGTGACGATCGAAGTTGCCTGTATGCGGCGGGGTACTTCGGACTTGCTGGAGGTAAAGGCCGTGGAAATCAGCGGCTGGAGCCTGCTGTCCTGCGGATATGAAATAAACTGCTCATGCTCCAGATCCGCCGCAGTCACGCAGGAGCGGTCGGCGAGATAATGGCCGCGCGGGACGATGCAAACCATGTCGCGCTCGCTGAGCGTCGCCGAGTCGACGCTGGAGTGCAAGGGGACCAGAAATGACAGGCCCACATCCGCTCGTTGCGACGCCACATATTGCATCACGACGTTGCCATCTCTTTGGGCGAAGCTGATCTGAACCTCGGGTCTTTCCCGCGCAAATTTGGCGATAGCTTTGGGAATAATGACCTGACACATCGGGGGAACGCCGACGATATTCAGCGCTCCGCTGCGGCCAAGCCGAACGTTGACTATAGTCTGGTTGACCGAGCTCATGTCCTGAAGCAGGCGCTCGACATCGTGTAGGATCACCAGTGCATCATCGGATGGAACCATTCGTCCGCCAACCCGGTGGAATAAAAAAAATCCTAAACGTTCTTCGGTGCTTCGCAGTATCTTTGTTACTGCGGGCTGGCTTAGGTTAAGGGCGCTTGCGGCTGCGGTTACGGACCCAGTGGTCATTACGGCATGGAAGATCTCCAGCTGACGGTAATTGATGGCGTTCACAATGGTATCCTCGGAAGGGGGGGCGCGATCAGCGATCATCTACGCCTTCGGAAGGTCGGATGCTTACCTCAACCCTACACATAGTGGCGATCGATGACCGACCGAAGGATGCACTTGGCGATGCCCGAATGGAAGACCACTAAAGGTCGAACTTGGGCGCAATGAAATGCTAACTTCGGGAGTTCAGCAGTTTCCTATGAACAACAGGAATGGCGTCGAATTCGAACGACCCCTTTCGACGTTTCCTATGGTGGATGGCTCCCGCTCCAGGCATCTGAGTGCCAAAGTGGGTTTGTTATCAGGCGGCATCGGTTGCCGATCCTGGCCAGTTCCGTTCAGGTCGAGAGTTCGCGGTCTGGCTCGGGCTGACCCCTTCGCAAAACTCGAGTGGGGGCAAGGATCGGCTCCGTCGCATCACCAAGATGGGTGATCGGTATTTGAGAAAGCTGCTGGTGGTCGGGGCGACGTCGCTGATCCGCCGGGCAAAGTATAAACCAGAGACAGCGGACCCTCGGCTTGTTGCACTACCCATGCCATGCAGTTGCACCTTGAGGAGATCAGCAGGAGCGTCAGACGAGGGGCTCATGTCGTGCTGCCGGTGGATCGCGCCGGATGGCACACGACCTCAAAGCTAAGCCGCCAAAGAATGTCACGCCGATCTTATTGCCTTCGCAGGCGCCCGAGCTCAATCTGGTCGAGAACATTTGGCAATACCTGCGCCAAAACTGGTGCTCAAACCGCATCCTCGAAGACTACGACGCCATCATCGAAGCCGCCTGCGGGGGCTTGGCAGAACTTGATCGTCCAACCAGCCACCATCACTTCTATCGGATTCCGGAAATGGGCAATGACGGTCAGAAATAAAGGCCGTTGGTATGAGTCCGGGCTTCACGTGGACCAGCGTGTCAGCCAGAATCTCTTGACGTCGCGATTGCGCAGCGAGTCGGGCAGCTTCCCTGATAACAGGGCCGTTACATTGGTTACCGCGACGTCAATCAGGGCGGCCCGGCTCTGTTTGGTCTGGCCGATCATGTGAGGTGTCAGCAGTACGTTGGGCAGGGATCGCAAGGGGCTGTCGAGCGGCAGCGGCTCAGTCTCGAATACGTCGAGTGCCGCACCGCGAAGGTGTCCCGATTCCATGGCATCGAACAGAGCTCCTTCGTCAATCAATCCACCGCGTGCGGTATTGACCAGAATGGCGTCGGATTTCATCAGGCGTAGTCGGGCGGTATCTATGATATGCCGGGTCTCCGCCGTCAAAGTCGTGTGCAGCGTTACCACGTCGCTGATCCTCAACAATTGGTCGAGCGGCAGCAGGTCAACGCCGGTCGGGCGAGTCTTTGAGAACGGGTCGTGCGCCTTGACCGAGATCTGCCAGTTCTCCATCAGCGCGGCCACACGGCGGCCGATCTGACCGTATCCGACGATGCCCAGCGTTTTGCCGGCAAGCAGTTCTGCGACCGGCGTTGCGGGACGCGGAGCGTTGGTGTCAATTGCGCGCAGGGCCTGTGGCAGACCGTAACTTGCGGCAAGGATCATCATGACTGCCGCTTCGGCCATACTTTGGCTGTGCTCTTCGGGTTGCCCGTTGACGACGGCGATGCCCAGCCGTGTGGCTGCCTCAACGTCGAAGCCATCGATGCCTACCCAAGGGGAAACTACAGCCCGGAGATGGGGTGCTGCCAGCATCACAGCTTCGGTGCAGCGAAAGTGACCGTAGGCCAATAGCACGTCGGCATCGTTCAACACCGTGTAGGGAAACTCATCGTCTGATCGATGCCGCACATGGTGTGGATCAATACCCACTTGACGCAGTGCCGCTTTGATACGTTCGAAAAACTCGTCCGTACTGCTCTCGCTTACGATCACTACGCCCACGCGCTTCCTCCTTTAGAACCGGCATCCACATAGCAGCAATCCGTCCGAAGTTCAATATGCTGTGAGACGTTCAGTAGGATGAACGTGCCTATGATTAGCGCAGCTTATCACGTTGTACGAGTTTTGCGGGTTGAGCGCGCCGCTCAATGGCGCAACAACAATCCGAACGCAGCTTTTTGCCGCACTTCATCATCAAGCAAATGGACGGTGCATCAATGACGGAAGTTTTCGTTGCAAAGGAGGGGGAGATGGCCAACGGCGACCGGCGCATCATCTCCCACGAGGGCGTCGAGGTCGGGGTCTTCTTTTGGGAAGAAAAGTACTACGCCTATTCCAATATCTGTCTTCATCAGGGCGGGCCCGCCTGCGAGGGACTACTCATCCATCAGGTCGAGGACGTTTTGCGACCCGACCGCAGCTTTAAACAACAAAAATTTTCTGAGACCGACATCAACTTCGTCTGCCCCTGGCACGGCTACGAATATGATCTCAAGACTGGCTCTGTGGTGGCCGACCCGGCACGGCGCCTGAAGCCTTTCCCGATCCACATTCGCGATGGAAACGTCAATGTCGACATCAAATGAAGATCTCTGCCATTCATCTCCTGTCAGTGCCAACAACAAGCTTGCCGCCGCCATCGACTGCGTAATTGTGGCGCTCGGCGACGAAGATGCCCGAATTTCGGGCGAGAGGTTGGCCGCCCTGATTTCTGGCGCGACCCGCTGCTACGTCCAGCGCCTCCAACGTGGCGACGAGTATTTCAGTCCCTTCCATCCTGACACTGAAATCACCGCTACCGAGGCGATGATCCTCAGCACCGAGGTGCTCAAGAGCGCCGACCTGCAACTGTTCGAACTTGGCATGTGGCAGGCCATGGGCAGCCCAACCTGAATCCTGTTTCGGCAACCCCGATCCCCGCTTCGGCAACATGGATACCCTCACCGATGACCAAGACTTCAGACAGCTTTAACATCCCACTCAGCGGCGGGCGGACCATGCCCATCGAGGGATTCGATACCTCACTTCACCTCCAGCACGCGGCGGATCAGGCAAAAAAGCGTGGTTTCGACCGCTTCCCCATCATCGACGTCGACTCCCATCACTACGAGACCGAGTCGTTCAGCGAGATCATCGAGTTCCTCGATGATCCGGTGCTTCAGCAACTGGCCAAGACCGCCAATGCCAGCCGCCACGGCGCCTTTGGCATGCTGCCGGGCAATATTGGCTATCAGGACATGGGCGGGCGGGTAGCGCGCTACCCGCTGCGCCAGATCGAAAAGACCGGCCCCGAAGCCCATCGAGACATCACGCTGACCAAGCGCTGGATGGATGCGCTTTCGGTCGACATTGCGATTCTGTTCCCCACGCCCATGCTCAATCTGGGTTTGCATCCGCAAATCGAGATCGAGGTGGCGCTATCGCGCGCATACAACCGATGGCTGACTGAGAAAATTCTGCCTGCTGATCCCCGCCTGCGCACCATGCTTTATCTGCCATTCAACGATCCTGAAGCTACTTTCGAGATGGCCAAGGAGTTCGCGGGCAAGCCGGGCGTATTAGGGTTTATGGTGACAGCCACGCGAAATCGCGCGGTCCATAACGATGCCTATATGAAGACGTATGCCTTCCTTGAGGAGGCGGGCCTGCCGCTCGGCTTCCATGCCTCCTACAATTGGAACGACCAAAGCATGGCGATGATGAACAAGTTCATCTCCGTGCACGCCTTGGGCTTTGCCATCTCCAATATGGTCCATCTCACCAACTGGGTGATGAATGCGCTGCCGGTGCGTTTCCCCAAGCTCAAGGTCGTCTGGATCGAGAGCGGACTTGCCTGGGTTCCATTCCTCATGCAGCGGCTCGACCACGAATACTATATGCGTAGGTCGGAGGTACCTTCCCTCTCGCGGCCGCCGAGCGACTACATGCGCGAGATGTTTTACACATCCCAGCCTATGGAGCGGCCGAAGGACATACGCGAGCTCGAACAGACCTTCCGCATGATCAATGCGCCTACGCAGCTTATGTACTCGTCGGATTACCCCCACTGGGACTTCGACGTGCCCAGTGTGATCTATGACCTGCCGTTCCTATCGGAAGAAGACAAGCAGGCCATTTTGGGCGGCAACGCTGCGCGGATCTTTAACATCAATATCAAAGAAAAGTTGGCCAAAGCCATTTAGCGACAGGCTAACTGCGGAGAGACAGATGCAGACCTATGAGATGTATATCGGTGGCCAATGGGTGCCACCGGCTTCGGGCGCCTATCTCGACAGCGTTGACCCCTATACCGGCAAACCATGGGCGCGCATCCCCCACGGCAATGCCAAAGATGCCGATCGTGCCGTCCAGGCGGCGCACGAGGCATTCACCGAAGGGCCATGGTCAAAACTGACGGCCACTCAGCGTGGGGCGCTGCTGCGCAGGCTGGGAGATCTGCTCGTCGCAAATGCCCGCCGTCTCGCCGAAATCGAGGTGCGGGACAACGGCAAGCTTATGGCCGAGATGTTCGCTCAGGCCAGCTACATCCCGCAGTGGTACTATTATTTTGCCGGCCTAGCCGACAAGGTCCAAGGTGCAGTCATCCCGATCGATAAGCCCGGCGTCCTGAACTACACGCGCCGTGAGCCAGTCGGAGTGGTCGTTGGCATCACTCCATGGAACTCGCCGCTACTGCTGGCTACCAATAAGATCGCGCCAGCGCTGGCGGCCGGCTGTACGCTGGTGATGAAGCCCTCCGAATATACTTCCGCGTCTCTTCTCGAGTTCGCCCGACTGGTGGAGGAGGCGGGTTTCCCGCCCGGCGTCTTCAACGTCGTAACCGGCCTTGGCGGGGAGATCGGAGAGGCATTGGTTACCCATCCGCGGGTTGCCAAGGTCGCCTTCACTGGTGGCGAGCTCGGCGGCAAGAGCGTATACCAATCGGCCGCGCGCAACCTCAAGAAGGTTTCTCTCGAACTCGGCGGCAAGTCGCCCAACATCGTCTTCGACGACGCCAATATTGACAACGCGGTCAACGGTGCCGTCTCCGGCATCTTCGCTGCCAGCGGGCAGACCTGCATTGCCGGCTCGCGCCTCCTGGTGCAGGAAACCATCTACGACGCCTTCATGGAAAAGCTCTTGGCCTTGGCCGGGACGGCGCAGATCGGCGATCCGCGTCGCAGCGATACTCAGGTCGGCCCGGTGACGACCAAGGCGCAATACGACAAGATCCTCGAGTACATCGCCATCGCAAAGGCAGAGGGCGCCACTTCCGTGCTCGGCGGCAAGGCAGCCGACCGGGGAGGCTGGTTTGTAGAGCCGACCATATTCACCAATGTCACCAATGACATGCGCATTGCCCAGGAGGAGGTGTTCGGGCCGGTGCTGGCGGTCATCAAGTTCAAGGATGAGGATGAGGCGGTGTCGATCGCTAACGACGTACTATATGGGCTCGCCGCCGGCGTATGGACGCAGAGCATCGCGCGCGCGATCAACGTCTCCGACCGACTGCAGGCCGGCGTTATCTGGGTCAACACCTACCGTTCAGTCAGTTATTCCTCTCCGGTCAATGGTCACAAGATGAGCGGTATCGGTGCCGAAAACGGCATCGAGGCCATAGACGAATATCTGCAGACCAAGAGCATCTGGATTAACACTGCTTCGGAAGTCCCCAATCCCTTCATTATGCGGATTTAATTGGACGGTTGGGAAGGCAGGGTCTTGCGCGACGGCACCATACCTCGAACTAGTCGAGCTCCGGGCAGGCCCTCGTCGCCAAATTTCTGTAGCGTGTGCAGGAGTACCTCACGCAATGCCGACGCCGTCGGCGACATTGGCCGTTCGCGCGGCGTGATAAGTCCGATGGAGCGGTTGATTCTCGGTTCGACCATTGGGCAATGGTGGAACTTACGCTTGATCGATGGCGCGGCCAGCGCCAGCGTCGGCAACACCGATACCAGGCCGCTCTCGGAGATGATGTCGAGCACTGTAGAAATACGCGTCACCGAGTAGGTGGCGCGGCCCCGAATGTCCTCGAGTCCACCGATATCTGCAACGAGATAGGCGATGCCGCTCCATTGCACAGTCTGTTGTATGCCATAACTGGTAAGTTCGCTCCAGCTCATCTGCTCACGCGTCGCAAAGGCATGGTCGGGTCGGCAAACCAAGTGCAGCTCGTCCTCGATCAGGGGGCCGAAATCGAGCGCCAAATCCTGGTTGAACATGACCGAGATTGCGAAATCCGCCTCACCCTGCCTAACGCGGTCACCCATGCCGACCGCATCGACTTCGAGCACGTGAATCTTGAGTCCGGGATGGAGCTTGCGGAAGCTCTCCACCACCGCTGGCATCAACCGCAGAAGCGTCGATGACATGCAGGCTATAGTCACCGAGCCTGTTTCCGGTTCCCCGGCGTTGCGAACGAGATCGACTCCAGTGGCGAGATTGTCGAGCACCCGCACTGCATGGGGCAAGAAAGCTTGGCCGGCGCTGGTTAGGGCGACGTGTCGCTGGTTGCGCTGCAAAAGCGGCACATTAATGAGAAACTCGATTTGCTTAATGGACTGGCTCAACGCTGACTGGGTCACGCCGAGCGCCTGCGCCGCCCGACGGAAATTTTGGAATCGGGCTAGCGCCACAAACATCTGTAACTGCCGTATAGTGGGCAAAGTCAATACGGTCGCACCTGTCATCGGCGACGACCCTCGCGCCGCCATCGAGGCATGGTTAGCATATCCACGCGAGTTAGGCGAAGAACCGTTGAGCGTAGGGCACCGCCTGGATATTGGTGGAGCGATACCATTCAGCCAGCTCGTCGTGCCGCGGGAACCACACAGCCTCATGGCTCTTGAGATAGGTTAAGATCTCGTTGAATACCGACGAGATCAGTGGTCGGCCGCCGAACTGACTATGGAGCGTCAGATTGATGAGCGAGCCCGGCTCGTTTGCATAAAGGTAGTCGAATGTATCCTTGTAGGCGTCGAAATAGGCACGCGGGCTCTGCCGCAACACCCGGTTGTCGGCAAAGTCGGTGTGGGGCAAACCGATTACCGCCCCCTGCGATGTTTTCACCACGCGGGGCAGATCTTCATCGTTATAGTCCCCGTGCCACAGGAACCCCTCGCCCGCCAGTAGTTCCGCGGTGTCATTGCTTGAGGCTAGCACCGGGCTGATCCAGCCTTTGGGCTTTTCGCCCAGATGGGCGACGAACACGTCCGAGCAGCGGCGGATCATTGCTAACTCCTCGTCACGGGTCATGTATGCCATGACCGCGTCCTGAGTATAGGAATGTGCCGCGATCTCATGGCCATCGCTTACCGCGATGCGGACGGCATCGGGTGCCAGTTCGATCGAACGGGCATTGGCACAGATGGTGCCCGTTATAGCGTGCTGCCTGAGGATGCGCATGATGCGCCAGATACCGGCGCGCACGCCGTAGGACGCCCAAGTAACGCCGGCACGGTCATAGGTGCCGGGCTTAAGCGGCGTCGTCATCGGCGAATAAGAGGGGGCCTTGCCATCTGACCAGCTTTCCAGCAGCACGGTCACCATCACGGCGATCTTGTTGCTGCCAGGCCATTGGAAGGAAGTTTGGGTCATAGTCGCCTACCTTACTGATCACCGGTCCGGCGCGGGACTGGTGGAGATTGTCTTAAAGGGTACCTAGAGTCGGCTCTGCATAGTCTCGACGAACCGGTCCAGTACGAATCGTAGCGTCTTTTGCCGGTCAAGCGTGCCATTTACCTTGGGGGCCGTGATGCTGACCGAGAGCAGGCCGTCCTCCCGATGATCGGTGGTCAGCGCTCGCGCTACGCATGCTATCTTCGGTAACACTTCCTCGTCATCGAGAGCATAGCCCTGCTCCCGGATGGTTTTTAGTTCGCGACGCAGCCTTGCAACGGTACCAATGGAATTGGGGGTTAGCACGGTGAGCTTGCGCAGCCCCGCGACGCGGCTCTCGAAATTCTCTTCGGGCAGTGCCGCCAGCAGTGCCTTGCCCGATGCCGTACAGTTGGCTGGCACGTGGCGACCGATTTCCGCCCGGAGCCCCAACTGCAACCGGCTGTTGTGGTCCTGCCGCGCCAAGTAGACGGCATTGAGCTGATCGTCGAGCACCGACAACTGGATGATCGCGCCGAGGTCGGCGTCAATAGCATTACAGACCTCATAGAACTCGCGTATAAGGTCGACGCTGGCGACATAGGCGGAGCCCAGCTGCACAAGCCGACGACCTAGCTGATAGCCCGACTGGCTGCGCCGCACGAACTGGGCGAGCACCAGCTCCGAGCAGATGTTGAGCGCGGTAGACTTGGGTATTTCGAGACGCCTTGCGATCTCGGCCAGCGAGAACGCCTTGTGTGGCGTACCCTCGAGCAGGGCCAGCAGGCGGGCCGCCCGTTCGACTGCCGGAACCACGCCTTTCTGCAGGCCCTCTGGGGCTTTTTTGGGGGGCGGCGTACTAGCGGTGGTCGTCTTGCTTTTCACGGTTTCTCCCGCGTTCGCACGGTTTTCTACAAGCCCATTCGCCAGCGGCGAATGGGACGGTTCGGCTTGAGGCTATTCGTTAAGCAGAGACGGATCGGCCTCAACGATGCCATGATAGAGATCATATGTGGCCTGCGATAACGCTGCGAACTCTTCCGGGGTCGATCCCACCGCGTTCGTGCCGACTTCGAGCAATCGGTCTATCATCTCGGGCTCCTGCATTACTTTTGCGATGGCGGTGGCAAGTGTGTCAACGATCTCCGGCGACGTGCCATCGGGCGCAAACACACCAGTCCAATACACGTCGACCATATTCACGCCTGTTTCCTTTAGGGTGGGCAGGTCAGGCAGCAAAACGGAGCGCTCGGCAGAAGTCACGGCTAGACCTTTCAGCGTGCCAGCCTTGATGTCGTTGGCACGCGCCGGCAGCCCATCGATCACCATGGTGACCCGTCCCGCAATAAGGTCGGCAGTCGCCGCACCCGTGCTTTGATAAGGGATGTGGATAAGATCGATGCCTGCCTGGGTATTGAACAGTTCGCTCAAGAGATGAACGGCCGTTGTGGTGCCCGAAGAGGCGTAGCTGTATTCGCCGGGATGCGCTTTAACCTCGGCAATAAACTCGGCCATCGTGTCAGCGGGAAAAGATGGTCCCACCACCACCGCAGAGGCGAAGGCGGCGACCTGTGAAACCGGTACGAAATCCTCGAACCAGTTGTAGGGAAGGTCGTCCCGTACTGCAGCCTGGGCAGGTCCCGTGGCCGAGTGATAAAGTAGAGTATAACCATCACTAGCGGAGCGGGCGACTTCCGTGGCGCCGAGTGAGCCTCCCCCACCGCCGACATTTTCCACGATTATGTCGGTGCCGAGTTCCGCCCCCAACTCCTCGGCCATGAAGCGCGCGGTTGTGTCAATGCCACCACCTGCGTTGAACGGGACGATGAGGCGGATGGGCTTATCGGGATAGTCCTGCGCCATTGCGCCACCCGCACTCAGCAGCACAAACGCAGTGCCGAGCGCCGCTATTCTGCTGGAGAGCAGCTTGAATCCATTCATGAGTTCCTCCTCCTTGAAATGTAGGCTTGCAATTGTTCGGTGAAGAAAGGCGCCGGCTTGAGAATACTAGTCTGTTGTGTGGTAACACATTCGCGGGCGTGCTCCAGGTATGCCACCCAATCAGGATCGCTTGCCAGTTGCTGTCGTTTATGGGCTCGCTCGTCTAGCGAGGCGTAGTACCAGTTCATCACCATCTGATTTAGTGAGCCCACCTCGGTGAAGTAATATCCGACCGGATTACCGAGGTGGGCGATTTGCACAGCCCGGCCACGCTCTCCGTAATAGTCGATGAAAGCCGAAGTCGTTCCCGGCCTCAGCGTATAGACCCGCTGCTCAACAAACATCGCACCAAGACCTCTCTATATACGTCCGGTCGCCGCTGAAATTGCAGACCGGTGAACGATGGTCAGTGTATTGAACATAATTCAGCTAGGCAAGTGTCAAATCGAGTGCACGCAGTGTATGGTGCTCCATGGGCGATATATTCTGATGCCATGAGAGTGGGTTGGATGCTGTTTTATGGCGTTATATCAATAGATTATTGTCCGATCGGTATCGAAGGTCGGATTAAATGGCGTTCAGTATATAGAACGGAATTCAGTGCTTGACACGGAGTCTCGCGCTACCTTAGCGTAGAAGCAGAGGAAACGAGGAGGGAAAGATGGTTCAAACCGCGTCACAGGATGTCCAGCCAGCGGGTATGTCCGATACTGAATGGTCGGCGCGCATCGAACTGGCTGCGGCCCACCGGCTTGCAGACAGGTTCGGATGGACCAATCTCGTCTACAATCACATTACGCTGCGCGTTCCGGGCGAGGACAACTGTTTTCTGCTCAAGCCGAACGACGAATTGTTCAACGAAGTCACAGCGTCCTCGCTGGTCAAGCTCGACCTCGAGGGCAATGTCCAGGACGGATCGCGGGCTGTAAACGTGGCTGGCTTTAACATCCACACGGCCGTGCTCAAGGCGCGGCCGGAGATCAACTGCTCCATCCACGTTCATACCAAGGCCGGAATGGCCATTTCAGCGCTCGACGTCGATCTCCTGCCCCTAACTCAGGGCTCAATGCGTTTCTACAGGCGTATTGCCTACCACGAGTATTACGGCATTTCCGACAAGGAAGCTGAGCGCGCCCAGATTGCCATGGACATCGGTCAGATGAAGGTGATGATCTTGCGCAATCACGGCCTTCTCACCTGCGCCCCCGGCATCGGGGAGGCGATGATGAGCATGAAATACCTGATCGACAGCTGTGAGGTGCAATTGGCTGCGCAAGCCAGCGGCGCGCCGCTGCGCTTGCCGCCGCCCGAAATGTGCGAAATGGCGGCCGAACAGTGGGATGCACACGATAAGGGCGGAAATGTCGCGGAATGGAACGCGTTGATGCGCATGGCCGAAGCCTTAGACCCCTCATTCAAGCGCTGATAAGTTGACGAGTCCAGGGGAGGGGTTGCACGTGGTTTTTAAACGCGAAGACTTGCTGGCTGGAGGGCTCTGCGTCCTTCTAGGCGCCGGGTTTGCCCTTTATGCCCTATTTACGCTCAACATCGGAACGCCCTCCAGGATGGGTAGCGGCTTCTTTCCGGTGATGCTCGGCGTACTCCTCGCGGTGCTTGGCTTGGCGATTGGCCTCAGATCTTTTGCCAGTCCCCACACCGAGGCGGTAGTCGGTGACGAGGACGCCCCTGGTCCAGTCCCGTGGCGAGCCATTGTTACCATTGCCCTGGCGCCGATCCTATTTGCAGTAACCGTGCGTGAATTGGGCCTGGCTCTGGCAACGGCCATCTGCGTGGGCGTCGTGTGTTTTGCCAGTCCACGCATGACCGTGCGCATGGGCATTGGCGTTACCGTCGGCCTCACCATTCTCTGTGTCGCTGTGTTCAGCTTCGGTCTGCATCTGCCGCTTCCGCTTCTGCCCACTTTCATTACAGGTTAGAACCATGGACTTACTGGCCAATCTGGCTCTCGGTTTCTCAACCGCAACGTCCATCGAACATCTGGTTTATTGCTTCGTCGGTGCACTGCTCGGTACGCTGATCGGCATCCTTCCTGGCGTTGGTCCCACAGCAACCATAGCGATGCTGCTACCCATTACCTTTACGTTGTCTCCCACCGCATCGCTGATCATGCTGGCGGGCATATATTATGGCGCCCAGTATGGCGGTTCGACCACGGCCATTCTTATCAACTTGCCCGGCGAGGCTTCATCGGTCGTCACCGCGATCGATGGTTATCAGATGGCGCGTCGTGGGAGGGCAGGGCCGGCACTGGCCGTTGCCGCAGTCGGGTCCTTCATCGCGGGTACCTTCGCAACACTCCTTATTGCTGCCTTTGCACCCGCGCTGGCCTTGGTCGCCATAGAATTCGGCCCGGCGGAATATTTCTCGCTGATCGTTGTAGGTCTGGTCTGTTCCATTGCGCTGGCGCACGGATCTGTGCTCCGGGCGCTTGCTATGGTGGTGCTCGGCCTACTCCTCAGCGTCATCGGTACAGACGTCTATTCGGGCTTGCCCCGGCTGAACTTCGGTATGATCGAATTGTTCGATGGCATCAATGTCATAGCCGTGGCGGTGGGAATCTTCGGCGTAGCCGAAATTCTGCGCAACCTAGCCGGCAACGTCAAACGTTCAGGTGAGATCAACAAGATAGGCAGGCTGATGCCGACCCGGGACGACATCAAGCGGTCGACCAATCCCGTCCTGCGCGGAACCGCGATCGGTTCTATTCTTGGTATATTGCCCGGAGGCGGGGCGATGTTGTCCTCCTTTACCTCCTATGCCCTTGAAAAGCGCCTGTCCAAGACGCCCGAGCGTTTTGGTCACGGCGCGATCGAAGCGGTCGCCGGACCCGAGTCAGCCAACAATGCCGGCGCGCAGACTTCTTTCATTCCCATGCTTACACTAGGCATTCCAAGCAACCCGGTCATGGCCCTCATGCTCGGAGCCATGCTCATCCAGGGCATTGCCCCTGGACCGTCGGTCATCAACGAGCGTCCAGAGCTGTTCTGGGGGCTTATCGCCTCCATGTGGATTGGCAATCTGATGCTGCTGGTTCTCAACCTGCCGTTGGTCGGCCTGTGGGTCCGTCTGCTCAAGGTGCCCTATGAGGCCCTATTTCCGGCCATCATCATTTTTTCGGCCATTGGCACCTACTCCATCAACGGAAACGCCTTCGATCTCTATCAAATATCCATGTTTGGCATTCTCGGCTACGTGCTCTACCGCCTCAAATGTGAGCCGGCACCGCTCTTGCTTGGCTTCGTGCTCGGGCCCTTGCTCGAGGAAAATTTGCGGCGGGCCATGATGATGTCGCGCGGGAGTCCAGTGACCTTCTTCGACCGCCCAATCAGTCTGGGATTGCTGCTGGCGGCTGTGGCGCTGCTGGCCGTATCGGTGCTGCCGATGATGGTGCGCCGCCGCAAGAAGATTTTCGTTGAGGACGACTGAATCCTTTTTTCTCGAGAAAGCAGGAGACTCCTGATGAGCTTTTATACCGATCCTGACATTGCCCGACGCGCGGAGACCATGGAGCAGACCATCCGCACTTACTTTGATGGCTGCAACGAAGCTGATTCGGGCAAGATCATGTCCTGTCTTACCGTGGAGGCAGTGCATTATTTTCCACCTCGCATGTATCGGGGGCCGTTCCGCGGCGCCCGCACCGTGGCCGATCGCTGGATTGAGGCAGTCAATGAAATGGGCTCCTACTGGAGCATCGACACGCTTCTGATTGAGCCGATCAGCTACCGGGCCGTAATGGAATGGACGCACTTCAAGACCAAGCATAATAAGATGCTGCGCGGCGATGAGTGGTACGAATTCGATCCGGCCAGCGGCCTGATCAAGGAAATCCGCGCCTACTACGCCTCGCCGCAGGCCTCCGACTTGACCGTCTTGGAACTGGGTGACTTCGACTATGCCGGACGCGGCTATCCTGCCGCCCCTCCTCCCGGCGCCCGCTGACCCCGTATCAGGAGTAAGACGAAATGACCGACTTCAGACGCGTGCAGATCGATGGCCTAGTGCGGACCATCACCGTCGAAAACAACGCCTTCACCTGGATCGACGGAAGCCGTCGCGCGGTCGATGATGTTGTTCATTTGCCGCCGGCTGTGCCGACCAAGGTGATTTGCGTACATCTCAACTACCGCAGTCGGCTTGATGAGCTAAGACGCGAGCAGCCTCCAGCCCCTACCTATTTCTGGAAGTCGGTCTCCTGCCTCAACAGCCATCGCGGCACCGTCGTCCGGCCGGCGAATTGCCGTTTCCTTAACTACGAGGGCGAGTTCGCCCTCGTAGTTGGTCGCACTACCCGTAACATCACGCCCGAACAGGCGCCCAACTGTATTGCTGGCTATACCATTGCTAACGATTTCGGCCTGCACGACTTCCGCGACACCGATGAGAACAGCATGGTCCGGGTAAAGGGCAGCGACACGCTGGGGCCGGTCGGCCCGTCCCTGGTCACCGACTGGGACTTCCGTAATAAACGTTTGCGCACGCTCATCGACGGGAAGGTGGTGCAGGACGCCAATACCAACGACCTGCTCTGGGATCCGCACTATCTGCTGGCAGATTTGGCGCGTACCATCACCTTAGAAGCCGGTGACATGATCCTCACCGGCACTCCCGCCAATTCCCGGCCGATCGAACCCGGCTCGACCATCGTGGTCGAGGTGGAAGGGCTGGGCGCACTGGAAAACTATATTGCCTCAGCCGAAATCGCCATTCCTCCCGACTTCGGCGCTCAGCCATCGGCCTCCGATGGCGTACAGTTGATTGCGCTGGGCAGCGATTTCCGCAAGGGGTGAGAGTGTCAAAGGACGGAGCCCTGTAATGATTCTCGAGATTGCCCAGATCGACATCAAGCCTGGCTTTGAACAGGAGTTCGAGGAAGGGGTACGCCGCGCCGCTCCACTGTTTAAGCGGGCCGTCGGCTTCCATTCACTCCAGCTGCGCAAGGTGGTGGAGCTACCTCAGCGCTACCAACTGGTCGTCGGCTGGGGGAGCGTAGAAGACCATGTCATCGGGTTCGCCGGCTCGCGTGATTTTCTAGCTTGGCGGGAATTAGTTGGCCATTGCTTTGAGCGCCTACCCTATGTAGAGCATAGCTCCGACGTCATCTGCTGGTCGATGGAGGACGTAGCTTGACTGGGCTGATCGGGCGCTGTTCGAGTGCAGATTGACGCTGCGAGCTATCAAGTTGTTCGCAATACAGGCTTCTTTCCCGGAAACGACCGTTCCGGCTGCCACCTGACGAGATCGGCGACTGAGCGGCCATTATTTTTCGCTTCATCCCCACCTTTGATGCCGATTGTGAGCTGAGCCGCAAACGTCTCCCCCACCGGCCAGCAGCGAGCAGGTTCGAGTTTTCGATAATTCCGTCCTATGAAGCGGAGGCTAGGGGCGGTCTTGAATATGTATCACGGCAAGATACGCGGCCAAATCGGTCGATCGCGCCGTCGGGACGGCCGGGTAGCGCGGCATTCGGCGCACAAGAACATGCACCCTCACTGGGTGATTGGTGCGACTAAATCAGGGCGGCCCGCCGGGTGCTGGATCACGGCGAGTAGCGGCGTCGCCGTGGGCCTATCGGCTGGCGACTCAGCCGTCGGCTTGCCATAGCATACACGAGGAGCCATACTCGACTGTATGTTGAGGACGAGTGTAATCAATCAGGCTCGATCAGCCCTCTTATTTCTCCTGTTTGCGGGCTCGATTGTACCTGCGTTCGGCCAGCCGTCGATGCAGCTGTGCCGACCATTTGTCGTACCGCCTTCGACCGGATTGCCGACTCCTTATAGACCAGATGCGATTCCCAAGGGGGATGTCGAGGCATTCCTGGCAGTTGAGAGCAGCGATTGTCCGGCGTGTGATCTGCGGAACGCACAATTGCAGTACCGCGACCTCTCAGGAGCTGACCTTCGGGGCGCTAGCCTCGCCGGGGCGTCATTGCACCGGGCCATCCTGGCTGATGCCCGACTGGACGGAGCCTTCCTATCGGGCGCCAATCTCAACTTGGCCGACCTGAAGCGGGCTTCGTTGCTATCCGCCGATTTGCGGGGCGCATTGCTTTATGGGGCGGATTTAAGCTTGGCTCATCTCGGCGACGCCAATCTTAGCGGCGCGCGGCTGCAAAACGCCAAACTGGGAGGAGCCGAGCTCTGGCGTACCAACCTGTCAGGTGTACTGGCGCGGGGCGCGAGTTTCGCCGGCGCCGATTTGCGCGAGGCGGACTTGCAACTGGCCAATTTCCAGGCGGCGAACTTCCAGCGCAGCGATTTGCGCGGTGCGCGTCTGACCAATGGCGGCTTCATGGGGGTGAACTTCGCCTCCGCCAATCTGGCGCAGATCCACGCCTTCAACGCGGACTTCCTGGCCGCCGATTTTACCGATGCCCGTCTGGTGAACGCCGACTTGCGCAATGTCCGGCTCGACGGCGCCGATCTCACCTGCACCCAATTCGATAACGCCGTAATTGGACGTGTCGGTACTTAGCTGTGCAGTTAGGGCGCAGCGGCGTCTTGGATTATCTGAAAATAGGTTTCGCTGACGAAGAGGTTAGGGTGCACGACCCCGAACTCGTCCCGGAATGATTGTCCGGTGCGGTGAAAATACGTCTGGCGCACAAAGAACTCGGTGTTGTCGGTCCCAAGTGTGCACTCTTGGTTCGGCACGAAACTGGCAGCAGGTGTATCGCCCGATCCGAGGGGCAGTGGATGGCAGCGCCAATTGCCGGAAAACTTTTTGCGCAGCATTGAACCGAGCGCCCAGTGATCGTTGCGGTTTGCGGGCAAAGCGCCGCGCGCGTCCGTCACCAATCGCATCCCCCGCAATATGCCGCTGTCGTCGAACAGGCCTGATGCGATCACAGGAATGTCGAAGACGCGGGTGCCTTGACACATTGCGATGCGGCGGTCCTGCTCGAGGGCGCGGGCGACGAACTCCTGCTCGTCGTCATAGCGGAAATAGACCTCGTAAAATCCTTGTTCGTCCGTCTCGCACAGGTGGTAGTCCTCAAAGCCGGACAACGGGCGCGAGGGCGGCCCACCATTTGTGCCGCAGGCATGGTCTTGGAAGGTTCCAAGCAGCTCTGACGCGCTGGTTCCAAGCGGCAGGTCCCAGACCGACAGCCGGTTGTCACACGCAGCAGCCGTTTGCAAGAGGGCCGTGAGAAAGATCCCGAGCGCTATTGAAAGAATGCGGAAAAGCTCACTCATGACGGAAACCCGAGAACCACAACCGCGAAAATCGGTTCGGCATTGCTCATCTCGCGCGGACGGTATGGTAACTCGCCGCTAAATGCGTTGCCGCCTACGACAACAGCGATGTATTGCCGCCCATCGACAGCAAAGGTTGTCGGCAGGACTGAGGTCAGCGAGGAAAACTTGTGGGTCCAGACCGGCTCAAGCGTTTCATCGTCGAGTGCGTGAAGCGTGCCCTCGGCGGTCGTTGTGAACACGAGTCCGCCGGCGGTGGCCAGCACGCCGCTGTGCAGCGGAAAGTCGAAGAGATACTGGGCTTTAAGTGAGCCCGTCGCCGGATCGAGCGCCGAAAGCATCCCCAGATGGGAGGCGGCCCCGGAGTAGTAGGCGCCCATCCAGCCGGGCAGGGAGTAGGTTTTGATGGCGGGAATGGCTTCGGTCAAGCAACCATCGGCGCCGGCGCCGTATGAAAGCCCTGTGCGGGGGCTGTAGGCCGAGGCGAAGGCTTCGACGCTGCGGATGTTTGGGCATCCGGCGCGATCAGCCCAGCCCGTTCCGAACTCTTCCTCACCGAGCGTTCCGGCGACATGCGGTGTCGAACTCTGCAGTGAACCGCTGTCGAGATTGAGTACATGGTACTGCCCGTTGGCGCCGAAGTGGGTGATGTTTTTGCCTTCACCGTCGCCCGGCACGATCTGATGTGAGCCGCCTTCGGAAAATCCGTTCGGATGATCGTCAGCGGCGACATATTGGAAATGCCAGCGCACCTTGCCGGTTTCCACCTCGATGGCGATCGCGCTGTTGGTCATGGATGCCGATGTGGGTTCGAAGCGGGGGACGGGGTGGCCGGTGACCCAGACCGTAAGACCGGCCGCGGCGTCGTAGACGCCTGTCTGGGTGATCGCCCCGCCGCCGACGAGTCCGCTGCCGTCGGAAAGCGTGACGGTGTCGACGCGCCACAGGGGGTCGCCGGTATGGGCGTCGAGCGCGTCGATCCGGCCCAGGGCGCCGCGGCTCGAGCCATTGCCTCCGACTATGATGTGGTCATCGACGACCAGCGGCGATGTAGAAATGGTGTAGCCGTCCAACGGATCGCCGACTTGGACGGAGCGAGCGAGCTCCCCGGTCTGCTTGTCCAGCCAGAGCAGCCGGCCATCGGCGGTGGTTGCAATGACAAAATTTTCGTAGAATGCTAGTCCGCGGCTCGGTTCGAGCCAACTGTTGATATCCTCCTGGTGCCCTTCACTGCGCCAGACGATGCGACCGCGTTCGCGGGCATCAAGCTTGTAGACCCGCCCGGTGCCATCGGTGATGTAGATGTAGGCGTCTTCGATCAGCGGGCTGATGGGCAATGCGTCTGCAAAGTCCCCGCCACCCTGGAGCAGGCCGCCTAGCGGAACGCTGAAGAGTTCGACCAACTGGCCGATATTGTTCCGGTCGATCTGGTCGAGGGCCGAGTAGCGGGTGCCCTCGAGTGAACCAAGGTTCATGGGCCAGTCGGCCGGATCACGCTCCTGCGCAGATGCTGTGGGGACCGTGGCAAGCAGAACGGCGAACCCTAAGGCCTTCAGACAATTCAATAATGCCATGACGATCAGAGCTTTCCGCGCAAAAAGAGAACTTGGGCACCGCACGCCTGGGTTTCCGCCGTGGGATACCTTAGTCATGCGATGCCCAGCGCGTGTGGCCTATCCCTCGGACGCCTCGTCCTCGGGAAGTGCGAACACCCAGATCACGCCACCCGTGGGTACGGTTGATGCCGGGGCGAAGCGATCCGGATACGATGATGCGAGCCTGTTCTGCATGCTCGCCGCGTCAATGCCCCAGCCGGCCTGCACGGCGACATACTGGCGACCCTCGACCTCGAATGTGCTCGGCACGCCTATCACACCGGAATTGACGCGCTGCTCCCAGACGATATCGCCGCTTTCGGCATCGAACGCACGGAACATGCTATCGTTGGTGCCGCCGCCGAACACCAGGCCGCCACCGGTTGCCATGAGCGGCCCCCAGTTCTGGGAATCGGCGAACTCATGGCTCCAAACCATCTCGCCGGTTGAAAGATCCCAAGCCTGGACTTCGCCGATATGGTCAGCACCCTCCACTATATAGAGCTCGGAAAAATCGCCCTGAGTGCCTCGTGTAAAAGACGCGCCGGGACGATAGTCGACAACCGTGCCGCCCTGCATGCGTGTGCACATGTTCTCATTGGCGGGGATATAAACATAATTGGTGTCGGGGCTATAGGCGATCGGGGGCCAGTCTTTGCCGCCCCAGAAGGAGGGACAGAAATCACCGGTGATGCCGGTGCCCGGCTTGGTCCCTTCCGCATATTCTACATATCCAGTTTCTGAATCCATGCTGCCGATCCAGTTCTGATCGACATAGGGCGCGCCGCTGATGAACTCGATGGGACCTTCAGGCGTACGCTCGAGTTGCCACAGCACGCCGCTGCGCGAGGCATGGACGAGGCCGGGAACGGTTTCGCCTTCTCGGTTCGGCAGGTCAACGAGGATGGGGGCTGCCACTTCGTCCCAGTCAAATGAGTCGTTGGGATGATATTGGAAATGCCCCTTGATCTCGCCCGTCTCGGGATCGAGCGCAACGACCGAGGTGACGTAGAGGTTGTCACCGGGCCGCTGGTCGCCCATCCATGGTCCGCCGTTGCCGGTTCCCCAATAAACGAGGTTGGTTTCCGGATCGTATTGACCGGTGATCCAGCTCGATGCACCTCCGGTCATCCAGGCGTCCTCGAATTCATCGCCCGGCTGAGGCCAGGTCTCAGACCCCGGTTCGCCCGGCGCGGGAACCAGGAACGTGCGCCATGCCTCATCGCCGGTTTCCGCGTCATAGGCCGCAATGTAGCCGCGGATACCGCGTTCACCGCCAGAGGTGCCAACGATGACATTGCCGTCAACGACCAGCGGCGCGAGGTTGGAATAGTACCCGTTCCGGTAATCCTCCATGGTCGCAGACCAAACCTCGGCGCCCGTTGCGGCGTCGATGGCGACCAGCACCGAATCGCGTGAAACAAAAAAGACCTTGTCGTCCCAGAACCCCACACCGCGGTTGGTGGGGTGGGAACCGAGCATGTCGGGGGGAAGCTCACGCTGATATCGCCAAAGGATCTCGCCGGTGGCCGCATCAAGGGCGAGCACCTGGTTGCCGGCCGTCGAAACGAACATCTTGCCGTTGATTACCATCGGCGGGGCTTCATGCCCTTCAGAATAGCCGGTCGATACGGTCCAGACCGGCTCCAGATCGTCGACATTGTCAACGCTGATCTGGTCGAGAGGGCTAAAGCCCCAACCATTGTATGCGCGGCGATAGCCGGGCCAGTCCGCGGGATCCGGATCAGTCAAGACGGTGGCGTCGACCGGTTGATAATCGGGGATCATAACCGGGGCGGCCGGCGCTTGGGGAGCATCCCCGGCCGTGGGAGGAGCAGCCGGTCCTGGAGGGGCCGATGGCCCCGGAGGTGCTTCGGGTCCGGCGGGCGCGTCCTGCGCGAGCGCTGATGAGGCGAGCAGAACGGCAATACCGATTCCGAGCAGGCCTTGTGATGTGTACCTCTTGAGCATGGAAACCTCCTCCTTTGAGCTCTTCAGGCGTCTCTAGAAATTCCGCATTTCGGCGTGATGCAAACGCTTGTTCATGGTCTCAAACATCCCCGCCGACACGGCCGTCGAAGGGGGAGTTGACGACGATCCTGTCGTCCTCAAGGACCAATGCGAGCGCGGGAAGGCTGCGGCGGGCCGGCCCCTGGATAACAGCCCCGTTCTGACGGGGATCAAACCGCGACAGGTGGCAGGGACATTCCATATGAAAGGTTTCGGCGATCCAGTCGGTTACTTCGCACGCAGCGTGTGTACAGATCGCCGTTTGAGCAACAACTCCGCCGGCTGCGTAGTCCTGGGCCTCGGGGGCGAGAACCGCAGGGTCCCAACGCGACAACATCAAAAGGTTAAGGGCTGTGCCATTGCGAACCGTCTCAGTCGCTGCGTCGGCCGGCCAAGCCTGAATGGGGGCTGCGTTCTGGACGATCATTTCCGGGGTCAGTGGCGTCGTCTGGTCGTCGCCTGTGGCAAATACGAGGTAGTCGCCAACCGCAGGCGGCTGCCTGGAGATATCGTCCTGACCGAAAGCAGGCAGTGCGGCCAATCCGGCTACGCCTGCAATCCCGCCGACAACGGTACGACGGTTCAGTTTACAACGACACTGTGAGGTCGAAGATTGCTTGTTGTCGAAGTGCTTGTGCAAGTGAATGATCCCTATCTTAAAAAGCAAACAGGGGATCGAGACTTCTAAAATACACCTAGTGCCAAAGTACTATTATGGTGAGGCCTCTTCCCTTCTTTTCCCCCAAGACAAGATGCTACACCCAGTTTCTGCTCGATAGCAAGGGTGGTTGATTTCGAGAGACAAATGACCAAACAGAGCGTACCTCGCCGTCGGCTGCAATCGCCCTGGGTCAGGCTCTGGGGCGACGGCGAATGAGCCCGATCTGCGGGTCATATGCGATGACGGCAAGAAAAAAGCATACGATGGCTGCTCCCGCGACCACCGCCAGAGCAAGGCCATTGAACTTGCCGTAAGCTGCATAGCGCACGAGTTCTACCGCATGGGTGAAGGGGTTCAAGCTCGATGCGATGTAGAGATACTGGGCCCCGCTTTCCCGAAGCCGCCAGAGCGGATAGAGCGCCGATGAGAGAAAGAACATCGGAAAGATCACGAAATTCATCGTTCCGGCAAAGTTCTCCAGCTGCCGCACGGCGATCGAGAGCAGCAACCCGATCGCGCCGAGCATGAAGCCGCAAACCACGAGCGCCGGAAGAACATACGCCCAGCCGCTCCAAGGCACACGCACCCCGATGAGGTGCGCGACGACCAGGAATGCGTAGCACTGTACAACCGATAGCAGGGTCCCGGCGATCAGCTTGCACAGCAGCAGATACCAGCGAGGCAGGGGCGCAGTGAGCAGCAGCCGCATGGTTCCGATCTCACGGTCATAAACGAGCGAGAGGGACGACTGCATTCCGTTGAACAGCAAAACGATACCGAGCAGGCCCGGAACTATATATTCCTGATAGGGAATGTAGGTTTCATAGGGCTCGATCGGCGAAACGCCAAACAGGTTCTGCATGCCCGCGGCAAAAACCACCAGCCAGAGGGCTGGGCGCACCAAGGCCGATGCCAGCCGACCGTATTGGCGCATGAACTTTACGAGCTCTCGTGCCACGATGCCGCGCAAGGCCCGAGCTGCGTGGATCATCCGTTTCGCGCCGTCTCGCGGTCTGTTCGCCATTGTTCAGAATTGGCATGCCGTGCGCGGCGCGTCGACCCCCAAAGTGTCGAGATCATTGGTCTGATGGAGGAAGCCTTCAATCGGTGCCAGGCCGACCACCACATTGCCTGCCGCCAGCAGCATGCCTTGGCGCATCTGGTGGTCCCAAGCGCGTACGCTCATGGGATTACCCTTGGACCCATCGAGATTCATGCGCTCACCGAGCAGGTAATCGCGCACCGGCTCGAACTCAGTAGATTGCGAACGCAACACAGACTGCGTCACGGCCCGGACCGCAGCCCAGGCGGCCCAGTCAAACCGGTGCATGCGCCGGTTGTTGGCGGCCTCGAACCGTGCATTGACCTGCGGCGCGCCTTGTCGTTCCCACGCCCAGTGCCAGGCTTCGGCGACAAGGCCGGCCGAACCGACCACCGGACGTGGCGGATTGGTCTGGTAGGGCACGCTGCGCGCGAATTCGCCGTCGCTGTCGGCAACAAAGACAACGTCGTAATTGGTACCTTCGGTCACCAGCGCGACGTTGTTTTGATCGCGTCGGCGCGGATCGGCGGAAAGCACGAACGGTCGCACTTCAACAATATCGGCGCCGAAGAAACCAACAGATTCCCGAAGCGCTTGGATGATCGCCGCATCCTGCGCCAGCGGACCCTGCAGGGCAAGGATGTTGGTCCAGCGCTTGGACACCAGATACTGCACGATCGCGTCTGTCTGCATGCGGTAACTCGGGATCACGTGCACGATGTTGACCCGGCAATTGGCGCCGCGCAACTCGTCTTGCTGCGCCGAAACGTTGAGCAGTATCACAGGCTGGTCCCGCAGAGCCTCCGAAAGGGCCAGCAATTGTTCTGAAGGCAGATCGGCGATGATGAAATGAACGCCGTCTTGGGCCCATTCGCCAACCGTTGCGGCAAGCTCGTCGACCGTGCTCCCGTGCGCCTCGCGCAACCCGAACTCGACCCCGATGACCTGGCCGATCTGCTGGCCATCGGCAATTCCGAGCAGGGCACCGGCCATGCTGCGTCCCCATGGGCGCTGGGGCACGAGGAAGTTGGCAAGAAAGGGATCGTACCGCGGACTGTCTTCGAGATCGACATAACCGATCCGAACCTGCTCAGCAGACGCCGCCTCCTGGGCCGTGGCCGGCGCCGATGTCAGACATGCCGCCAGCACCCATGCCAGCGCCGCGAGAGAGATCTTATGCGGGCTCATCATCGACCACGATCGAATGGGGCACGCGCCCGGTCGGAATCGATCTGACGTTGGAGCGCGTTTCGAGATCAATGACAGACATGTCGTCACTGAGCCCATTGGTGACATAGAGTTGAGTTCCCTCGGCGCTCAGAGCCAGACTCCAGGCGCGACTGCCCACGAGCGTATAGTCTTCGATCTCACGGGTCTCGACATCGACATAGGCTATGTGGTTGGCGCGCCCGAGCGTTACATACATTGTCTGACCATCCTCGGAAAGCAGGATCCCCACTGGGGTAACATCAACCTCACGAAAGCCGGGCGGCAGGAACTGGAGTTGATCAATAACTTCGTTGGTGGCTGCATCTATGATCGTGACAGACCCCGATAGCTCATCACTCACCCAAAGCTCGGTATCGTCCTTGACCAGTTCGAACCGGCGCGGCCGGGTGCCGACAATGACATTGTCAACCACCGTGCCGCTTGCCGTGTCGATGACATGGACCATGTCGGCGATTTCGGAGGTGACGTAAAGCGTGGTTTCGTCCTCGGTCAGAAGCACGCCCTCGGGCTCGGCGCCCGTAGGAATTTCGTGGATGATGACCTTGCTGGCCACATCTATGACCTGGGCTGTCGAGTTCTCCTCGTTGGAGACAAAGATCTGGGTTTCGTTTTCATTGAGGACAAACATTTCGGGGCTGCGCCCGGTTGGCACGTAGTCGACGACACTGAGCGAGGCAACGTCGATGACATCGATGACGTCGTCATCCCCACAAGCGACGTAGAGGCGCGTCCGGTCAATGTTGAACTGCATATCGCGCGGTCGCGAAGAGGTCGGTATCTCCGCAACCAGCTCAAAATCATTGGCCGGATCGAACACCCAGACACTGTCGCTTCGCTCATTGCTGACAAACACATACCCCGTGCCGGCCGCGCTGGCGGGAAGGCCAAGGCAAAGCCCGAGCACCAAAGCGCCGGCCAGATGCAATGCGCCGGTTCTCAGGATCGGAAGAACGGACATGATAGCCTCCCCAGCTTAAAAATCTTCAGCGCACAACGAAGGTGCCCGACAGGCCGCGATCTTGAAAGCCCTCTGCAAAGAATTCATAGTTTCCCGGGCGGATGGGCACAAAGGAAATCGTCAGCGTGCCCTCGTCGTCGAATTCGAGCCCGTAAACCGCGCCGGAGGTGTGGACCTCGAGGTCATTGATGATGACCTGGTTGATCCAGGCATTACGAAAGAGCTCGGGGGAGCGGATCATCAACTCCTCGAACCCGTCATGAGTGATTTCCCAAATGTAGTATTTGCCCGTTTCCAACTCGTATTCTGTATCGGAAAAGGCCAGCGTGCGGGTGTCGATAGAGAGCTCGAGTGTCTCGGGCCGACTGGCCAGATTGCCCTCCGCCTGTGCGGCAAGAGGGCTCAAGATCATCAAGGGTGCCGCGATAACGGCGGCGAACCAGACTTGCATGGCGGTCTCCTCCCTGCCTAAATTGCCGTCCAGAAATACAAAAGTTTTACCATGATGGGTTCAACCCAACAACCCGAGGTTGCGATGACACAGGAACGTTTCGACGCGGCAGACGGCCATGGCCCGGCGCTCAGCGTCGAAAACGTCTCCAAATCCTACGGTGAGGTGCGCGCGCTTGGGGGCGTGAGCCTTACGATCGGGCGCGGCGAATTTGTCGCCATCCTCGGCCGCAACGGGGCGGGAAAATCAACGCTTTTACAACTGCTGACGGGCATTTTTTCGCCCGACGCAGGGCGGATCACCGTGCTGGGTCACGATATGAGCCGGAATGCGATCGCCGCGCTGGCCGATATAGGCGTTGTCTTCCAGCAACAAACGCTCGATCTGGAACTGAGCGTGAAGGCAAACCTGCTTTTTCATGCCGATTTGCATGGTCTTTCCCGCAGGGAAGCCAGGCGGCGAATATCGGGTTTGCTCGAGGAATACCAGCTTGACGGGGTGGCCACGGCGCGGGCCCGGACCTTGAGCGGTGGCAACCGGCGGCGGCTCGAATTGGCGCGGGCCCGGCTTCATCGCCCGCGGCTGCTGATGATGGACGAAGCGAGCGCGGGGCTCGATCCGAACAGCCGGCGCGCGTTGCTTAGGGAAATGAGGCGCCTCGTCAGGGTCGAGGGCATGAGCATCCTGTGGGCGACCCATCTGGTCGATGAAATACAGCATGCCGATCGCATCATTGTGCTCGACAAGGGTTATGTACTCTATAGCGGCACCACCGCCGAGCTGACACGTCGCGAGCAATCCGATGATCTCGAGCGTACCATTATCACCCTCATGGGAGGCGATGAGGGAGCCGGTCCGCTCAACACACCCAATAGCAACCCATAGATCATTTTCGTTCAGCCCCAGCCAGAAGGACCACCATTGATACTGGCGCTTCCAGGCGAACTGAGTTGGCAGCTGTGCTAACAAGTCGAGCGTCGGGCGGCACGTTCGCCAATCTTTGTTTCCGCACGTTCCCCGGCAAAGAGGCCGTCGTGCGGGAAACTGTGTTTGCGCACATTCCCCGGCGACGTGGCCGTTGTGCGCGATTGTGTGTTTGCGCGCGCTCCCCGGCAAAAGGCGCCTTTTGCCAAACCCTGACACAAGCGATCAATCGCCAAGGAAAAACCGTTTTGGCCCGGAAGGTGGATCGATCGCCATCGGCTGGCCGGTTTTCAAGAACTCCCGCCCAAGGGCGCCAAGTTCGTTGATCGAAAGACCGGATCGTTCAAAGAGGGTGTCGAGAAGCCCCTGGTGTGCCCCGATCTCGTCGTTTGACCCGTCCTGGTCGCCATCATTGTCACCTGCCGCGCGCCTTTCGGCCAATGCCACCAATCCTCCCGCAAGGATCGGGCTTGCGATCATCCCCGGCTGGCGGCGCAGCCCGACCCGGCCGGCCAGACCGGCAGCGGCGAGAATGGGCAGCAGATAGAGCCGGGTCAAAAAAACCCAATATGCCGGCTCAAGATCAAAAAGAACCGCAGCCTTGACCATGGCAGAGGGATCAAGATTTGCCATGGCCGTTTCGGCGACAAGGTTGCGGCGCACCGACCCATGCATGCGCGGCGGATCGATCGCTCCAGGAGCAGTTTGCCAATCGAGCCCTTCCTTTTTGATGATGCGGCGGGTGCTGTCACGCCGGCTAGCCTCGCCCCGCTTGCGCTCAGAGTGGGCGTCCGACCACCCAAGAAGTGTCTCGACCCGGCCCAGTTCATCGGCAAGCACGGTCTTAAACGGGTTGGTCTTGAGACGAGCGATAAAGGCGGTATCGAGGGCGGTGTCGAGCGCTTTTTCTTCAAGGCCATACGCGGCAGCCAGCATCGCCGGGCCGCGGGTTTCGCACCAGTTGAGTACAGGGAATTCGTTGTGGTTCTTGTGCGCGGCGTTGAGATTGAACAGCGCAGCCTGGGCCTCGAGACGCTGGCCGAGCGCTCGATATTGACGCTCAAAACGTTCATATTGGTCATTGTCGGCCACAGCCGCAAGACGCGAGATGCGCGACACTGCCTGCGCGAAAGCCTGCTTGAAGGCATCATCGATAGGGGTGGCATCGGGCCGTCCGACCGACCCCTGGCCTTCAAAGTCGATAACGCTGGGTAGCGAAACCAGGACGCCTCCATTCTCGAGCCGTGTCTTGGCCTCATCGCTTGCTACATGGTCACGTGCCAGGGAGGTTGCATTGACCTGTCGCACGATGAGGTGGGTGAGCAATCGGGAGGAAAACGCGCGCCTGAGGTCTAAAACCCCGGTGTGGATCTGGGCCATCTGGAACGGGGTGACCCGATCGCCCAGCGGTGTGAAAGCCTCAAGCGTCAGGGGCCCTTCGGGCAGTCGGGCATGGAGGTCCAAATGGGTCATGCGTTTGTCGATGGCGTTTGCAAGCACTGTGACGACCGCAGTCAGATGCGTCATTTGTGTTCGCCTCCTTGCGCCCCATGGCGACGCGCAAGGTGGTCGCATACCGAGATTACGAAAACCCTTCCCACCTCAAAAATCGACAAATCCGGTATTGGCCGCTTTGCCATCGAGCCCAGGGGCAGGCGAAACTGGTGCCATTGCAATCGGGAACGGAGCTTTGAGGCGCGGTGACACACGAGGAGTTTGTCGGATTGGCCTGTCAGACGGCGCGCAATGCGCAAGGGCTGCGCCCATTGGCGGGACATGTGCGTCAGCTCTACGGCGTCATTCGCGCGCTTCAGAAAGACGACAACGCGTTCCTCTATATTGCCGAAATCATTCAAAAGGCGCGCAACGACAAGAGCGATGCATTCGACTTCATGAACCGCGTTAAAACTTACCACCATCGGGACCGAAAAGCTGCCGGCGATCCCTGTGTGGTTCGCGGCATAAGGCGGCACGGACCAGCGCCGACCACCAGTCCCGTGACCGAAGGAACGGTAAGATCACCGATTACCACGCCAAGCCGCGCTGAAGGTGACGCAAAAGCCGAAATCGTTGGGGAGAGGGCGGAATTGGGACCACCGCTGTCCGAACCATCAGTCATCCCTCCAGCAGCAGGTGGCCCCGCACCTTCCGCAGGACCACACCATAGGGATGATCTGGGTGCGCTGACAGCCGCATTGCACAGCCGGCCGGGACGCCGTCGCATCGTCTCGGGCGGGTGAGCAGCAGGCCCTTTGCGATACCCAGAGCGGAAAAAGACGCAGATTTTTTCAAATCCGCAATTGGCCATTCGATTGTCCTCGAAATCCCGCGCAGGCTTTGTTCATGACCGGTGACATCGTGTCATCGGCTTGGCCTGAAAGGACATTTTAATGCTCGAAATTCCCGACCTGGTTGCCGCCGAGCAGCCGCCTCTGCTTACCCTTACCTCCCACCGCCTGGGTGGAACCGGCAAGTCTTTGGCCGGACAGATCGTCGCTGACGCCGCCTATCGCTCCGGGCTGAACATGAAGATTTTCGAGAACGATGATCAGACCTTTTACGATCCATATGGCAATGTGCACCACGTCGTGTTGCCGGCAACCGATGAGGTCGTCCATGATCCTATCGCCGATGTGCGCGTGCATGGCGCCTTCGACCGAGCACTGCTTGAGGCGGGCCCCGATGACTGCCTGATCTACGACTGCGCCGCCGCATCGATCAACAGACATACCTATGTCATCGACCAGCTCGATGTGGGCCCGCGCCTTGAGGCGATGGGGCGCCATGCCTTGGTTTTAGTGCCCACATCCGCGCGTGAAGACATCGCGCGCGAGGCATTGGAAACCTATGAGGTCTGGCGCGACCTTTTGCCCACTCCGCATCGCATTGTTCCCATGATCAGCCAGCGCGATGGCGATGTCCGGCACCTGCCGGCCGGGCATGATCTGCGCAAGCTCGCCAAACTCGCGGGCGATGGAGCGTTTCTTGTTCCGCGCATCCCCACGGCCATCATCAATGATGTGCGCCGCTCGGGGATGAAGTTGTGCGAACTCGCCGATACGCGCAACCTGCTTGCGACCGCGGAGATGGCGCGCAAAATTGCGATGGATCCCACAATTGTCCAGATGATGCGCCGCTCGGCCGGGACAGTGCTGAGCGAGACCGACGCCCAGATGAGGTCGCTGGGTTTTACCCTCGGCCTCTAGACACGGGGCCCAGTCACAGTCAGGCAAGCGCTGCGATACTCATGCGTATCGCAGCGCTTGGGAGCCAGAAGGATCGAGAGCGCCAGTTGCTCAAAATCGTGCGCTACCTGGCCCCGGACGCGATAAGCGAGCTGCTTTTGGGTCGGGGACCCGTCGGTGCGAAAAATTGTGCCCGGATCCTGACCGAAGGTATTGCGACCCGGCGCCATGACGCAACACTGGCGCCGATTATCGCTCAGATCGAAAAAAGGGCGGTTCGGACGGCTGGGTTGAACGTCATCGATCGGTATGGGCGCATCGATCATGCCAACCGCTTCGCCGACGATTTGCTTGCGGGGCTCTCCCGTCTGGCGATCTGGGAACTGGTCAGGCTCAAGGTCATCCGAGCTTTTGAAGATTTTCGATCCCGACTGTCTCGATAAATCTGCGATCCGACTTGCCCTCGCACCTTCGGGTGCGGGGGTTTTTGTGCGGCGCTCGGACCAAAGCGCCACGGGCGGTGACCAGGGGCGACATTTTGTTTCCAGCAAGTGACCACGCGTAACCAAAAGTGACTCGGGGTGACTCAAAGCGACCACAAGAGACATTTTGAGACCGGACTTCTAGTCGGTCCTGACTAGAATACGGTGAGATCAATGGACGCGGCGATTGGGAAAGGTACACCACGATGACCAGCCAATTTGTTCGATTGAACTGTTATGGCCGGCAAGCGGGTGCGCGGCGCAAATCCCATGAGAATGCCTACGATATCCTCAAGGAAGCAGAACGTGCCCCGGGCTCGGCACCTCACGTGCGAAACCCGAAACCGCCAGTCCAACTCCATGGTATCCCGATCGGATCGGTGCGGGACCAGCTCGCCGCGTTCATCAGGACTGCGCGGGACCGGCGTGGCGCTCCGGTTCGTCGCGACGGCACTGTGCTTTATGCGATCGTTGCATCATACCCGCGTGCCTGGCGCGAGCTTGACCACCAAAGCGAACTTGAACTCCATCAACAATGGCGCGACGCTGTCGTTGACTGGCTGGGTGCAATTTTTGGCGATAGTCTGCAATCTGTTGTCGAGCACATCGATGAGACCCGGCCGCATGTTCACGGATTTGTCATTCCGCCGCTGTGCCCGCGCAATCGTATCGACCACCGTCTCCATCCCGGGCATGCCGCCAGGAACGCTGTTCTTGAAAGCGGCGGAGATCGGCTGGCAGGCGAACGGGCCTATCGCCAAGGGATGCGCGCCTGGCAAGACAGATTTCATGAGGCGGTTTCTTTCCGATTTGGGCATGGGCGAACCGGGCCGCGCCGCAAGCGGTTCCGGCGCGATGTCGCGCTTATGCGTCAGGCGAGCGATCGTTTTCTTGAGCGCGCTCAAACGATCACCGAGCGCATGGTGCTCCGGCTCGAGGCGTTGCCCTCGGTCGTAACGCCTGAAGAGAAAGCCGAAATAAAGACATTGGCAATGCTCTGCCGCAACGCCCGTGGCCGCCTTCTGGGCGGGCATGCCGACGCGCTCGAAACGCTGGATTCCGCGCTTTCCGATCTCGTTGACGCCGGTCGGGCAAGCAAAGGCCTGGGAGATCAAAGCCGGTCTTTTGATGATGGGCTCGTATCTGTAAATCCGGGCTGGGATGGTGATGAGGACCTTGGGCCCGACCAGATAAACGAAGTCGAGATTGACTGCGATGACGACCGCGATCCTGAAGCGCTCGATCGCGATGGTCCTGAAGACGATTGGGACGCCGAGCCCGACGATGGGGATTTGGTCGAGCCCTTTGATTATTCCGATGAGGTGGACCCGCGTGGTTGAAATCAAATCGTGATGCAGCGCGTTCTCGTCAGCGGCAGCGTTGACAGGCAGATGGCCCCAAGCTTGAATCGTGGACATAAATAAACTAAGTTTACTGAACTAGATTAAGGTGCAGGTGATGAAAACGATCAACATTCATGAGGCCAAGACCCATCTGTCGCGTCTGGTCGATCTGGCCGCGGCCGGAGAGCCGTTCATTATCGCAAAGTCAGGCAAGCCGGTCGCCAAGGTCGTTCCCCTGTCAGCCAAAGATAGCGAAACGGTTGAGCGGGTCGGGTTCCTCGCGGGAAAATTGTTGATCCCCGACGATTTCGACCGCATGGGCGAAGCTGAAATCGAAACCATGTTTTCCGGCAAGCCATGAAGCTCTTGCTCGATACCCATATCTTGTTGTGGGCGGCAGCCATGCCCGAAAAACTTTCGGCCGATGCCATCGCCCTGATCACCAACATGTCGAGCGAGTTGATCTTTTCTGCGGCCAGTCTTTGGGAGATCGCGATCAAGTCGGGGTTGGGACGATCCGATTTCAAGGTCGACGCATCCCTTTTACGCAAGGGACTTATCGACAACGGTTATAATGAGCTAGCTGTGACCGCCACCCATGCCATCGCGACGTCAGGTTTGGCGCCGATCCACAAGGATCCATTCGATCGCATTCTGATCGCCCAAGCCATCACTGAAGGCATTGAATTTTTGACCGCCGACCCCATTGTCGCGCGCTATGAAGGACCGATCCGGGCTGTGTGAACCGCCGTCGATTGAGGGGAGGAGATATTAAAGGATGTATCGCAGTATGATACATTGTCGGGCGTGATCCAGGGCACAAAGGGCAAGCTTGCCGCAAATGCCGTTGACGACATTTTTTGGCAAAGGCTTTCCCGCCGATCTGGTGAAGCGAACACGCGCAATGCTGTCCGCGCTGATGCTGCCTCTGCGCTGCAGGATATGTGTTTTCCACCCGGCAACGGTCTTGAGGCGATGTCTGGTGACCGTGAGGGCGAGCATTTGGTGCGCATCACCTTTGTTAGGACCGGTCAGGGCCCGGCGAACGTTGAAATTGTGGATTATCACTGAGGTATGACCATGAGCATGATCAAGAACCCGGCGCACCCCGGCGAGGTGCTCAACGAGCTGTTTCTTGTCCCGCTTGAAATGAGCGCGGGCGCTCTTGCCCGGCGCCTTGGGGTGCCGCGTACCCGTATCGAGCGTCTTGTGAAGAAAGAGACAGCCCTTACCGCCGATACTGCCTTGCGCCTATCGGCCTTCTTTGGCAACACGGCTGAGTTCTGGTTGAACCTTCAGCGCGCCTACGATCTGGCCGCGGCCCGAGAAACTGTGGACCTGACCCACATTGAGCCAATGGCCGCGGCTTGAGCGTTTTAATGCGCGCCTGAACGGGCGCAAAGATTTTCGAAAGCCACCTGGCCAGGGCACTTTGGGGAGGGGAGAGCGGCCACACCGACCGTTTGCGCATTCGGGCACGGGCTGTGCGAAGCCGATTGTCGAAAACTGAAGAGAATTGCGATCCGATGAAAAGCGCCCAAGCGCCGCGGCCGAACACAGATGCCGTGCTAACCGGCCTCAATGAGCTTATGGAAATCGTAAGGGTTGCCATGCCCGCCTACCTTCGGGCTCAGGACCGCCGCGTTATTCGTGCTGAAGCGCTGATTGCGATACTCAAGGGCGAAATCAATTGAGAAAGGCCCAGGTTCTGGCGGTAATCGGTTCGATATGCCTGGTCCTGGCACTGGTTCCCGCGTTGGCGCAACTATTGGGTTTCTTCTAGCGCCAACTTATCCACGCCCGTCCGCGCAAGTTTATGCTGGTCCCCGAACTGGAACTGGGAGACACCATATGGACCCGCGTGATTGGAAACTGATATTGCGAGTTGTTGTGGCAATGATCGAATATGTATTGGATGGCAGGTGACAACGAGAGCAAAAAGGGCGGCAGTGTGGGGGCTGGTTCTGGCAACGCTAACGGTGTCTTCTTTGGCATGGGCGCAACCGGTCATGGAAATGTGTGCCCCCTATCAGCCCAACACGGCTGAAAAGACCTGCGTGGTTGATGGCGACACGATCTGGCTTGCAGGCGAAAACATCAGACTTGAGGGGTTCGACACCCCTGAGCCTCAGACCGACATCTGTGGTGGCGAACGCGAAAAGGCACTGGCGGCACAGGCCAGCGCAAGGCTCATTGAATTGCTCAACACCAATGTCTGGACGGTCCGGCGCAGCGGAACCGATCGCTATGGCCGCACACTGGCAACGGTTGCGATTGGCGGCCGCGATATTGGAGAATGGCTCGTCTCAGAGCGGCTGGCCCGCTGGTGGCCGGATGGCGAGGAATGGTGGTGCGATTAGAGCGCAATCGCCTGGCCCAAAGGATGGCTTGGTTGCCAAGCTCACGATCATGGAAGGGAGCCTCGTGGCTGAGATCGTTGTGGTTTTGCATCCTCTGGGCTTTTGGGCGCAGGCTTTGATTTAATTGCGGTCACCGCCATGTCATGACGAGGCTGCTGTTGTGCGATCGACAACGCGGTTTTCCGCACGTTCGTTTGCGTGTCGAAAAGACTTAATCTGAGCGTGAGGGCGGCCATTGGCTCCATACACTGCTCGTCAATGGCCAGTTCAAGTATCGGTATGTCGATAAGGATATGATCCATGGCGCTCAATATTGAAGACCCCGAGGTCGACAAACTGGTCGCCGAGCTGATCGCTTTGAAGCGAACATCCAAGCTCGAGGCTGTTAAAGCTGCCCTCAAGCACGAGATAGCCAGCCATCGGCGCGATCTTCCCATTCGCGAAAGACTGGCCAAATCCCTTGCCATGGCCAAGGAGGCCGGACCTTTTTCACCGGGCGACCATAAAGCTGAAACCGATGAAATATGGGACGCAGATTGATGCAGCCAAGCGAGTGTGGAGACGATTTCTATAACCCGGCAGGCACCGTGTGTGGTGTCTTGTATGATCTCGCTGGCCGGGTCCGAAGGCATTTAACGAACCGGGTGGCGATCGGAGATTGGATTGGGCCCAACCCGGTCTACCCATCTTGCTTTTCACAGGTTGGTTGACGCCGGATTTGGTGGGGTTCTCGACCCATCCTTGATGTGTCCAGACAGATTGTGCATTGCCCTTTGGGACTGGAAAAACAGGCCGCATGAGGCCACAAATCAGCCCTAGGACTGTCCAATAGGCCGGAGGAAACACGGGGCTAAGGTCATATGACGTAAGGTTGAATCGCTTTCAATCGGTCGGTTTCCAGCTTCCAATAGACCATCCATGCGATTTCAATCTGGCGGGCGCTGACTTTCAAACAGTCGGGGCCTTACTTTCAACTGGTCGAAGGAGGTGGGCTTTAGAATGTATCCCTGGTTCGCAAAGGCCAGAATAGAAGGCGCCATGTCCGACACCCGTGTCGTCCTTGTCTGCGGACCTCGGCAAGCTCGATCATGAATGTGGCAACCCGGAAAGCTGGTTCGCACGTCCCCTAGGATAGGTCTCGAGCTAGTGCCGACCGGGACCTGAGCCCGAGATTGCCCGTTTATCCGGGCGGGGCCTGTCGCGAACTGGGTGCCGCCGCACCCTTGCGTTAGGGGTTGAAGCCGAATGGCGGAAACGCGCCACCGGCGTGGTTCCGGCGCAGCGCAATGCCAGACTTGAAAGGTATGTCCTTGTTCAGTGCCGCGCTTTCCAAGGATCAATGACCGGAACGCCTGCCGCATTGAAGGCGCTGGCATCGCCTGTCGCAGCGGTGAAACCATGGGCGGTTGCGATGGCGGCAATATAGCCGTCCGGTGTGGGAAAGCCTTTGCCTACCTTTCGGGCAGCAACGGCATCGAAGGCGAGGATTTTGCCCTCGAACAGCGGAAGCATCCCCTTTAGCGTGGTGGCGAGCTGCCAAGTGATCGCGTCAAGCTGCGCGTCTGGTATGGTCGCGGGACAGCGCAAGGCTGGGAGCCGTGCCCGAGTGGGATGGCTTACGCAATAAAACCGGGCGCGATCAGCTTTCAAACCCGCGCACCTTGCAGCTTTTCAAAGAGCCGTCTTAGGCCATAGGCTGGGGCCATCCGTTTGGGTGGCCCCAGCCGCTATGGGCTCTGCGCCGCCCCAGCCGCATCGAGCGGCTGCAACGACGACGAGGAAAGCCCGAACCCCTTCCCGTTACTTTCAGTTTGCAGAATAAATGTAAATTCTGTATATTCTGAATAACTATGAAAGAGGTCCGGACCATGAAAGAATTTGCCGCTGCCGATCTGACCCGGAAGACCGGTGACCTGTTCGAAGCCGCGACCATATCGCCGGTCGCAATCACCAAGCACCGCAAGCGGCGCTACGTCATCATGTCGATGGAGCGCTACGAGAGCCTCACCCACGGCCAGGACACACGGCGCGCATTCCGCCTCGACGACCTTGACGACCGCGAGGCTGACAAGATGATCGCAGACCTGCAAAACAGCATCGACAATGACTGATTCAGCGCCGCGCCTTGGCGACGTTTGGCGCTATCCGTTCCTATGGAGCCGGGAAGCGGCCAGCGGGGAGACCGAGGGCCGAAAAGTGCGGCCCGTCGTCCTGGCGCTGCTCGTGCGCAACCGTGCCGAAGAGCTGATCGTGCTCATGGTGCCGATCACCAGCGTTCCGCAATCCGACCGCTACGCGGTCGAGGTGCCCGAGATCGAGAAACGCCGCGTCGGCCTTGATGCTCATATGCGGCTCTGGATCGTCGCCGGCGAGGTGAACGAGGATATCCCGGCGCGCAGCTTCTATTTCGAATCCGGCAACCGCATTGGGCAATTTAGCGCCCAATTCACCAAGCAGGTGCAGGCCATCATGATTGAAGCCCTGAAAGCCCGCCGCCTTAGCCGAAACGGCCGAGGCTGACCCATGCAGGACCGTATTGCGCCGACGCCGCCCCTCATCAACAATTTTGGGCGGCTTTTGAAGATCGCCAAGGATGATGCCGGCCAGAGCCGGATCGTGGCGAGCTTCAGCTAGCGCGGATTGCGAGTGATCACCAAAGTGCGCGGCAGATCTCGCCGGTTCTGCGTCACCGTGAACAGAAAGAGCAGCGCCGAAACCGTGCTGTTGATCGTCGCCGGACCCACGCCAGTCTCATGCTGACGCGGTTGGTAATGCCGGATGTCTTCGGCAGTTGCGGTGTCGGGAGATCGCCTCAGGAAAGCGGCGAAGTTTCGAACATGCCGAACATAATCCTGCTGTGTATGGGCGCCCAGACCTCGCATCACCATGTCTTGCTGCATGCGTTGGCGCAGCGGTGTGGTCGGGGCATTGGTCTGAAAGGTCTTCATAACGAGTTTCTCCTGTTGAAAGGAACTCCATGTTCGGACCCCAGCCTCTAGCTGCCCAGAGCCTAAGACAATTCTATCAAGTCTCACCACGCGCGTCGCTCCCGCGAAGCTGGTTCGTGCAAGGGGGGCGGATGCCGAATGGCAGTAATGCGCCCCCATTTCGGCCATTTAGTCAGCCACGGCCGGTTCCCAAAAGCTGGCCTTTCCGCAAGAGCCAACCCCGTCCATTTCGGGGGCCAAACACTAAATTCACATCTTGTGTGACGGCTTCTCGACGGGTCGTTCTTCCAACGCGGCATTGACACGCTTTTGCATCAGTTCAACGAATGGCTTCACGTTGCCGCTGATGCTGGCAGCGTTCAGGCCGGCCAGATACTCGTTGCGATCTTCGACGCGAATGATGGTCCAGGGATATCCTCCCGAAGCGAGTAAGCTATTGAGGAGGAAGCGCGCGGTGCGTCCGTTTCCGTCGGGATACGGATGCACATAACCGAAAAGCCAGTGACCCAGTACCGCACGCACGCCGGGCTCGCTCTCCTCCCGAATTTGTTCGAAGAGAGCCGTCATCCCGTCCATCACCGCTTCGTGGCGGGGAGGCACGTAATCGGAGGTCATGAGGTAGACCGGGTGGTTGCGGTATCCCGCAAGGTCTCGTGGCTTCAGCAGGCCGGCATTCACGCTGGGTGCGAAGAGCGCTCGAAACCATGCGTTGTGCTGCTGCTCGACGATTTCAGCCGCGTCGTCGCCATCGAGAATGCGCGATACTGACTCCTTGACCAACTGAAATGCCTCCCAATAGCCGCGGGCGGCGAGAGCATTCCTGTTCTTCTTGTCGTCTTCGTTTTCTTCCGGGTCCCAGTTGCCGCTCTTCACCCTCTCGATGAGTTCGAGCGTGACAGAATAGCCCTCGATCGACAGGGAGTGGTACGCATCGCTCTTGTAGACTTCGTCTACCTGCTCCAGGTATGTCGCCGAGTTGTCAGGCAACCCCGGGGGTGCGGGGAAAAAATTGAGCACCACTTGGCGGCTTTTCTGCCACAACGCCGCAATGCGGCCGGCCACCGGGTTCTTGGTGCGAAGAATCACCGGCCGGTCGTCGATCTCAAACGGGTTATGCTCCCGTACCTGATATTGGGCACTGCTCATTGTCCCGACGACTTCGTCAGCGAAGCGATCGTTCCCCACGTGCCTGAATGCGCCCGCCAGGCGGCCGGCCACGACAGAGGCACCTCGCTCGAGCAATGGGCCGAGTAGCTGGGACGGCGACTGAAGCTGGCGGAGGGCAATCTGAGCACTTAACGAATGCGCTTTGAAGAAATTTTCCGGTACCAAGGTGAGCGCAACCGGCAGGGTCAGGCGGCGGATGCCGTCAACTACTTCGACGTCATCGGCATCCTTCGGCTGCGACTTCAGGTTGTAAATGGAGTTGCCGAAGGGGAGATGAATGGGCGTATCGGATGCGGCCTGGCTGTGGAGGATGAGCTGGTTGGGGATACTGGTATGCTCGACCGCAAGCAGGAGCGACTGCTCTGGTGACACGTTCCAGTCAGCACCGTAGCGGTCGTTTGCGTAGGCTGAACAGAATTCCCAGAACGATGCGATCCAGGGTGTGGTGTCTCCAGGCTTTGCCTGGGGATTCGTGAGATATACCCAGCCCTTCGCCGCCCCGGCCAAAAAACCGGCGTCGATGAGGCGCTCGCGCAAGGTTCTTGTCAGCTCTGCGCTCTTGAAGACTTTCCTTTTGGCGGGTCCCTGAAGACGATGGAGGGCTTTGAGAGCCTCAGCCAATTTTTCATTCGGTGTAGCCATGATCGCCTTGGATGTAGGAATTCCCGTGGCTGCCGTCGCATGCAATCACGTGTTTTATGTTGCGCTATAACCCGTATATCATGCTGTATCATTTCCCGCAAATGACGCCGTATGAACTCCCGTATATCATGCTGTATCATTTCCCGTAAAAGATGCTGGTGCCCATCAGGGCAAGAGGAAAGTCAATGGCGAGTCGATGTGCTAAAGCCTTCCAAGCTTGTAGACCGGAGCTAGGTTCTGAACTCATAAACAGGATTCCCGATTGAGCGCAGTCGTGATTCACTTCGCAGAAATTGCGGAGTGGAAACGATGGCACGATTTGATCTGAGCGATTTCGAATGGGAGTTGATCCAGCCCTGTTGCCGAACAAGTCACGGGGGGTGGGTGGATGACCGGCGGGTTCTGAATGGCATTTTCTGGGTGTTGCGGACCGGCTCACCCTGGCGCGACCTGCCCGAGCGCTACGGCCCCTCAACCACGGTCTACAACCGCTTCAATCGCTGGGCCAAGGCGGGTGTCTGGGTGCGGGTGTTCGAGGAATTGGCGGAAAAATCGCCGGACTCCATGCAATTCATCGATTCCTCAATCATCCGAGCCCACCAGCATGCGGCCTCGGGTAAAAAGGGGGCGCGGATCACGCCATCGGCCGTTCTCGTGGAGGACTGAGCACCAAAATCAATGCCATGGTCGATGCCAACGGGCTGCCGGTCGCGATCACTCTGGCGCCAGGGCAGGCCTCAGACAAGGCAGCGGTTCCGGCGCTTCTTGCGACGCAGAAGGTCATTGGCGACGTGGTCGCGGATCGCGGCTACGATGCCCGCGCCATCCTCGAACTGATCGCCCAAAGAGGCGGACGAGGCCATATCCCGACCCAAAAGGATCGCAAGGCACAACGCAGCATCGATCCGGCCATCTACCGCCAACGCAACCTCGTCGAGCGATTCTTCAACAAACTCAAACACTTCCGAAAGATCGCAACCCGATATGAGAAGACAGAACACAACTACCTCGCAGCCGTCCTCATCGCATGCTCACGCCTATGGATGCGGTTTCATGAGTCCGCTACCTAGTGCCTCAATGGCCTATGGCAGGGTGCAATCGCCGTTCAACGCCGTCTGGCCCGTGACCCGTACTCCCGAGAGTGCGCATAGTTGTCGACGAACTCGTTCGACGGGCCGAAGCGGGGGAATTGTAGGGCCGGCGTTGCCCTCCCGTGCCCAAGCTGGTTTCGGGCAACATTGCGAAAGTAGGGAATGTCCTCAATGAAGTCGGTCGTCGCGGGTCGGCAAGGCGCCCTCATTTCGTCCGTTGAAGCCCCTCTTTGATTTCCCAGAAGCGGTCGTTGGCGAATTGACTCGTCTGATTCACGAGCAAGGGTGATTGAACGGAGTGTCACCTTTTGCCGTTGGTGGGTAGAACCCACACTAAACAAACCTTTCACATTCATTCGGGGCGCCGCGCGGCATATCTCTCTCGCGCCGTGCGGCGTGCGGGCTGCAGGGACGTCACAGCGCACATGCTAGCGACAGGTGAGCCGACCCCTTTTAGCAGGACGCGATGCCAATATTTCTCTCGCTCGTAGAGCTTGCTCGTGCGAAATTTGCTCCGCTCGGACAGGGATAGCGGGGAACATGCCCGGACCTCGCGAGTTAAATGCTCCAGAGATTTGGCGTTGCAGCAGGGGCTGGCTAGAAACCATGTCCACCGAAAACCTGGTCGTTCATGACAAAAGCCCCAGCGATGAAGGCGGTAGGTTCTTCGTTGGAATTGGCCGAGCTTTCGGCGGTGCGCTGATTTTTTCGCTGCCCATGCTGATGACCATGGAGATGTGGTGGCTGGGTGTTTACCTCGAGCCTTGGCGAATTATCGCGATGCTGGTGCTGGGCTTTCCAGTGCTACTCGGTCTTTCCCATTTTGGCGGCTTTCGTAAAACGGCTAGCCTCGCCAATGATGTCGCTGATGTGCTTGTCGCAATCGTGGTGGCGGCAGTAGCGGCCGGCATTATCCTGTTTTTGTTTGGGTTACTCGATTTCAGTATGCCTCCGAGGGAAATCACTGGAAAGATTGCAATTCAGCTGGTCCCCGCTAGCATTGGAGCCATGTTGGCGCGGAGCCAATTGGGCGAACAGTCGGAATCCCAAGAAGAGGAGCGCGAGGGGCCAAATTATTGGGGCGATCTGTTTCTCATGGGCGTTGGGGCGCTATTCCTGTCTCTCAACATTGCCCCCACCGAAGAGATGATCCTGATCGCATACAAAATGGAAATATGGCAGGAGATTGCTCTAGTGGCGCTTTCCCTGACGTTGCTTCACGCTTTCATTTATACCCTTGGTTTCCGGGGTGGGGCACGAGCTGACTCACAATCCTTCCTCAGTGCCTTTGCCCGGTTCACCTTTGGCGGATATGCGGTAGTCTTTCTCGTCAGTCTCGGCGTTCTCTGGCTGTTTGGTCGGACGCAGGGCACTTCAGCGCACGATATCCTAAGTTCGACGATCGTCCTGTCGTTTCCCGGTTCGATAGGGGCGGCCGCAGCGCGGCTCATCCTGTGATGGAAGATGTGCGGCGCCAGCACAATCAAGCTCCTGAGAGGACCTCTCCTCTGGAGTGGGCGGTCGCATTTTTCGGTGCTGTCCTGGTCTTCGGGACCGTTGGATATTTAGCATACTATGGGATTTCGCATCCGGAAACGCCGCCAAACGTGACGGTTGAATATAGTTCATCCAGTGTCCTGGCCAGCGGTCATCTCATCGAATTCACGGCCAAAAATAACGGCAATACCACCGCAGCAGATCTCTTGATTACGGGGACATTGTTCGACGGCGACCGCACAGTCGAGGAAAGCGAGGCCACGCTTGATTATCTGCCTCAGCAGGCAGAAAGGAAGGGCGGACTGATTTTCCGTGAAAACCCGGCCGAGTTTGATCTTCGGCTCGAAGCAAGCGGCTATGCAAAGCCGTGATGTCTGCAGTTGTCAAAAGCAAATGGTCATGAGCGCTATCGGCCGCAACCATTATCCAAGCCTTAGGGCTCGTATCTCTTAAAGCCGTCCTGGTTCCTTACTGTCCGCAGCTTGTCTTGCATCAAGCCCTAACCCCCGCTCTCGGCCAATTCGGGCCTAGGCAGGTCGATTCCGGAACCGCTGGAAGCGGACTCCGTTAGACCGGCATACTCCCAGCGAGGAAGCCATGTCCCGATATCCCAACAAAGGCCGCACGGTCGTCCTAACCATGCTTGTTGCGGCACTTGCTGCCAATCTGGCTCTTGAGGGGATCGCAACGCGTCAGCGCCGCGGTGCTTCGGATGCGGCCCCCGGCCGAACGGCTCGGCGGCGCAGGTTTGGGAATTATGCCGTCACCGGCAAGACAGTCACTATCAACCGCCCCCGCGCCGATCTCTACGCTTTCTGGAGAGACTTTTCCAATCTTGCCCTGTTTATGGAAAACGTCGAGACAGTCGAATCCTTGGGCGATGGCACGTTTCGCTGGTTCATACGCGCCCCTCTCGGCCAGACGATTGAGCTTGATACCCAGATTATCGAGGAACGCGAGAACGCTCTGATCGCGTGGCGTTCGGTCGATACCGCAGCGATAAGAGCGGAAGGCAAGGTCGAGTTTCGCGAGGCTTCGGACGGTCGGGGAACGGAAATTGAGGCCATCATTGCCTATGAACCGCCTGCCGGAGAACTCGGACGCCTGATCGGCATGCTCTTTGGACGGGAGCCGGCCGTACAGGGCCGCCGAGAGTTGAAGCGATTTAAGATGCTGATGGAAACTGGCGAAGTTGCCGACGCGCGTTATTTCGCGTCCCAGAACTAAGGAGGAACGGATGCGCGCCCTGACATTGCACGGCAAACACGACGTCCGCGTCGAAACTGTTCCCGATCCCGAGATTCTGAACCCTCGCGACGCCATCATCAAAGTGACCGCCACGGCAATTTGTGGTTCGGATCTCCATCTTTACGATGGCGTCATCCCAGGGATGAAGCCGGGTGACATTATCGGTCATGAATTTATGGGCGAAGTCGTCGAAGCCGGCCCGAAAAGTACCTTGCGGAACGGACAAAAGGTCGTCGTTCCGTTCACGATCTCATGCGGTTCGTGCTATTTCTGCTCCAAGCAACAATATTCCGCCTGCGACAACTCCAATCCGGTCGAGACACAGGACTTGACAGAGCCGCTCTATGGCCATGCCATGGGCGGGCTATTCGGATACTCTCATTTGACCGGCGGCTATGCCGGCGGCCAAGCTGAATATGTCCGCGTGCCGTTTTCCGACGTCGGCCCCATCGTCGTCCCTGACGGCGTAGATGACGAGAAAGTCCTCTTTCTTTCCGATAATCTGCCCACGGGATGGATGGCGGCAGAAAACTGCGACATCGAGGAAGGCGATACAATCGCTGTCTGGGGGTGCGGGCCGGTAGGGCTTTTTGCCATTCAGAGCGCACTTGCCATGGGAGCTCATCGGGTCATCGCCATTGATCATTATCCTCGGCGGCTCGAACTTGCGGGTTCATTGGGCGCTGAAGCCATCAACTTTACCCAGACTAGGGTGGGCGAAGCGCTCATGGAAATGACCGGTGGCATTGGACCGGATGCGGTAATCGATGCGGTGGGCATGGAAGCTCATGGCTTCGCACCCGACAACATTGCCGACGTGATCAAGCAAAAGATCGGCGTGGCCGCTGACCGCGGTCACGCGTTGCGTGAAGCGCTGGTGTCGTGCCGCAAAGGGGGGCGAGTTTCCGTGCCCGGTGTTTATGGCGGTTTTCTCGACAAGTTCCCGCTGGGGGCACTGATGCAAAAGGGCCTTCAGCTGCGGACCGGGCAAACCCATGTTCAGCGCTATACTGCTCCATTGCTCGAAAAAATCATGAGCGGAGAGCTCGACACGACATTCCTCGTCAGTCACCGCATCTCGCTTGAAGACGCACCAGGAGGCTATCGCAACTTCCACGGCAATCAAAACGAATGGACCAAGGTCGTCATGCGCCCGGAGTAGAACTATGCCCATTTACAGACTTTTTCCGTTAGCCGACCCGCAAAGCAGCAATTGGGATATTGCGGCCAATCGCGGTGAGGTCCTCGTGCGGGCCTCCAATAGCGGTGGCGCCAGAGTAATTGCTGCCAGTACCGAGGCGGCCATGGCGCAACGCCGCGATGAGAACGACGACGTCTTCTCGATCCGCGCAAGTGCCTTTGCTGACGATAAGCTCTACGGAGTTCAGATGGCGGACGACAGCCCGTTCGATCGCGAAGGTCCAGACGCGGTGCTGGAAGGCCTTGTAGACGAGCGCACGGCGGGAGAATGATCGCCGGCCCATGCAGTGGGATTGACAATTGATGTCGCGTTCGTCGCGGACGACGCCACCAGGAACGCTTGGCTCGCCGACTGGTATCCTGCGGGCTTGAACCCATGCGCAAATGCAGATTGTTCAAGCTCTCTTGAACTTCGATGTGTCGTTTTCGAACTTGCTTTCATGGGCTGCGTGGGCATTTGGGCGGAACACTATGACGATACCGTCGCAGCTAACGCCCGTGACAATCGCCCAGAATGCCCACGAACCGTCTAGAGCTACTCTTTGCTCTTTTTGTGCCGTTCGCTTTTTTCAAAGCTCTCAATAACATCTTCGGTCTGGCCCTTGGCCCCAGCCTGCGCCTGACGCTGATTGCGTACATTGCGCTGGTCGTTGCCCTGCAAGCTGTTTCGTCCATGGATTTCGTCAGCATAGGTAAATTCGTCCGGAAGTTCGCCGGGCTCTGTTTTTCCAGCCGGCTTTGCGCCATGTTGTCCGGTGGCACCGGCGCCCATTTTCTTGCCTGCATTCGCCATAATTTCTCTCCTTGTTTTATAGGATTTATGGGTGACGCCAGCGTCCATGAAGGAAGCTGGAACTGCCCCCTATACTCATGGCCGGGTGGGCTAGGAGCTTGGCCATTGCCCTTCGCGCACGTCAGGCCCGGGCTGAGCGATGTTGGAAGCATCGGGCCTGTCTTGATCGCGGGGGCGTTTGCGTGCTTCGAAGGTGCCGCTGAACAAGATGAGCCCGATCATCAAAACAAAGATGAAAACGGCGAACATGAGAATGGCGATGAGGACGGCCACGCAATTTTTCCTTCATCTGTGTGCGAACAAGCCGATGGCCGGACCTTCGTTACCCGGCCATCGCATTTCAAATGGGGGCTACATCTGCTCGTTCTGAGCAGCGGAGTCGGGACGCGCCTTGCCCAGGCTCGGCTTCTGGCCCAACGGCTCAATCTTTTCGACCACACTAAATTCCGAACGCCCGTCCAGAGACGGCCCGGACGTCCAGCGCCCTTCGGGCGTGGCTTCGTCGAGGGAGGTGTTGAGGAAATAGTATGAGTGAGCGGTCGCCTCATGTTCCTGAGGCGTCGAATTGGGGATTGGCAACTGGCCTTCCATGCCGCCCAGTTCCTCGATCACCGCCAGCCATTGCTGCTGGTGCATCGTATCGCGGGCAATGAGAAACGACAGCATGTCCTTCATGCCCTGATCGTCGGTCATGTTATAGAGCCGAGACGCCAGAACCCGTCCACCTGCTTCTGCTGTGGCGTTGGCCAGCATATCGGCCCCGAGATTGCCAGTCGCATAGACGTGGCTCATGTCGAAAGGGACACCGTTGGAATTGACCGGCATGGCCGATAGCCCCGAGGACAGGATGTGTCTCGGGTTCATTCCACCTAGAATAGCATTGACGACGGGGTCCTTGGCGGCCTGTTCCTGCATGGAGGTGGGTGCGCCTTCGAGATTGAGCGCGACCGCGTGACCCAGAAACTCAATATGAGAGAGCTCCTCGGTGGCGGTCATCATGAGCATGTCGCGATATTTTGCATCACCGCGCGCGCCCATGGCCTGGAAGAAATACTGCATCGCAACACGTATTTCGCCCTCGATGCCGCCGATGGCCTGCTGAAGATGCTTGGCAAACACAGGATTGGGCCTGTCGACTTTGACCTCGAACTGCAACTTGGAGGAATGGTGAAACATGATGACTCCTTGGCGGGTTTGACTGACCGAACCAACGGAGAAGGCCTCTAGGAGTTGCCCGATATCCGGGTTCCTAACCTGAGATAGAGAACGACCCGTCGCATCCTGGCCCTAACGGTCAGCCTTGGGGCCAAAACCTGGGTGTGGCCTCTTGTCAGCATCTTTGTTGTTGTCTCGCGGAGGAGCTTGGGGACTGGTGGGTGCATCGGTTTCCTCACGAGAATTGTGAGGATCGTTCTCAGGCGGGCTCGGCCGAATGCCCCGATTTCCGGGTCCCACCCGGGGTGCTTCAGGCTTCATGGCGTATCTCGACTGGCAAGGGATTGGAGGCCGGACGGCCGGCGGCATCTCGCTCGTATCGGTCGGCCAACTCGCGTATGGCTTCCAATGCCGTCTTCACGTCCCATCCCGCCGATCGAACGTTGCCCATGAGCATTTCGAATTCCGCTTCCACCACTTTGCGGCATTCGCTGGCATAGTCGGGAAAACCCGGCTCAAGACTTGGGCGCTGCATTGCCATTCCTCCTGATCGCTATCGTTTTGCCTGTTGATCGGCCTCGCGCAGAGCCAGATACTGATCTGAGACCAAGCCAACGTGTTCGTCTATCCATTGCGCCATCATCTCCTCCTCTTCGAGATTTTGCCGCAACAGGTCTGAAGTGTCGGCAATCGAAAGATGATCTCCGATGCGAATGAGCGACTTGTATGCCGCTATCTCGTAGTGCTCGAAGGCATAGTTGGCGAAGGTGTCCTTGAGCACCTCATCGCCGGCTGCGGCGTGACTGAGCGCCGCCATTGAGCCGCCCACTGAGAGCACCATGTCCTTGAAACCCGAATGCTTTTCATCGATTCTATCAAAAAGTGTTTCCAGGCGCTGGATCTGCTGCTCGGTCTCGGAGATATGCTGCTCGATGCGATTGCGCATATCGGGATAGTTTTCGATCCGGGAGACCTGTGGCTTGAGGATCGAGAGGGCCTGCTTTTCCATGGCGTGGGCATTTTTCAACCCTGTGGCAAAAACGGCAAGAGCTTCATTGTGGTCGTTCATTATTGTCTCCATTTGGCTGACAACCGTCATCGGGACAACAGCTGCGTGAAGAGCCGCGCCGCCCGCTACATCTGAGTCATTAACTTTTTGAGCTTGCCGGCGTTCCGTTTCATCTGCATGAAATGCGGGACCCGCGCTCCAGACGCGCGCCGCTCACCTGGGCCCTCGAGACTTACACTACAGATGCAAGCGGTGGGCCGTCATTCACCATTCACCTGATGATCTACCGATCACCTGACACGTCGTCATCAGGTCGCTCCTCAAGATGAGCTTTGCTTGACGCCAATTAGGGCTCGCCGGTTTATTTGCGACATTGGCCAACGGGCTCATGTGCATCGGCCACAAACTTGAGCGCGCGCAACTTCAGATCGCTCATGGCCACTTCCTGATTGACGAACGCCATTCGTGCCGTTTGGTGCCAAGGTTGTCCCGCGCATTTTTAGCCTGGGGCGTGAAGCGGGCGTAGTTCCCCGCACCTCTTGGCCTGTAGCCCTGGCGCCGGAGCCTTTCCATAAAGTGCCCTACCATCGGCCCCGCAAATCGATGACAATCGCATCTTCCCGGCAGGAGTCGATTTGCCCAGCCGAATCCTGTCCTGCTTTTACGGAAGAAGACACGATGAGGGATACAGGTGACAATGTGGCTGACCGGAAGGAAATGGCAGCCGAAAGAACCGAATGGTCCGAAGATCGCACAATACTTGCGAACGAACGAACCTTCGGTAGCTGGTCTAGAACAGGCATGGCCTCGCTCGCGGTCGCGCTTGGATTTCAAGCGCTGTTTCGCGCAACCGAGCCGACATGGCTCGCAAAAGTTGGCGCCAGCGTCTTTGTGGGCGTTGGCATCGTGATCTTTTGGGCCGCGTATGCTTCCGCCAAAAAGGTTCTCGGCCGACTCGACTCACATGATGGTTCACCGTCGAGCCGCCGCCGGCTGGCGTTTGTGACGGTGGCGTCTACTATCGGCTCGTTCACATTGCTTGCAGCGCTCTGGCTCTTGTAATTCGGTTTCCTCACCGCGGGATCGATCCGAAGAGGTAAATCGCCCGGGAGCATGGCCAGTGCCGACTTGACCGGGATAGGTCGTGCCGTGGCCCGCCCCGACGATCACTTCGCGAAGTGTGCCGCCTTAGGGAGGTTGGTTGGCGGCCAGGTAGCCCGCAAGCAAATCAAGAGCCTGGTCAGTGGCTTTGGCGCAGATCGGATCCTCGCTGAGCGGCCTCGGGATCATCGGCTCGCAATACTCGCTCACCGTGACGGATGCCGGGCACTTCGCGAGATGCGTGGGCAACTCTTGTGTCTGCCCAGGTGCCGGTAAGGGCGCCACAGTGTGAGCAATAAATCAGCATACCCGGCGACTGGTAGCTTGCGACAAAGGTATTGTCGGACAGACATTCCGGACAGGTGATGACGCGTTCCTGCAGATCGTGCATGATCGGGTTCTCCCGATAGTTTCCAGCGGCCATCGCTAAATCCTAGCAAGCCTATCAGACCATAGTGTTGAGAACATGTCGGGCCCCATTTCGCGTGCGGCGGTATTGGGGCGCACCGCAATTCTATACGTTTGACCGAGGGATAGGAGACGATGAAGGGGACGGCGGTACTGGCTCTCCGACCGGGAACTCCAAACATATGCCACCGTTATCTTGACTCTGAGAGGTGACGGCAGTGCTTCAATGGTTTGTCGAATACAGTGACGCCATCAACGCGGCATCGGGCGTTGCCATGCTGTTTGTATGGATGGCTTATCTTCAGGTCTTTCTTCGCAGTTACAGCCGTCAGGTTCGCCCCAAAATCGTTATCAATCGCGCCGGTGGGTCTGCGTTGGACGCGCACTGCTTTGTGAGCAACATGAGTTCGGAAGCGATGTATCTGGAAAGTGTGATTGTGACTGTAAGGAGCGGAGAGCAGGTTGCGACCCATACTGTAACTGACATTGTTCCTCTTGACGGGGACAAATCACCGGTCGATCCCCGAGAACGCACGCACCAGGGACCCTTGCGCCCTGGAGAATATACGTCAGTCGGGACATTTGATGAAATCCTCGACAAGGTCATCCGACAGAGCGAAGACCCCCAAATTTTCAGCGAGTCTCGCGATCCCGTCGTCCTCGAAGTGATGATCATTGCCGACTATTCCTCAGAGGATCTCCTGGTTGGCGCCAAACGTCGTTTCAAGGCGGAATGGAGGGGTGAGACGTGGTACCTGGGAGCTGAATCCGCTGAGACACGGCAGATACGGTCGCGGCGGGAACGTCGCAAAATCCGGGACATCGTCGCGAACCAGGGTTAAGGCGGTTGGCTCAGCTTAGACTCTGCTTGAGAGAAACCACCCGAAACCATAGGCGGGTAAGTCAATTTCGTGGGAGTCTGGGTCAGCAAGACACGGCGTCCCGGCCACTTGAGTAAGCCGACTCACACCGGTGCCGATCGGGCCGAGTTCAACCATTTTGGGGTCGGCAGACAGATTGTGCAAAATTGCCAGATGCCTTTCGCCAAGATTGTAAGCGATCCCCAGAACGCTGCCATCGCCAGTCTCGATGAGCCTGGGGCCGCTTTCGGTCAAGGCCGAATGCTCTCGACGTAAATGGCACAGCTTGCGGATTTGAGACCTAAGGCTGTCGGCGTTTTCAATTTGGGACTCGACATTGATGTCGGCGATACCAAAGAAACCTTCTTCGATTACGGGCGCGGCCAGCCGATCTTTCCGGGCGTTTGAAAAGCCTCCATTGCGTCCGGAAGTCCACTGCATGGGCGTCCGTACCGATTGCCGTTCTGGAAGCGAAAGATCCTCGCCCATGCCGATCTCGTCGCCGTAAACGATCATCGGCGCACCGGGCAGCGAAAACAGCAGGCTGAACGCCATGATAATCCGACCTTGGTCGCCCTTCATCATCGGCGCCAGTCGTCGCCTGATGCCCCTGTTATAAATCCGCATATTCTGCTTTGGCGCAAAGCTTGCGAAGGTCTGTTCCCTCTCGTCGGGATCGAGCCGCTCGAGATCGAGTTCGTCGAGATTGCGCAGGAAATTGGCCCAGCCGCATTGAGGTGGCAGAGGCGGGAGCATATCGAGCGCCCTGGCTATCACTTCGGCCTTCTCGGTGGCCAACCCGAGAAACAGGTAGTTCGACATGTAAAAATTGAAGAACAAGTTCATCTGCACGTCGTGCTTAAAGAAGGATGGGACATCTTCGGGTTCGACGTCCACCTCTCCGAGCAACACCGCACCCGGCTTGCGCTTCTGCATGAAGCCATAGATCTCGCGCAGCGTTTCGTGGGGATCTGCGGGAATAGCGCCCTTCTGCCCCTTTTCGCGGATCATCGGAACGGCGGCGTCCAGCCTCAGGCCGGCAATGCCGAACGAGAGCCAGTAGTCGGCGATGTCGCATATCGCTTGTCGGACCCGCTCGTTGCGAAGGTTCAGTTCGGGCTCGAAATGATAGAAGCGATGGAAATAATAGCTCTGGGCCACGTCATCGAAGGTCCAGACGCTGTCCTCGCTGCCGGGAAACATTGTTGCGTGCCCGGGCGGTGGCGGTGGCGGTGCCGAGGACCATACATAGAAATCGCGATAGCCGGATTCGCTGTCCAACCGCGACGCCTTGAACCAGGGATGCTGGTCGGAGGTATGGTTGACGACGAGATCCATGATGACCTGCAATCCCAATTCCCCGGCGCGCCGAACCAGCGCTATGAGATCCTCGGTCGTTCCAAAGCGCGGATCTATGTCGTAGTAATTGCTGATGTCATAACCATTGTCCCGCCGGGGACTGGGATAGATTGGCAGGAGCCACACGACCGTTATCCCCAGATCGGCCAGATAGGGCAGTTTCTCGGTCGCCCCCGGAAGATCACCGATCCCATCGTCGTTGGAGTCGTAGAACTTTTCGACGTCCAGCGCGTAAACGATCGCATTCTTGTACCAATGTGGATCGTCCATTATTCGATCTTTCGACGTAGGGGAGGAAGAACGTTGCGAGCAAAGGCTTCGATACAAGCCTGCTGATTGGGTCCCACGAAATGCAGGTAGAGCCGGCTGAAACCCAATGCTGCAAATTGCGATAGCCATTCGACGTGGCGGTTGAGATCGGCCGAGCAAAAGACGCGTCCATCGAGGTCCGCTACGCCGACTGTGCGTGTCGCGGCCTCGAAATCTTCCGGCATGGGCAGTTGCGAGGCCAGCGCCGGCGAGACAAGGTTGTAGCGCCAACAATCCAGAGCTTGTTCAGACGCCTGCGCATCGGTTTCGGCCCAACTCAAATGCACTTGAAGGTACAGCTTTCCCTCGCCGCCGCCCTCTCTATAGGCTTGGACTATTTCTTCCAGTCGGTCAGGAGGCTGGTTGACCGTCAGCAAGCCGTCCGACCATGACGCATGCTCCCTGGCCGTCGCCGGGGTCAATGCGGCACAGAACAGATCGGGGGCAACAGGGGGGCGGCAGTAGAGTCTTGCCCTATCCACTGCGATTGGGCCGATTCGGGAAACCGTCTTGCCTGCCCATAGCGCGCGGATGATCTCTGCAGCCGCCTGCAACATCGTATCGCGGCCGGACTTGGACGGCCACGACCGCCCCACAATATGTTCATTGAGAGCTTCGCCTGTACCAATCGCCAGCCATGCAAATCGCTCCGGATACATTTGCGACAGCGTTCCTGCCGCCTGAGCGATCAAAGCCGGATGATACCGGAACCCCATTGGAGGCGTGACCGTGCCCAAGCTCAGCGTTGTCGCTTCCAGCACGGCACCGAGCCACGCCCATGTAAAGGCAGAGTTGCCCTGCTGGTGGCCCCAGGGATGGAAGTGATCAGAGCACATTGCATGCGCAAATCCCGCGCCTTCCGCCAGGGACGTCAGGCGCTTCAATTGCTTTGGCGCAAACTGTTCATGAGAGGCGTGATAACCGACTTCCATCATTGTCTCGACTCATCATCCGGAAATGCTCGGGCCTACAGCATCAGCCTGCCCCCGGTGACGGGTAACACCGCGCCGGTGACGTAACTGGCATCCTCGGCAGCAAGATAGACATATGCAGCGGCAAGCTCAGCGGGCTGGCCCGCACGTCCAAGAGGCGTGCTCTTGCCGAACGATTCAATCTTCTCTTCAGGCAGGGTCGAAGGAATAAGCGGCGTCCAGATCGGTCCGGGAGCAACCGCGTTGACGCGAATCCCCTTATCCGCAACCAGCCCCGCGAGCCCGCCGGTGAAATTGGCAATTGCCCCCTTGGTCATGGCATAGGCAAGCAGGCCGGACGAGGGCTGCTTGAAGTTTATCGATGAGGTGTTGATGATGCTGCTGCCGGGTTTCATTACAGGAACGGCGGCGCGGCACAGATAGAACATGGCGGAAAGATTGGTGTCGAGGGTCGTGTGCCATTCTTCGGTGCTGATGTCTTCGATGCTCTCGAAACTCGCCTGATGGGCCGCATTGTTGATAAGAACATCGAGCCGCCCGAATTTCTCGAGGGCCGTTTCGATCAGCGATCGGCAATAGGTTTCGTCCTTTACGTCTCCGCGCGCCAGAAGCGCCCGGCGTCCTGCTTTTTCGACCCATCGCGCGGTCTCTTTGGCGTCTTCGTCCTCGCTGAAATACGAGATGATCACATCGGCACCCTCGCGGGCAAAGGCAATTGCGACCGCACGTCCGATTCCAGAATCCGCGCCGGTAATAATGGCGGCGCAGTTTTCGAACTTGCCGCTGCCCTTATAGGTCTCTTCCCCGTGGTCGGGATCTGGTGTCATCGGTTCACTGTAGCCGGGCATGTCCTGACGCTGCTTGGGCTGCGGCGGCTGTGGGTATTTGTTTCTTGGGTCTTGGGGCACGAGCAGTTCCTTTTGGTGTCTTCTCGGTGTCTGCGATCCACCAATCGGACTTGATGGCGCAACGGCCGGGACGGATCGCTCATATCGACAAGTCGTTCTTGAGGTCAGGGTTCCAATTGAGCGTTCGGCCTTTTGCATCCACAGCGCCGCTCGCTCCTTGACTGGCGTCGCATCAGGGTGTGCCCTGGAGTGACGTAACAACCTCTGCCAGTATCGCGTAACTTCTGGGTTGAAGGCGACCATTTGTGACACGGTAGCCTCGGGTCAAAAGCCTGAGGTTACACATGGCCCGCATTGGTTACGCCCGCGAGCTTCTGAGCGCAGTCTTAGCCCAATCACGCCATAGCCGAAAAACCGTAAGACGTTGGCCCGCCATGCCCGTGCTGCGGCGGACGCATGATTGTCATCGAGATATTCAAACGCTGGAGGCAGCCGAGCGGACCGCCAAATACGGTGGCAACGAACCGGGAGAATGCGCCATGACTCGGCATGGCTCGCTCACTCCCCGCATGGGGGCTTTCGTACGTCTGACGCAAGCGAAATCCTTCGCTGTTCCGGTCGTTCAGGCAGGCTGCTCAATTTCCTGAAAGCCGCCAGTCCTCTCGGGTCGCTTCAATGTCCAAAGTGAGGTGAAACGGAGAAGGTCGGCTTTTGGTCTGAAATTGCGATAAGCTGCCACTGCTCCTGGAGTATGTCCGTAATGAAGCACGGAAGCATGATGACTTCTCCGATCACGTTCCTAAATTTGCCCGACCGCCTTCCAGACGGCCATGTTCTACGAGCGGTGATCTTCGGCGCCGGCCACGGCACGGCCTATCACGGCCAGGACAGCCGCCGCCATGCACTCGCTCCCGATGCCATTCGAGCCGCTAGTCAAGCGGATGCGGAATTGATCGAAAACTGGGACTTCGATCTTGCCGGACCTTTGTTTGGCAATGGTCCTGTTTCGTGCATAGACGTGGGAAACATTGAGACCTCTCCGCACGATGCCATGGCCAACCGTACTCGGATCGAGGCGAAAACTCGCGAGATCTTGGGGCAAACGGCGGTGCCGATCCTGATTGGGGGTGACGATTCCGTGCTCATACCTTTCCTGGCCGCTTTTGCCGAGCGGGGACCGGTTTGGGTTCTGCAGATCGACGCCCATATTGATTGGCGGGATGAGGTTGGTGGCGAGGGTTACGGCTTTTCCAGCCCGATGCGCCGGGCAAGCGAGATGGCGCATGTTGCGGGCATTGTGCAAGTCGGCATCCGTAGCGTGGGAAGTGCGCGACAATCAGAAGTCAAAGCTGCACAGGCTTACGGTAGCCACATCGCAACGGCACGTGAGGTTCACGCACACGGCGTTGAAGCCGCCCTTAGCCATATCCCAGAGGGCGCTCAAGTCGTCGTCACGCTAGACTGCGACGGCCTCGATCCTGCTGTCATGCCGGGGGTAGCGGCACCCACGCCAGGCGGACTTTCCTACACCCAGACAATCGACCTGGTTGCCGGTGCCAGTCGACGTGGAAAGATCGTAGGCTTTGATCTTGTGGAACTGACGCCCACGATAGATCCCAGCGGCCTATCAGCCCTAACAGCCTCGCGCATCTTGGTGAACGCCATCGGACGGGTTGTCCGTCAAACGTAGGGGCAATAGCACTTGCTTGATTGAGGAGCGTCCTTTCATTTAGAAGCTCGCTCTCTAGCGTCACACTACCGTTTTCTCCCAATCGCGGGCGAAAAGTCCCTGTCCCACAACGTCGTGGTTTCGGTGCATTTTTGGGTAGCTGCGATCTGAAGCCATACGCAACCTCTCCTCTGCGAGTCCGTTGTATAACGCGCTGACACCGCTCTTTTCGCCTGCTGAGTAAGGAATAGTTGGGATAAGGAGCCTCCACAGCCGTTGTCCCGCAAGCGTCGAGGGATCGGTGCTGGCCTAAGAAGAACCGAGACATGGTGGGCGAAGAGGCCAAGAGAAATCGAAAGGATGCCGAAGCAGATATAAACGCAGGAGTCGATACGGGAGGCCCTTTCGTCATAGCCGTTCAAGGCACGCGAATGCCAACGGTGATTTCCGATCCGAATCTCCCCGGCAATCCAATCATTCGCAAATGCCAATTTTCTAGAGCTTACCGGACACCAGCGGGAGGAGGTGCTTGGACGATCCTATCACTCTATGATGGGCCGGAAACTGATCCGGAGGCGCAGGCGAAAATCGAACATGCATTCGAGCATGGCTTCGATGCCGCCTATCCGGAAACACTATATAAGCGCAAGAATGGCGAGACATTCTGGGCCATTATTTTTGTAGGCCCGGTGGTGGATGGAAACTGCACCATCGTGCAACATTGCGCCTCGTTTCTCTATGTTATCCGGCGAAGGCAGGATGAGGAGCGCATGCGGGCAATGCTGGACAAACTGGATCACCGCCTAAAAGTGGATCGCGGACCGGCCGCTTATGTCCCAGCGGCTTTGATAAGCTGATTTTCAGACTGTCTGCCTCCAGTAAGGATTGAAGGCACGGCGAAGTTACTGGCGGCTGAGTGCAACATTAATCCCCAGGGCCATCAGCATGCCGCCGCCAATGCGCTGGGCAAGTCGATTGGCCGACCGAGAGGCGCGAAGGAAATTTGTGACCCTGTCGGCCAGTAATACGCAGAGAGCGTCTGCACTCGAAAATAGCACGTTGACGATTGTGCCAAGGATGAGCAGTTGGAGCCAGACCGCGAAACCTGCGCCAGCGTCGGTGAACTGGGGCAGAAACGCGACATAGAAAATGGCGGTCTTGGGGTTAAGGACTTCAACAGTGATGCTTTCCCAAAAGGCCCGACGCGGGGACTTTGACTCGACTTGGAGGCTGGACGTGGCACTGGATTCCTTTGCCAGAAAAAGCTTCAGACCCAGCCAAACCAGATAGGCGGCACCTATCAGCTTCAAGGCAATGTAGAGCGGTGGAACAATCTCGAATAACAATGCCAACCCAGCCGCTGCGGCAACGACATGTGCGTAGCCGCCAATGTGGATACCCAATGCCGCCATCCACCCAGCCCTGCGTCCACGTGCAATGGTCTGCGCAACAGCGTAGAGCATTGCGGGCCCGGGCATATAGGCAAAGACAAATGTTGCGACAAAGAAGGCAATGAGAATTTCGATCGACGGCATCGTCAGCGGTCCAGTCGCTGGAAGAGATCGTCGATCATAGATAGCAAGTGAGCGACCGTCCAGCGAGTGTAGCAGCGTGGCTCGAACCGAACGAAATCTAGTTGATGTGGACTATGTCAGTTTACCGTCAATGGCAGGACACAGTGTCCCGTATACTTTTGGGCCGATCATGTCCACTGAGCGGATCGGCCGGTCGAAAGTTGAATTTGGGGCGGAATGCGGACTGGCAACTTTTTGGCAAGCAGCAAGTTCAACCGGACCTTGCCGCACCGGTTCGCTTCCCGTTTATGCACCACACAGCAGCTGAGTTTGCAGCACCGTCGGGGTAGGGACCGTCAGGCCTCCTTTCGTCAGTGACGCTCGGTGAGGAGACGACAATCCCGGCGGCCTACGACTGACCTCCAGGCGTGCAGTAAACCGGCTATGGCAGTCGGCTTCGTTCATCAAGGCTGGCACCGTCAGCCTCTCAATTCAGTAGACATCGAGTTGATCTGGGCTGGCCGGGTCGGACGTGTCCACCGCAACGTCGTGTTCGCCTCTTGTTCGCCACAAACCTCTGTCATAAGCGGTTTACGTTTTCAGCCTCCGTTGGCTGCCTGTTTCACCGGTTCGCCGGCCTGGCCACCTTCCCTATTTTGCGAACGTTTAGACATCCATTGGCGTTTTGCCTCTGGATCATCGCCCGCTCGCTCCGGCCTGGGCTACACAAGAAGAACCACACAAATGATCAACGGCACCGTTAAATTTTTCAACATGACCAAGGGCTTCGGCTTCATCGCACCAGAGGGTGGCGACAAAGACGCTTTCGTCCATATCTCCGCCGTGGAACACTCTGGCCTCAACGGCCTTCATGAAGGCGACAAGCTCTCCTACGAACTTGAAACCGGGCGAGACGGCAAGATCGCCGCGACCAACCTTACGCTCCTCTAAGATCTCGCGCCCGGGCCACTTGCTGGCACGGCACTCGCCTCCCGGACTGGTCGAGGCGAAGATTACAAGATCCGCGACATATATGTCGGATTCCCAGAACTTTATGAATTGTCCAGACTTCCAGGTGCGCCGAGCTCTACCTCGACAGCCACTGGCCGACTGCATTCGCGTAAGGTTCCAGAACCTTTCGCACCCCGCCACGGCGATCCGCATCGCTATTGAAGAAGTGGAGCCCGTGAGCCATCGATGCCGGCAACTCCCTACTTTCAAGCGAAGCAATGGGTGGCTCTATCGAAGTTTGGACTATCGCTACCGGTAAACACCAACGCATCGAATGCCACACCGTCGATACCACCACACGAACCCAGAGAAATTCTTCCATGGATGAGTTCAATTACAAGGCCAGTGCAGAGCTGTTTCCAAGCCGGCGCTACGCCAAGACCCAGCAGACCCGTTACCGTCGTTTCGCGACGGCGGCGGAGGCCATTCGCTACGTTGTCGAGGACTTGCCCAGCATTGGCCGGGCCGGTTCATTTCTCGAAGTCAATGAAGTGCGCTTCGAATGGGAGGCCATCCGCGCACTCTATGATGCCGCTGCATACCCTCTTAGAGGTCAGACGATCGCGGCCTGATGAGGAACTTCAGCACAAGGGGCAACCGGCCTGATCAACCACCCGTTGACCGCAATGCCGCCAAGGCTCAAAGGCAGCACTACTTGAAGCTGGCCGATGCCCAATCCGCCGCTGGCGACCAAGTCGCCGCGGAAAACTATTACCAGCACGCGGAGCACTTCCTTCGTTGCACAACTGAAGGAACGCGATGATGAGCGACCTTGCACCAGACGTGGCGTCAACCGAAAGGCCATGGCCGCAGATCATGTCCCGCTATCGCCAGCCCAACCGTTGGCGCAGCGCGATTGAGTTGGCAATCTCACTTGCACCGTTCCTCCTCTGCTGGGGACTGGCCTGGGCGTCGGTTGCTTATGGTTTCTGGTGGGGCCTAATGTTCACCATTCCGGCCGCCGGCTTTCTCGTCCGCCTGTTCATGATCCAGCATGACTGCGGCCATGGCGCCTTTTTCGCGCACCGGCAGGCGGACGATTGGGCGGGGCGCATCATCGGCGTCTTGACCATGACTCCCTACGACTACTGGCGAAGAACGCATGCCCAGCATCATGCCACTACGGGCAATCTCGATAGGCGCGGCATCGGTGATGTCGAAACACTGACCGTCAGTGAATACCGGGCACTGTCGATGAGGGGGCGACTGCGCTACCGCCTTTATCGCCATCCGATCGTGCTGTTCGGGGTCGGCCCGCTGTGGCTGTTCCTCCTACAGCACCGTTGGCCGGTGGGCATGATGCGCTCCGGCGTGGAACCTTGGCTTTCCACCATGGCGACGAACGTCGGCATCGCAGTGCTCGCCGTCGGCATGGTGTGGGTATTCGGCTGGCAGGCCCTCGTCTTGGTCCACTTGCCTATTGTGATTATGGCAGCGGCTGTCGGCGTGTGGCTCTTCTATGTCCAGCACCAGTTCGAGGAAACACACTGGGCTCCCGCGTCCGACTGGAAGTTCAAGGAGGCGGCCCTGCACGGCTCGTCCTACTACGACTTGCCCGGCATTCTCGGATGGCTGACAGCCAATATCGGCATACATCACGTGCATCACCTCGCCAGCAGGATCCCGTACTATCGCCTGCCCGAAGTTCTGCGCGACTACCCCGAGCTCAAGGCCATCGGCAGGATATCGATTGCCGACAGCCTCGCTGGTGTGAAGTTGGTGCTGTGGGATGAGCGTCGTCGTAAGCTGGTCTCATTCCGAGAGGCTCTTGCCTAGCGCTGTGCGATGCCCCGCCCAATTTCCCGCGTGGCGGTCGGTAGTGAGCGGAACCGCTACCTCGATTCCGACATTAGCGGCCAATTCGCAGCGCGGCAGCGTTCGGGACGTCGATCAGGGTGGGCGAACGCAAGAATGGGATTGTTTGCCGGACGGCGGCTCACCCAGATCTGCGGCCAAAACCGGACCGGCCGGAAACGGCCCCGAACCCGCCAGGCAGCAACGCGCCCCAATTCCAGCCGTTCGTCCAGCCTTGGGCGTATCCTGAAAGCTGCCCTTCCGCATAGGTCGTCTCGATCCCTGCTAGGATTTCTGTGGCAAGCGCCGGAAGGCCGAGACCAAGCTCGCCGCACGGTCAGTTTGGGGCACGCAGCCAGCTCTTCGCACGGTTTTTCATTGCCAGGGCGTCCAAGGTTGCAGCCATTGACGGCTCGGAAGCAACGCGGATCTTTCTCCAGCCATCTTGATGCAATTGATCGGCAATTGGCAGGCTCATGGCTACCGCCGGGACCGATTGAAGGATTTGCATCTGTTGATGTTTTCGCAATAGGACTGTGAGTTGCGCGGCAATGCGCTTTGACATGCAAATGACGCCTCCAATTTGATTGGTCCGACAGAGTACCTGGCCGGTTTCGGTCAGAGTTTGTCGCAGATTGGCGCGATACACGACAACGCGGATGGAACGGTATCCGCGCGCAGAGAGCTCGGCGGCGATGTCGCAGGCTATATGCTCGCCGCTTACGTGCGCGATGACACCAGTATGGCGCGGCATTCTTTTTGTAAGTCGTTGGATAAGAGTTTGTGCTGTTCCATCGCTGACGTCGATGTTGGAAAAGCCGCGCAACCGAAGTTCGTCAGCTGTCGCCGAGCCCACAGCAAAGACTGGTATGGTTCTGGCAAGACCGGCGACGCTCTCCAAACATCTTGCCCCGTTTGGCGATGTAACCGCTATCGCTGCAATATTGGATGACCACCCCACTGGTCCGGAAATTGGCTCAATTTCCACAATCGGTTCGTTATAGGCTGGCCATCCAAGCTTACGAACCAACTCGATCATGCCATATGCCTGACCGTACGGTCTTGTCAGCATGATGATCTTTTTGCTGCACAAGTCATTGGACATTTTGGGCTCCGACGTTGCGAAAGAACCATAGCCCGCAGCCACCCAAGATGCTGAGCACGCCAAGAAACACAAAAATCCCTGCCAGACCGAATGATGCGTTCACGGGAGCTGACACCGCCTGAATAGCTGCCGCTCCGACAAAAAATGACAAATTGACCGCCGAAAGCGCCTTGCCGGCGTGCCGGGGTTCGACGGAGGCGCGTCCGAGCGCGAACAGGAGTGGCTGGACCGAGATCACGACACCGAACGCGACGATCAAGGTGATATCAAAACGTGCCGATAGAACATCAATGCCCATCACGCGCGCGAGAAATCCGTTTTCTGCCCCGGTCGGGATGAGAACAAGGGCCACTCCTGCAAGCACATGGCCAATCGCGAGCAACATGTAAGGTCGGCCAAAACGCTTTTCGATGAGCCCAATAGCCATCGGCATGACAATCAGCATGAGCGTTAAAACGAGCAACACATTGCCTGCTGAGACCCTCGCCATACCCTTGGCCTCCATCAACCATGGGCCGCCCCACATGCCGCGCACGCCGATCATCACCGCAAAAGACACAAAGGCGAGAACGATGACACCGCGAAGCACTGGCGAGATGCCAATCTTCAGCACTTCCCTGATTTCCGAACCCACGCTGGCAGGCACTTCGTGGGAAGGCCGCACCGGCCGAATAGTCAGTTGCACAGTGACGAGCACGATCAGCGCAAACAGTGCGGGCAAACCATAGGCCAGGCGCCAGCCGTAGTGCTCGATGAGCCATGCCATCGGGCTTGCCGAGATCACCATGCCGGTGTTGCCTATCGCCAAAATCACGGCTGACCAGAGGGCAAACCGGCTCGGGTCGGTCGTTCGTGCGGCGTAAGTGAGGGGACACAGGAGCATGCCGCAACACCCGATGCCCAGAATGATCTGCGTTATGACAAAGCCCGCCGGGCCTTGAATGAGCGCAGCAAAAACCGACCCTACGACAATGATGCCCAGGAGGGTGCTGATGACGGCCTTGACGCTGTAGCGGTCAAGAGCGACCCCTACCGGAATCTGTCCGGCAGCGAACGCCAGATGATAAAATCCGGTCATTGCTGCGATATCGCCCGCGGATACCATCAGGTCCTGAGCGACCAGATCAGCAGAGACCGCCGGAAGCGTTCGCACAAGGTTGGAAATTGTGTGGCCCAGCGCCAAGACCATCAAAGGTAGGGCAGCCTGCCAGACCGAGCCATATAAAGCGTGGGTGTTTGCCGAAGTAGGCAACGGGCGGCGAGACAGCATATTGGTACTCATCATCACAAAGAATGGGGGCAGCGTTTTTCTGCCCCAATGCTTACTTGCCTTTTCGCTTACCAGCTTCAGGAGCGAACGATCCAGAGGGCAGACCACTGATCGAGTCGGGAGCGAGGGATTGTTTCTGCTTTTTCTTTCTGGGCTGTAGGCGCTGCTGATCGCCCTTGCGTTTTGCCATCTTGATAGCCTTCAATGGGTTCGCAATTGCTAGCGAACTTTTAGGGAAGAGATCCCAAAATTGGGACCCGCGAGAATGTCACCCCTGGTTGCAGCAATGTGCCGGCCAGGGCCAGCTCTCCGGTTTGAGATCGTCTCCAAAATGTGGGAATGATCATGGTGCTATGCTGCCTTGTTGGGCAGCGTTCGTTCCGAATAGATGCCCACACTTGCCAGTATATCTTCGACTGCGGAAGCAGACTTGGCTGCGCGCAACCGGGCGGCCAATTCGGGCGCCTCGGCCAGTTTGGCAAAGCGGGGGAGAGCCAGGTGCAGCCAGCGCAAATCGTGGCGATTGCCCACAACAGACAACAACACGTCCACGGGGGTGGCATCACTTGCGTCGAAGTCGATAGCGTATTTGAGTTGGGTGACCTGGACCAGGGGCGGGCAGCTCTGTTTGAAGATTGTATGGGGCGCTGCAACGCCCGAGCCGATGGCTGTAGATCCCAGCTTCTCACGCGCCAGAAGGCAGTTGCTGATATCATGTAGAGAGATGTCGGGTCTGCACGACCCAATGCGTTGAGCCAGAGAGCTCAAGGCTGCCTTGCGCGATCTGGATGTCCTATCGATTGTGAAATCTATTTCGAACGAAACACTTGCGAGTGCCATCACGAACCTCCGTCAGGCAGCGTTGCTGCCGACCAAAGAATTAAAGTTGTCGTGAGTATTGTCCCGGAAGCGCGAAGTGTTTCGCAGCTTCCGGGTCAGGCATCCCGGTCGCTGGGCACAAACCGACAAATGGGTGGGAAATGACAAGTGTTCATGGCCCAGCAAGCTAGCGTTGATTTTAATTAAGTCAACTGGGCATTTTTGTCGCGCTGCATCGAAGGCACCACGACTTGTAAAAAGAACTTCCGATGCTAAGTGAATAGCCATGCTTCGCACATCGATCCAAACCGCCTGCACCAGGACGCCAATTGGCGCACTCTCTGCCCCCCGGGGCGGGGAATGTGCAAGGCGTTAGCGCCAACACACCGCCTCGGGCCTCATAGTCCTTATCCATTTTGCTTTCTCGCAAGCGCGAGCGGAGGCCGGTGTGCGCAATTCTCTCAGCCCTTTCACATGTCGTCATTGTACCGAAACCATTCCACGGGCTGCCGTGCGGTGCCCATGGTGCTTCAAGCCACTTCCAGATCACTGGCCTGTTCGGTTTCCGCGTCCCGGTGCCAATTACGGGTTGGATATGCCCGAGCGCATCTGAGGCGACCCTCGGTCGCATGCACAGCGGCTCGCTTGACTTCCCCGCCCAAAGCGCTAGCTATGGTCTCATGATGATCCGAGCGCGTTTGACACTTCTGAAAATGCTCAAGGGACAGCCCGTAATAGGACTGTAGCCCGAAGCTCGGCCATTCGCGCCTTCCGAGCTTCGGGAGGTGCGCTCATCGTTTGCACGATCAGCGCCTTTGGCGCCTTCACAATCCACTAGAATTTTGGACCGCCGGCACAGTGACTGGCGGAGATCGTGTGCAATCATGTCTCAAGCTGCAATAAAATCGGCGGCCTTGCCGCGTTTGATCCTTGGTGTCGAGGATCATGGAAAACTGATGACCATGGCGAACGGTATAACCGGCCCCATGGCCAATGTTGCCGACCAGCTCATGAACGAACTGGATCGCGCCCGTGTCGTGGCTCAGTCCAAGCTGCCCGAAGATGCCGTGCGGCTGGGATCCGTTGTTTCCTTTACCACGACCGATGGTTTTGACCGCACCTATCAGTTGGTGTTCCCCGGCGAAGCGGACATCTCGTCGGGAAAAGTATCCGTGCTCACCCCGATTGGTGCTGCACTCATCGGATTGCGCGAAGGACAAAGTATTCCCTGGACCGCTCGCGACGGCCGTCGGCTGTCCTTGACCGTCGTCCGGGTCGAGCAGAGCCAGTAATATGGACGCCCATAACGCAGTGAAAGCAGTGCTCAAGTTCGGAGCATAGGGCCAGGCCGTCATGAGGTCGGTCTGGTCTCGTGTGCTGCCCCGTTTTCAACAGAGGTCCATATCATGAGCCCTGCCATGCTGCCGAAACTCACACCGCGCGATTTTGCAATCCTGGAAACCATGCTCGCCGACCATTTAGGCGACGACGAGCTGCTGATCGATGCCATCCGCAAGAAAATGCAATTCGCAAAAATTGTATTTGCCGACGATCTTCCAGCCGAGATTGTTACGATCGGGTCTCGCGTCGCCTTCACGGTGGATGACGGGTGGCCGCAAGAGCGCCGACTGGTAACCCTTGAGCACTACGTCCCGGGCCAGGACCATCAGTCAGTGGCCAGCCTACGGGGGATAGGGCTCTTGGGTCAGGCCGCAGGAGACAAGATCGCGATTGATTTTAGCGGGCGCGTCGTCGCGCTCGAAATCCACGCTGTGCTCTACCAGCCGGAGGCCGAAAGCAGGGCCCGGAGAAAACCAGCCGATCTGCATCTGGTCGAAAGCCGTGGCGATAGCCAGCAGCCCGTGTCTCGCCACTCAGGCCTGCAGCCGGGAGATGATCCCGGCCCCTCTGCCGCATGATTTCCATTGCTGTCGTGCAGTCGGCCCCATGACCCGCGCGATGGCGATTGAGCGCAAGGGCGATCCTCTCGCCCTTGCGCCGCATCGCCCAACAAAAGGTATTTCAACAATGAGCGCTACCGACGACATCCTCGGTCCTGTCTATTCGCAAGTCCTTCGACGTAACCCTGGCGAAGACGAGTTTCATCAAGCTGTTCGCGAAGTGCTCGACAGCCTGGGACGGGTTGTTGCCAAACACCCCCACTATGGCAGTGCAGGGTTGATCGAACGGTTGTGCGAGCCCGAACGACAGATCATCTTCCGCGTGTCATGGACCGATGATCAGGGATATGTGCAGATCAACCGGGGTTTCCGCGTGCAATTTAACTCTGCATTGGGACCCTACAAGGGTGGGCTAAGGTTCCATCCAAGCGTCAATCTGGGCATCGTGAAGTTTCTCGGCTTTGAGCAGGTCTTCAAAAATGCCCTGACCGGTATGCCGATTGGCGGCGGCAAGGGAGGGTCCGATTTCGACCCCAAGGGCAAGTCCGACGCAGAAATCATGCGGTTTTGCCAGGCGTTCATGACCGAACTTTCTCGCCACGTGGGAGAATATACCGACGTTCCGGCGGGCGACATCGGAGTGGGACTGCGTGAGATCGGCTATATGTTCGGTCAATACAAGCGCATGACCAACCGCTATGAATCGGGTGTTCTGACCGGCAAGGGGCTGAGCTGGGGCGGCTCGCGGGTCCGCAAGGAAGCCACCGGTTACGGCGCCGTCTATTTTCTGGCCGAAATGCTGCGCATGCGCAAAACCGATCTTTCCGGGAAAAGGGCCGTTGTTTCGGGTTCGGGCAATGTTGCCATTTATACGATGGAAAAGCTCATCGAACTGGGCGCCACGGTAGTGGCGTGTTCGGACTCCAGCGGGTACGTCGTCGATGAGAGCGGCATCGATATCGCGCTCTTAAAAGAGATAAAGGAAAAGCGGCGTGGGCGTATCGAGAAATACGCCGAGCTCAACGGCAATGGGGCTCATTACAACGCCTCGGGATCGATATGGACCGTACCGTGCGACCTCGCCATTCCTGCCGCAACCCAGAACGAGCTGACGGGTAAGGACGCCCGTTCGCTTGTTGAAAACGGTGTTGTCGCCGTTGTTGAAGGTGCCAACATGCCCTGCACACCTGAGGCCGTGCGCATGTTTGAAGAGGCGGGAATCCTGTTTGGTCCGGGCAAGGCGTCCAATGCTGGCGGGGTTGCCACCAGTGCGCTCGAAATGCAGCAAAACGCTTCGCGCGATTCCTGGACGTTTGAACAGACCGAAGAACGCCTTGCCGAAATCATGAAGGATATCCACGATCACTGCGCACAAACCGCCGATGAGTATGGTCTGCCAGGCAATTATGTGGCGGGCGCCAATATCGGGGGATTTGTCCGCGTTGCCGATGCCATGTCTGCGCTCGGCATAATTTAAGCGCCAACTGATGGTGTCCTAGATTGGCTCAGCCTATCATGGCAGTGTCTTATACGGAGGAAATTTAATGAAACTCGAAACTCTTGCGCTTCACCACGGCTATACGCCCGAGCCTACGACCAAAGCGGCGACTGTCCCGATCTATCAGACGACCTCCTATACATTTGACGATACCCAGCATGGGGCCGATCTCTTCGACCTCAAGGTTGAGGGCAACATCTATACGCGCATCATGAATCCTACCTCTGCGGTGCTCGAGCAGCGCATGGCGGCCCTCGAAGGGGGTGTAGGAGCCCTTGCGGTGGCCTCGGGCATGGCTGCGATCACTTATGCCATCCAGACAATTGCCGGGGCAGGCGATAACATCGTCTCGGTGAGTCAGCTTTATGGCGGCACCTATAATTTGTTCATGCACGCTTTGCCGCGCCAAGGTATCGAAGTGCGTATGGCTCCAGGTGATGATCTTGATGCATTCGATGCGTTGATCGATGAAAACACCAAGGCGGTCTTTTGCGAATCGATTGGCAACCCTGCTGGCAATGTCGTGGACATCGAAAAGCTCTCTGAGATCGCTCATCGCCACGGCGTGCCACTGATTGTCGACAACACGGTCGCAACGCCGTTTCTGTGCCGTCCGTTCGAATTTGGTGCCGATATCGTTGTCCATTCGCTTACGAAATATATCGGCGGGCATGGCAATGCCATTGGCGGCGTGATCGTGGATTCGGGGAAGTTCGATTGGGCGGCGCACAAGGAGCGCTTCAAAATCCTCAACGAACCCGATCCGTCATACCATGGCGTTGTCTATACTGAGGCGCTTGGTGCAGCTGCCTATATCGGTCGCTGCCGGGTCGCGCCGCTGCGCAACACCGGCGCCGCGCTGTCCCCGCACAATGCATTTCTCATTATGATGGGACTTGAAACTTTGGGCCTGCGTATGGAGCGCCACTGCGAAAACGCGCTCAAGCTCGCGCAATATTTGCAGTCCCACCCAAAGGTAAATTGGGTGAACTACGCAGCGCTCGACACCAGTCGATATAAACCTATCTGTGACAAGATCGCTGGCGGCAAGGCGTCGGGGATCGTCAGCTTCGGAGTCGTTGGCGGACGTGACGCCGGTGGGAAATTCATCGATGCGCTGAAAATGATCTACCGGCTGGTCAATATTGGGGATGCCAAATCCTTGGCGTGCCATCCGGCCACAACCACTCATCGGCAACTCGATGCCGATGAACTGAGATTGGCAGGTGTTTCGGAAGACCTTGTTCGCATTTCGGTGGGCATTGAAAATATCGATGACATCATCGCGGACGTCGATCAGGCGCTGGCGGGTCTATAGGAGGGTGCCTTGAGCGTGTAGGCCGCGATTTATCGGTCGGCGAAAACGAGCGTGGCATGGGGCAACGGGCTGCGGCCCGCTCTGGCGTGCCACGGTCGCTTTTTTGATCGCCTTGGACCGATGTACGTTGGGCTAGGGGGGGAGTGCAAACGACCGGATTGTTGTCCACACTGTCGGCCCAGCATACGCAAACTCTCCAGCAAAATTGACTTGAAATTGAATGGCTGATGGCGTCGGCGCCTTCTCTCCACAAAGGCAATCGAACGATTGGCTGACCAGGCATACCTGAGATGACGACATGTTCCGGGGTTGTACTGCCCTACGTGTTTGTAGGAATTTGTCCTCGATCGTAGGTAGCTGCGATGGGTCGCCAACATGTTCCCGATCTCGGGCCGGAGGTAATCGATAATGGGCCGATTTAACTCGTCAATTGTCTGACCTCCGGTTTCCAAAAGCAGAGAAGCCGAGGTATCGCCCAGACCGTCGGTTTCCGAAATATGCGTACCTGCCAGGTAGCGGACTTCCGCATCCGGTCCGGCACCCGGATGGCCACAGCTTCAGCGCTACCGACGAGCCGCTTGCGTGGTGCATGACGAGCCTGCCAGAGCAGTTTCTGTGGGGTGTGGATCTTTTCAACAATTGCTACTATTGGGAGGCGCATGAGGCTTGGGAGCCATTCTGGCAACACGTTAGCCGCACTTCTGAAGAGTGGGCTTTCTTGAAGGCCATCATCTTGCTGGCAGCGGCTGGCGTGAAAGTGCGGGAGGGCAAACATGGGCCTATGCGGCGCCATCTTGATCGCGCAGCATCGCTCCTGGACGGGCTGAACGCAGACATATTCACGCCTGCTATCGGCATGTCTCCCCAGGTGCTGGCGAGCTTGGCGCGAGCCGAATGCAGCCTTGTTTGGCCCTTCCGCAACCGAATTGGTCTCGACATTTTTCTCCAGCCGACACTTCCAACTTGAGCTCTCTGGCGCAATGGTCACTCATCGACAGAATACCACCTATTCCTGAAGACCCAGAACGAGCAGCGTTGTCGCATTTTTGGTTTCCCTGCAATGCTAAACGGCAGGCAGTTGATTGTAGAACTCAACCAGCATGCGCATTCGTCCGATAGGCTCTACACGATGAGGCTGCTCAGGCAGGATCAGCCCAATGATGCCGGGTTCAAGCACGGTATCTGAAGCAGGTGCGAGGACCTGATAGCGCAACTGACCCTCTAGCACCCTGATCACGCCCCAGACGCCGGCTTTCGTCTTGTGCTCCTTGCGAAAACCCGCCGGAAGCGTGTTCTCATCGAAGACTATTGTGGTTTTGTAAGGAACGGGAGATGGGGTCATCGACTTGAAACGCTCTGCCGATCCATAAGGTCGGACATATGCTCTGCGGCTTTGATGGCAAGCAAATGTCTCGTTCCGGTATTGTCTTCGCCCATACGTTCTCTCCTAAGCATGCTTGGTGGTCGAGTCAGCGATATCCGACGCCCCGATGCCTGCTATCTCTCTGTTGCGGCCTCCGTGTTCTGATCGTGTTGACCAGGAAACATGAAGTCGAACAAGCCCGAGCCATGATCCAGATCGGCAAGTGAGCAGCTATCGAGGACGGCCAAAAACGCGCCTGTCGCTTTACCCAAAAGTCCCCGGAGACCGCAGCCGCGTGCCACTACGCAGACGCTGCAGTCGACCAAATCGAAGCCATCTTCCATTTGACGAACGACGACACCCACAGAGATGTCCTGGGCTGGACGCGCAAGACGCAGTCCGCCGTTTCGGCCCCGCACGCTTGCAACGAACTCAGCCTTGACCAAGGCATGGGCCACTTTCATGAGGTGGTTTTGCGAAATACCATAGGCTCGCGCCATTTCCGATATTGAACAGAGCCGATCGGGGTGCTGGGTCAGAAAGATCATAACCCTGAGGGCATAGTCGGTGTGCAGGGTCAGGCGCATAACGCTCTCCAAAATGTCGCAGGCTTATACATGCATTTTTGTTGCATGTTTTGCAATCCTGATACATGTATCAATTCAACATGTTTAAGTCTGGAGTGTGTCCGATGCCGCTGAGTGAACTGACATTGCGCAGGCAAGTGGAGCAGTTCTACGACCGCATACGGGCTGACGAGCTTCTGGCACCGATTTTCGCTGAGCATGTCAAGGATTGGGATACACATGTGGATCGGCTGGGCGATTTCTGGTCCTCGATCGTTTTGACCTCTGGCCGATACAAGGGGAATCCCTATCGCGCGCATTTGCCGTTCGCTCATCAGCTTACGCCCGATCTCTTTGCGCGCTGGTTGGACCTTTGGAGCCAGACGGCCAGAGATAATTTTTCCGAGGACATTGCCGCTCAACTGGAATTCAAGGCTCAACGGATTGCCCGGAGCCTGATGGCGGGACTGCTATCTCAGCCCGACCCTGGCGCGCCGCTCGGCGCGTCTTTGCCTGTTCACCCTGGACAACACTAGAGGCGATTATGACTGCCCAATCTGGCCACGCCGATCAAAACTTCCGTCACCGTCATGATACCTACTGGCGTTTGCCTATGGCTGTGGGCGGCGCACTTACCCTGGGAGCGTGGTCCACGACTGCCCAGGCGCATGTAAAATGGTTCGCGCCCTATATCGTCGAAGCATCTCCGGCGCCTCTGATGGACACCATCACCAATGGATGGTTTTGGCTCGCGATTGGACTGGTGCTTGTATTTTTTGTCGCTACCAGAGTGTTTGAAACCCGCCCGGCCGGCGAAGCGACGCTTTCGGCGATGGACCGCGTCTCTGATCCGCTATGGTTTCGACTTGATGACTTTATTCGCGTCGTCATCGGGGCTTTTTTTGTCGCGACCTTTGCCGTTGGCGGCGTCTATCTGACGCCCGATCTTCAAACCCCAGCGGAATGGGTGTCCTGGCTGCAATTGCTGATTGCTTTTGGGGTCTTTTCGAAGCGTACTATGCCGTTCTCGGCAGCGGGCATCATTATTCTCTGGGTGTTGGCGCTGCGCGATTACGATCTGTTCCATTTGCTGGACTATCTTGCGCTTGGCGTTGCGGTCGCGGCGTATCTTGTCCTGGCAGCATCGAGAAATGAAGAGTGGCGCAAGCACCGCTTCGAGGTCTTGCGTTGGGGTGTAGCCATCGCATTGATGTGGTCGAGCCTTGAAAAGTTCGCCTATCCTGAATGGTTCTATCCGCTTGTGGCCGAAAAACCGTTCCTCACGTTCGGCATGCCGCGAGACGTGTTTATCCCGATGGCGGGCGTGGCCGAGTTTACCATGGGCTTTGGCCTGCTGTGGACGCCTCTGGTGCGGCGTCTCTCAGCGGTTGCGCTGTTCATCATCTTCAATGCTGCGGTGTATCCCTTCGGGCGGATCGATCTTGTGGGGCATGCCCTGATCATGGCGATCATCGTGGCAATTGCAGCCGATCACACACGCGAGCTTCATTTCCTGCCTGCCATACGACGCGCCGTCGCCGGTGTTCCTGTCGCTCTCGGTGCCGTCATCGTCATTTTCGTTACGGGCTACTGGGGTTTGCACCTGACACTTTACGGCGCGGACAGCGGGCCGAGGAGTCAAATTACAGACATGACCACGCACACCCCAAATGCAGAAAATCCCCATGGGCAGACGGGAGAGCCGTTCGTGAACAGCCCCGAGGCTATGGCAGCATTCATGGCGACGATGGACATCATGCATGGGCCAATGATGGAGGGAATGCAGCATCCCGATCCCGATATCGCGTTTATGCAGGGCATGATCCCACACCATCAGGGTGCCATCGACATGGCCGAGGTGGTGCTTGAATACGGCAGTGATCGCGAGGTGCGCGCTCTGGCCCAGCATGTCATTGATGAACAGCAGATCGAAATCGAGCAGATGCGCCGATGGTTGGCGATCCGCGCGGGCGGGCAATTGTGAGGGGGACAACTCCCGATCATGTGAAAGAACCGCCCTCACGCAAGCCGCTGGGTGACTAGCAAGATCGTTATCGGGCCGACCGCCTCGGTCGGCTCAAGCGAGAACAGCATAGAGAAGTGAACGCTATGAACAATGACATGCCTATCTGGAAAACTGGCCTGTTGGGGAAGTGTCCCCATTGTGGAGAGGGGCATCTCTTTTACGGCTTTCTCACACTGCGCAAACAATGCGAGGTCTGTGGGTTGGACTATGGTTTTGCTGATCCCGCTGACGGACCTGCGTTTTTTGTCATGATGATCGGATGTGTCCCAGTCGTCGTTTTTGGTCTCTGGCTTGAGGTGGCGTTCCGAGCGCCCATCTGGGTGCATCTGGTGACGACACTGCCTCTGTTGTTGCTGACATGTATTCCCCCGCTCCGTCCCATCAAAGGCTGGCTCGTCGCGCTGCAGTATCGCAGCAAAGCCGAAGAAAGCCGGGCGGACCAGCGGATCGGCTAATTCGTCTTGCAGGGCGTTTCGATAAAATCGCCCCAATCTCGCGGCATCACTTCCGGGTTGACCGCCATACTGTGACGGGCTTTTTGAGCATTCTATCCTGGCTTATTTCATGCATTTGATGAGCGAAATACGCGCCTGCCAACTATGCGCGAAGGAGCTGCCGCTTGGGCCGCGTCCGGTGGTCCAGGCGGATCGCACGGCCAGACTGCTGATCATCGGGCAGGCGCCGGGCCGAAAGGTGCATGAGAGCGGCATACCCTGGAATGACGCGAGTGGCGATCGCTTGCGTTCATGGCTCGATATCAGTCCCGCGGTGTTTTACGATCCGTCCCGGATCGCCATCGTGCCGATGGGGTTCTGCTATCCCGGCGTGAGCAAAAGCGGCAGTGGTGATGCCCGGCCAATGAAGCGATGTGCCCCGACGTGGCACCACCGTCTGCTTGCCAGCTTGCCTGAAATACGTCTGACACTGCTGGTGGGTAGCCATGCGCAAAGGGGCTATCTGCACGGAGGCAAACGATCCATGACCGAAACTGTGAAAGCGTTCGACCGGGCAAGCGCCGTTTGGGCGCTCCCGCATCCGAGCTGGCGGGTTGTGGCATGGATGCGCAAAAACCCCTGGTTTGTATCCGATGTGCTGCCAACCCTGCGTAGGGCTGTGGCCAGCACGCTCGACGACTAGGATTTTGTTTGAGGATAAGTGACGCAGTTATCGTCGCCCAAATTGGCGCCCGGCGTCAATTTCGCTTCCGAGATCTTGCCCTCGCCCATGATGTGGAGCACCTCGATATCTCGCGCGATGAGGTAGTCAGCAATGATGCGGCGATGGCAGCGCCACCACACAGCTTCCGAGCACATGAGAGCGGGACGCTGGTGGGATGCGAACGCGATCAGACGGTGAAGATCGGTCTGGAACTGAGGTGTGAGCGCGTAGTCGGCGTAGTTGTGAAAGCTGCGATTGTTCCAAAGGGCATTGGTGTCGGTGGGTACGTTGTTTTGCTTGTTGCGCCGGCCGCCGAGATCGGGCCAATGGCTGTAGCCGATCTGGTATTGGGAAAGATCGTGCGGCAGCGTGTCGATATTGAACTGGGGATTGGTTCGCGACCGAGGAAACGTGCGAACGTCCACGATGGCATCAACCCTTGCGGCACCGAGCATGGCGATGAATGTCTCAAGACTGTGGTTGGAATGGCCGACAGTGAAGATAGCGGGACGCGATTTGCTCATGCCTTTATGAGCGCATCTTCCTTGTGCGCAGCCACGTGATCGGTCCGGTCGCTGTCGATCTCATATGGAGGCTCGTCTGGTGAGGCGCGCCGCGTGTGGCCCTTGTAACTGAAATCTTTCACACGAACCTTTGTGATGGTGCCACTGACCCATCCCGCTTCCGAATTCCATTTCACATGATCGCCAACTTTGAATTTGCTCATGGCACACCTCCGTGTCGAACGAACTTTTGAGCGTGCGAGCCGTTCCAAGAAACGGCGCGGCAAAGGCGCAATTTTTCAATTTCCGGAAAGAGTTTGGGTTTCGCTTCGTTGTGGAGGATGGCGCTGGCGTTTAGGTTTGCCCCCTATTCGTCAGGACCCTATCTACCAGTGTCACTTTCCCTTGTTGCAGCACTCCGCCCGCGCCTTGTGCGGGTCAGCCTTGTTGAAGCCTCACGCGCCACTTTGGGTGCGCTCGTTGGGATTCTGATTACGGGGTTGATCACCCGAGCAGCCATGGGCGAAGCAAGTGTTGCGCCCATGCTGATCGCCCCCATGGGCGCCTCGGCAGTGCTCTTGTTTGCTGCGCCCTCGAGCCCCTTGGCTCAGCCCTGGTCGATATTGGCAGGAAATTGCATTGCAGCAGCGATCGGTGTGACCATTGCCGGACTTGTCGGCGATCCAATTCTTGCCGCGGCATTGGCGCTCAGCCTTGCAATCAGTGCGATGCTGGCCACCCACAGCCTCCATCCTCCGAGTGGGGCGGTGGCCCTGACGGCCGTTCTGGGTGGGCCCGCGGTGCTCGAACTCGGTTACGGCTTCGTGTTCTGGCCCGTCGCGATCAATTCACTCGTGCTGGTGATCGCAGCCATGGCTTTCAACCGCCTGACCGGACGGATCTATACGGCCGTACCTGTGAAAGGCGCCGACGACAGCGCTCGCGCTGGTTTGCTCGATGTACAGCCGACTGATGTTGAAGCCGTGCTCCGGCAATATGACGAGATCGTCAACGTCGCCCCCGAGGTGCTCGAGCATCTTCTCGAACAAGCGCAGATCCGCGTGTTTCAGCGGAGCGGGGGACAACTGGCATGCCGCGCGATCATGTCGCCGGTCGCCGCGACGGTCTTGCCGACAACCCCCGTCCGCACGATATGGAGCTTGATGCAGCGGTCCGAGCTGCGGGCCATACCGGTTGTGGATACGCACGGCAAACTTGTCGGCATCATTTCCAGAACCGACTTTTTTGCTGCCCACCTGGTCGATCAACGCGGCCAGGTCAAAAAATGGCCGGTCAGGTTTCAAACATTGCGCGCACATGACCTCATGACCCGCAACGTGCAATCTGCTTTGCCCGAAACATTGGTGTCGAAGCTGGTTTCACCAATGGTGGATCAGGGTCTGCACCAGATTCCGATCGTCGATACCGGCAACCGTGTGGTGGGGATAGTTTCGCAGGCCAATCTTTTAGCCGGTTTGTTCAGGTCCGGTTTCGAACGAGCGGTGGAATTTGCTGAGCAGCCACAACCAACACGGGATGCCAGCTTATCCTCGGTCCAAGCCTGAAGAACCGGCCTTTACCACCTGACGTCATGTTCGTCCACTATGAAGAAGGGTCGCGGTGGATATGGATCGCAGGTGGGGACTAAGGAACCTCATTCATTCTGCAGCGCGGGCAGGGCGGTGTTGGCGATGGAACCATCAAGCACCAGCATCAACTACGCCGTGACGCCGGCCAGGGCGGATGGACCGAAGGGGCGCGTCTCGGCCCGTTCGTTGGTGGTCGTCATTGCCAAATCTTCTTACACCGCGTGCGATGCAACGGTAGGAATGACGCCAATCGAGGAAAGGCCCATCCATACCGCCATGGCGATCATCATCAGATTCTCGGTCAACGAGATGAAGCCCAGCGGGACATTGCTAGACCCGCCCACGCAGGCGCATTTGAGTTCACGCTTATCGATGTAAACCGCCTTGAAAACTGACACAGCTCCCACCGTACCTATGAACAGGGCGACGGGCACCGAAAGCCAAGTCAAGGCACCCGCGACCATCAGAACGCCTGCGAGCCCTTCAGCGTAAGGGTAGATGTAGCTGTAGGGTACCCAGCGCTTGGCAAGCAGGTCGTAGTTCAAGAACATGGTCGCAAAGCTCTCCACGTTCTGGAGCTTGAGAAGCGCCAGAACGACCATCGAGAAGGCGATGAACCATTCAGCCGAGAGCAGCGTCACCGCATTACCGCCCACAGCATAGCTGGCCGCCATGGCCATCATCGCCGTCAGAATAAACAGCGCGATGACGGGGCGATAGGTGGTTGCCTTGGGGTCGGCAACCTGCTTGCCCAGGAACCTTCGAGTATCGTCATGGCCGCCGATCCGCTTGCCATCGACGAAGACCTGCGGCGTGGTGTTGGCCCCGTGCTGCTCCTTGAAAGCGTCGTTTCTTCGCGCGTCCTAAGGTGGTGATCCTCGATCTCGTAGCCTGAGCGCTTGAGAAGGTCTTTGACCTTGATGCCATAGGGGCACGTATGGCCCGGCATGACCATGCGGTAGATAACCGCCTTTTTGCCGCCGATGAAGGGTTGGGTCGATCCAGCATTTCGTGTGCCTCAACCACTGACAATCGGCAAACTCGCTGCAGCCGGTGAAGCGGGCGCGGAAACCATCCGTTTTTACCAGCGTAAGGGCCTGCTTCAGCAGCCAGCGCGCGAGGGCTGCTTTCGTCACTATGGCACAGAAGACGTCCGCAGCCTTCGGTTCATTCGTCAGGCACAATCGGCCGGATTTACGCTGGAGGAGATCAAAGAGCGGCTCGAACTCGACGCCGAGCAAGACCATGCCCATGCCCATGCCCGTGCCCGTGAGCTTGCCATAGGCCGCATTCGGTCGCCCAACGACAAGATTGCCGACCTTCAACGCGCACGGGATGCACTTAGAAATCTGGCGCATGACTGCGGCGAGGGCAGCAGCGGGCCTTGTCCCATACTCGCCTCGCTGGTGCCGGGTCGACCACCCAGCGCCAAACCGAGATGATGAACAATATGGTCGAGCCGCTCAGTTCGGCGCGCTCGCGGTGCCAGAACGCCATCCGCAAAGCGTTCCGCGAAGATCCGTCGACCGCATAGGACGGCATCGCACCAGAAGCGCCTTACCAAGATCTGCAAAACTGCACGACGCCCACCGAGCGGCAAATCAGCTATCCGTCGAAAATATCGGCTTTGCACCCGTCGAGACACCGCGCCACACGTCGGACACGCACAACGGGATGCTCCAAATCGAGCGCGGACGCTGATGCGTTCGCCAGACACTGTGGTGTCCTCTACAACAAAACCACTCAGCACAAGGCTGGATGGCCGAAATCTCTGATCCCTCGTTGGTTCCCTCCGAAAAGAACCGAAGCACCAGATGTCTGCAGCAGAAGTGAGTCAGACCCAGTATTGGAAGCGAAAAAACCCCCTGAGGGGGCCAGTATTGCAAGCGATTTTACATCACTGATTATCAAAGGTCTTCATCTCATATGGTCAGGTATTCTGCACTCCAGCCATATGGCCTCTTCAAACCAGCTGCGGCCAACGGGAGGGCGTGCGCCGTGTCCAATGGCGATCGCCTCCAGTCGGACAAGCGTATCCCTGTAGTTTGTCGGCAGTGGATATCGAGCGTGCGGGCGGCGAGGCCGTCGCACGAAGCGGAGACGGCGCACCATCTGACACGGATGGGTTGCGGCCTGATCCAGGCGCCGCGATACCAATTAAGAGACGATCTGGTGCGCGGTGTCCTGGTCGAGGTTCTGCCCGATCAGCCGCCACCACTTCTGCCATTGGGAGCCTATTATCCGCAGATCCGCCAGTTGTCGCCGCGCGTCCGGGCTGTCCTGGGTCACCACAGTCTTTGACGCGGTAGAACTGTGATTTGATGTCCATGCCTGCGTGGCTGTCGTTCTCAAATTTCCACGGACTGAGACGGCCCGAGCTGGCGAAGCGATAGAAGACGCAGCTTAGATGGCCCAGATCACAGGGCACCAGAGGAGATGCCATCAGGCTGCCGAGATAGTCATGTGCCCTACTGCTCCGACGCTGCACTCCGCTCCTGGGTAAGTGGGCCGGTCGCTCTGTGAGAACCAACAGGGCGGATGTGTCGTCCTGATTACCGCCAAATAGTCGATCATGTGCCGGCTCGGGCATAACCTGCACGAATTGAAGGGCGAGAATTATGTATTGGACGAAATAGCTAAGTCCTCATAGCGTTGGTTTTGCCGAACCGTTCAATGGCGCGGCTCCATCCAACAACTACCGATGCGTTCATCGCATTGATGAGGGGAAACTGCGAATGACCAACCCATATCCACCCAGTTCGACACCTGCTGCCTTGTTCCTAGCCACAGCGATCTTCACGGCGGGCCCAGTATTTGCCCAAACCTACGATTTATCGGGTGTTGACGTCGTCCCTGAGCTTGCAGAACGTGTTCCGCAGGAGATACGTGACCGCGGTGTACTGATCATCGGCTCCGACAACGCCTATGCACCGTGGGAATATCTCGCCGGACCTGACGGCCAAACTCCTGAGGGCATTGACGTCGATCTCGGCAAGGCAATCGCCTATACGCTGGATCTGGAGTATGAATCGCGTACTGCGCCCTTCGCCTCGATCTTGCCTGCTCTCGGCACGAATTTTGATATTGGTATTTCGGCATTCTCCATCACCAGGGAGCGCATGGGCGCTGTCAATTTCGTCAGCTATGCCGATACCCAAAGCCTTTGGGTGGTCCGCGCGGGTAATCCCACCGGTTTTGATCCGGCCGATTACTGCGGGACCACTGTAGCTATCCAGTCTGGAAGCTACCACGAACAATATGTGGACGAGGACAGCGCGGCCTGTGAGGCTGCCGGCAATGAGCCAGTCGAGAAACTTCCCTTCTCTGTCCAGACCGAGGCGATCACTAGAGTCGCCGTCGGTGGAGCCGATGCGACCGCGACCGGCGGCGGCACGGCGGCCTATGCAGTGGTGCAGTCGGGGGATGCGCTCGAGACGCTTTCGCCTGTTGGCACAATGGGGATAAGGGGTCTCAATGGCATCGCGGTGCCGAAAGACAATATGGAACTGACTCACCTGATCGCCGACACGCTCAATCACCTGATAGAAAACGGCATCTATGGAGAGATCTACGCTACGTGGGGCGTCGATCAGTTCGCTGTTTCCGAAGCGCTCGTCAATCCGGATCCAGGCAAGTAGTCCAGCATGTCAGTCAACTCATCAAAAATGATGTCGGGAAATGTGATTGTTTCCCGGCATGACAGCAAGGACGTGGCGCTCAATGAGGTGGTGCCACGAAAGCATCCCGGGCGTTGGATCGGCGTTGTCCTGCTATCGATATTCGTTCTTCAGTTTGCTCACAGTGCTGTGGTTAACCCAAACTTTCACTGGGACGTCTTTGCAGAATATTTATTTGCGCCGCAGGTGATCAGCGGGGTCGGCTGGACGCTGTTTCTGACTGTCGCCGCGATGGCCCTGGCAATCGCCTGTGCGATCTCGCTGGTTCTTATGCGCGAGAGCGATAACCCGATCTTCCGCGGGCTGGCCTGGCTGTGGATATGGTTTTTCCGCGGCACCCCACTTTACACACAACTGCTGTTCTGGGGTCTTGTCGCCGTTCTTTTCCCGCGCATTTCGCTATCGGTTCCTTTCGGTCCGGAAATCATCGGTGTGCCGACACAATGGGTGATCACCGCTGGGGTTGCTGCGCTCCTCGGGCTAGGTCTGAACGAGAGCGCCTACCTGGCAGAGATTTTCCGCGCTGGATTCAAGGCAATCGACCGTGGCCAGACCGAGGCGGCTCAGGCAATAGGCATGTCACGCGCACGAATCTGGTGGCGCATCCTGATGCCGCAGGCGATGCGAACGATCATTCCACCGACGGGCAATGAAACCATCGGGATGCTTAAGGGCACCTCCTTGGTCCTCGCCGTGCCGTTCACTCTCGACTTGATGTTTGCCACCAACGCCATCGCCAACCGGCTTTATCTGCCAGTGCCGATGTTGATGGTCGCGGCCTTTTGGTACTTGGTCGTCACGTCAGTTCTGATGGTCGGCCAATTCTACCTCGAGCGTCATTTCGGAAAGGGACAGGATTATGTTGAGACACGCCATGTCTGATGCCCCGACCGTCTCACTTGAGGGCATTCACAAGTTCTTCGGCACAGTCCATGCCCTACGTGGAGTGGATCTCACTATCGCCAAGGGGGAGGTTTGCGTTGCCATCGGTCCGTCGGGTTCCGGCAAGTCTACACTGCTGCGCTGTATTAACCAGATTGAGGAGATATCGGCAGGCCGGGTGAGGATAAACGGCGAGCTTCAAGGCTATGCGGAGCGCAACGGGCGTTTGCACGAACTCGCTCCCGGTCGCATCGACAAGCAGCGACGATTAACGGGGATGGTATTTCAGCGGTTCAATTTATTTCCACACAAGACTGCCCTGCAGAATGTGACAGAGGGGCCGACGCAGGTGAGGCGCATACCGCGAGCGAAGGCTATCGAGCGCGGTCGGGAACTCCTTGATCGTGTGGGACTGGCGGGTTTGGCCGATCGCTACCCAAATCAGCTTTCGGGAGGCCAGCAGCAGCGCGTAGCCATCGCCCGCGCATTGGCCATGGACCCGGAGGTGATGCTTTTCGACGAACCCACCTCCGCTTTGGATCCCGAACTCGTCGGTGAGGTCCTTGACGTCATCAAGGACCTTGCTCGCAGCGGCATGACAATGATGCTCGTCACTCACGAGATCGGTTTTGCCCGCGAGGTCGGCGATCATTTGGTTTTCATGGATCATGGGGTGATCGTCGAAGAAGGTGTGCCAAAAGATATGCTGGAGAGCCCCAAAAATCCGCGCACCAAAGCATTTCTCTCCAAGGTTCTTTGAAAATGAGCTGTGTGAAATCAGTAGTCACGAACGTTTCCGCTTCATCCGAGCACCTTTTTCAGTTCAGCAATGAAATCGGTGAGAATACGCGACGGAGGGCGATGGGGTGGCAATATCAGCAGGGTACGAAAGTGCAACTCGGGCTCGAAGGGGCGCAATACCAGTCCGTGGCCCAGATACGGTTCGGCCGTCAGCGGATTGACCAGTCCAACACCCAGGCCTTCTGCCACCATAGCGCATATCGTCGTCGAAAACGGAGTTTCGAGTATGATGTGTGGTGTGACGTTGGCGCGCTCAAAGGCGGCTTCCGCTTCCTGACGAGTGGTATCCTCGGGAGACAGAGCGATAAATCTGCGGCCCGCAAGGTCCGCCGGGCGAACAATGTCGCATCCCGTCAGTTCGTGGTCCTCAGGCATTGCGACAGCAACCCGGAAACTCGCGAACGGGCGAACATCTATACCTGTGGTATCGATCTCATCGGCGACAATTCCCAGGTCGAATTGCCCCGAAGCGACCAGATCTCGCGCAACCGACGAGGTTCGTGTCTGGAGCGTAATCGCTATGTTGGGGTGGTGCTTTGTAAAACCATGGAGGGCCCGCGGCGCCAGATTGGTGGAGAGGGCAGAAAGGCAGGCAATACGCAGCTTGCCAGAGCCAAAATCACGGATGCGGGCGGCTGCACTACGGAGTTCTGTCAGTCCGGTGAACGCCTGCTCTATCTCCCGAAAGAAAAGCTGGCCTTCGGCTGTTGGCCGCAGACGTCCCTTTATACGATCAAAGACCGGGAAACCGATCGCTCTTTCCAACTCCTGGATCATCTTGCTCACCGCAGGCTGCGATATGCGCAGGACCTCCGCCGCGCGTGCGGTGGTGCCGTTGGTGACCACAGCGCGAAACACCTCGATCTGACGCAGGTTCATCAGTAGATCCCTCCCAAACGAGATCTATCAATAAGAATGCAGAATTCAAAACACAACATCAATAACTATAGCGAATTGAATCTCGCCTTTTCGGCGCGGGAAGGAAACAATGCGAATGAGTGATTTGACTGAATGTGTCGTCACGCCGCGTGTCGCTACCGACGGTTTCGATCCAGTTGGCGTGGGGGTACATCGCGCTTCCACGATCGTGTTCGCCGACGCGGCAGCATATGCCAGCAGGGGAGACCGCGGCGACAAGGGATATTCTTATGGACTATACGGCACGCCTACGACCCGAACATTGGAAGAGAAGCTGTCGCGGCTGGAGCAGGCTTCACGAACGTTCCTTGTGCCGTCGGGACAAGCCGCGAACGCCTTGGCTGTGATGGCCTTGGTCGGGGCAGGGCAACACATTGTGCTGGCGGACACAGTCTATCCACCCATGCGCGAATTCGCGCTCAGTGATCTGGCGCGCATGGGCGTATCGGTTGACTTCTTCAATCCCACGGACCTCGATGATCTGCGACAGAAGATGCGGTCAGAAACGCGCATCGTTTGGTGCGAGAGCCCGGGTTCAACGACGATGGAAGTGATGGATATTCCCGCCGCCGCTGAAATCGCGCACCAGGTCGGTGCCCTTCTCGGGGTCGACAATACCTGGGCGACACCGCTGAATCTGAAACCCTTGGCGTTGGGTGCAGATCTCGTCACCGAGGCGCTGACGAAGTACATTGCTGGTCATTCCGATGTTCTGCTGGGGTCGATTTCAGTCAGGGATCCCGAACTGGCGGGCCCGATCAAAGGCGCGATCGGCCGTATGGGTATTGGTGCATCGCCCGATGATGCCTCACTTGTGCTCCGAGGGCTCGAGACGCTGGGCGTGCGGCTGCGCCATAGTGAGGCGGTGGCCCGCCGCTTCTGCGAACGGCTGGTCGGCCATCCCATGATCGACCAAGTGCTTTTTCCCGCGCTTCCGGGCGCTCCTGGATACGCGCTTTTTCAACGGGACTTTTTAGGCGCAAGCGGCGTATTCACGCTGACATTTTCCGAAGAAGTTGCCCCTCACGTCTGGCCCGCTCTCGACTCCCTGGGCCTTTTCGCAATCGGCGCCTCTTGGGGAGGAACGCGCAGCCTCGTAGCTCCGATGCCGGTGCGTGGCAGTCGCAGCGTCACGCAATGGACGAGCCCGGACATCACGTTGCGCGTCTCCATAGGTCTGGAGGAGGAAACCGAGCTGTGGGAAGATCTGCGGCGTTTCCTTGCTGCGCTCGAGCAATACAGCAGCGCCTCAAGTGCCGCCCAGTGATTATTTAATCATCATTGCGGTCCATCGAGACGACCTTTGCATGCCAGGACCTCTCTGGATTCGCATCAATCAGAAGCGCCCAATTCAATTCTGGTCCCACACCAATCATTCCCACTAAAAGGAGTCGCGCCGTGTCAAAAATTGACCTCGTGCTCACGGAAGTTGACGAAAATCTTGATGACTCCACGAGCAAATTGCTTGACCTTGTCGCGATACCCTCGATCTCGAGCGAAGCATCCGGCAGGGCAGGTATTGCGGAGGCAGCCGACTGGTTGCGCCGTGAATTGCTGGAGATCGGCTTCACTACGACTGTTGCAGAAACTAAAGGTCATCCGGTCGTCTTGGCGCGTTCCACCGAACGACCGAGGATTGATGATTTGCGCCTGCTGTTCTACGGCCACTATGACGTTCAGCCGGTAACTCCTCTTGACGATTGGGCGCACGATCCATTCGCGCCCGAGATAATAGAGGAGGATGGCGTTCATAGGTTCTACGGCCGTGGCGCATCCGACAGCAAAAGCCAACTCTGGTCGTTCATTGAGGCCCTGCGGGCTTGGAAATCGGTATATGGCACCTTTCCCGCGGAGATCGTGATCATGCTCGAGGGCGAGGAGGAGACGGGTTCTCCAAGCCTTGCTGAGTTCATCGAGCAATATCGAGACGACCTGCAATGCGACGTCGCCTTTATATGTGACAGCGATATGTGGTCGCCCACACAGCCGGCGATCACAACTCAGCTCAAGGGCCTAATTCATGAGAAGGTCACCATTTCCGCCCCAAACCCTGACCTGCATTCAGGCCACTATGGAGCGGTTGCCGCCAATCCGATCCGTATTTTGAGCACCATCCTTTCGGCGCTCCACGATGACCAGGGACGTGTGAGTTTGGACGGATTCTACGATGCGGTGATAGAGATTTCAGAGCATCAGCGCGAGCAGTGGCGTTCGATCGCCGAGAGCGCGGATGTGGGCGAGGGGGTGAGCTTTGCTGGGGGTGGCATCGAAGACGGCTATACGCCGATCGAAGCAATGTGGGGGCGGCCCACCGTCGACATCAATGGCATTAGCGGTGGAAATCAGGGGCCGGGAGAACGCTCGGTGTTGCCGGGGGCCGCGTCCGCTCGCCTTTCTTTCCGGCTGGTAGCCGACCAGGATCCACAGATGGTCCGAGACAGCTTCAGAAAGTTCGTTACTTCGCGTGTTCCCTCTGGGTGTGAGGTCGCATTTGAAGGCTCCGGCGGCAGCGCCGCGGTTCGCCTTTCCGAGACCAATCCGTTTCTGAGGGCGGCCGCCCGTGGCCTTGAGGCTGAATGGCAGTCACCTCCTGTGCTGAAAGGCACGGGTGGGGCCATTCCACTCGTTGGACAGCTTAGCCAAGTTCTTGGACTAGACTGTGTTGTTATAGGGTTCATTCTCTCGAGTGACGCCATTCACGCGCCGGACGAGCATTATGACGTGGAGCGATTCCAGAGGGGGACGCGAAGCTGGGTGCGCATTTTCGAGGAAGTTGTCAAGGAGCGGACCACGGCTGACTGAGTGTTTGGCCGCGTCCACTGACACTGCCAGCACCTTCCGGTTGCAGCCGGCGCGTACATGCCTGCTCGCTATCATTCTGGTCCTTGCCCGAGCTCCGTTACAATGACATCAAGTGTTCGTTCAGTTCCGTTCCTGCGACTGTGGTGCGGCAATACCGCTTCCGCCGTCGCCACCTGGGCGTTGCCCTTCATCCTGGGTTTTGCTGTATCGACCGGGGCTGTAGATGCCATCCAGCTTGGGATTTTGCTGGCTCTGCGCGCGACTGGCTTTCTCATCGGTGTACCGATCGGCGGCGTGTTGGCAGACCGGGGAGGACGCAGGCGTATCCTGCTGGTGGCCGGCTTGATTGCCGCCGCGGGGACTCTGCTTACCTCGCTTCTCGTTGTCGGAGAGAACACGACAGAGGGATTCATGCTGGTCATCGCTGGTGTGATTTTATCAGGAATTGGCCAGGGCGCCAGCCGGCCAGCCTACCAAGCCATCGTACCCGCGATCATTTCCAGAGGTAGTTTTCAGGCGGCCAATGCCGCGCTAAGCCTGTCAGCGAGAACAACCGGTTTAATAGGTCCCGCTTTGGCGGTCCTCATCGCGACGACCTTGGGTATAGGTGCCGCGTTTGTTGCAATTTTCGTCCTTTGGATCGTGAGCGGATTGCTTCCCCCATGGCCAGAAAATGACAAGGGGATTGATCCCGGGGGCCTTTCCAGTAGCTCACGGATTTACCGCTTCGCCGGCGACCTCGTTGAAGGCTACAAGGAGGCAAGGCGCCATCCGTGGTTTTTCTCCGGGCTCACCGCCCTCTCAGCGGTGATAGCGGCCGGCTGGTCGGTCACCAACGTGCTGACGCCGCAGCTAAGCCAGGCCGTTTTTGGTGACGCTTCCCTGCTCGCCGGAACCGCGACCGCCTATGCCTGCGGGGCAATCGGTGGAGCCGTGATCCTATCGAATTGGAAGCCGACCAAGCGCGGCTGGTGGGCTCTCGCCGGCCTCGGCATCTACGCAGTGGTACCGTTTAGCCTCCTGTTCTCCGAGACGTACTGGATACCAGTGGTTGCGTACTTCATAGCGGGGATCGGTGCCGAACTTTTTAATATAGTCTGGTTCACAGCAATCCAGCAGGAGATGGAGGAGAGCAAGTTGGCGCGGGTTTCGTCGCTGGATTTTATCGTCTCCTATGGTCTCGCTCCACTCGGGCTATCTGTCATCGCTCCGCTGGCCGTATGGGTCGGTACTTCTACCGTCCTGGTCGCGGCCTCGATAATCTGCCTTTTGGCGGCATTATTGGCCAGCGCGGCTCAAACGAGCGGGAGTTTCAGCGTTGAGCGCGCGAACTTCCTTGGGAGCACGCGGCCATCAGCACGGAACGACTGAACACCATGACTGCGTTCAAAGGGGTGTGGCATGATCGGAGGCAGCAACAACCTATGCAATTTCATCGCTGAAACTGGTGCTGGCACGTGCAAGTTCGATAATGTCCTCGCGCGTTAGAAGGCCGCGCTTCAACGCCAGTTCAGTGAAGGGGCGCCCCTCGGCGACAGAGGCGCGAACGAGTTTTGAAACCGCGGCGTATCCTAGCTTTGGCACAAAGACTGTCGCTAGAGCGGGGGACTGTATCAGGTTCTCCAACGAGCGGTCGATGTCTGCCTCGAGAGTCGCAATGCAGCGCTCGGCCAAAATCGGGACTGATTTCGAGAGAAGATCGATTGAGTCCAACAGCCTGAAGGCGATGACGGGTTCAAAGTGATTGATCTCTAGCTGTCCATGCAGGCACGCGAGTGAAACCGTCGTGTCGTTGCCGATGACGGCGAAAGCGACTTGCTGCATCATCATCGGTAGAACGGGATTGATCTTGCCAGGCATGATGGACGAACCGGGCTGCACCGCGGGAAGCCGCAGTTCACCCAGGCCGCTGTTCGCATCTGACGAGAGGACAATGAGATCGGAAGCAATTTTCCCGATAACCTCGGCGCAGATTCGAATTTCCGACGATATTCGCGCAAACCCGTCAGCGTTCTGCATTGCGTCGAACATGTTTTCGCCGGGCCGCACGTCGTCTCCGATGATGTCGCGAAGATGCCTATACACGGCGTCGCGATAGCCGGGGGCGGCTCCGAGACCTGTACCGATGGCGGTTCCGCCAAGAGGTAGGAAAAGCATGTCGTCGCGTAGCGCGGCCAATTTTTCCACCAGCCGCCTGATCGCCGCCGCGTATCCGCCAAAGGCCTGCCCAAGCCTCATCGGCTGCGCCGCTTGCAGGCAGGTCCGACCAACCCGTAGAACATCATCAAAATGCTGGGCGCGGCTCTCCAGCGCTGCAGCGAGCCGCGACAGGACGGTGATCAATGTCTGGGATTTCTCGTAAATCGCCAGCTTGATCGCAGCCGGCACGACATCATTTGTGGATTGCCCCATATTGACGTGATCGTTGGGGTGGATTCGCTCCCATTGGCCAGGCTCGTCGCCCAGAAGCTGCAGAGCGCGGTTGGCGATCACCTCGTTCATATTCATGTTGGTGGAGGTGCCGCCCGAGCCTTCCAGCATGTCGATGACGAACTGATCGGCATGGAGGCCACTTTCGATTTCCACAGCCGCGTCCTCGATCGCCCCTGCTATATCAGCGGGCAACACACCAATATCGCGATTAGCCGCCGCAGCTGCACGTTTGATGCGCGCAAGCGCCCTGAGCAGTTCGGGCGCATCGCCGAGTTTTCGAAACGAAATGTTGAAGTTTTCTTGGCCCCGCAACGTTGCCACCCCATAAAGCGCTCCGGATGGCAATCGCCGGGAACCCAGGCTGTCGGTTTCGGTACGTGTGTTCGGCATGCTTATTCCTGCGGACGGTGTGATGTCTCGAGAATGGCAAATTGGACATCCTTTTTGAACGCAAGAACTCAGGTATCAGCGAGATCACTCATCAGCATTATATGTATTCATACTTGTCATTGATCATTGCTGGGCTTCAGCTAACGGGATAGGCGGATCCCGCATGGGAGGACTAATCTGATGCCGAAGATCGCTTTTATTGGAACTGGTGGAACCATTGCGTCGATCGGAAGCGGCCCGTTTGACCTGCTTGATTACAATGCTTCAAACGCGCGCGTGAACGCGCGGGCGATACTTGACCGGACCGGGCTGGCGGAGACGATTGGCGATATTGTACCGATTGATTTCAGGACCTTCGATAGCTCGGCCGTCTCCCATACTGACTGGTCAGAGCTGGCGGACCTTTGTTGGGAACTGGCGCAGGACACGAGCCTTACCGGAATTGTTATCGGCCACGGAACAGCCACCCTTGAGGAGACTGCCTGGCTGCTTTCCCTCGTTCTCGATCTAAACGTCCCTGTCATTCTAACGGGAGCGATGCGCCCGCTGTCGGGTTTGTCCTCGGATGCCGGGGCGAACCTGGCAGCAGCCATTCACGTCGCAGACGCCGCGTATCGAGGCCGAAATTGTGGCGTCTTTGTCGTTCTCAATAACGAGATACATGCGCCGCGCACTGTCACAAAGGCACATACCCTGCGGCTCAACGCGTTCAAGTCGCCCTGGGAAGGACCTATAGGCACCGTCGATGGGCTTGCTGTTAGGTTTACACGGCAAGAACTGCACAGAAGACCGCTGTCGTTTGGGCGTGGTCTCCTGCGCAAGCTGCCGCGCGTGGATATCGCCTACAGCTATGTCGGGGCTGATGGGTGCGCGATCAAAGCCTTCGTGAACGCCGGGGCGAGAGGCGTGGTTTCGGCCGGGTTCGGTCCCGGTATGGGAACGCCTGCGGAAACAAAAGCGCTGGCGGAAGCGATAGAAGCGGGGGTGATCGTCGTCCAGTCTTCCCGTACAGGAGCGGGGAAGGTGGTCGACAGCGCCGGCCATAGAGACCTCGGCATCATAGCCGGCAATGATCTCAGCCCTCAAAAGGCACGCATAGTGCTCGCGCTCTGTCTGGCGCGGGGCGACACTCGCGACGAAATTGGACGCGCCTTTCAGTCTATCTGAACGTCGCCGAGCAACTCAGGCGTCCAGACCATGTCGTCAGCTAGGTCCTTAAGCCACGGTATCTGCGTCACGGTCCGGTCCTTTGTGTGGCGTCTCAGTAAATTACGTGCCGTCTCTGCTATGCGCGAACCGAGCGGTTCGAGTTCGCCGCACCGGGTTATGAGCATCAGTTCCCTTGAAAAGCCGGGGCTGGGCAATGGCAGCACGGTCAGCGATGAAAGATGGCTTGCGCCTTGAGCGAGGCAGAGTGGCGTCGTGATTGAGATGCCAACGCCACCCGCCACCATCGCGAGCAGCGAATCCGAGGTATCAAATGACAGCACACGCGGATGCTCAATACGTAGCCGTCTTAGATGCCGCTCCACCTGCATACCCATGTGCGAGCGCGCACTGTAACGGATGAGACGGCGCTCGGACAAAACATCGCGCAGGGGCCTGTCGCGCAGCGTTTCGGCCCAGGCTCGTGGACAAACCAGTACGAAAGGTTCGCGAAAAAGCGGGAATCGCATCAGCCCGTCAAGCTCGTCCATCAAATCGGAACTGACAGCAGCATCGATTTCGTGGCGCGTGAGCGCTTCGGCGTGTTCACGCGCCAGACCCGAAAATGCTGTGATACGCAAAGCAATGGCGCCTTCCATCAGTTCGCGGATCAGGAGCGGGCCGACCGTCGATGCGAATGTATCGACCAGACCGAGACGAAGATCCTGGCGTTCGGGTTGAGATGCGGTCGTTCGCACCTCCTCGATCGCGTGCCCGGCATGCAACGCGATTTCTCGAATATGGCCAACGAGTACCTTCCCCGCGTCGGTTGGTACGAGTGGTCTGCGGTCCCGGTGAACTAGCTTTACGCCAATCTGGGCCTCCGCGCGCTTGGTCGCCTGGGATACCGCAGACTGAGTCATGCCAAGTTGGGCGGCCGCGGCGCTCATGCTACCCGTCTCGATGACGGTTACGGCGATTTCTAGCGAATGCAGGTCCGGTAGTGCCATTTTCAGATCAGACGGATGTATTGAGGAGGCGTTACCGCGGCGATGGTCATTAGGGATGCCAAATTCACATCAACAATGATAGTGCGTGTCTGATCATGTTCGATGCTTGCCCCCGCTTTCGTAGCGGTGTTCGATCCTCGAGATGCATTGTCAGATCCTGGTGTTCATACGATATCCATGCGCATAAGACAGACGCACGGCTGTTACTGGCACGGATTTGTCCCAAGTGATACGGTCTATCACAAATAGGGCCGCCCCTTCGACAGTTTCGAGCAGGCCGGCCAACTTCTGATCGGCGTTGATGGCCGAAAATGCTATATCACCGGCCGTGTACGGTGCGTTTTGGATCAGCCATTCATTGGCGCTGACATTGGTGAAGTCAGCGAGTTCCATCCCCGGAAGAGCGGCCGGGTTGATCCAGCGGTCCTCGTGCGAAAATGGATGATTGTCGGCATAGTGCACGCTTTCAACGTGCAGCAGTGATGTGCCGCGATCAAGGCCGAGCTTGCTCGAGATCTGAGGCGGAGCCTCCTCCATGGCCTGAGTGAGAAGTCCATAGCTCCACTGCGCGTTGCGCTGCTCCACTTCGAGCCGGATGATGGGAATGTCGAGCACGATGCGGCTTGCCGGGTGCAATGCCACCCTGGAGCCCGCCTTGCGGCGGCGATCGATCAGGCCGGCATCGGCGAGTTCGCGCATGGCGCGGTTGACTGTCGTGCGGGCGCAGCCGAACTCACTGGCCAGGTCGGCTTCATTGGGCACGGCGCTGCCCGGACGCCATTCCCTTTCGTTGATACGTCGAAGGAGTTCGCTGTGAACACCGCGCCAGGATCTGGTTTCGATTTGTGTCATAGACGGTCCTTAAGGGAACTCATCGTTTTCCTGTATCGGCCAACAATGCGGTCGCGATCGATATGATGCCCTTTATGCACGAGGTGGCGCCCGGCCGACCATACGTCGGCGACCATCCTGTCGTCACCTGCGAAGACGAAACTGTCGAGAAGCGCATCGCCCCTGTGGTTCGCGAGATCTGTGGCAGTGGTATCAAGCGCCAGTAGATCAGCCCAATTGCCGCTGGCGATGGCGCCCGACTGTCGTTGTACCGCTTGCGCGCCTCCTCTGACGGTACCTGCAAAAAGGACTCGGCCGGTGGATTCCCGTTCCGTAGCCAGGACGGCTCGGAGCCCGTCGCGTAGGCGCTGGGAATATTCGAGAGTGCGCAACTCCTCCGAGAGCGCGATGCGTATATTAGAATCCGAGCCGACCCCGAACCGCCCGCCAGCGCCAAGATAATCGGTGCCGTTGAAAATGCCGTCGCCGAGGCTGGACTCGGTGATGGGGCACAGCCCTGCCACCGCGCCAGTCTGCGCGAGGCGCAGCGTTTCGTCCTGTGTCATTTGCGTGCAGTGGATGAGGCACCAGCTCTCGTCAACGCCATGGTTGTCGAGCAACCATTCGACAGGTCTGCGCCCATAGACCGCCCTAACCTCGTCGACCTCACCGACCTGCTCGGCCAGATGCATGTGGTGCGGCCGTCCGGCGGCCATCGCGATGGTCGCGTCGAGACCCTCCGGGCCGACCGCGCGCAGGGAATGTGGAGCAACCCCGAGGCTGGCGTCCGAGGGCAGGGCTGACATGATTGTCCCGGCGCGCTCATGAAGTTTTGCGAACCGTTCTGGCGTGTTGCCGAACCGGACCTGGCCCCGGGCCAGTGGTGCGCGGTTACACCCTGCGTACTGATAAAGCACCGGCAGCAGAGTGAGTCCGATGCCGGTCGCTTGCGCGGCAGCGGCAATGCGGCCCGAGAGTTCGCCGATGTCAGCGTACGGCGTGCCATCGGGCTGGTGGTGGACATAATGAAATTCGGCCACCGACGCGTAGCCGGATTCGAGCATTTCCATTTGTACAAAGGCAGCGATTGCTTCGACATCTTCTGGCGTCAGCGCCTCAAGGAAGCGGAACATAAGGTGCCGCCATGTCCAGAAGGTATCGCGCGCCGCGGGCCCCCTCCGCTCCGTCATACCAGCCATGGCGCGCTGAAAGGCATGAGAGTGCAGATTTACCGGCGCCGGCAGCAAGGCACCGAGCCTGCGATCCGTCGGAGCAGGAGGCACACCTGCTTCGACTGACGCGATAAGACCCGTGTCGCTGATCCCGACGCGAACGCTGTCGGTCCAGCCGTCACTCAGCAAGGCTTGCTCGGTCCACAATGACTTCATGACGAAACCCCATTGACAATCCAATATGTGCATACATAATAACTATAAACACGATATAAACAAGGCGCAGGTTGATGCCCTATCTGCTCACAAACGCCACACTGGCCACAATGGAACCCGCGTCAACGCCCTTTGGTCTCGTTGAAGACGGAGCAGTGGCCGTCGCTGATGGCCGTATAGCCTGGTGCGGGCCGCGAACTGGGCTGCCGCCGCAGTTTTCCGGTTTAGGCGCGGTTGATCTCGGCGGGCGCCTTGTCACGCCCGGCCTCATCGATTGTCACACCCATGTGGTGTTCGGAGGCGACAGGGCTCGCGAGTTTGAACTGCGGCTTGAAGGCGCCAGTTATGAACAGATCGCGAGGGAGGGCGGGGGCATTGTCTCAACCGTCCTCGCCACCCGCGCGGCCGGCGAAACAAATCTGTTGTCCGAAGCTCTCACGCGGGTCGATCCCATGATCGCTGAAGGCGTGACAACGCTGGAAATCAAATCCGGATACGGATTGAGCATAGCTGACGAGATTAAAATGCTGCGCGTGGCGCGTCAGATTGGCCGCGCGCGGTCAATCAGGGTGATCACCAGCTATCTGGCCGCCCACGCGGTACCGCCCGAGTACGAGGGCAGGGCGGACGACTATCTCGATGAAGTCGTCCTGCCCGGCCTCGACGCGGCTTTCGCTGAAGGCCTCGTCGACGCCGTTGATGGGTTCTGCGAGGGCATTGCTTTCTCTCCTGAACAGATCGAACGCGTTTTCAGTCGGGCCGAGACGCTGGGCCTGCCGATAAAGCTCCACGCCGAGCAATTGTCCAACCTTGGCGGTGCGGCTCTGGCTGCCCGCTATAAAGGTTTATCAGCCGATCATCTGGAATATCTTGATGTCGAGGGCGTCGAGGCCATGGCCAAAACCGGAACCGTTGCGGTGTTGCTGCCCGGGGCCTTTTATACCTTGCGTGAAACGCAAGTGCCTCCCGTGCAGGCGTTGCGCGATGCCGGTGTTCCTATCGTGGTCGCCACTGATTGTAATCCGGGCTCGTCACCTCTGAATTCCCTCCTTCTGGCGCTTAACATGGCCTGCACGCTGTTCCAGCTCACGCCCGAAGAGGCTTTGGCCGGTGTCACCCGTAACGCTGCCCGGGCTCTTGGTCTTGCCGATGCCGGTATCATCCGATCGGGATGCCGCGCCGATCTTGCGGTCTGGGCGGTCTCCCGTCCTGCTGAACTTGCCTATCGCATCGGGGCCAACCCGCTCTATCGCCGCATCCACGCTGGAGTTCTCTTGTCATGATACTTACCCCGGGCGCCGCAACTCTGGCGCAGCTCGAAGAAATCTATCGCACCGATTGCACGGTCATGCTCGATCGCGATTTCCAGCCAGCGGTGCAAGAGGCCGCGCGGCAAGTTGCCGCTGCAGCTGCGGGAGACGTCGCCGTCTATGGTGTGAACACCGGCTTTGGAAAGCTCGCAAGCGTACGCATCGAGCCTGGAGATGCCGCTCGGCTTCAACGCAACCTCATCCTTTCCCACTGCTGCGGTGTCGGTGATCGCACACCGGCATCGATGGTCCGGTTAATGATGGCGCTCAAGCTCTTGTCGCTGGGGCGCGGGGCGTCCGGCGTACGCTGGGACGTCATCGAGCAGATAGAGTTTTTTTTGGCCAAAGGCATTGTACCGGTTGTACCCACACAGGGATCGGTAGGCGCATCGGGCGATCTCGCCCCGCTCGCCCACATGTCCGCCGCCATGATCGGTGAGGGCCAAGCCGATTTCAGTGGCCGCACCATGCAGGCCGAGGCGGCGCTCAGGGCCGCCGGACTTGAACCCTTGACGCTCGGGCCAAAGGAAGGGCTGGCGCTGATCAACGGCACACAATTTTCCACCGCCTTCGCCTTGGCCGGTCTTTTCGACGCCTGGCGCAACGCCCGCACAGCGGTGGTGACCGGAGCCCTTTCGACTGACGCAATCATGGGCTCGACCGCTCCATTCGAGGAGGAAATCCACGCCCTGCGCGGCCATCGCGGCCAGATCGAAGTGGCGGCAGCGCTGCGGTTCCTCATGGCGGGTTCGGCAATCCGTGAAAGCCATATTGAGGGCGACAAGCGGGTTCAGGATCCCTACTGCATTCGCTGCCATCCCCAGGTGACCGGTGCGAGCATGGATCTGCTGCGTCAGGCGGCGGCGACCCTGGAGATCGAAGCCAACGCCGTCACCGACAATCCGCTGGTTTTGTCGTCGAGGGGCACAATCGTGTCCGGCGGCAATTTTCACGCTGAACCTGTAGCCTTTGCGGCCGATCAGATCGCGCTTGCTGTGGCTGAAATCGGCGCGATCGCCCAGCGCCGTGTCGCCCTCATGGTCGACCCCGCACTCTCGTTCGATTTGCCACCCTTTCTATCTCCCGATCCGGGGCTTAACTCGGGTTATATGATCGCAGAGGTCACCACGGCGGCCCTGATGAGCGAAAACAAGCATCTCGCCAATCCATGCTCGACCGACTCCACGCCGACCAGCGCCAATCAGGAGGATCACGTCTCCATGGCGGCCCATGGGGCGCGGCGGCTCGTGCAGATGAACGTCAATCTCAGCCAGATTCTGGGCATCGAGCTGCTTTGCGGCGCGCAGGGCGTCGAGTTCCGCTCGGGTTTCAGGTCCAGCCAGCCTCTCGAGGCCGTCATTGCCCGCTTGAGAACTGACTGCGCGGCGGTCGATGAGGATCGCTACCTTGCCGATGATCTCTCCCAAGCGGCCGATCTAGTGAGGACAGGTGCCATCACCGATGCTGCCAGCCTTGACGATCATCTGGCCCTCAGAGTCCTCTGATGGAGCCGCTCACCGTAACAAGGGGCAAGGGACCCATTGTTCTCGCCATGCCGCACTCGGGCATGTGGGTGCCGCCGGTGATCTGGGCCAGGCTCAACGAGCGCGGCCGGCGGCTTGCCGATACTGACTGGCATCTCGACCGGCTCTACGAGGGGCTTGTTCCCGACGCCACCATAATACGCGCCAATTTTCACCGCTACGTGATTGACACCAATCGAGACCCCAGCGGCAAAAGTCTTTACCCAGGACAAAATACCACCGGCCTTTGCCCCATCACTGATTTCGACGGTCGCGCAATCTATCAGGAGGGTATGGAGCCGGACGCCTCCGAAATCGAAGGTCGGCGCCGAGCCTATCATGGCAGTTACCACGCAGCTGTCGCCGATGAACTCGAGCGAGTACGGAAAGAGCATAGCATTGCGGTTCTTTACGACTGCCATTCCATTCGTTCGCACATACCGTTCCTCTTTGATGGAACGCTGCCTGACTTCAACGTCGGCACGAATGGCGGTGTGACATGTGATGTGCTGTTTGAGCGGGCGGTGACCTCCGTCTGCGCGGCCGCCGATGGATACACCAGCGTGCTGAACGGCCGGTTCAAGGGAGGATGGACGACCCGGCACTATGGTCGTCCGGAGCAGGGAATCCATGCTGTCCAGATGGAGTTGGCTCAGTCCACCCATCTGGAGGCCGAATCTCCGCCTTTCGCTTATAGCCGGACCAAGGCCGACAGGCTTCGCCCCTATCTCGCATCCGTACTCGAAACGCTTGCCGCTCAGGCGCGCACGCTTGCCAAGGAGGCATGATCAATGTCCCAGACCCGTCGCAATGCCCGTGACATCTTTCCAGCCACCGGCACTGACATCACCGCCAAGTCCTGGCTGACCGAGGCGCCAATGCGGATGCTGATGAACAACCTGCATCCCGATGTGGCCGAAAATCCGCATGAGTTGGTCGTTTATGGCGGCATTGGACGGGCGGCCCGCAGTTGGGAGGACTTCGACCGAATCGTCGCGAGCCTCAAAAGGCTCGAGGATGACGAGACATTGCTTGTCCAGTCTGGCAAACCGGTCGGCGTTTTCCGCACCCATAAGGATGCTCCGCGCGTTCTGATCGCCAACTCCAATATCGTTCCCCACTGGGCCAACTGGGATCATTTTCACGAGCTCGATCGCAAGGGTCTGATGATGTACGGCCAGATGACCGCGGGCTCCTGGATCTATATCGGCACCCAGGGCATCGTTCAGGGCACCTACGAGACTTTCGCCGAGGCAGGACGCCAGCACTATAACGGTGATCTCAAAGGCAGGTGGATACTGACCGGCGGGCTCGGGGGCATGGGCGGTGCCCAGCCGCTTGCCGCCGTCATGGCAGGGGCATGCTGTCTCGCCGTGGAATGTGATTCTACGCGGATCGACTTCCGTCTGCGAACCCGCTATCTCGATGAACGTGCCGAAACTCTTGACGAGGCGCTCGAAAAGATCAGAAGCTGGGCACAGGCCGGCGAGGCGAAGTCGGTCGGCCTCTTGGGCAATGCCGCCGAAATTTTTCCAGAACTCGTCAGAAGGGGCATTCATCCTGACATCGTGACCGATCAGACCTCGGCTCACGACCCCGTCAACGGCTATCTTCCCAAGGGCTGGACCATGGACGAATGGCGCGACGGTCGCGAGCGCGATCCCAAGGCCGTGGAAAAAGCGGCGCGTGCCTCGATGAAGGAACACGTCGAGGCGATGGTTGATTTTTGGAACGCAGGGGTCCCCACGCTCGACTATGGCAACAACATCCGCCAGGTAGCCAAGGATGAGGGGCTGGAGAACGCGTTTGACTTCCCCGGCTTCGTTCCGGCCTATATCCGTCCGCTGTTTTGCAAGGGCGTCGGGCCCTTCCGTTGGTGCGCGCTCTCCGGCGATCCTGATGACATCTACAAGACCGATGCCAAGATGAAGGAATTGTTTCCGGAGAACGAGCATCTTCACAATTGGCTGGACATGGCGCGGGAGCGTATCCCGTTTCAGGGCCTGCCGGCACGAATCTGCTGGATCGGCCTCGGTGACCGGCATCGCGCCGGCCTTGCTTTTAACGAGATGGTCCGTAGCGGCGAATTGAAGGCACCCATTGTTATCGGACGCGACCATCTCGATTCCGGCTCTGTGGCCTCGCCCAACCGGGAAACTGAAGCCATGCTGGACGGGTCTGACGCGGTCTCGGACTGGCCACTGCTCAATGCGCTGCTCAATACCGCGTCGGGCGCCACCTGGGTCTCTCTGCATCACGGAGGTGGCGTTGGCATGGGCTTTTCCCAGCATGCGGGCATGGTCGTTGTGGCCGATGGAACCGATGACGCGGCACGCAGGCTAGAACGGGTACTATGGAATGACCCGGCAACCGGCGTGATGCGCCACGCCGATGCGGGGTATGACATTGCCCGGGATTGGGCCCGCGAAAAAAACCTCGATCTACCCGGAATCTTTCAGGATTAAATACACAGAACACTGGAGCGGCGGGCGTGTACGGTGCTGGGCTGTTGTCGCATGACCATGCGGTATCAGGGCAGCCGTGTGGATGATGTCGATCTCCGGGATCGAATGAAGGCAATTGCCCATGAACGCCGGCGCTTTGGATATCGGCGCCTGCATGTGCTATCGCGCCGGGAAGGCTATGTGGTCAACCACAAGCGCCTGTTCCGGATGTATCGGGAAGAGAAGCTCTCGGTGCGGCGCAGGGGCTGCCGGAAACGTGCCCTGGCAACGCGGGCCCTGATGGTCATCCCCATAGCACCCAACGAGCGCTGGTCGTAGGACTTTGTCTCCGACCAACTGACCGACGGACGCCGCTTCAGGGTTCTGGCCATCGTGGATGACTGCACGCGCGAGTGCCTGGCGCTCGTCGCTGATACATCCCTCTCAGGTCTGCGAGTTGCCCGAGAGCTCGAGACGATCATGGCGGCACGTTGCAAACTGAAGATGGATTGTCGGCGACAACGTCCTATGTCGGGAATTTTTGCTGCGTAGGTCCGCAGGTCATGGGGCACCCGGCGCTCCGGGTGCCCTTATAAAGTTGCCCAGACGGGCTCTGCCGTCAAGAAATGATCTCTTCCATAGCAAACAGGGTACGCGCTGTGGCGGCCCTCACCGTCCTTGATACGAGATCCCAAATCCCAAGCAGAAGGCCCGAACATTATCTACGAGGTCAGTGAACTGCCTCCACGGCTCCGACAGATGGAGGTCCTTCCGCCTGGGCTCGCCCCCTCAAAAAAGGGGCGATAGGGTTCGCCATGCTTAAGCACGGCGTGAACGGTGCGCGCCATCTTGGCTGCAATGGCAGTATAGGCCTTGCGGCGCAGATGGGCGTTGTGCCGATCCTTCGAGATGTATCGCTCGAATTTATCCCTGAAGCTATTGGTCCGTTTGAGAACTGCGGTTTGGCCACCTCCGTATGATTTGCTCGTTGATGCCGAACTGGGTGTTAGGCTTTTCGTCGGGCTCTGGGTCTACCGCCCTGAATGTCAGCAGTGTCACATTCGTGGACAAAACCGGACATTCCGGAATCGGCCATAATTTTGCAGTCGGCAACGCGCCCCCATTCTGGCCGTTCATTTGGCTGTATCCGCCTCCCGAAAGCCGTCCGTACCCATAGGCCGCCTTCTCGGCAAAGGCGGTGGACCAAACTGACCATCTATTGACAAACCGCGCGCTCTGTTTATTTATTTATCGATGCGTAAGATCGATCCTGAAGTGCATGCGGAAAAACGGCGACAGATTCTCGATGCCGCTTCGATCTGCTTTGCCGAAAAAGGCTTCGAGGCCACCCGTACTGCCGATATCTGTCAAAAGGCTGGGATCAGCTCGGGCAAGCTTTTCCACTATTTCAAGAGCAAGCGCGATGTGTTCGCCGCCATCTTCGCGCAAGGAAAATCCGAAGACACAGCTCGGCTCAATGAAGCGTCGCGTGCCCCGACCACGGTCGCGGCACTCGTCGGATTCTTCGAAGAAGCGCTTTCGCATCAGGGCAATCCTGTGTTGGCGGGGTTGCTGTTCGAGGCAATTGCCTTTGCCCGCCGCGATGCCGAATTCGCCCAGGCCCTCGAGCGGGACGAGTTGCATACGCGCGACCAGCTTGTTGCGCTCGTGGAAACGGCCATTGCCAAGGGCGAGGTCGCACCGGGGACGGATCCGCTTCAGGCCGCTGACTGGCTCATGGGGCTGCACGACCTCACCATTCTGCGCGCCGTCTGGGATCGCAAGCAAGCACCGGGGACCGATCGCAGCATGATCGAGACCCTGGTGCGCTCCATTTTGAGCGCCTCTCAACGTCAACCGGGAACATCTGGAGAAAACTCATGATACGCTGCCCCATCCGGCAAGCTCCCATAAGCGCTCTCGCTGGCCTAACCTTGGCGTTTGCGGTCGGGATCGCGCCTGTCGCCTTGGCCGATGATGCCTGCACGAACACGTGCATGGCGATCACCGATGTGACCGTGCTGAGCATGGTCCCTGGCGCGGCCCCGCTCGAAAGCGCCACCGTGTTGATTGCCCATGGCCGCATAGCCTCAATCATGTCACCGGACGAGGCCGCAGTTCCGTCCGGCTACACCGTCATCGACGGTTCGGGCCGCTACCTGCTTCCAGGGTTCACCGACATGCACATGCATTTTCTCTCCGAGGACATCCCGGAACTCGAAGTCACCGCCGAGGATATTCTTGCCCCTTATATCGCCCATGGAGTGCTGCAGGTCGCCGATCTGGCTGCGACAGACGCAAGCAATGCCATCCGCGACCGCGTAGAAAGCGGTGAGGCGATTGCACCATTCCTTGCGACCGCCGCTATGGTCGATGGCGTACCTGCTATGCGCGACGGCGCGCGCGAAATCGCTTCCCCCGAAGGGGCCGAAGCGGTCGTTGCACAGATTGCTGCGCAAGGCTTCGATTTCGTCAAGATTTACAGCCAACTCGATATGGATACGTTCCGCGCCGTGCTCGATGCTGCCCAGAAACACGGAATGCGTGTTATCGGCCATATTCCTGGCGGCCGCGCCACCCAGCCTGTAGACGTGCTCGTGCCCGGCTTTGCCATGGTCGCCCACGCAGAGGAATTCTCCTGGCGGGCAAGGGAAATGAGCGACTCAGAAATCGCCGATATCGTTGCCCGCCTTCTGGAAAATGATACAGCGCTGACAGCAACCCTGTTTCTCAATGAACAGATATTGGCCCAGTCCCGCGACCCAGACATCCTGGCCAGCGTTCCGGGTCTTGAGACGGTGCACCCGATCGAACTGATGCTGTGGTTCGAGATGAACCACTACATCGAGAACACGTCACCCGAGCGGATCGCTCAACTCGAAGCAGTCGTCGATTTCAACGCTCGCCTGATCTCCGCGGCATCCCAAGCAGGTGTCACCGTTCTCGCGGGTACCGATGCCGCCTTTGTCCCGGGCCTGGCACCGGGACTGTCGCTGCATCGGGAACTTGCGGCAATGGTGGAAGCGGGCATGAGCGAGATGGACACGCTGCAATCCGCGACTTCAGTACCAGCCCAATGGCTTGGCGTGGCCAACGACCGGGGGACAGTCGAAACTGGCAAGCGCGCTAATCTGGTCCTGCTTTCAGCTGACCCTCTTGAAGATATCGCCAACACCACCAAAATCGAGGCGGTCATTTTCGACGGCCAAATATTGGATCGGGTCGCGCTCGACGCGATATTAGCCGATCTCGACGCACTTTATGCGCCTTACCGTCCTTGGTTTTCTCCCCATGCCACCGAGTTGCTCAGCGATTGAGGCACGGCAATGTGAGATGGTATCAGTGACCGCTTGCCGGTGCGCGCAACACATGCGCGAACGACCGCAATGGGTCGGCAGCTAAACGGCTGCTTCCTTCGGTTCTCCGCCACAACCGAACCGTCCGGTTTCGGCCCCGCGGCAGCCGGTCTCAGCGTTTCTCTTTTGGCCAATCACGGCCATAGGAGACCTGAAATGGGATACTCACGATATGATGCTGCAGCCCGAGGACGGGCTGCATGGAATGCAGGCAAGACCGTAGGGACCAAGCGTCCCCTGACGCAGAAGCAGATCTGGGCAATCCGTTTCTTCCTGGATCGGGAAGGACGAGTTCGAGACCGTGCGCTGTTCGATCTCGCGATCGACAGCAAGCTCCGCGGATGCGATCTGGTCAAGATCAAGACCGGTGACTTGGTCACGGGGCCGGAAATTCGAACCCGGGCAATGGTGGTTCAACAGAAAACTGGACGTCCCGTGCAGTTCGAACTCACCGGCGATGTAAGAGCCAGCCTTCTCACCTGGCTCGAGAGGCGAGCGGGCACTGTCGGTGATTATGCGTTTCCAAGCCGCGTCGACCACGACCACCATATGAGCACGCGACAGTATGCCCGTTTGGTCGATGAGTGGGTCACAGCCATCGGCCTTCGATCATCAGACTACGGAACGCATTCACTCCGAAGAACGAAGGCGGCCATGATCTACAAGGCCACCGGTAACCTCCGCGCCATCCAGATCCTGCTCGGACACACCAAAATCGAGAACACTGTTCGGTATCTCGGTATAGATATCGAGGATGCTCTGCTTTTGGCTGAACGGACTGAAATATGAGCTAGGAGCGGTCATCCGCTCAGAATGGATGACCGCTTCGCAATGCAGGCCATTCGCTCACAGATGCCGACACGGGGGTGGGAAGGGGACTGACTGCTTTTCGTCAATTCAGCGGGAAAAGCAGTCGTTGGCGGTGGGTGATTTCGGACCGTGACCAAGTGTCATGAAGTAGGTCGTGACGAGCTCCGCCTAATTGTGGCACAATCTCGGCAAAGACTTGGGCCATTGGGGGATTCGACTTGGCCGACTGGTATTTCGCCGCGGAGGGGGCGCCCGATGGTCCGCACAATGAAGAAGCCATTCGCGGCCTTTTTCTATCGGGCCGGTTGAATGGCGACACTCTCGTCTGGAGCGAGGGCATGCAACAATGGGCATTGCTCCGGCTGCAGAAGCCGTTTCAGAACCTTCGCGTCCCACCGCCACCGTTGCCGCCTCAAGAGCCAATGGTGAAGGACATTCCAGCGCCCTCGGCTGCGGCTCCCGTGGTTGAGAAGGTGGAGCCGAAGCCTTTGCCTATTTCCCGCAATTCTTGGGCACCCGTGAGGGACGAGCCTGTCGCGTCCGAAGACGAGAAACCCGATGGTTGGGGCGAGCCGATTTTCGTTCCGGCCGCCGAGCGGCACGAGCTGAGCCAGAACAGCCCTTGGTCTCGCTATTTCGCTCGGGCACTGGATCTGACTATCACCAGCTATCTTGCAGGCTTGGGCGTCGGCTATGCCTTGGCTTACCTGCAACCGAGCCTCTACTTGCAGCTTGTGAGTCAACAGGCTCAGGTCCAAAACCTGCTCCTGTTGCCGGTCGCATTGATCCTCAACGGAATCGTGACCGGCATCTTCGGCACAACGATCGGCAAGTCGGTAATGGCGCTGCGGTTCACCTACCTCGCCGGCCACCTCGGTCTGGTGGGTCAGATCGTCCGCGAACTCAAGGTATGGATTCAAGGCCTCGCCTTCGGCATTCCGATCGTGTCGATCTTCTCCGGCGTCTTCCAATACCGCCGTGTAACTAGGGGTCTGCCGGCGAGCTACGACGAAGGAATCGTGCTGGTGAAGCAGGACGATATGCCTGGATGGCGTCGCGCCATCGGGATGCTCTTTTGCGCCTTGGTCTTCGTTGGTGGGATCGCGTACAGCGTCTGGCCCGAGCCCGTTAACTATAGCCCACCCAGTCCGGCTTCGGTCATCACGATGGAGTGGACCAACCCAAACACCGATAAGCGCGTGATGTTGCCGGCAGGTTGGACCGCTTCGGCTGAGGACAATGGCCAAGGTGCAACGGTCTACGTCTTCAACAATGCAGACGGCACGAAGCAGGCGATCTTCGGCGCAGAGGATGAGGTTGCCGGCGTCACCGACTTGGTAACCTACGGCAGGGCACTCAAGGCTGGCGTCGCGGGCACGATGACCTTCGGAGACTTTGCCCAAACGCAAACACCGGGCGTTCTGCGCGCGGACGGCACCTTCGACAGCGAAGGCTGGCGCGCATCGATGCTTATCACCAAGGTTGGCACCACGTTCTGGCGCATCGTCAGCATCGACACTGCCGCCGCTGGAGGCGACGTGACCGTACCCGCTCTCGCAGCAGCACTGTGGAGCACGACGAAGTAAATGGACTCGTGGAATTGGAGGCTAGTCCACCAGGCCGAATGTCGGCTTTCGATTTTTTGGAACTCCCCCGTGAACGCCCACCATGGCGTCGACTGCGGAACGTCTGCTTTCCCCAATTCCTCGCCGAGAACGGGCAGTCCGCTGTGACTTCAAAGCCGCCAACGTAAAACTGTCTTTTGGGGCGCTTTGTGGAGCGCAGAAACGAACAGAACGACAATAACCATCGGCAATTTGGCTTTTCCGCACATTCCCTAAAAGGATCCGTTGTGCGATCGACAACCCCCCTTTCCGCACCTTCTTTTTTTGCGACTTGCCTCAGGTGCAGGGGCTAATACCTACGCCCCGGCAAAACGCGAAACTGCAAAAGGGCAGGGAGGTATGGAGAGGGGCGGGGAAATGTCCGTCGAAACGGCGATGGCGGGGCAAGGGCCGCGTTGCCCCTTACATCCACAGGCTGATCTCGGTGCGCTCGATATAGCGAAACACCGTATTGGCCGATTTCCAGCCGCCCATTTTCATGAGCTTAAGCACATCATGCCCATCCACGAACAGGGTTTGCGCTGCACCGACCCGCAAGGAATGCCCGCTGATCGCTTGGTATGTTTCGGGCGGTAAGTCTGCCCGTTCAGCAATCTCTTTGAGCAACCGCGAAATCGAATGCCCCACCATGTGCCGCGCGATCGGGCGGCCGCGATAGACCGGTCGGATCAGGGGGCCGGCTTCAAGCCCGGCTGCTTCGATCCAATCACAGACAATTTTGGCGGTGGCTGCAGAAAGGGTAATCACGCGTCCGTCGCCTGTCTGATCGGTTTTGCCGCGCCGAATGAGGATCGCAAGGTCTCCCTGCCGGTCGGTAACGAGGTCTTTGACATCAAGCGCGGCGATTTCCGAGCGTCGGCACAGGCCCTCGAACCCGAGCGCAAGCAACGCCTTGTCGCGCTTGCCGGCCAGATCATCGGCGCAAGATTTAAGCAGTTTGGCGCGCAGGGCCCGATCGATGCCATGGGCCTGGCGCGGCCGGTTGGGGCGATGACGCTTGATGCGCCTCATCGCCAGCCGCACGGCTTCGGTTGCGGCGGGATTGGAAAGATCGAGCGCACGGTGCACGCGAACGATCGCGGCGACCCGCCGGACCAGGGTTGCCGCCGAGAGGGTTTGGATCATCTCGTTGAGATAACGCTCGAGCGTTTGTGGGTCGGCAGGCAGTGCGCACAGGTCCTTCTGCGCACACCAGGCGGCAAACAGACGAAAGTCCTTGCCATACCCGGAAATCGTCGTGTCGGCATAAGCGCCGCGCAACCGCTCGAGCACTGTCTGCCAATCGGGGACGGGGTCGGGGTCGCCAGGGGGCGGCCCGTCCAAAGTCACAAGATTAGTCATGCCCAACCTCCTTGAGCTCGCCCTTGGCAGAGCGTCGAACGAGGTTCCAGAGAACGGCAATACCGGTCACCCGCCAGATTGAGCGGACAATCTTTGCGCTGATGATCACCGCCAGGGGTTTGCCGAACACCACCCAACCGACCGCAATGGTGAAATACAGATCATGCTGGAGGGCCGGACCGGCGGTAAACCGGGGCAGGACCAAACGCTCGATATCGGCAATAAGCGCCTGGAGGCTCGTGCCATGGATCGGGGTGCCGGCCCAGGCGATAAAGCCGGCGCCGGTTTTGGACGCGATGTCGCGGCGGAAAAGGTCGGGGTTTTTGACGCAGGCGCAGTGAAACGCGCCTGCGCCGTCGCAGACGATAGCGATCATTTTCATGATAGTCGCTCCCTACGCCAGATCGGACGTGGGACGACGATCGGGACGATCGACGGTCAAAATGAAAAAATGAGTATTTGGCGCGAATACGCCTTCAAGAATGCGCGCGAGCGCGCTAGGGCTTGTGTCAGCCATCTTCGACTCCTGTGCAAGCAGGGTTGATATGGTCAGGCCGTCTCGGTGTACCACCACCGGGGCGGCCGCTTTTCAAGGCGACGCACCCAGCCTGACACGAAGCCCCGTTTGAGCTTCGATTCGTTCAGCCTAGCACCAGGCGGGAACGAAACCAGAAAATGGTCCCGGCAAGGTTAACGCTGATCATTTAGCTCAATTGCGATCGATGGCACTCGGGGCTCGCAATCGCCTGCATAATTTGCTGTTGTATGGATCTGAGCCGGATGGTGAGATATTTGAACATACCAAAGAGGGAAGCGAAAATGCGGTTCCTGCCATACACCTTCTTCATTCTTTCGGGAGCGGCGGCGGGCGTGGGCATGCTTTGTGCAATCTTGGCCTTTTTCTACGCCGACAGTTCTTACATCGATGGTACCGTCAATCTAGCGATGATCTATGGCGCGATTAGCATCTTCTGCTTTTTCTCCGCCCCACTCTGGTTTGCCGTCGGAAGGATGTTGCATACGCTCGATATGATCCGAAGAAACACGGATCAAAGTGCCGGGACGCTTTAGGCACTGTTGACAGAAGGGTTTCTTAATCGCTGCGCGGCGGTTCAAAGGTAAGCCTCCGTTGAGGGCCGCCTTTGCCTGAGCGGCCGATCTGGTAGCAAACTATCGCTATGGATATCCTTACAGATAGAAGCCGTGTGGAGCGGCTCGAGATTGTGGACACAGGCCGGCGCCGGCGGTTCAGTGATGCGGAGAAGATCCGGATCGTTGAAGAAAGCTTGTCGGCCCCGCGAATGGGTTCGGCGACCGCACGACGTCATGGAATTGCGGTGCCATTGCTTTTTGCCTGGCGCAAGGCGTATCGCGACGGCCAGCTGGGCAACGAGGCGGCTTCGTTTTATCCGGTACGCTTGGATGGGATTGGGGGTCATGCCAGCGATGGCAGCCTTCCACCAGAGCCGCCCACGGATGGATCAGCCAGTCCTGTCGAGATCGTGCTGCGCAATGGTCGCCGCATGATCGTACGCTCCGATATCGCCCCGTTTGCGTTGGGACGCCTGCTCGATGTGGTGGACCGATGATCCCGGTTCCAAGCGGGACCCGTGTATGGCTGGCGGCGGGCCACACTGACATGCGAAAGGGGTTCAACTCTTTAGCGCTGGTGGTCCAGGAAGTGCTCAAGCGTGACCCTCATGGCGGACATCTGTTTGTGTTCCGGGGTCGCAAGGGCAATCTGGTTCGCATCATCTGGCACGATGGCCAGGGGGCATGTGTTTTTACAAAGCGGCTCGAGCGCGGCCGCTTCCTTTGGCCCTCGCCGGCCGATGGTGTTGTGACGATCTCGTCTGCCCAGCTCGGATATCTGCTTGAGGGGATCGACTGGCGGATGCCGCAAAAGACTTGGCGGCCACTCTCGGCGGGATAGTCATATTGGACCGCGACACGGTGACTCATCTGGTGCAAAACGGGGCATATCGGCTCGTGGGTGGGACCACATTCTGGTAAGGTCACGGCATGGTCGAACCTGCCGGAAACGCCGAGATTGCTGCCCTTCGCGCTGCACTTGCCGCAGCCGAACAGCGTGCCGATCTGGCGGAAGCCGAAGCGGCGCGGGTTGTTGCAGAAAAGACCGATGGCGACGCCGAGATCGCCCGCCTCAAGCTCGAAATCGAAAAGCTCAAGCGCAGTCTTTATGGACAGCGCTCCGAGAGGAAGGCCAAGCTGCTCGACCAGCTCGAGTTCGAACTCGAGGATCTTGAAGCGGCGGCCACCGAAGACGAGCTTGCCGCCGAAATGGCCGCAGCCAAGGCTGCACCGGTCAGAGCCTTTACCCGCAAGCGGGCGCAACGGCGCGCCTTTCCCGATCACCTGCCGCGCGAGCGCGTCGTGGTGCCAGCGCCGCAAGCCTGTGAATGCTGCGGGTCCGATCACCTGGTCAAGCTGGGCGAGGACGTGACCGAAACGCTTGAGGTGATCCCGCGTCAATGGAAGGTGGTCCAGACGGTGCGGGAGAAGTTCAGTTGCCGGGATTGTGAGAAGATCAGTCAACCACCGGCACCATTCCATCCCACCCCGCGTGGCTTTGCCGGACCCAATCTTCTGGCGACGATCCTGTTTGAAAAGTTCGGTCAGCATCAGCCGCTCAACCGCCAGTCCGAGCGCTTTGCCAGAGAGGGCGTGCCCGTCAGTCTCTCGACGCTGGCCGATCAGGTTGGCGCCGCAACGGTTGCGCTCAAGCCGCTCCATGATCTGATCGCCGATCACGTGATGGCTGCCGATCGATTGCACGGGGACGACACCACCGTGCCGATCCTGGCCAAGGGTCAGACCAGAACGGGTCGGGTGTGGACTTACGTACGTGATAACCGCCCCTTCGGCGGTATCGATGGTCCGGCAGCTCTGTTCTTTGCTTCACCCGATCGTAGGGGCGAGCATCCAAGGAGCCATCTTGTCGACTATTCCGGCATCCTTCAGGTGGACGCCTTCGCCGGCTACAACGGCCTGTTCGATCCCGAGCGTCGCAGTGAGCCTATCCAGCCGGCCTTTTGCTGGGCTCACGGACGACGACCCTTGTTCGAGCTTGCCGATATCGAAAGGGTCCGAAAAAAGAACGGCAAGGGCGGCGCCATCTCTCCGGTTGCGCTCGAGGCGGTGCGCAGGATCGACGAGATCTTTGCCATCGAACGCGATCTTTATGGCCTGCCGCCTGATCAGCGTCTTGCCGAGCGGCAGCGGCTTTGCGCGCCACTGGTTGAGGAGCTGCATGCCTATATGATGACCGAGCGCGAAAAGCTCTCGCGTCACGCTCCGGTGGCCAAGGCCATGAACTATATGCTCGCGCGCTGGACAGGCTTTGCCGCATTCCTTGAGGATGGCCGCATATGCCTCTCGAACAACGCAGCCGAGCGGGCGCTGCGCGGAATTGCCCTTGGCAGAAAAGCGTGGCTGTTCGCTGGTTCGGACCGCGGTGCCCGCCGGGCCGCGTTCATGTACACCCTCATTGTCTCGGCCAAGCTCAACGATATCGATCCCCAGGCCTGGCTCGCCGACGTGCTCGCCCGCATTGCCGACATGCCGCAGAACCGGCTGGGAGAACTGCTTCCCTGGAACTGGGTGCCGCAGGCCACGCGTCAGGCCGCCTGATCGTGCAGCGCAATAAGGTTCATGCCGTCAAAACCATCGACCGCGTCGCTGCCGAGCTCGGCGAGACGGTCGACCGCATCTTCGACATCGCCATCGAAATGGAAACGGAAGACGGCGTGATCTGGGTCTATAGTCCCGCCGATGACGGTGGCACGATCGCCTTTACTGAAGATGGGATCGAGTGCCTCCGAAATCTCATCGAAGAACACCAATCAGCCGGATCCTGAAAGCTCCGCGGTTCTCAACGGATGCTTACGTTCAAAGCTTCCCTTCGGAGGACGCAGCTTTGGCTAAGGGCGATCTGGCGCATGAGTAGGCACTGGTTGGGGCACGGAAGTTCAATCGACGAGGATCGAGCTGGCGGTAACTACCTCGTCGGTACCGATTAGCCCCGACATGTTTTATCTATCGCCGTTCGCTGATTGGCCCCGCAGGGCGAAAAACAACGAGAAAAGCATGAAATTGGCGAAGTGATTATAATTGAGAAAGAGAAACATCGTGGTCGAGGCGAGAAGCATCGTTGTCATGATCGAAAACATTGCTGCCGCACCTTTCTTTCCCACTGATACCGTAGGCCTGTAAGACCGCCACAAGACATACGAGATAACGAGTGCGAGGACAATCGCTCCCAATGCCCCAAGGTCAACCATTGTCTGAATAAACGATTGGTGGAAGTGCGGAACTTCGTAATTTCTAAATTGCTGAATGGCGGTATTAATCGCACCTGACTCCGGTCCGGTGAAGTATCCGTTGAAACCCCACCCCAGAATAGGCCGCTCGGACCAGGCTATAAGGCCCCACTCCCAGAGCAGCGTTCGCCCCGTCAACGTTCCATCCCTGCCTAGAAAATCCAGCAACGTATACCAGTTGAGGATCGCGATACCACTGCCTACGCCCACGGCTACGAGGACAACAGCATAGAATACATCTACCCGAACGCCAATTCGGAGACACGTTAATGCAGTATAGTAGCAAAGGACGGCGGATATTAGCAACACGATACCTGTCGCTGATCCGGTGAAAATAATAAACGCGAAAAATATTATTGAGTATGCAAGACGTCTCCATCCACTGCTATAGGCATATACAATAATATATCCCAGAGTAGCATATAAGGATGCCATAATTTTGTGCGGGAAAAAGCCCCGGAAAGGCGCCCCGCCAAGAATGTTGCTTCGGCCGTGACTGTCGAAATAGTAGACCTGCCCGTATCCGACGAAATACGAAACAATTCCAGCTATCACTAGGATTAGTATGGTTCTTGCGAAGATATTGAGGATGTCTCGCAACCAGAGTTCGCTCGCCATAAGGTGGGCGACTACAATATTGCCGGCCAACATGCCGCCATAGACCAGGGTGGTTGAGGGCGAAGGGGACCACAGGGCCGAGAGCAGGATATATCCGCCTATCCCTATGGCAATATACAAGCTGGAAGTGTTTTGGCGTCGTAGAGTGATGAAGAAAAGCAGCGAAGCCGCATGGAGCGCGATCCAGCTCAAAGAAAAGGTAGCATTGCTTCCGACGGTGCCGTCGGTGTTGGTAGGAATGAGAACGACCGCGTTGGCTCCAAGTAGGCATGCTACATAGAGATGATAGAACGCATAGCGCATGCCCTTGATGGTCAGGCGCCCGTTTGAGGGAAGGCTTTGCGCTATTGCGACCAATTCAATCGTCCTTAATGGGCCTTCCGGTCTATCACCGAGGCAGTGCTCGGGCGGCACGTATCATGAAATCTGCGCTCACCGGAAGCTTGCCCAGTAGCTTTGCCACGGCGATGAAAAGCCGATACTTGGTCGGATAGGTAACGCCCTTGCCGTCGATAAGCGCCATCATCTCGTCTCCTGCCTTCTGCCGCCCCATAAGATAGAGTTTTACATTTCGACGGGCGAGATCACGCCAGATTTCGGGCTTTTCTGCCTCCAATACAAATTCCATTCCCTGCTCTCTCACCGACGCTAGAACTTCGGCCCGTCCCGACTCATCAAGTCCCGAGAGCTTGATGGCAAGATATTTGCAGTTGATCTGGTCGAATGCCTTTCGAGGCGCAAAGCTCACGCCATCGGCCTGTGCCGTTCGAAGATACAGAACCTCGTCAAGATAGACGGCCTGGCCGGTGCGTAACAACCTGAAGAACATATCCCAGTCGGCGCACCATTTGAACGCGGTCTCGTAAAGGCCCACGGCGTTCAAAGCCGACGCCCGATACATGACGGAACCATGCGTGAAGGGGCAATGGGTTCTGATGTCATTGAATACGATGGTTTCGCGATGGTGCGCACTGTCGTAGAATGTAGTCTTGGTGATCGGATCGGTGGTGGTACTGGCGGTCGCGCAGAACACGGCATCGGGGGCTCTTTCCAATGCTGCAACTTGCCGCTCAATCCGCTCGGGATGACATTCATCGCCTGAGCCAACGATGGCTATATACTTGGCTCTGGTTCGACGCAGGGCTAGGTTGAGGCCGGGGGTGAGACCCAGATTGGCTTCATGCCTATAAATATTGAATCGAGGATCGTTAAGGCTGGTTGCAACACGCTGCATTTCCGCCCAAGTCTCATCGGTGGAGCAGTCGTCCCAGATTAACGCCTCAAAATCGGCAAAGGTTTGCTCTGCGATCGAATTAAAGGTCCGCGCTACAACGCCGGCTCGATTGTGATACGGGCACAAAATCGCTACGCGTGGAATCTTTTCAGCAGGGGGCTGTTCAAAAGAAGTCATTTTACTGCCTTTGGCACTTCGCAATCAGTTGTTGGTACGCCGAAGAACGTTCGGAATTTTCGATCGCATTATTCGCACCGATTGCTTTAGGTCATATATGCGGGGAACGAGGAAGGTTCGGAAAGGGATGTTTTCGAGCCGGCGGCAGCTCACCATGTAGCCGGCAAGCAGAACGTATTGACCCACCACAAGCGCCCAAGCGCCGCCATGAACTCCGAGCGTTGGCACCAGCGCAAAGGCCAACCCCAAATTTATCAGCAGGCTGAAAATGATAACCGGGGTACCGAAGAATGGCTTACCTTGCCCGGCGAGCGTGGGGTAGATCACCTTGCCTGCTGCGGCCGGAGCCAAGCCGAAGGCCAGGATTTGGAGAGCGGTGCCGGCTGGGGCATAGTTGCCGCCGAGGATGATCGTCAAAAGCTGTGGTGCGGCGAACGCCACCAATATGGCAAGCGCAAGAAAGAACCAGAAAATCCAGCAGGCAATGCGGGCATTGCGGCCCAGAACCGAAACGCCCGGCTCTTGGCGGGCGGCGTTGGAAAAAAGGACCATGCCTAGGGCGGTGGCCGCTTGAAGGAAGATTTCGTTGACGCGGACTGCGGCGAAAAACTGGCCGGCGGCTTCAGCACCCCAATAGTTCTCGATGACGAACATCGAAATGCGCGAGCAGAGGGTGATGACGAACAGGTTGAAAGCAAAGATCAGACCATAGCCAAGCATGCCGCCGAGACGGTCTAGCCGGGGCAGCGGTTTGCCGGCACCGCGAAGAGCAAGCCACAACGCCACCGGCACGGCCAGGACGAAGCCGCCCACATGGGCCCATAGCGCGGTAAAGAGGGTTACGCTGGCCGTCAACGCCAAGCCTGCGGCGAAGATCATCAAGGCGATGCGGGGCAGGGTTTCGCTGAAACTGAAGGCGTTGATATCGCCGCGACCTAGATATACCCCTTGTATGAGCATAACGAACATCGTGGCCGCAACGCCCAAAACAATGAGGCCGCCAGTCTGGAGCGATGAAAGGCCGGGAATCTGGTCGCCATAAAGAAGGTAGATAACGGCCGCCGAAAAGAGGGTGAGGACGGGCCAGAGGACCAAAGTTGTTCCCACCGCCTCACCGGGGGTCATGCGCTTCTGGCCGATCTCGTATGTAAACGATTGGCGCAGCCCTAGGCTTCCCAGCATCGCCGCGAGCGTCATGGCCGTGGTGACAATCCCGAACCAGCCGAACTCGGCAGGCGTCATGAAGCGAGCGAGCAGAAGGAAGGCGACAAATTGAGCGATGCGGATAAAGCCGCGCGCAAACAAAATCGTCACCGCTTGGCGGACGAGATCGCTCATAAACCAGCTACCTTGGTCAAATCGACGGCGCCCCAGCGCTCCTCAGCAGGTTCATGGGCCGGGCGGATGCGGCCATCCGGGGCCACATGGCGCACCTCACAATCCATGAAATAGCCAGTGCGTTCCTGAACGGTCTGCCGGATCAACGCAATGAGATAAAGAATGTCGTCCGACGTCGCTCCGCCGGTGTTGACGAGGAAGTTGGCATGAAGAGGCGAGATTTGCGCTCCGTTGCAGCGGGCTCCCTTCAAACCAGCCTCCTCGATCGCCTTGCCGGGGGCGCCCACGGTTGCGTACATAGCGGGATCGGAAAGAAAGGTTGAGCCGCAATTGGGAAGGTTCTTCGGGAATTTGGCGCGGCGCGAAGCCATGATTGAGATCATCTCGCTGCGGATTTCTGAAGGATTGCCTGCCTCGAATTCCAAATCGGCCTCAAGCACAACGGCGCGGCGCGTTTGAAGCGTAGAAGTCCGATAGGCAAAGCCACAGGCTTCCTGATCGAGAGTAAAGAGATTTCCCGCCTCGTCTGCACACAGCACGGATTTGACGTTGAGTCCAACTCCCTTGCGCTGACTTCCTCCGTTCATCAGGATCAAGCCACCCAGCGTGCCGGGAATGCCAATGGTGTGCTCGATTCCCGAGAGGCCCTCGCAGCCGATACGCCGCGTAAAAAGCGGCATCCAGATTCCGGCTTGGGCCCAAGCAGAAGTCCCCGATATGGTCATCTGCGACATGGCGCGGGAGATGCGCAGCACAACACCTTCAAAACCGGCGCTGTCGAACAACACGTTGGATGCATCACCCACGATGAACAGCGGCTCCGGCCTGTCGGACATGACCGCCATGACGGAAGCGGCTTCCTTCGCGCTAGAAGGCTCGACGAGCGCCAGCGCCCGCCCGCCGATCTTCCAGCGTGAAAGAGGCGTCAGGTCCGCATTCCGGGTGATCCGGGCGCCAGTGCTTTCCAGAACGCCGAACAGATCGGGGAATGGCGAGGTCACTGTCGTTGGCTCCTATCCATTGGCGGCTTGAGCGATTTGATCCTCATGCACCGAGATGCGCGAGCCGAGCTGGTTGAGTTTGCCCTGAAGATCGTTGTAGCCCCGCAGGGCCATATGCACGTCCTGGATCACCGATCGGCCATTGGCGCAGAGCGCCGCCATGACCACGGCCATCGAACCGCGAAGATCGGTAGAATTGGCGACGCCAGGCTTGAACTGGGCCGGACCTTTAATCGTGATCTTGCCGCGCTCGGCGGCGAGGTGATCGCCCTTGACGAGCTTGGCAAGCTCGGAAACGAAGGCGATGCGCTCGGGATAGCGGTAATCGTAGACCCGAGAGGTGCCGGCGCCGGCCAGGGCCAGCATCACGTAAAATGCCTGCATGTCTGAAATGACGCCGGGATGGGCCCCGCAAGCCAGCTCGAACGGTTGTACGCTGCCCGAAACGAGGCAGTCAGGCGTCACGTGAATAGATGTGGAATTGCGAAATAGATCGACACCAGCCTGCTCGATATGAAGTAGCGGCACGGTCATGGACTCGAAGGGGGCGCCCTCGACGGTCAATTCGCCCTTGGCAAGGATGGCATAGACGATCCAAGTCAGTGCCTCGATGCGATCAGTCATCACCGCCATGCGGGCGCCGCCAAGGGTGCCGCCCTTGCCCTCGACCACAATGTGGCTGGTTCCATAAACGGAAATATCGGCGCCCATGCGTTGCAGGAAGGCGATCAGATCGGCGACTTCGGGCGTAATGTAGGCATTGAAGATTTCAGTGCGGCCCTTGGCTACGCTTGCGCAAAGCAACGCATTTTCCGTTCCACCGACAGTGGAAATGGGAAAATTTATCGTGCCGCCGATGAAGCCGTCCGGGGCATTGATCTCGATATGGTCGTCGCGCTCAGTGACGACCCCTCCCAGATCGCGCCAGACCATCATGTGCAAGTCATACCCGCGTCCGCCCGCCGCGCCGCCGCCGATGGGGCAGCCGCCGGGGTACGGGATGCGGGCGATTCCGGAGCGTATAACTTGGGAGGCTGCCAGCAGGTATGTGGTGCGGATGGGTACGTCAAATTGGTCGCGTGTGAGCAGCTTGGAACTAAGTCCGGAGGCGTCGATGTCGATCTTTTCGGCATCATCGTTGATAGCGACCGTTGCACCGATATCGCGACAGAAAGCGATCTTGTGCCCGACATCGACCAAGCGAGTAGGGAAGTTGGTCAACTCGACCTTCTCATCGGTGAGAAGTCCAGCGGCCAGCAGACGAGTCGCCGAATTCTTGGCGCCACTGACCCGAACCTTGCCGACCGGGGGAATGCCGCCATCAATCACTGCGTACATGTTCATATACCTCAAATGAGTTCAGGTTTTTTGTTCGCGTCGCTGTTTCATGGCTTCGGTCGCCACGATCCACAGGGCATGAGGGGTGGTGGTCAGATAGCGCCAGAAAAACTGCTTGGGCTTGGTGGCCATGCGATGCAGCCATTCGATGTTGTTGCGCTGCATCCATTCGGGAGCGCGGTCATATTCGCCCGCTACGTAGTTGAAACACCCGCCGCAGGTGACCAGCCAGCCCGACCTGATGCGATGGGCGTTCTTGACGCTGAAGAGCTGTTCATTGGGTTTGCCAAGCCCGACAAAAACGACATCGGCGCCGCTATGATTAATCAAGTCAATTACCGCATCGGCATCCTCGTGCGAAAAGTAACCGTGGTGACGTCCTGCGATCGAAAGGCCGGGGTAGATCTCTTCGAGGTTGCGCGCGCAGGCAGCGTTAACGGCTTCAGAGCCGCCCAAGAGAAAAAAACGGATACCTTCTTCGCGGGCGCGCAGAGCAAAGTCATGGATGAGGTCTGTAGTGGCGCTTCTTTCGGTGATCGGAGTTGGGTTCAGTCGCTTTGATAAGGTAACTAAAAACCCGCCGTCAGCATGAATGATGTCTGCCGATGCCAAGGCTGAGCGGTAGCTAGCGTCTGTCTTAGAGAGGGAGAGCCCGTGTCCGTTGATATCAAAAACAAGACGGGGACCAAACGGCCGATCATTTCTGCGAAACGCATGGCAATCTGAAATCAATGCCTCGGTGAGTTCGGAGCGTGATGCAGTTACCACTTGCTGCCCTCCGATGGTCATGCTGGGCAAATACGTCCACTGCATTCTTTCTGTCCTCTTCTCACGGCGAAGATCGCGCCCTATTTCTTTAGTCCGCATTGTAACCGGCATCTTCTATCGATTTTTTAAGGGCATCGTAATTTTTGATTACGGATCGATAGTCGTTAATTCCGGAGGACCGTATTTTTACGTCTGAATATATGGCCTTCACCCCGAGAAAATCGTATATAGTCTTCATGCATTCTTGATAATTTTCAGTAAAATACTCATAAGATACCTCGATCATTTCCGAATTTTCCAGCTGATCAAGCCGCTTTTCTTTGAATTCTTCTGCTTGATTCAAATTTTCTATGGCAGAGGGGATGTCTGCCTCAATAGAAACCAAAGTTTTCTCGCCGGGCTGGCTATAGTTATGAAAACTACTTGTATGGCTCGCAAATTCTCGCGACGCCGCAAGGGATAGATAGTTCTCTCGAGTTAAATGTATTATCTTGAGACCTTTCTTTTTTGCTATTTTTGTCCAAATTGCCTCATTTTCTCCATCGTTAGGGTGGTAGTAGAAAATCTTAAATCCAGCGGCCCTGATATTGCGGGAATGTCTTTTCCAGATAAAATCCATAATTATGCTAGGTGAAATTATCCTAGATTTTCTGAAAACCTCTCCTCTTGCGATTATGTTTGGGTGCATTGATAGTGTCTCTACAAGAAAACTTGACCCTGTTCTAGATCGCGTTAGAATAATGAATGGCACCGCTTGGCTATTAATATTAAATATGCCATAAAATTTACTTGCGGCAAATTTGGACAATGACAGCTTCATTTTGACAATCTAATGTTATGTAAGTGCCGAAGCATTAGGCTGCATAAAGCGGCGATTGCATCCGGAGCGCTAAAAAGTAAATAAACCTCTGCGGAACGCGCGGAAATACAAGTTGTCGATCGCAAATGTGCGTAGAGACAAGTTGGCGCATGTAAGCGAGCCCCTTCGTCATCGTCGTTTCATGCCGCATTTTTATAGGCCCCGTACCAGTCGACAAACGCCCTTACCCCCGGATCAATACCGATTTGTGGCACAAACCCTGTCAAAGCGTTCAAAAGAGACGCATCGGCAAATGTGGCCACCACATCGCCCTGCTGCATCTTGAGCATGTTTTTTTGCGCGGTCTTGCCCAGCGCTTCCTCGATCGTCGTTATGAAATCGAGCAGCTCGACCGGCTGGCCGCCCGCGATATTGACCACGCGAAAGGGAGCCACCGGAGACAGGGAATCGCTGCCCCCCTCGAATGTGACCGGTTCCCCCTCGGTAGGGACCGTTTCGGTCAGCCGGGCAATGGCTTCGATCAGATCGTCGATATAGGTAAAATCGCGCCGCATCTGGCCATTGCCGTAAACATCGATGGGGCGATCGGCCTCGATCGCATCAACGAATTTAAACAGCGCCATATCGGGGCGTCCCCAGGGGCCATAAACTGTAAAAAACCGAAAACAGGTCGTGGGGATCTTGAAGAGATGAGCATAGGAATGGCTCATCGCCTCGCCCGCCTTTTTGGTCGCGGCATAAAGCGAGACGGGGAAATCGGTGCGGTCGGTTTCCTTAAACGGCATCTCGGTATTGCCGCCATAAACCGATGAGGTCGAAGCCATCAGAAAATGTCTGACCGGATGGGCGCGCAGCGCTTCTAAAAGATTGAACGTGCCCGAAAGATTGGCATCGATATAGGTCTGGGGGTGCTCGATCGAATAGCGCACCCCGGCCTGGGCGGCGAGATGGACAACGATATCGGGAGCAAACGACGCCACAGCGCCTTCGATCGCGCCCTCGTCCTCGAGCATGGCCTTTAAAAAGGAAAACCGGTTGGAATAGCGCAAAAGCGCAAGCCGGGCGGTTTTAAGCCGCGGATCGTAATAATCGGTCATCCCGTCGAACCCCAAAACCTCGTGGCCATCGGCCAAAAGGCGTTCGGAAAGGTGATAGCCGATAAAGCCCGCGGCGCCGGTCACCAATATCTTCATTGGGCTGCCACACCGTGGGTGTCGAGTTCGGCCACATCCTGGGCCCGTCCGACCGAAACATAGGACAACCCAGCTGCCTCGACCTCATGGCGGCGATAGACATTGCGCAGATCGACAAGGACCGGCGCTGTCATTGCCTGTTTGACGCGCTTTAAATCGAGCGAGCGGAACTGGTTCCATTCGGTGACCAGAACCAGACAATCGGCGCCATTTGCCGCATCATAGGCGTCCTTTGCATATTGGACGCCCTCAAGCACGGTTTTTGCCGCCTCCATGCCCTCGGGATCATAGGCGCGCACGATCGCACCGGCGTCGCGCAGGGCCTGGATGATGGCGATCGAGGGCGCATCACGCATATCGTCGGTGTTGGGTTTGAACGTTAGTCCCAAAATACCGATTGTCTTGCCGCGCACGTCCCCGCCACAGGCTGAAATCACCTTGCGGCCCATTGCGCGTTTTCTGTGATCATTGACCGCCACTGTGGTTTCGATCAGACGCAGGGGCGCATCGAAATCCTGGCCGGTCTTGACCAGAGCCAATGTGTCTTTTGGAAAGCACGAGCCGCCATAGCCCGGGCCTGCGTTTAAAAACTTCGATCCGATCCGGTTGTCGAGCCCGATGCCGCGGGCCACGGCCTGCACGTCCCCGCCGGCCTTTTCGCACAGATCGGCCATTTCGTTGATAAAGGTGATCTTCATGGCCAGAAAACCATTGGCCGCGTATTTGATCAATTCGGCCGTGCGCCGGCCGGTAAACATTAATGGCGACTGGTTGAGATAGAGCGGGCGATAGACCTCTTCCATGACCGGGCGGGCCCGTTGATCCTCGAGCCCGACAACGATCCTGTCGGGGCGCTTGAAATCCTCGATCGCGGCGCCTTCGCGCAAGAATTCTGGGTTGGAAACGACAACGAAATCAGCATCGGGCCTGGTCTGGGCAATGATGCGCTCGACATCATCGCCGGTACCCACCGGAACCGTCGATTTGGTAACGATGACGGTAAACCCATCAAGCGCTTTTGCGATATCGGCGGCCGCTGCATGGACAAAGGAGAGATCGGCGTGCCCGTCCCCGCGGCGCGATGGCGTGCCAACGGCAATAAAGACCACATCGGCACCCGAAACCGCGCTTGCAAGATCGGTGGTAAAGCTCAGCCGGCCCGCTTTGGCGTTTTCGGCCACCAGAGTTTCGAGCCCGGGCTCATAGATGGGGATTTGTCCTCTTTCGAGCCGCTCGATCTTTTTTTGGTCGAGATCGACACAGGTCACATCGTGCCCGAAATCGGAAAAACATGCCCCGCTCACAAGGCCCACATAGCCCGCACCGATCATTGTAATGCGCATGGGTCTAGCTCCTTATCGCACCAAGGAGGGTTTTATAGACCTCCTCGGTCATTTCCTCTGGAGATTTTGTTGCACCGTTGAGGATGATGTCGGGGTTTTGGGGGGCTTCGAAGGGGCTGTCGATGCCTGTGAAGTTGGTGATCTGGCCGGCGCGGGCCTTGGCGTAAAGGCCCTTGGGGTCGCGGGCTTCGCAGATCTCGAGCGGGGTGTCGACATAGGCTTCGATGAAGTCGATATCGCCGGCCACTTCGCGGGCCAGACGCCGCTCGTTGCGGAACGGGGAGATGAACGAGACGAGCACGATCAGCCCGGCATCGGCCATCAGACGCGCCACTTCGGCAACCCGGCGGATGTTTTCGACCCGGGCGGCGTCGGTAAAGCCCAGATCCTTGTTGAGCCCGTGGCGGATGTTGTCGCCATCGAGGATATAGACGTGACGGCCCTCGGCGGTCAGGCGCTTTTCGAGCAGGTTGGCGACCGTGGACTTGCCCGACCCCGAGAGCCCGGTGAACCACACGATCTGCGGGGTCTGGCCCTTCTGGAGCGCGCGGACCTCGCGATTGACGTCGAACGCCTGGTAGGTGAGGTTCTGGCCGCGCTGCAGACCGTAGCTGATGGTGCCGGCGCCCAGGGTGAGATTATTGAGCCGGTCGATCAGGATGAACCCGCCGGTCAGCCCGTTGGTCTGGTAAGGATCAAACGCGATCGGCTTGTCGGTGGCCAGGGTGAGCGTTCCGACCTCGTTGAGCTCGAGCCGCTTGGCGGCGGATTTTTCCAGCGTGTTGACGTTGGTCTTGTGCTTGAGATCGGTCAGCGTGGCCGGCACCAGCTGGCTGCCGATCTTTAAGAGATAGGAGCGCCCGGGATAGGCGGGCTCGTCGGCCATCCACACGATCTCGGCCTGGAACTGGTTGGAATAGTCAGGGGTGTGGCCGGGATGGGTGAGCATGTCGCCGCGCGAGATGTCGATCTCGCGGTCGAGCACAAGGGTGATCGCCTGCCCGGCGATGGCGCTTTGCAGATCGCCATCCATTGTAACGATGCGGGCGATTTTGGCCGGCTTGCGCGAGGCGGCAACCAGAACCTCATCGCCCACCGAGACGGTGCCACCGGCAATGGTGCCCGAAAAGCCGCGGAAATCGAGATTGGGGCGGTTGACCCATTGTACCGGAAAGCGGAACGGGGTCTGGCTCTTGTCCTCGTCGACCACGATCTCTTCGAGATAGGGCAGCAAGGGCGTGCCGGTGTACCACGGGGTGCGCTCGGAGTTTTCGACAATGTTGTCGCCGCGCAGCGCCGAGATGGGCACGGCAGCGAGCGAAGCAAAGCCGAGATCCTTGGCAAAGGCTTTGTAGTCGGCAACGATTTCGTCGAAGACCTCTTGCGAATAGTCCATCAGATCGATCTTGTTGATGACCAGCACCACGTGCCTGACCCCGATCAGGGACAGAATGAAGCTGTGACGGCGGGTCTGGGTCAACAGCCCTTTGCGCGCATCGACCAGCAGCAGCGCCAGATCGGCGTTGGACGCGCCGGTCGCCATGTTGCGTGTGTATTGCTCGTGGCCGGGGGTATCGGCGACGATGAATTTGCGCTTCTCGGTGGAAAAGAACCGATACGCCACATCGATGGTGATGCCCTGTTCGCGCTCGGCGACAAGCCCGTCGACCAAAAGCGAGAAATCGATGCCCTCATCGCCCACATGGCGGTTGCGGCTGTCGGTCTTCAAAGTGGCCAACTGATCGTCGAGGATGAGCTGGCTGTCATAGAGCAGCCGCCCGATGAGGGTGGATTTGCCGTCGTCGACCGAGCCGCAGGTTAAAAAGCGCAGCAAAGACTTGTTGGTCTGCTGGTCCAGCCAGAGCCCGATATCGGTGTCGGCAGTGGGAAGGGAGGCTGCGGTCAAAGTGGACATCAAAAGTACCCTTCCTGCTTTTTCTTCTCCATCGAGCCGAGGGAATCGCTGTCGATCAGCCGCCCCTCGCGCTCGGAGGTCCGCGATGCCTGCATCTCCATGATGATCTCGGGCAGCGTGGCCGCAGAGGATTCGATGGCGCCGGTCAGCGGGTAACAGCCCAGCGTCCTGAACCGCACCATCGCCTCTTTGGGCGTCTCGCCCGGATCGAGCCGCATGCGCTCGTCATCGACCATGATCAGCGTGCCCGAACGCTCGACCACCGGGCGCTTCTTGGCATAATAGAGCGCGGGCAATTCGATGTTTTCGGCATAGATGTAGGTCCACACATCGAGCTCGGTCCAGTTCGAGATCGGGAACACCCGCATCGATTCGCCCGGGTTGAGCCGCGTGTTGAACACCCGCCACAGCTCGGGCCGCTGGGTCTTGGGGTCCCAGGCGTGGGACGCGTTGCGGTGCGAAAAGATCCGCTCCTTGGCGCGGCTCTTTTCCTCGTCGCGCCGCGCCCCCCCGATCGCCGCATCGTACCCGCCGGCCGAAAGCGCCTGGCGCAGCGCCTGGGTCTTCATGATGTCGGTATAGCGCGCCGAGCCGTGATCGAACGGGTTGATCCCCGCAGCCTTGCCCTCGGGATTGGTGTGCACAACCAACTCGAACCCGTACTGCTCGGCCATCCGGTCGCGAAACGCGATCATCTCACGAAACTTCCAGGTCGTATCGATGTGCAAAAGCGGAAACGGAATACGCGAGGGATAAAACGCCTTGCGCGCAAGATGCAGCAAAACCGAGGAATCCTTGCCGATCGAATACATCATCACAGGACGCTCAAAACTCGCCGCAACCTCCCGGAAAATCTCAATGCTCTCACTCTCCAAACGGGAAAGATGCGACAGGGAAGTGGGGGAGGGTTTGAGCGCAGGCTGCATTGTCTTTGGGTCCTTGCAGATCGAGGCGACAAGGGCGCCGTCTCCGACGGCCCAGAAATGGGTGTTGGCGAAATCTGTGTCATGGGTCTGGTTGCGCTTGCCATAGAAAAGCGCCGTACCATCCATATCGAGCACCTGGCCCCCAGCCGCGCGCAGGATCGCATCGCCAGCAGCGGTATCCCACTCCATGGTGCGCCCAAAGCGCGGATAAAGATCGGCACCCCCTTCGGCAACAAGGCAGAATTTGAGCGAGGAGCCCATCGAGGCAAAATCGGCGATCTCGAGCCCATCGAGCCTGGGATCGTCTTCCCCGCTGCCATGGGAGCGGCTGCCCACAAGCGTCAGGCCCTTGGGCGGCGCTGCGCGCACGGCAATGGCCATGGGTTCGATAAGCTCGTGATCCTCGACCATGGAAACAAAGGCGCCAGCCTCACGCGATCCCCACCAGATGCGCTTGAGGGCCGGGGCATAAACGACACCGGCTACTGGCACGCCATGTTCGATCAGGGCGATATTGACCGTGAATTCGCCATTGCGGGCGATAAATTCCTTGGAGCCATCGAGCGGATCGACAAGAATGAAGCGTTCGCCGCATTGGGGCACGTTTCCGTTGGCGACGGCTTCCTCGGCGACGACCGGAATATCGGGAAATGCAGCGTCAAGCCGCGAAAGGATGAGCGCTTCGGCCGCCGTATCGGCTTCGGTCAGGGGAGACGCATCGGCTTTGGTCGTTACCTCGAACTTGCGGCCGTAGATCGAAAGGATCAGGGCGCCGGCCTCAAGGGCGATGGAATTGAAAATATCGCTGACATCGCCCACCCCATCAAACGGAGCGGAAGTCGATTGGGCCGTGGGCGTCATCTCTTGAACTCTTAAACTTTGTGGGATTGTCGTCCCTCTATACGCGAGGAACATGGCTTGGGAAACCGAAGGCGTTAGAGGCCAGAGCCGCCCAGAAATTCCTGCCGCAGGGTCTTAAGGATGATCTTGATATCCAAAAGCAGCGAGAAATTTTCGATATAGGCAAGATCGTGATCGATCCTGGCCCGTGCCCTTGCGCCATTGTCGGTGGGGCCGCGCAATCCATTGGCCTGGGCCCAGCCCGAAAGACCAGGCTTCATGGTCTGGCGCGCGCGATAATAGGGAACCAGCTCCTTGTAGGTCGTGCCGCCGGCCAACATGCCAAAAGCATGCGGACGCGGCCCGATCAGCGACATCTCGCCTTTGAGAATGTTTAAGAGCTGGGGCAATTCGTCGAGCGAAGTGCGGCGCAGAAAGCGCCCGATCGGGGTGATCCTTGGATCATCGCTGGTCGTCTGGGCGACCCCCGAGATGTCGCAGCGATCCATATACATCGAGCGGAACTTGTAGATTTCGATGGGTTTGCCATCGAGGCCCTCGCGCCTCTGGCGAAACAGTGCCGGCCCCCCGCTGGTCAACCGGATGGCGAGCGCAATCATCAACAATGCCGGGGCAAACATCAAAAGGGTGATGGCACTGAAGGCAATATCCATGATGCGCTTTAATACAAGCTGCATGCGTCGCATCGGTGTGGGGGACACCGGGGCCGGCTCGCCATTCATGAAGGTCAGGGGCAGGCCTGAGTGGAGAGAAACACGGCTGCCCATACTCGGTGTGGGCTCGCGTCCGACTGGCAGGACATAGGGTCCAGCTTCAGCCTTAGAATAGTCGTAGGCTTCGCTTCGAGCGTGCACCCGCTCCTTGGCGAATTCCAGCATATCCCCAATCCTCAACGCTACTTGCACCAAATGTAGGCTGCCGGCCCCATATGGCACAAATTTGTCTAGCGGTGAACCTTTAGTTAGCGCTTGGTTAATGTGGATGGGCGGGATCGCCATAGACGACTCAATCAATCGTATTACTTGCACCAATTGAAATCGCCCGTGTTTCCAAGGGCGTGTAGCGTCGGGCGGTTTGCAGGGCATGCGGGCAGCGAAATGGTGCCATGCAGGAGGCGCAGCCCTTAAATGGACCGCCAGGCAACAATTGTATCTATCGGCGGGAAACTTTTTTAATCGGGCAGCGCTAATCTTACTGGCGAAACTCGAGGTGAACCATGCCCGTCCTTGCGGTCTTTGCACTGGCCATTTGTTCAAGCACTCGCTTCGGCGTGTCGTCGGGACCGGCTATCGGTTTTGCGCTTTTTTTCTGGACCCTTCTGGCGCTTTTAAGTGGCACTCCGATCATGGCAATAGGATGCGTCATTGCTGGCGCCAATCTGGGCTGGCTGGCCGGGCTTTGGCTGCAGACCCAGGTTCACCCCCGGCATGCCGCCGGCTCATTCTGATCGGTTGGCCCCAATCTTGGCCATCCCAAGGTTTGATTTGCACCCTGAGCCCACATCACCGATTTCAGTTTAAGCGTTCGTGCCAACTGGTTGCCCCGGTTTAAAGAGCGCCAGAAGTGGGTGCACCAAGCGCCGCAGCGGGCTTTCCCACGAGTGGGCGGCTCAATAGGGGCGACCACGGCCAACGTTTCTTGCCGTGATACCAAATACAAGGCCCCACATGGCCGGTCGGGCAGCGGATCGGACCGAATGAAAAAGGTCGAACTGCGGCCAGCGGCCGGATCAAATCGGTCCCGGCAGCATCGAGTGCATCGCCAATATCGATAGCCATGGCGATCTTTCGGCGCCCGGGCCGGAGATGCTCCCATAGCGAACAGACGCTCGGGCAAGGCGTTCCCTGCCGAGCGTCCAAAGTGGGGTAAACTTTGGGCTTTATCACCCCGTATGGCGATCGTGGTAGAACCGTGCGATGTCGTCGATGAGATTTGTCGCCCTCTGGCGGGTGTCTCTGGAGAGGGCGCGTCTGGGCGCAGGGTGGGGATTGACCGCGGGCTCAGCCCTTGGAGAGCTCTGCGCATTGGCGGTGTGGGCGACGTTAGCGCGGGACGCGCGCCTGCTGGCGCCGACAAAGACCACAGCCCCGATTACGAGCCCGGCGAGAACGGCAATGATGAGGATCGGCTGAGCCTGATCGAGCAAAGAAGGGTCCATTGTGTGCCTGTCGGTTCTCGTTTGGGTCTGCCCGGTCCCTTTTGGGGGCAAGCATAGGATGATAAGCGGTCCCGATGCCACGCGTTCCCCCGCTTAGCGTTAATCGAGGGTCTTGCAACAAGGGGTGTTTTGTCCCGATCGATTGCGGCCCCGCGCTTTTCGAAAGGGACAACAAGCCCCCAAGGGTTTGAGGACATGAGCCGGCCGGTTTTGAACCGGTCGGCTTGGCTATCAGGAAATGGAGTTCCAGCGCCGCGGATCGTTGGACGACATGGCGACAAGGGTGTGACCGGTCTGGTCGAAGGGCTTGATCTGGCTGGTGAGATTGTCGAGCACATAATCGCCGGCCGTGGTGCGCACAACGAGCACCGCATGACCTTCACCGCGGGCGGTAAAGCCGATGGCCAGGCGCAGGGCGCCGGCGGGCACGCCGCGGGCGATCAGCTGGGCGCGCTTGTTCATGGCGTAGTCCTTGCAGTCGCCAACCCGTGCGCCCACGGTCCAGACCTGGGTTGAACGCCTCTGGGGGCGGATCGAGGAGTTGACCGTGCGGTTGACGGTGTTGAGCGCGCTCATCAGATTGGTGTCCATCTGGAGCTGGGCGGCGGGGGCCGGAGCGCAATAGGACGGCGATGTCATGCAAAAGATCTGCAGACCCAAAGGAGCTGCGGTTGCCGATGCGGTTGAAATCCGCATGACCGAACCCGAGAGCCCGGTGCGATCTGTGGGCTGGGGAGCAAGGGCCAAGGACGGGGCTGATGCCAGGGCGAGGGTGAGCGCCAGAACGGCGCCGGAAACATAGGACGCGATACGCATAATCGGTGGTTCTCCACAAACGGGAGCCCACAAAAGGGTCCTTCAGACCCCCGCAGCGCCCCCAAAGCTTTCTGCTGGGAACCATCCTGACATCCCCCCATTTCAAACTTGTCGATTGTTTGATTACAATTTGAGATAAATCAGAATGGAACCATGCGGCGGGTGGGAACCTTGTTGATTTGGTTGCATTATTTGCAGGCGACGAACAAGGGCATGGTTATTGACTCATGAATGACCCTGACGTATGAATTCAAATTGGAACGGTGCATTCTACGCCTGGAGGCGGCTTGAACATGATCAAATTTATTAAATCTGCGGCTGTAGCCGCGCTTCTGTCGGCGGCCGTCGTGGCGCCCGGTTATTCCCAGACAGTTGATACATCGGCGGTGGTGGCAGCTTGCGCACCAGTCGATGCTTCCGAGGATGCCTGTCTCGCTGCGATTGCGTCATTCAATGCCTCGCTGGCTGGACTTTCGGCCGCGGAAGCCGATGCTGCTCTGGGTGAACTCGCGGGCGCCCTCGCAGCCGCCTCGCTTGAAGAGGGAAGCAATTCGGCTGTGATCGCCGCCGGTTTGACCGCCATTGCCGCCGAGGTAACGGATCCCGAGCAGGCCGCGCAGATTATCCAGATTGCCGCGGCCGTCGAAACGGATGCCGATATTCCGGTTTTTGCGGTACCTGGCGGAACGCCTGCCAGCCCGAACTGATTTTGAAAAGTGCCCGCTCCGGCGGGCATTTTTTTATCTGCTGATTTTCCTGATAATGTCTTCAAGGACATCGCAGGCAAGGGCGATGTCCTTTTGCGTTCCAACGCTCATTCTTATGCAGCGATTTAACCCTGGAACGGCGGGTTTGCGGATGAAAACGCCGCGGGCCTGCATCTCGGTAAGCACCATGGTCGCGTAGGTGTCGTCGGCGTCACAATCGATCGCTACAAAATTGGTGGCCGAGACGATGGGCTTTAGGCCCAGGCCTCGGGCGCGCGTGATGATTTCGTCGCGACCGGCGGCGATGGCAGCGAGAGTCTGGGCAAGATAATCTTGATCGGCCAGCGCTGTGACAGCGGCGATCTGGGAAAGTTTGGTGACCCCGAAATGGTTGCGGATGCGATCGAAACCGGCGATGGCGTGCGGGGTGCCGATGGCATATCCAATCCGCATGCCGGCAAGACCATAAGCCTTTGAAAATGTACGATATCGCAAAAGGTTGGGGCGCATCAACGCCATAGGCGGCAGCGTGCTGGCGGGTGCGGTTTCGCCATAGGCCTCGTCGAGGATGATCAGCGTATCGGCGGGGATTGCGTCGATGAAGTGGGTGATCTCATCGGCGCTCCACCATGTGCCCATGGGGTTGTCGGGGTTGGCGAGGTAGACGATTTTGGGCCCGACATCCAAAACAGTGTCCAAAAGACCTGAAAGGCTTTCGCGGTCTTTTTCGTCGTAGGGAATTTTGACAAGTTCTGCGCCCTGGGCTGCGACGTGGTAGTTGAAGGTGGGGTAGGCGCCCAGCGAGGTCACGACCTTGTCGCCCGGTTCGAGATAGAGCCGGCAGGTGAGCCCAAGCAGGCCATCGATCCCTTCACCGATGGCGATGGTTTCCATCGGCGTGCCCAGATGGCGAGCAAGCGCCTCTTTGAGTTCATGATTTTCAGAATCGCCATACGTCCACACGTCGGGTGCGGCCTCGGCGATGGCAGCGATGACCTTTGGGGACGGGCCGAAGGGGCTTTCGTTGGCGCCCAGCCGTGCCCTCAATTTGATGCCCGTCTTGCGCTCGATGACCTCCGGGCCAACGAAAGGGACGGTGGCAGGGAGGGACGCGATAATGGCGGAAAGATCAGGTCCGGCCATGGTTTTCCTCAATGTGACGCTCAAATGACCCTCTGTGCATTAGACCCCAACGGCCAGCGAACCGAGGCCGAACATGGCATCTTGACGCTGTCTGAGCGCAAAAAGCTTGGTCGAAATGTCGGGCGCGGCGTTGGCGGCGGTCAGAAGTTCACCCTTTTTTACCGGTGCGGTGACGCGTCCGCCTTCAAGCAGGCCAACGGGAATGGCGCGGGCGGCGCGGGCATCGGCAATCGTCATGGTCCAGGAGCGATAGCAGGTCTCGCCGATGGCATCGAAAATTTCACCGACGGCGAGATCGCGCTTGGCCAGGGCGCACACCTCGGCGACCTGATTGGCGAGCGGTACCATATCGGGTTTGCCATAGAGCATGATGCGTGCCGCAGTGAGCGGCACTTCGAGACTTGTGAGGTGATAGGGGCGGTAAAACCCGTAATAGGGACCGACCCCGACGTGAAGATCATCCATGCGTTCGACAACGCGCGGATGGGTGGCTTTGGCGACGACGAAGACGCCAGGGGCCACGCCCTTGCCGATCGTGTAATCGACAACGCCTGATCTTTCGAGTACGCCGCCATCGGCGTGCGGGATCAAAACCTTCGGCAGGGTTTCACGGTCGGCGTTTGGGCCGTGCATGCCGGGCCGGTCGGGGACGAGCCCTGTGGCGTTGGCGATGGCGGCCATTTCCACCATGGTTTTAGACCCATCGATGAACTCGACGAGCATGCGCGGATTCATGTTACGCCGGGTCGCTTCCTCGCGATAATCGTCGGGCACCGCGTTGTGGTTTAGGGGATTGTTCTTGCCTTTGCCGGCGGCGACGATATCGAGCCCGAGGGCGGAACAGAATTCGATCAGCTCCATACACGAGGAGGGCTCGTCCCCGGCGCCGACCGAATAGATGACCCCGAGCCTGTCGGCTTCGTGCTTGAGGTAAGGGCCAATGGTGACGTCGGCCTCGACATTCATCATCACCAGATGTTTGCCGTGCTCCATGCCGAGCAGGTCGAAATCGGCGCCAACGCCGGGCTTGCCGGTGGCGTCGATGATGACATCGATCTCGGGAGCGGTGACCATCAGTTCAGTATCGGCGGTGACGGCGATCCGCCCGGTATCGATGGCAGCGCTCATGGCCGAACGGGTGCCCACCTCACTGGCGTGAGCTTTGCCCTCGCCCGCGCCATAGGCGATATCCATGGCGGCCATGGCGGTATGGGGGCGGCGGGTGGCGATGGCGGCGATTTCGATGCCGGCCATCAGCGAGACCTGAGTGACCAGATCGGTGCCCATTTCGCCCGATCCGATGATGCCCAGACGGACCGGCTTGCCGGTGTCTTTCAGGCGCTCGAGGTCGCGCGCGATACCCGTTTTGGAAACTGTCATGACCCTTTGGGGCTCTTTATGCCATTTGAAGCGGAAGATGTCGGGCCTGTCTAAATCATTTTTGTTGGCATTGGAAATAGAGCGGGAACGTCTTTCCTTCGTCCGCACTTGCCATCACTATGAACGAACAGAACAGGGGATGGTTCATGGACGAGATTTCCACTTCGATCGAAGGGGCATGCGGGGTCATCCGGCTAACGCGGCCCAAAGCGATCAACGCGCTGAGTGCCGACATGATCGGGGCGGTGCGCTATGCGCTCGACGAATGGGATGAAAACGAAGACGTGCGCGCCGTTCTGATCGAAGGCGAGGGCGAAAAGGGGCTTTGCGCGGGCGGGGATGTGCGCAGGACCCGCGAGATGGCCATGGCGGGGGAGACACGGACGGTCTTTTCGTTTTTTGCCGACGAATACGACATGAACGGGCTGATCGCGACCTATCGCAAACCCATCGTTGCCTTCCAGCACGGCATTGTCATGGGCGGGGGGATCGGAATTTCATCCCATGCCCGCTACAGGATCGCGACGCCCACCAGCCGGTTTGCCATGCCCGAAGGGGGCATCGGGTTTTTCTGCGATGTTGGAGTCAACGCCATTCTCTATAAGACCACCGAGGCGCGGGCGCTGGCCTTCCTGCTTTCGGGGCAGACGGTGGGGGCGGCAGATGCGATTGCGCTCGGTCTTACCGATACGGTGGTGCCCGAGGACGCGCTGGCCGGCCTGCGAGCGCGTGTTATCGAAGCGGCGCAGGCGGGTGATCCCGATACGGCGATTGCGGCGCTGATCCAGTCGGAATCGGTTGATGCAGGGCAAGCCGATTTTTGCGGACTGGCGGATTCGCTGGCTCCGATCTTTGCCGCTACGAATGCCGAAAAGATCATCGAGGGGTTGCTCGACTGGTCCGAGGATGGCGACCCGGGCGCTGCGGCGCTCCATGCATCGATTGCCCGCCATTGCCCGACCTCGCTGGTGGCCATTGTGCTCTCGCACCGGCAGGCGCGGCACAAGCGCGATGTGCGGGCCATCCTCGATGACGATCTGGCCCTGGCCCGCTACATGGCCATGCGCCCCGATTTCGCCGAAGGGGTGCGCGCGGTGCTGGTGGACAAGGACAGAGCGCCCAAATGGGCGCCCGAGCGGCTGGCCGATGTGGACACCGATGCGCTGGAGCGCGTGCTGGGGGAGGCGGAGGCGGTGGGCTAGGGCTTCCCATTTGGGGACGGTCAGACTGGCGGTCTATTTAAGATCAAAAGATCTAAATGAAGCCGACGGCTTTCGTCCTGCCGATAAGCTGTAAAATCGAGTTGACTATATAACAAGTTCTCTATATAGAGAGAACGTTCTAAAGTGAATGGATTTCCGATTTTGCTCGACCAAGCCTTTGCCGCCCTTGCTGATCCGACGCGCCGTGCCATCATCGCGCAATTGGCTGATGGTGAGGCAACGGTTCAGGATCTGGCACGACCCTTCTCCATCAGCCAGCCAGCGATTAGCCGTCACCTCAAGGTATTGGAGGAGGCAGGGCTCATCGAGACGAGGGTCGATGGTACGGCACGACCGCGCCGGCTCAAGCCAGAGGCAGTCGCGGAACTTTGGGACTGGCTGGGCCAGTACCGCGCGCTTTGGGAAGTCCGGTTCCGCAAGCTCGACGCGGTTCTCGATGACATGGCGCGCGAAGCCGGCACTTCCGCAACCAAAGGTAAGGAAGACCAATGAACAAGGATCTTGCTGACGGACAGGTTCAGGTTGCGCAGCAGGGCGATACCGATATCGTCGTTCGCCGCAGTTTCACCCATCCACCTGCCCGGGTCTGGCGGGCGATGACAGATCCTGCGATCCTGCCCAGATGGATGGCAACGCTCGACGCCATGACGGGCTGCCAGATTGACGCGCGGCCCGGCGGCAGCTTCCGCTACGACTTTGCCGGCGAGGGCCGCGCGTTCTATTTCTCAGGTCCGGTTCTCCAGGCGGATGCACCGCGCCACATGGCGGTTGTCGAGTATTTCAACGACGATCCCGCGTCGGAAACGCATGTGAAAACCGATCTGGCGGAAGAGGGAACCGGCACCCGAATGACCGTCGTGATGCGCTGGCCCAACGCTGCGGCGCGGGAGGCCGCCGTTGCGTCCGGCCGGACCCATGGCCTTGATGAAGTTTACGGCAGGCTTGACGCGGTGCTGACCGAGGGCTGAGGCCGGCCGCTATCGAATTACACGATCACGTGCGACGCAGATGAACAGCACCTGCGTGACCGAACACCCACGCCAATCCGGCGACACCAGAGGAGGCGGACTTGAACAAAGGCAAAATTGCTTACTGGATCAGCACGGGTTTGTTGTGCCTGATCTACGGCTTGGGCGCTGTCACTTACATCATGCAGCGGACAATGGTGGAGGACGGCTTTGTCCAGTTTGGCTATCCCGCTTACCTTGTCACCGTGCTTATCGTGGCCAAGATCGCCGCTCCGTTGGCCATACTGTCACGAGTTTCCGTGCAGCTCAGCGACCTCGCCTATGCCGGCATGCTGTTTCATTTGCTGCTGGCCCTGTCGGCTCATCTGAACGTGGGTGACGGTGGTTTCGTTCCGGCGATCGTTGGCCTGGCGCTGCTGGCCATATCCTTCCTCACGCAAAACCAGGGCCGCAAGGTTCCCTCGCCCAACGTACCCCCTGCATTCGCAAACCGGCAAATCGCCTGATTTCCTGAAGGGGCCTGGAAGTGACTACCATTTCTTCAGTAAAAGTGACGCCATACCTGGTTGCCGATCTGCTTGCCGAAGGCGAACGCATGCCTGTCAACGTGCATGTCATTGACCATCCCGATGCACGAATCCTGGTGGATACGGGTATACGGGAGCTGCATCCGGCAGCGGCGGATATGGACCCCCGGCTCTATCCACTGCGTGAGCAGAACTTCGATTTCGCCAGCATCGATATGGTCGTCAACACGCACCTGCACTTCGACCATTGCGGCAACAATCATCTGTTTGCCGGCAAACCAATCTATGTGCAACGCCGGGAGTTGGAGGACGCGCGCAGCAAGCAGGGCTACACGATCAATGAGTGGGTCGATGCACCGGACATCGAGTATGTGATGGTCGACGGTGAGTTCGAGCTGCTGCCCGGCGTGCGCCTGGTCCCCGCACCGGGGCATACGGACGGCATGCAAGTCGTGGTCATCGAAACAGGCGGGCGACCCATCGTGGTCGGCGGCGATGTTGGAGTGTGGTTTGGCGAGCTGGATGAGCCCAGTTCAGAGGGCCAGCTCCGCGTATTGGCTCTAAATCCAGAGGCGGTTTGGCTTACCCATGTAAACGAGGCCTGGCGTCCCCGCAGCGTCTAGCGTTTCCGCTTGTCGCAGATTGAAGGAGGCCGACGCCAGTGCCTTCAACAGAACGGTTCGACATATCGTCCGTTCGGTCTTGAACCTTGGCGATGCTGACGCGTCGCGCTCCGGTGTATTTGCGGCGGCAACGGGCTGGAAGGACCGTGTCTGGTGCCTTTAGTGCTGTGCCAGGGCAGGGGGGTTGGATGGGGATTTCGGTGCTGTGGCGACCGCGGCGAAGTAGAAGTCGAGCATCGCGTTGAGCGGCGCCGGATCCCGTTTCAGGCGGCTGCGCAGGGCGGCACCTTCCCAGCAATTGACCACAAGATTTGCCATGTGGCGCGGATCGGCCTCCGGCGCCAGGTCACCTCTGGCCCGCGCCTGCTCCATGCAGTCGGCGATGCGGCTGGCGATCGTGCTCAGGCAGGCTTCGATCTTTTCCTGGAAGATGGGGCTGACGCCCGATAGCTCCTGGCCGAGGCCGCCGAGCATGCATCCGAGATAGCCGTCGTCTTGATATTTGTCGCGCGTGGATTCAAAGAATTTGCGGACACGATCAAGGGGGGCCAGGGAAAAATCGCCAAGCGTCTGGTCGAGGCCCTGATGGACCTCGACCATGTAGCGCTCGACCACCTGCAGGGCAAAATCTTCCTTGCTGGCGAAGTGATGGTAGAACGACCCCTTGGGCGTGCCGGTTTCCCTGAGCACGGCCTGGACGCCCAGGTCGTTGTAGCCGTGGCGCAGGAGCATGCTCAACCCCGCCTTGAGCATGCGGTCCTTGGTGGGTTCATTCATCAAAATATGTCCAGTCATCAAAATATGTCCAGTCCATAATCCTTCGACATGGAAGGTCGGCCTTCAGGCGCCGAAGGTCAAGGGTGCCGGCGCGGGCACAGGTCCCAGCGGCTCAGTGCTGGTGTTCGGGCGGTGCAAACAGGATCAGTTCCACGCGGTTGTCCCCTTCGACATAGGCGTCGTGGCCCGGCGGGATCTCAAAGAAATCACCGGGTGCAATCTTTGTGTTCGCCCCGGTATCGAGCATGCGGACGACGAGGGTGCCGGCGATACAATAACCGGTGTGGTGCATTGGACATGAATCGGGATTGCCGAGCAGGGGCTTTTCGTTCTTCTCCCAGGTCCAGCCCGGTTCGAACACTGCATGCATGCCGGTCGCTCCGGTCTCCATCTTGACGATGGCGATGCCTCCGCATTCTTCCATATCGAGCAGGTCGTCGGGCTTATCGAAGCGGCGTGTTTCGATTGCTGTCATGGCGTCATCTCCTCTCTCCTTGCTGGTGACGAAGTGGTGTCGATCACAGCCGACTTCGTCACTATTAGACCGGTCGGTCTATTTGCAGGATGGCATGGGATTGGACATGCGTCAATGCGCGAGGGCATCGGCTCGGGAATGGACCGGATCAGCCGCGCCACGCGGCTATCTGGCGGAGCAAGGATCAGCCCCCAAAGGAATGACGAACCGGCGCGTTCGGAGCGTGTAGGAACTCGCAAAAGCCCGCTCCAGGGTGCGGCTGGTCCCACTCCAAACGCCTCTATCAGCGCACGGCTTGACAAAACTAATAGCATTAGGTTTAAACCGAACTAAATTAGTTTTGGAGCGGTTTGCCATGCCTCGGGCGGGTTTGAACAGACAGGTTCTGGTGCGGACGGCGGCGGAGATGGCCGATGAGATCGGATTTTCCAATCTCACGCTGGCTGGTCTGGCGCGCCGGTTCGACGTCAGGCTGGCCAGTCTTTATTCGCATCTGAGAAATTCCGACGACCTTATGACATCGGTCGCGCTTTACGGTCTGGACCTGCTTGCCGATCGCGCCGATGAGGCGGTTGCGGGCCGGGCCGGAAAGGATGCGCTGGTGGCGGTGGCCAATGTGCATCGCGATTTCGCTTACGAGCATCCCGGGCTTTTCGAGGCGGCGCGCCATCGGTTGGACGCCGATGCTGCCAGAGACAGTGGCGGGGCGCGGATATCGCGCATCACCCGCACCATCCTGCGCGGCTATGCCTTGAGCGCGGTCGAGCAGGTCCACGCCGTCCGTCTGCTGGGCAGCGTTTTTGCCGGCTATCCGATGCTCGAACTGGCCGGCGGTTTCGCGCACAGCGATCCGGACGCGCAGCTTTCCTGGCAGCGGGCGCTGGACGCGCTCGATGCCGCGTTGCGGGCCTGGCCGACCGCCTGATTGCCAAGCCCTTGTTTCAAGAGACCAGAATGATCATGACTAAAGACACCTCCATTGCCACGCCCCTTTCCGAAGCTTTTATCAAGGGGGCCGTCGAGATCGAGAGCACCCCGGCGGGGCTGTTGCCCCATCGCCTGCCGCAATGGGCCCGTGCCCAGGGCGCCGACGGGCAGTTGTTGATGGCCGAGTCTCAGCCCTCGGGCGTGCGGCTGGTGTTTCGCACCGCGGCCACCATCATCGAACTCGATACACTGCCCACCAAGCGCGCCTATGTGGGCCTGCCGCCGCGTCCCGACGGGGTGTACGATCTGGTGATCGATGGAAAGCTCGAGCGCCAGGCAAGCGTTTCGGGCGGCAAGGTCCTCAGGATCGATCCGGCCCGGGGGTCGGCCAACCTTGAACCGGGCGAACCCGGAACGGCGCGCTTTGCAGGGCTTCCGGCGCGCGACAAGATCGTCGAAATCTGGCTCCCCCATGACGAGACGACCGAACTTGTCGGCTTGCGAACCGACGCGCCGGTCGAGGTGGGGATCGATCGGTCCCGGCCGGTCTGGCTGCACCATGGGAGCTCGATCAGTCAGGGATCCAATGCAGCAACCCCGACCGGCATCTGGCCGGTGGTTGCGGCGCTCAAGGCCAATGTCGATCTCGTCAATCTGGGTTTTGGGGGCAGCGCGCTGCTCGATCCGTTCACGGCACGCACAATGGCCGACACGCCGGCCGATTTGATCAGCGTCAAACTCGGCATCAATATCGTCAATGCCGACCTCATGCGGTTGCGGGCGTTCGGGCCGGCGGTGCATGGATTTCTCGATACGATTCGCGAGGGGCACAAACAGACACCCCTGGTGGTCATCTCGCCGATCTTTGGCCCCATTCACGAGACAGTTCCGGGACCGTGCGCGTTCGACATGGCGGCGCTGGGCGAGGGTCGGGTGGCTTTTGTCGCCCAGGGCCGGCCCGAAGAGGTGGCGCAGGGCAAGCTCACCCTCTCGATCATTCGCGAGCAGCTCAAAGCCATTGTGGCCCAGCGGGCTGCAACCGATCCCAACATTCATTATGTCGATGGGCTGGCGCTTTATGGGGCGGCCGACAACGCCACCATGCCGCTGCCCGATGCGCTGCATCCCGATGGGCAGACGCATCGGATGATGGGCGAGCGGTTCGTGGACCTTGTGTTTTCACAGGGCGTTTTCGGGGCGGCCGGGGGCCAGACCGGCTCTAGCGGGGGGTGACGGGATAGCCGGCGGCGGCGAGCGCTTTTTCGACATCGGTCAGCCTGGCCGAGGTCTTGATGGCGATGGTCTTTCGCTCCAGGTCGGGGGTCACCTGACTGGCGCCGTCGAGCGCCTTGAGGGTATCGGTGATGGTTGCAACGCAACCGTCGCAGGACATGCGGGCGATATGATACTCCATGAGAGGAGCCTCCGTTGTTGTGTCTCGGCAAACAACCGATAGACCTTCCCGTTATGGGAAGGTCAAGAGGCGATCGTTGCCGTGTCAGGCCGATGCCGGCGCGGTGGCCGTGGGGGTGCCATCCACCTGTCCCGGCGGCGGAAAAGCGAGGGCCATGATGGCGGCGGCGACACCGATTGCGGCCGAGGCGATGTAGAGGAAATGGTAGCTGCCATAGGTATCGTAAAGCCAGCCGCCCCCTACCGGACCGAAAGCCATGCCGATCGATGAGGTCATGACCGCCGCACCCAGAACGGTGCCCATGACGTGGGCTCCAAAATAGTCGCGGGCCAGCACCGCATAGAGCGGCATAACCCCGCCATAGGCCATGCCCAGAACCACTGCCAGCATATAGAAATCGGTTAGTTGGGTGACGTAGATATAGGCGTAGATACCAACCGACTGCAGCGCGAGGCCGGCGATGATGACTTTCTTGACCCCCAGCCGGTCGGCTGCAAGCCCGAAAATGACGCGCCCGAAGAGACCCGCAAGACCCTCGACGCTGTAGATCGAGGCAGCGGCAAGGGCAGGCACGCCGCACAGCATGGCATAGCTCACCGTATGGAAGATCGGGCCCGAATGGGCAGCGCAGCATAAAAAGAAGGTGGCGGCGAGAACGATAAATTGCGGCGTGCGCAGGGCGGCAAAGGCCGTGGTTGGCGCGGGCTTTCGCGGGGCGACATCCTGGCCGGGAGCCGGTTCGGCGCTCTGGGGGGCTTGCGGCGCGCGGCGGATCAAAAGGCCGGCTGGCACCAGAAGCGCCGTGGCGCCGATGGCGGTCATCGCCATGGCGCTGCGCCAGCCGAAGGCTTCGATCAGAACCGATGCAAAGGGCGTCATGACCATGGGCGCGACACCAGCGCCCAGCGAGACCAGGGATACGGCGAGCGAGCGGTGCTTTTCGAACCAGCCCACGGTGGTTGCCATGAGCGGGGCAAAGAACGCCCCGCCCGCCATGCCGACCAGCCCACCATAGGCGAGCTGGAAAACAACGAGGTCGGACGTGGTGCTGGCAAGATAGAGGCCAATGCCAAGGATGAACGCGGCGATCAGGACGACAGGGCGGGCGCCGATCCGGTCGGTGAGCGTGCCCCAGAAAAATCCGGCAACGCCCATGACGATAAAGCCGATGGTCATGGCCATGGAAATCCCGGCCCGTGTCCAACCGGTTTCATCGGCGATGGGCTGGAGATAGACAGGCAGGGCGAACATCGCCCCCATTGCCACACAGGTCATCATCGCGCCCGCAGCAACGATCACCCAGCCATAGTGAATCCGCGACATTTCATGGTCCCTCCATACGCGTTGAACCGAGGACGTATGGGGCAATCGGTTGCCGACAGACGGGTGGAAAAAAAATTCGCGCTCTTCCGGGAAGTTGGGCGCGGTGTAATCGGTTTGAGCTCCGGGGGGATTTGCGCGCTTCTTTGAACCGCGAAAATCCTCCTAACCCTCGCTTTGTCGCGCCTCCGAACCGAACAGGTGGCGCCCACCTGTTGTGGAAGCCCTCTATGGTTAGGAATTCTTAAACGCTTCATGGACAAACTGCGGCCAATGGAACCACAGGGCGGGAGTCGGCCTTAAATGGCGAAATCGCAAGTTCAGTCCGTGGCGCTGCCCCGGATTGTCGATCTCGATGCGCTCGATGATATCGCAGAAACGCTGATCGGTGCGCTTTCGGCCGGTCCGGTCGATGTCGATGCCTCAGGCGTCGAACGCGTTTCCACCAACGCCCTGTTCATGCTTTTGAGCGCCGCCCAGACGGCGAAGAAAGCCAAATTCGCCTTCACCATCTCGGGCGCGAGCACTGCTGTTGCCGCGGCCATCGAAAAGCTGGGACTTAAACCGGCATTCGAACCCGTTCTCAAGGGATAGTACCACCATGCGCGTTCTTACCGTCGACGATTCGCGGACCATCCTTGCGATGCTGCACCATACGCTCACCAATGCCGGTTTCGAGGTGCTTCAGGCCGAGAACGGACAGGTCGGGCTCGACGTTCTGGGCCGCGAGAGCGTCGATGTGGTGATCACCGACATCAACATGCCGGTCATGGACGGCATCGAATTCATCAAGAGCGTGAGGGCGACCGGCAAGCACCAGAGCCTGCCGATCCTGATCCTGACCACCGAAACCAGCCAGGACAAGCGCGACCAGGGGCGCGCCGCGGGCGGGACGGGCTGGATCGTCAAACCGTTCGACCCCGAAAAACTTATTTCGGTCATCAACAAGGTCGTTCACTGAACGTGAGCGCGAAGATTTCGCCAATGGGGGCTGTGGCCAAAAGATGAGTGACCTCGACGAATTCAAGGCCACCTATTTCGACGAATGTTCGGAACTGCTGCTCGAACTCGAGGAGCAGTTTTCCGCCATCCAGGAGGGTGACCGGGACGGAGACAGGCTCAATGCCGTGTTCCGCGCCATCCACTCGATCAAGGGCGGTGGCGGGGCCTTCGGGTTCGACGCGCTTGTCAAATTCGCCCACAGCTTTGAGACGCTGCTTGACTATGTGCGCGACGGGCGGGTGGAGCTGAGCGAAGACGTGGTGGTGCTGTGCATCCGCTCGATCGATATCGTCGCCGATTTCGTGACCGCAGCGCGTGAGGGGGAAACACTGGCAGCCGATTACGGCGCGGTGGAAAAGGCCCAGTTCGACGCATTGGCCCGAGGCGACGTGGCAGGTGCCGTATCCCCGGCCGCCGACGAAGAGTCGATGGACGATTTCGACATCGATTTCACGCCTGTCGCAGTCAATTTCGACGCCGACAAGCCCATGGCCTCGGTTGCGCCGTCTGCCGATGGGGCGAGTGTTTGGACGATCAAATTCACGCCCTTTTCGACGCTTTACGAGCGTGCCAACGATCCGCTGCTGTTGTTTCGCGAACTGGGTTTGCTCGGCGAGATGAGCGTCGCGCCGGACCTGGCGCCTGTCCCGGCGCTGTCGGCGTTCGAGCCGTTCGGGGTCTATTGCTCGTGGACGATAACGCTGGTTTCGGACAAGGCGAGCGAAGAAACGATCCGCGAGGTCTTCGAGTTCGTGGACGGGGACTGCGAAATCATCATCGAAAAAGGTGAATCCGCCCCGGTGGCCGTCGAGGACGATCTGCCCAGCTTTGCCGATTTGGCCGAAGAGGCCAAGTCCGAGCGCAAGTTCGTCCCGAACGGGGAACCCGACGATATCGTTGTGCCCGAAATCGAGGCCAAAAGGGCCAAGGACCAACCGGCGCCTGCCCCTGTGCCCAATGTGGTGCCGATTGCGGCCAAAGCGGCGGAACCAGCCGAAGAGTCCGGTTCGGGGCGTCCGGTGGGCATGAGCTCGATCCGTGTCGATCTCGACAAGGTGGACCGCGTGGTCAACATGGTGGGCGAGCTTGTCATCACCCAGTCCATGCTGACCCAGCAGATGGATGACGCCATCCGCGACCGCTATCAGGAACTTGTGCGGGGCATCGAGGTTCTGGCTCAGACCACCCGCGGGTTGCAGGATGCTGTGATGGCCATTCGCGCCCAGCCGGTCAAATCGGTCTTTTCGCGCATGCCGCGCCTAGTGCGCGAGCTGGCGTCCAAGACGGGCAAGAGGATCAAGCTCGAAACCATTGGCGAGAACACCGAAATCGACAAGACGGTGATCGAGCAACTCTCCGATCCGCTGACCCATATGGTGCGCAATTCGGCCGATCACGGGATCGAATCCCCCGACAGGCGCATGGCGAACGGCAAGCCCGAAATCGGCACCGTGCGGCTTTCGGCCGAACAGGCGGGCGGCAATATCTTGATCATCGTCGAGGATGACGGGGCGGGAATCAACCGCGAGCGGGTGCTCGATATTGCCCGCGAGCGCGGTGTTGTGGGACCCGATCAGCAATTGACCGACGAACAGATCGACAATCTGATCTTTGCGCCGGGGTTTTCGACGGCCTCTGAGGTTTCCGACATTTCGGGCCGCGGTGTGGGGATGGACGTGGTCCTTTCCAATATCAAGAAAATCGGCGGCTCGGTGCATGTGAAGAGCTGGACCGGCAAGGGTACGCGTATGACGCTGCGCCTGCCCTTAACGCTGGCCGTGCTCGATGTGATGCTGGTCAAGGTGGCGGGCAGCCCCTATGTGATCCCGCTCTCTTCGATCGTCGAAACCATCCAGAATTCGCGCGCCGATTTCGGGCAGATGCCTTCGGGCGGCAAGGTCTTGCAGGTGCGTGGGGAGTATGTGCAGGTCGTCGATCTGGCGGACCGGTTCCAGATGGTCTCCCAAAAGGACGATGCCGAGGGGTTTGTGGTGCTGTGCGAGGCTGAAGGCAATTCCAAGATCGCGCTTGTGGTGGACGATATCATCGGCCAGCAACAGGTGGTCATCAAGTCGCTCGAGGAGAATTTCGAGCGCATCGATGGCATCGCGGGCGGCACGATCCTTGGCGATGGTAACGTTGCGTTGATTGTTGATGTGCAATCTCTCAAATCGGGAAATGCGCATCAGAATGCTGCATAGGGCCGCAAGGCTCGACATTTGGGGGACAGAACGCTCCCCGTTCTAGTGAGGTCACGACATGGAAGCGCTTGGTCTTCGCGACGAATATTCGGACACAACGGCAGGAGCCAGCCAGAACTCTCTGCAGCTGATCGCCTTTTCGATCGACGAACAGATCTACGGCGTCGAAATCACCACAGTGCGCGAAATCCGCGCCTGGAACGGGGCGACGCCATTGCCCAATACGCGCGAATATGTGCGCGGGGTGATCAATCTGCGCGGCACAATCGTGCCGATCTTCGATCTGCGCGCCCGGTTCGGGGACGGTCAGACCAATCCCACAAAGAACCACGTCGTGGTGGTGATGAGCGTGGGCGAAAAATGGATCGGCATCCTGGTCGATGCGGTTTCCGATATCCTGACGGTCTCAAAAGACGATATTCATGCGGTGCCCGAGGGCAATTCGGGCGATACCGAGCTTTTGAACGGGATCGTTACCCATGACAGCCGCATGGTCGGTCTGATCGACCTCGCCGCCGTAGTCTCGGGCGCCAAGACCGACGCCTGAGGCCCCCCGACTCGAGCGACAAACGCCCCCGCCTGCTTGCGAGCCGGCGGGTTTTGCGTTTCAGGTGAGACGTCCGCCGGTTTCCGCGTCGAACAGATGGACCCTGGCGGGATCGATCGAAACGCCGAGCGTTTGCCCGGGCGCTGCCGCGATGCGTTCGCGGAACAGACCGATCATCGAGGTTTCGCCCAGTTGCATGGTGACCAGGGTTTCCGATCCCATGGGCTCGACGATCAGGATTTCGGCGGTCAGGGCGTCGGGCGCGATCGTGAAGTGTTCGGGGCGGACGCCATAGACCGCCCGCGTTCCCACCGGCACACCCGGCGGGCAGGGCAGGATCGTCCCGTTGGCTTCAAAGCCGTCGGCCCCCATCTGGCCCTCGATGAAATTCATCGAAGGCGAGCCGATGAAGCCGGCCACGAACCGGTTGGCGGGGCGGTCGTAAAGTTCAAGTGGCGCGCCGATCTGCTCGACCCGTCCGCCGCTCAAAACCACGATCTTGTCAGCCATGGTCATGGCTTCGACCTGATCGTGGGTCACATAGACCGTTGTCGTCTTGAGCCGCTGGTGGAGCGCCTTGATCTCGCCGCGCATCACCACGCGCAGTTTGGCGTCGAGATTGGAAAGCGGTTCGTCGAACAGGAAGACCTTGGGATCGCGCACGATGGCGCGGCCCATGGCGACGCGCTGGCGCTGGCCACCCGAGAGCTGGCGGGGGTAGCGCTCGAGATAGGGTTCGAGCCCTAAAATTCCCGCAGCCCATTGCACGCGTTCGGCAATGGTGGCCCTGGGCACGCGGCGATGCTCGAGGGAAAAGCCCATGTTGGCGGCCACGGTCATATGCGGGTAGAGCGCATAGTTCTGGAACACCATGGCGATGTCGCGGTCCTTGGGCTCGAGATCGTTGACGACGCTGTCGCCGATCTCGATCGTGCCCCCGGTTATGGTTTCGAGCCCGGCCAGCATGCGTAAAAGCGTGGACTTTCCGCAGCCCGACGGTCCCACTAGAACCACGAATTCACCATCGGCGATATCGATGTCGATGCCGAAAATGACCTCGGCCTTGCCGTAGGATTTCTTGACGTCGGAGAGCGTAACGGAAGCCATGGATCAACCCTTGAGCCCGGAATGGGCCAGTCCTTCGACGAACTGGCGCTGGGCGATGATGAAAACGATGAGGACGGGGAGCGCCGTCATGGTGGCGGCGGCAAGCTGAACGTTCCACAGGGCGCCGCCATAGGCGTCGGTGAACTGGGTCAGGGCCTGCGGCAGCGTGAAATTGGCCGGTGAGGACAAGAACACGATCGGCTCGAGATAAAGGTTCCAGGAATGAAGGAAGGTAAAGATCGCGACAGCTCCGAGCGCCGGCCGGGCCAGCGGCAGGGCGATGGTCCAGAAGATCTTGAACCGGCCCAGTCCGTCGACGCGTGCGGCTTCCTCGAGCTCTTTGGGAAGCGCGATGAAGAACTGGCGCATGACAAAGGTCGCAAACACCGATGGGGCGCCAAAGATCGGGATGAGGATCAGCGGCCAGTGGGTGTTGATCATGTCCCAGCCCAGAAAGATCTGGAACAGGGGCACAATGGTCACCTCGGCGGGGATCAACAGCCCGATCAGCAGGATCATGAACAAGGTGTTGGCGAAGGGGAACCGGATGCGCGCGAAGGCATAGCCGGCCATCGACGAGAACAGCATGGTGCCGGCGGTCACCAGCGCTGCGATATAGGCCGAATTCCAGTATTGCTGCGCGAAAGGCTGGAGCTCGAAGACGCGCCCGTAGGTGGAAAAATCGAACCGGGTTGGGACGATATCGGGCGGAAAGGCAAAGATATCGGAGATGGGCTTGACCGATGAGGTCACCATCCACCAGGTGGGAAAGACAAACGGAATGAGCAGAACGCTCATCAGGCCGTAAACCAGCACCTTCATGCGCGGGGAAAGATCAGTTTTCATAGAACACCAGCTTGCGGCGCATCTGCCACTGGATGAATGTGAGGACGGCCACGACCACAAACAGAAGGATCGACAGCGTGGCGCCGTAGCCGAATTTGTGGAACTGGAAGGCCTGCTGGTAGAGGTAATAGACCAGAACGGTCGTCGACATGCCCGGTCCGCCTTGGGTCAGAACGGCGATCTGGGCAAAGACCTGGAGCGAGCCCACGATGGTGATGATCGAGGTGAGAAGCACCGTGGGGCTGATCATGGGCAGGGTGATGCGGGTAAACTGCTTGAAAGCCGGTGTCCCATCGACCCGGGCCGCCTCGTAAAGCTCACGCGGCACGCCCTGAAGGGCGGCGAGGAACAACACCATATTGAGCCCGACATTTTTGAACACCTGAACGACGATGACCGAGATCATCGCGGTTGTGGGGTGGCGAAGCCAGTTGGGGCCCTCGATGCCGAAGGTGGCGAGCAGGGCATTGATGCCGCCATTGTTCTGGAGCAGGAAGCCCCAGACGATGGTCCAGGCGACCAGCGAGACGACAACGGGCGAGAAAAACAGCGTACGATAGAGGGTGATGCCTTTGAGCTTCTGGTCGAGCAGCACGGCCAGCAGCAGGGCAAGGCCCATGTTGAAGATCACGAGCCCCACCGAGAAGATGGCGGTTGCCCCCAGAACCTGCGGCAGGCCCGGATCGCTCAGAAGGGTCTGGTAATTGCCCAGCCCTTGGAAGCGGAAGGTCTGGGCCAGGACGTTCCATTCGTGCAGCGAATACCAGAAGACCAGCCCGAGCGGGATCAAAACGAAAACGGTGATGCCGATCATTTGGGGGGCAATGAAAAGATAGCCCGCAAGGCTGTCGCGGCGCTCCATCGTCCAGAACGGACGTTTTCGCGCTGGTGGGGATGAAGATTTGGCCGCAACAGTCATTGGCTTGTATCCGATCAGAGCATCGGGGTGATGCGGTTGCACACCGAGGTCAAAACCGCTTCGACGTCAGCATCGGCCTGCCAGAGGGCGTCGAGTTCGGCGCGTGCCACCTGCTGGATCTCGGCAAAGCCGGCATGGCCGGGCAGAACGACGCCATTGGTGATCCCGGCGACGACGACATTTTCGAGCTGTTGCGGCGAAAGCAGCGGGTTGGTGGTTCCCAGCGTTTCGGCGTTGAGCAGGCTCTGGCGGGCCGGCGGGAAAAACTGCGCCAGCTTGGCGCTGTTTTCGGGGTTGGAGAGGTAGGCCAGAAATTCGACAGCCATATCCACGTTGTCGCCCATGCCAAAGGCGCCGATGCCGGCCTGGCCGATCACCGAATAGTTGCCCGCCGGGCCCGAGGGCAGCGGTACCAGATCCCAGTCGAAGGCTTCATCGCCCTGCGGCAGCAGGGAGGCGCGGGAAATCTGGGTGATGGTCATGGCCGCATCGCCGGTGAAAAAATCGACGTTTTCGCCCGGTCCGGGCATGGCGCCGGTTTCAAAGATCGCCGCGTGGATAAAGCTCATGGCATCGACCATCTCCGCATCGGCAAAGGTGCAGGTGGTGCCGTCTTCGCTCCAGGGATCGGTCCCCCAGCCGCGCCAGATCGAGGCGAGGTTCTGCCAGATCTGGTAGTTGAAATCGCGCACGATGAGACCGTTTGCGCCAGTATCGGCGACTGTGGCGGCGATATCGATGGCATTGTCCCAATTCCATTCGCCCGCTGCGATCAGCTCGGCGGGCGTTTGCGCTCCGGCCTCGGTGATCAGGTCGTTATTGACGAACAGCGCAAAGGGTGAGGTCGAGAACGGATAGGCGTAAAGCTCGCCATCGGCGCGCCACAGGGCTGTGGCCTGTTCGGTTACGTCCTCGAGTTCATAGCCCTCGGTGGCCGCAAATGTTTCGGTCAGCGGCGCCAGGGCGCCCGAATTGACGAAATCTGCTGCCGTTGTTTCCAGAATCCAGGCCAGATCGGGTGCGTTGCCGCCGGCAATCTGGGTGGTGAGGGTGGTTGTGTAGCTGTCGAAGGGGAGCGAATCGAAGGTGACGGTTACGCCGGGATGAAGTTCGGCGAACCCGTCGGCGATCTCGTTGAACATGGCGAGATGAGCCTCGTTGGCGCTCCATATCGTCATGCGCAGATCGACCTGATCCTGGGCCAGCGCCGGGCCGAAGGTGGCCAGCGGTAGGGCGAGACCTGTAAGGGCGGTGGCCGATTTCAAAAGCATTTTGGTGTGCATCATTTCCTCCTCGAGATGATGGTTTGGCGTCAATAGGCCCGGATGTCGGGCCAGCGGATTTCGACGCCGTGGTGATGGAGATGGGTCTGGAAGTCTTCGAGCCGGCGGTCGTCGGCTTGAACGGCGTGGGGCGTGAGCTCGTTGTCGAGGCACCATGCGGCCAGACGGCCCACCACTTCGCCGATGTTCCACTCGACAGGGTGCAGTCGGTAGCAGCCATTGGTGATGTGGGTGGTGCCGATGGTCTTGCCGGCCGGCAAGAGATTGGAGCGATTGCGCGGCAGGAGTGCACCGAGCGGGATTTCGAACGGGCAGGAGGGCACGTCGATATAATTGTCCCCGCCGGTCGAAGGGTGCAGGTCGATCCGGTACATCCCGGTGCCGACACTGTCGCGATAATTGACCGCTCCGGCATCCCCGCGCACCGCGTAGGATAGATCCTGTTCGGTGATGGTGGTCACCGCCCTGATCCGGCGGCTTTCGCGGATATAGGGGGCCATGGCGAGGCCGTGTTCGGTGCCGGTAACGTCGCCGCGCAGACGCAGGCCGGGGAAACCCTGCCCGCCATCGACGCGGGGCGCTTCGGTCTGGAGCCAGTAAAAGACCGAATAGGACAGCTCGGCGGCGCGGGAGAGCCGGTGGGCGTATTCGTCTTCGGTGCAGTCGATGATGGGCGCTTCGAAATAGTCGATCATCGGCCAGTTGACGAGGCAGATGTCGGAGGCATAGGCGCCCGGGGTGAAGTTGCGGCGCGCTGCGATGCGGCGGAAGGTCCAAAGGTTTGCATCGCCCGCATTGCGGCGCTGGTCAGCATCGACGTCCAGGGGATTGTCGTCGGGGTTGGGGGTGAAGCTGCGTTCGACGATTTCGAGCGTGCGCGGATGAGGCGCCTTGAAACCGATCAGCGGGCCACCCCAGAAATCGGGCTGGACGGCGCGCCATTCATCGTAGTTTTTCGGCTTGTCGATCACATGGTTGCCATCGACGTGATCGACGGCAAAGCAGATCGAGACGGCCTGCTGGTTTTCGGGCTGCGCCTCCGAGGGCGCGCTGGGCTCGCCGGTTTCGGCCTGGCTTTCAAAGCCCTTTACGTAGTCGGTGCCGGTCAGGGGCAGCAGGTCGCCCAGTTCGGTGGCGTCGATCACGTATTTGCCCGAAACGACGATCTTTTCGCCGGTCTGAACATGGCGCAGGGTGACAGAGCGTACGCTATCGCCGTCGGTCTGGGCCTCAATGGGCCGATAGGGCTTGAAGAGCTGGAGCCTGCCCATGCCGATATAGGGGGCGAGCCAGGCTTCCATTATCGCCAGGGGCACGCGCGGTTCAACGCACATGCGGCTGACCCAGCCGGCGCCGGGGTTAAGATCGGACCAGTTTCGCGCTGCCTCGTTGAGCGGATAGTGATCGCGGTAGAACTGACGGATGGCGGTGCGCAATTGCCGGAAGGTGCGGGTGCCGCCCATTTGCTCGATCCAGGAATGCTCGTCGGACGGCACGGCCTGGCTGGTCATCTGTCCGCCGATCCAGTCGAACTCCTCGGTCAGAATGACCGAGCGGCCCGAGCGCAGGGCGCCGAGCGCGGCTGCCACGCCGCCCAGTCCGCCGCCGATGATGGCTATGTCTGCAAAATAGTCTTTCACGATATACTCTTGGGTTTGATGGGACCGAGGGTTTCGCCTGCGACCTGCTCGCAGCAAAGCAATGTCTGCTCCAGCTCGGCCCGGCCTTCGAGCCGGGCGATCAGAGCGAGCGTGGCCTTGCGGGCCATCTCCTCGCGGGGAACGGCGTAGGTGGTGAAATTGGTGACGGTGTCGCCGGGCCGGATATGGCTGCCCAGCACGACCATGGAAAGGTCGCCGGGAACGCTCATGCCCCTGGCGATTGCCGCCCGCTTGAGCGGAATGGCGTCGGCCAGTTCCGTCAGAAAGACAATAGTGGCTCCAAGGGACTGGATCGCCGTCAGAAAATCCTCGGGATCGATCTCCACTTTGGGATCGTGAAGCACAAGTTCTCCCGCGTCCGCCATTCCCCTTTTAAAGCCCGTCCACCGGTCGACGGTCGATTCGGCGCCGGTATTGGGGCCGACATAGGCGAATTTGGTGTGGCCGAGCGCCATTGCTTTTTCGACCAGTTTGGCCGTGGCCGTCGCATAGTCGGCCCCCACATAGGGCACCGGTCCCCCTGCATCGTCGCGTCGCCCGACGGCAATGAAGGGGAAGTCGCCCCTGACAAGTTTGGCGAGTTCCTCGGCATCGAACTGACGGCCCAGAACGATGCATCCGTCGGCGAGCCGCAGGCGGTTGGCCTCGCTGAAAATCTGCTTTCGCCCATCGGCGCCGCGTCCCGCCGAGGTCATTAGCAAAAGATCGTACCCGGTCTCCTGGGCGGCTTCTTCAATGCCGAACAGGAATGGCGCAAAGAAATCGGCCTGAGCACTTGGAAAGGCAGGTTCGTAGGTAAAGACGCCGAGAATATTGTTCCGGCCATTGACCATCCGGCGCGCGACCGGGTCGGCGACATAGCCGGTTTCGGCAATCACCTTCTGAATGCGTTCGCGGGTCTGCTCGGGGATGCGGCGGCGGTCATCGGCATTGCCATTGAGGACGAGCGAAACGGTGGCCTGGCTGACGCCGGCGAGTTTGGCAATCGCTTTCTGTGTCATGCGGCCTGACAAGCTGCGCTCCTCCACGGCTTGTTTATACGTATAAGCTGATAATACGTATAAGCGACAAACACCGGTCTGTCAATGTGCGGGCAACTTTCGCTCAACTCCACCATTTTGGGCCGCAAGAATTGCTTTCGGTGTCGCAAATGGCGGTGTAAAAATAATACCAGTTTGCATCCAGCGCCTCCTGTGATTAATTTTTCACAGGGGAGATGACATGATTCAGGACACCATTATTGCGGCGCTGTTGGCCGGGCTTGCGCAGGGCAATGGCCAGCCGCTTTATCGCAGGCTCGTATCGGCCATAGAACGTCTTGTTGCCGAGGGGCATCTCAAGCGCGGCATGCTGCTGCCAAGCGAGCGCGAGCTCGTGGCCAGGCTCGGCGTCTCTCGCGTCACCGTTCGCAAGGCTCTCGATGTGCTTATTGGCGAGGGCATCATTCGTCGGCGACAGGGGAGCCGGACGGAGGTGACGGCGCGCGTCGAGAAATCGCTGGCGCGGCTGTCGAGCTTTTCCGAAGATATGGAATCGCGGGGGTTTTCTCCCGGATGTGTCTGGATTTCCAAGGAGATAACCTTTCCCACTCCGGGAGAGGCGATGGCGCTGGGGCTTGGCCCCAACGCGTCGATATTGCGCCTGAGGCGGGTGCGCACGGCCGATGGCGTGCCCATCGCCATGGAAATCGCCGCCGTGCCGGCGACCATTCTCGGTGATCCCGATCTGGTGGGAGATTCCCTTTACGCAGCGCTCGATTCGGTCGGGGCCCTGCCCCAGCGCGCCCTGCAGCGCATGCAGGCCGGGCCAGCCGATGCGCTCGACAGGGCGCATCTGCTGCTCGAAGACCATGCGAGCCTTTTGATCGTCGAGCGGCGCTGCTTTTTCGGCGACCGCGTTGTCGAATTTACCCAGACCCGCTATCGCGGCGACGTTTACGACTTCGTCCTCGAATTGCACCGATAATACCAGTAAGAAACCAGTTGCCAACCCACCCCCCAATGCTATCGTCCCCCCAACCAAGGATGGATATTTTGCACGCGCTGCTTGAAAAACTCGATGCCGGATTGATCGTCTCCTGCCAGCCCGTTCCGGGTGGGCCGATGGACAATGCGGCTTGCGTTGTTGGCTTTGCGCTGGCCGCGCTGGCGTCGGGCGCAGTGGGATTGCGCATCGAGTCGCTGGCTTACGTCGAGGCCGTCCGGGCGGTCACCGATGCGCCAATCATTGGTATCATCAAGCACGATCTCGACGATTACGATGTCCGCATCACGCCAACCGTCGCGATGGCGCGCGATCTGAGTGCCGCCGGGTCCGATATCGTTGCGTTCGACGCCACGGCGCGCGTCCGGCCCGACAGCATTGGGGACATTCTGGCCGCGATCCATGATGGCGGCTCGCTGGCCATGGCCGACTGCGCCGATCTAAATGATGCCAGAGCGGCGCTTGCCGCCGGTGCCGATTGCATAGGCTCGACGCTCTCGGGCTATGTGGGACAAGGCCCTGAGCCCACACTACCCGATTTCGAGCTTATTGCCGCGATGGCCGGGCTTGGCGGGTTCGTTATTGCCGAAGGGCGCATCCGCAGTCCTGAACAGGCGGCCAAGGCGCTGGCGATGGGCGCCAATGCGGTGGTCGTCGGGTCAGCCATTACCCGCACCGAGCATATCGTTTCCTGGTACAGGGACGCCATCGATGCCCGGAACCACGAAGCTCGCGACACGGCGAGGGGCTGAGCCGATGTCTGAGGGCGTTTCCACAGATACGGTTCTGGCCATCGACATCGGGGGCACCAAGATTCTCGGTGCGTTGGTGTCGGGGGCAGCCATCAAGGAGGCCGTGGACATGCCCACGCCCGCTTCGGGCGACCCACGCGCCTGGATTGCCGACCTTTTGACGCGGGCGCCCGGTTGGCGTGGCCGCTTCAGCCGGGTCGGTGCGGCGGTGACCGGCATTGTCGAGAACGGGCGCTGGTCAGCGCTCAACCCAAAGACCCTATCCATTCCACCCGATTATCCGCTAACCGCAATGCTGGCCGAATTGGCTGGCGTTTCTGCCATAGCCCTCAACGACGCGCAGGCCGCCGCGTGGGGCGAATTTGATCTGGGCGCCGGGCAGGGAACCAGAAACTGTGTCTTTCTGACCATTTCGACCGGGATTGGCGGCGGCGTGGTGGCCGAGGGGCAATTGCTGAAAGGGATGGCCGGGCATTTCGGGCAGTTCCTCAGTGATATAGCCGACAACACGCCCATCGAGAACCGGGCGGCCGGCCGGTGGATGGCTGAAGCGGCGCGGTCCCAAGGCCACGCCACCGATGCACGCGGGGTTTTCAAGGCCGCATCGGAAGGCGAGGGCTGGGCGGACTCCATCATCGCCCTTTCCGCGCACCGCATCGCGACGCTCTGCGCCAATATCCAGCTCGGTCTTGCGCCCGAAAAGATCATCATCGGCGGCTCGATCGGTCTTGCGCCCGGCTTCATCGCGCGCATTGCCGCATTGTTTTCAGATTTGCCATCGCGTCAGCGGCCAACGCTTGTCGCGGCGCAATTGGGCGGGCGAGCGGGCATCGTAGGGATCGCCCGGATCGCTTTGTCATCCGAGGGTAATACGACCAACCAAAGGGAAAACAACCATGCGTAAAACAATTCTAAAAGGCCTGGCGGCCGGGCTCATGACCGCCACTTTACCGCTTGCCGGCGCACAGGCCGCAGTGACCGTACTGGGCTGGCCGGGCGGTCCGGAAGAAACCGCGCTGCGGGCTGTTGTGGAGATTTACAACGGCCAGGAAGGTCTGGCCGAAGAGGACCGCGTAGAGGTGCTTTTTTTCGCCCGTGACGGGTTCTGGGACAAATTGCAGGCCGATCTTGCCGCAGGCACGCAGGCCTTCGATCTCAACCTGATCGCCACCTATTCCATTGGTCGGTATGCGCCGTTCATGGAGCCTGTAACGCTCGCGGACGAGGCCGAAGCCGTTTACGGGGAATCCGTTCTTTCGACCATGCAGTTCGAGGGCAACCAGTATGGTGTGCCCACCGATCTTTCGTTGCATTTCATGTATTTCCGCGAGGATCTGATCGATGGGCTGCTGAGTGATCCGGCGGCAGCGGAAACCTATGGTGATATCTCCGAAGAGTATCTCGGTGAACGCCTTGAACCCAAGGCGCCCGATGAGTGGACCTGGGACGACTATGCGGCCACGGCGCTCTATTTTACCCAGGCGGTCAATCCCGACAGTCCCACGCGCTACGGCACCGTGCTGCAGATGCAGAACCTTCTGTTCAACATGATGGTATGGCAGTCGACGGCGCGTTCGTACGGCGGCAACTGGATGGACGATGAGGGCAATATCACCGTCGATTCCGAAGCATACCGGCGCGGACTCGAACTCTACAAGATGCTCTATGATGCCGGCGCAACGCCTGCGGATTCGACCTCTTATGAGTTCCCCGAAGCCAATGCGGCCTTCGTTTCAGGACAGGTGGCGACGATGCTGCAGTGGAATGGCGCGGCGGGCGAGTTGACCAACCCCGAAACCGCACCTGCCGTTGCCGATACGGTGGCAATCGTTGCCCCGCCGGCTGGGGACGAGGGTCGGTCCACCCATATTCACGGGCTCGGGCTCGGGCTGAACCAGAACGCGCCCAACAAGGACGGGGCACTGGCCTTCCTGCAGTGGCTGTCAACCGAAGACGCAGCGCTTGCCTATGCCGCCAACAGCGGCGCGCCGGCGCTTACGCCCGAAGTCGTTGCGGCCATCGCCGAAGACCGTCCCGATCTGGTTCAACTCGGCGAATTTGCCAGCCAGTACGGCTATGTGATGAATGGGGCGACCGGAGCCAACGCGCTGAGCGTTTATGAGCTTCAGGCCCAGCACTTCACCGGCTACTGGACCGGGCAGGAAACGCTCGACGAGGCGCTGGCTGCTGTCGCCAGCGGTATGGAAGAGCTGCTCAGCGAGTAAGCGCAATGCGAAGCGGTCGGATGGGATCAAGACCGTCCGACCGCTTGTTCTGTTTCAAAGGACCCAATGGAAAAGCGGATGGACAGAAAACGGCATCTCGAATGGGGCGTGCTCAGCGCACCCATGGTCATTTTCCTGCTGCTGTTTCTTGGCTTTCCCGCGCTGGTCAATATCGTTTATTCGCTCTCGAGCGTGAGCTTTCAGACCTTGCGTGCGCCGGAGTTGAGCGGCTTTTCCAATTACGTTTCGGTGCTCACCGATGGGGATTTCTGGCGCGCCATCTGGTTTTCGCTGCGCTTCGGGGTGATCACCGCGCTGGCCGAATGTCTTGTCGGTTTCTTTCTCGCGATCTTTCTGGCGCCGTTGTTTGAAAAGCGCTCCTGGCTTCTGGCTATCATCATGTTGCCGCTCATGGTCGCGCCGGCTCTGGTGGGGTTGATGTATCGGCTGGTGCTGCACGAATTTGTGGGACCGGTCCCCCATTACCTGTGGGCGTGGTTCGGTTCGGCTCCTGCTTTCCTCAATGTGGCAAACGCGTTCTGGACGCTCGTGGTTGTCGAAACCCTGCAGTGGACGCCGTTTGCGTTTCTTTTGTTTTACATGGCGCATCGGGCCATCCCGCTTGAGGTCCGCGAGGCCGCGCAGATGGACGGGTCGACCGGATGGGATATGCTCTGGCGCATCGAAATTCCGCTGATGGCACCCACGATTGCCATTGCGTTGTTCATCCGTTTCATCGACGGCTTCCGGGTGTTCGACAATGTCTATGTGCTCACGGGGAGCGGTCCGGGAGGGTCGACCCGCTCGCTGTCGATCTATGTCTATGAAGCGTTTTTCCGCCAGGGTGAGATCGGGCCCGCGGTGGCTGCATCAGTGCTGTTGTTCATTGCGTCTTTTGGTGTGCTGTTTTTCATCAATCAGGGCCTTGCGAGGAGAGCGAGATGATCGTGACCGCACTGCGCTGGGTGGTCTTTGCCATCGCGGCTTTCGCCCTTAATTTCCCCGTGATCGCCACGCTGGTGACCTCGTTCAAGAGCAGCCGGGAGATCACCACCAATCCGGGCCTGTGGATCGAGGCGCCAACGCTGGAAAACTACATCGCCGTGCTGCAGGTCACCGATCGGCTCAACATCTTTGCCTATCTGTGGAATTCAACCGTAGCCGCGCTGATCGGCACGACGCTGGCCATCATCCTTGCCTTTCCTGCGGCCTATGGTGTGGCGAGGGCCGGGTATGGCCGGCGCATGCTGATGCCGCTAATTGTCAATCTGCGTGCTCTGCCGCTCATCATCTTCGCCATCCCCATCTACATGATGTTTCAATGGGTCGGCCTGCTCGATACCCAATTGGGCCTCGGTTTGATTCTTGTCATCGTCAATCTGCCACTGGCGCTGGTCATCCTCGTCAACGCCATCTCGGACATTCCGGTCGAACTTGATGAAGCGGCGCATATGGATGGAGCCGGCCGGCTCAAGATCATCACCTCGATCATCGCGCCGGTTTGTCGTCCGGCGATCGTCACCACCTTTATCTTCGGGTTCATTACGGCCTGGAACGAGTTTCTTTTCGGGCTGATGCTGACAACGCGCCATGCCGTACCGATGACGGTGGGGGCATCGTTTTTCTTTTCGTCGGGCGGCGGCGGTATCCAGTGGGGCACGGCCTCGGCTGTGATGATTGTCGCCGCGCTGCCGCCGGCGGTTCTGGGGCTTGTCATGTATCGTCAGATCAGCCGGTCGCTGACGGCTGGAGCGGTCAAAGGCTAATCGGTTTTCAGGCGATACGGCGCGCAATGTTGGGGCAATGTGTCGGGACTAGGGTCTTCTTATCGCGATCCTGACGGGTCGCGGTCAAATTAATGGAGACCCAAAAAATGTTTAAAAAGACCACTCTTGCTGTTGCCCTTTCGCTCTTTGCCATTCCTGCATTCGCCCAGACCACGGTCGGCACCGTGCAGGTCACCCCAGAGGGCCTGCCCTATGTTGCAAGCTATTGCGATGAGATCGGTTCGATGAGCGTATCGGACCGGTCTGACTATATGCCAGGTCTTGCCCAGTCGGTCGCTTCGGGCATTTCGCTCAAGACGATCACGGTCAGCGACTGTGAGCGCGCCGGGCTTATCTAAGCCTCTTGCATGACGATCCGATTATCGGCCGGGTTCCTGGGAGCCCGGCCTTTTTCGTGCCCGGGCGATGCAAGGGGCAGGGTTATGGTAAAGGCGGCGCCACCCTGCGGGGACTGCCCGACTTTGATGGTGCCCTTGTGGCGCAGGACGATTTCCTGGACGAGATTGAGCCCCAGGCCGGCGCCGCGCGTGGCCGGCTTTACCCTATAGAAGGGTTCGAAAATCTTTGCGCGTTGTGTGGGGTCGATGCCCGGCCCGCTGTCGCCAACGGTCAGGGTGCCATCGCTTGAGACCGAGACGCTGATCTTGGCGGATTGGCCGGCATGGGAGATGGCGTTCTGGATCAAATTAGTAATAGCACGGGTCAGCGCAATGCTATCACCGTTGACATTGACCGTCTCGGCGTCGCTGCCGAAGTCGATTTCGTCATCGGAGGCGATGACCAGGGGTGCCATTTCCGCGACGGCATCGGCCCCCAGCCTCACCAGGTCGATGGCTTCAAAGCGCGAATGGCCAACATCGATGCGTTGCAGGTCGAGGAGTTGATCGGCGAGGTTGGAGAGCCGTGCCACATCGAGCATCAACTGGGTGCGCTCGGGGCCGGGGTTAAGCAATTCAACGCGGGTCTGCAAAATTGCGATCGGGGTCCGCAGCTCATGGGCAGCGTCGGCCATGAAACGGTGGCGCCGCTCGATACCGTCATCGACCCGGACGAGTGCGTCGTTGAAGGCGGTAACCAGGGGCTGCATCTCGAGCGGGATACCTGCGGTGGTCAACCGCATTCCGGGCTGATCGACATCGATATGGGAGGCTTCTTCGGCAACCTTGTCGAGGCCGCGCAATTCGCGGCGCAGAGTGAGCGGGATGGCGATAATCAGGACCAGGGAGAGGGCGGCGGAAAAGATCACGAAATATTTGTTTGCGAACAGCAGTCCAACCGAAAGCCAGTCAAAGCGCGGACCGCCGCCGGTCGCGATATGGAGGCGACCGGCATCGGATTCGGCCTGGCGAACGATCAGGGACGCGACTTCGGGGAAGGCTTCGCTGCCGAAATCGCCAAAAGAGATGAATCCCAGATACTCAAGGGCGGGGCGAAAGGCGTCTGGGATCGGGCCATCGCTCGCCACCTGCCCGGAATCGGTCCTTACATAATACCAGAAGGCTGGAAACCTATCCTTGATGGATGCGAGTTTGTCATCATCGCCGACGACCAGTTGACCGTCTTCCAGGGACACGGAATCGGCGATGACGGGAATGATGCGGTCATCGAGTCCTACGCCCGAGGCAAACCTGGAGATGGGCACCGATGCGATCAAAGCAAAGGCCATCAGCGCCAGGATCTGGAAAAACACCAGCTTGCGCGTAAGCTTGTATTGCAGCGAGTTCCAGCGCCCCAGGATCATTGCACTTCCCTAAGCAGATAGCCGATACCGCGAATGGCGTGGATTTCGACGCGAGCGGCGGCGAGCTTGCGGCGCAGACGTGAAAGATGGGCGTCGAGAGCATTGGAGGCGATGTCGTCGTCAAAGCCATAGACTGCCTGTTCGAGGGTATCGCGCGAGACGGTGCGCCCGGCCCGCCTGATGAGCGCCTCAAGGGCGAGGAGTTCGCGGCGGGGCAGATCGACCGGCTGGCCATTGATCCGCACCGCGTTGTGTTCGGGCTCGAACTCCAGTGCGCCGATCATGAGCGTTTCGGACCGCATCTGGGCGGGGCGGCGCAAGACGGCGCGCAGGCGGGCCATCAATTCGTCGATGGAAAAGGGTTTGGCGAGATAATCGTCTGCGCCTTCATCGAGCCCTATGACGCGGTTGTCGAGGGACCCCAGGGCCGAGAGAACGATGATGGGCAGGGCAGGGTTTTGCCGGCGCAGCTCGGGAATGAGCGAGAGCCCCTCGCCATCGGGGAGCTTGCGGTCGAGCAGCACGGCGTCATGAGTGTGGCTCAGGGATGCCTCGCGGGCGATCTCGAGGCTGGCCGCGTGGTCGACGACAATAGAGTGGCGCGCAAGTGCGGACCTCAAAACATTGGCCATCTCGTTTTCGTCTTCAACCAGCAATATCCGCATCTAAAACCTTCCTGAGCCCTGTGTTCTTTGCAGGGCTGGGTTGCGCCAACATTGCGCGGTCGGGGCAAGAGTTGCAATGTTGCTGCAATCCAGCGCGCCGATTGATGCCCACATCATTTACTCGCGCCAGTGTTGGATCATGACCGAACACACTCAAACAGTTGCCGACTCTTCTGCCAAGCCCGTTCGCCGCCGCTGGGCCGGGGCCGCCATTGTCCTGTTGATTCTGGCGGGCGGTGGATTTGCCCTCAGCGGCGCTTTCGATGCGCCGCAGGCCCAGGACGTGGCCGACCCGGTGACCGCCGAGCCGCGCGTCATGCAGTTGCACACAAGCGAGGTCTATGACGTCGCGCCGCGCGATCTTTCGGAGGCGATCGCCTTTACCGGCTCGGTGCGCCCGGTCCGGAGCGCGGACATCTCCGCGCAGGTGGCCGGAATTGCCAATCAGGTCCATGTGCAGGCGGGTGACACGGTGTCAGAAGGAGATGTGTTGGTCGAAATCGATGCGACCGACCTCAACCTGCAATTGCGTCAGCAACAGAGCGCGCTCAATTCGACCGAAATCCAGCTCAATGCCGCGCGACAGACGCTCGATCGCGTCCGCTCGCTCGCCGAGCGCGGATCGACGCCCCAGGCAACGCTCGACGCGGCCATTTCCGATGTCGACGGGCTGGAGGCCAGCCTTGCCTCGCTGCAGTCGCAGGTCGAGCAGGTGGAGACAAATATTGAGCGCACCCTTGTCAGGGCGCCGTTCGACGGCACGGTCTCTCGCCGCATGGTCGAGCCGGGACAGGTGGTGGGCCAGGGGGCCGTGGTCATGTCGCTGGTGGATCTGAGCCGTTTGACGGTCGATGCCATGGTGCCGCTGGCGCAAACTGCATCGATTGCGGCGGGGCAGACGGCCAGCCTTGAGGTGCATGGGCTCGATGGTGCTGTGTTCGAGGCGGCGGTCGAGCGGATCAACCCCGTCGCCGAAGAGGGTACACGTTCGGTCGTTGTTCATCTGGGGCTCGACAATCGGGATGCGCAGCTGCGCGGCGGCATGTTCGTCACCGGCCGGATCGTGACCGAATCGTCAAGCGATGCAATCGCCGTGCCCCAGGATGCGGTGCTGGGCAGCGAGGGCGAGCGATATGTGCTGGCGGTGGTCGATGGCGAAGTGACCCGCCAGCCAGTCAGCGTTGAAAAGGTCTGGGACCGGCTGGGCCTGATCGAGATATCCGACGGGGTCGCGGCCGGCGAAGTGGTGGTGGCGTTGCCGCTCTCGGGGCTCGAAGCGGGCCAGAATGTCGTTGTGGGAGCGCTCTAGAGATGTTTTTGACCCGCATCAGCGTCCGTCACCCGGTGTTTGCGACCATGGTCATGGTCGCGATCCTGGTTTTTGGCATCAACGCATTCCGGTCGATGCCGATCGAGCAGTATCCCGATGTCGATTTTCCGGTCGTCGCGGTTCTGACCCCCTATACGGGGGCTGCGCCCGAGGCCGTTGAGACCGAGATTTCCGAGGTGATCGAGGAAGCGGTCAATACGCTGTCGGGGATCGACACGGTGTCGTCGACATCGAGTTCGGGCCATTCGACGGTCATCGTGCAGTTCACGCTTGAAACCGACAGCATACAGGCCGCCCAGGAAGTGCGCGACCGGTTGGCGGCAGTGACGCTGCCCGACGGAGCCGATACGCCCCAGGTCCTGCGGTTTGATCCGACCGCAACGCCCATGGTGTCGCTGGCACTGAGCGGGGAAGGGCAGTCGTTGACTGATCTGACCCGGATCGCCAATGACATCGTTGCGCCTTCCATGACCAATGTCGAAGGGGTAGGCAGCGCGACAGTCGTCGGCTCCACAGAAGAGCAGATCGATATCCTGATCGATCCCGACAGGCTCAATGCCTATGGCATCGGGGTCTCGGAAGTGGTTTCGGCCTTTGCCAGCGACAACATGACAATTCCGTCCGGATCCGTGGATGACGGGCTTCTGGTCCAGACCGTGCAGCTCAACACCGAGCTTGATTCCATAAACGATTTTGCGTCCATCGTGGTGGCACGGCAGGGCAGCCAGACTATCATGCTGGGTGATGTGGCCGAGATCGCGCGCGGTCAGTCCGAGCTTGACGGGCTGGCACTTCAGAACGGGGAACAGGCGCTGGCGATCAACATCTCCAGGGTCGATGGCGGCAATACCGTCGAGATTGCCCATGAGGTTCACGACCGGGTTTCCGAGCTCAACGCAGGCGGAATGCTTGAGGGTGCGCGGATCGAGGTGCTTCAGGACAGCGCCGAGCAGATCGAAGCCAATTATCACACGCTCGAATCCACGCTTTTGGAGGGCGCCCTGCTCGCCGTGGCTATTGTTTTTCTGTTCCTCAATTCGTGGCGGTCGACGGTGATCACCGGCATGACGCTGCCGATTTCGATCCTTGGAACGCTGGCAGTCATTTCCATGCTGGGGTTCTCGCTCAACATGATGACCATGCTGGCGCTGACGCTGTCGATCGGCATCCTGATCGATGATGCGATCGTTGTGCGTGAGAACATCACCCGGCACCTGCACATGGGCAAGAGCCATTTCCAGGCGGCGCTCGATGGGACCAATGAGATCGGGCTGGCGGTGTTAGCAACAACTCTTTCGATCTGCGCGGTCTTTTTGCCGCTGGCCTTCATGGACGGGATCGTGGGGCAGTTCTTCCTGCAGTTCGGTGTGACCGTTGCGGTTGCCGTCTTGATCTCGCTGTTTGTCAGCTTCACGCTCGACCCGATGATGTCGAGCGTCTGGTACGATCCGGACGCCCACCCAGGTGCCAGGCGCGGACCTTTGGGCCGGGCAATTGCAAAATTCGAGCACGGGTTCGAGGCGCTGGGTCGACGCTACAAGAAAGTGCTCGGCTGGAGTCTGCGCCATCGAGTGATGACCTTGATTGCGGCGTTGGGGATCTTTGTTTCGAGCTTTGCGCTGGTGCCTTTGGTGGGGTTCGAATTCATGCCGGTGAGCGACAGCAGCCTGATCAATATCGAGGTGGAAACTCCCATCGGATCGTCACAGGACTATACGGCGATCAAGGCGCGGCAGGTCGATGCCATCGTGCGCGGCATTGACGGTGTCGAGAACACCTACACCAATGTCAATTCGGGCACGGCGAGCGGCGAGAATATGGCGGCCATCATCGTCAATTTGCTCGATCCGGGTGAACGCGAACTCTCTGACGTCGCGATCATCGAGGAGATCCGGCGCGCCACGGCAGTAGTGCCGGGAATCGCATTGACGGCCAGTGCCGGCGGCGGGCTGGGGGCTGGCGGTGCCCCGATCACGCTCAATCTGCGCGGCGGCGATCTCGAGGGCCTGACCGAGGGTGCGCGAATGGTTGCCAATGCGGTGGCCAGTGTGCCCGGTGCTATCGACGTCAAGATGAGCACGCAACAGGCCCAGCCCATGCTCGATATCGTGATGGATCGGCAGGCGGCGAGCGATCTGGGCATTTCGGCGCAGCAGGTGGGTTCGGCGATGCGGGTGATGATCGCGGGCGAAGTGGCCAGCGAATGGACCAATGAGCGCAATGACCGTATCGACGTCATGGTGCGGCTGCCCCAGGAGTTGCGATCCGATATCGATGGGCTCTCCAAGCTGCCAATTGCCCAGCAGGCCAATAGTGGCATGGCGATGTCGGTCACGCTCGGGCAGGTTGCAAACCTTGCTCGAACGCTGGGGCCGAGCGAGATCGAACGGCAGGCGCTGGCGCGCCAGATCACGATCAGCGCCAATGTAGATGGCCGCGTGCTGGGCGATGTGATTGCCGATATCGATGTGGCGGTGGCGGCACTGGATTTGCCGGCGGGCGTTGCGATCGAGCAGGGCGGCGATGCCGAAATGCTGGCCGACACCACATCGAGCATGGGCGCGGCGCTGCTTCTTGCCGTTGTGTTCATCTATCTTGTTCTGGCCAGCCAGTTCGGCAGCTTTTTGCAGCCGATCGCCATCATGACTGCGTTGCCGCTCTCGCTAGTGGGTGTTTTGGTGGGGCTGATGGTGGGCGGATCGACGCTCAATATGTATTCGATGATCGGGTTCATCATGCTGATGGGGCTGGTGGTGAAGAACGCCATCCTATTGGTCGACAACACCAATCAGCACGTCAGGGCCGGACTGCCACTCAAGGAGGCCCTGATCGAGGCGGGCGGTACGCGGTTCCGACCCATCATCATGACCACGCTGGCCATGATCTTCGGCATGCTGCCGCTGGCGCTGGCGCTACATCCGGGAAGCGAGGCCAATGCGCCCATGGCGCATGCGGTGATTGGCGGGCTTATCAGTTCGACACTTCTGACATTGCTCGTCGTTCCGGTGATGCTGACCTATGTCGAAGGCTTCGGACGACGGGTGGGGCGATTCCTGCCCAAGGCGCCTGACGATCAGGGGCATCCGGCGATGCTTTGAGCAGGCAGATCGGGCGCCAAGCGCGTTCAGCGGCTGGTTGATTCGCTTCAATCGTTCGAAGTCTTTGTTGGATTGCGCGTCCGAACCGGACAAACGGTGCCCTTGTTAACGAGGCGTTCTAGAAAAACTCGACTTCGCCTGAATTGGTGCGCGCGGCGATGCCCGAAAGGGACTCGTCGCGCAATTCGTCAAGGGTCAGGGTCGACCAGACGCCTTCGGCTGCCTGGGCATCACTGCCATCAGAGAGGTCAGCGATCTTGCGGGCAGCGTCGGCCATGTTGCGGCAGCGTTGTTCGATGCGGTCCTGCATCTGGAGGGCGACGACAATTTGGCGGATGGCGGTGGAACGGGCTGCGTTGCAATCGATCGAGGTGTCGCCGAGGGTGAGAAGGCTGGCGGTGATGCCATCAACCATTTCCGCCGTCTGGCGAGCGGTTTCTTCCAGCTCTCTGGCCAGCTTGTGCAAGCTCATGCACGGCACCCCCGATTCACAATCATGGCGATCATAATGGCAGACTTCTAAACCGATGCTTGCTATTTGGCGCTATCCGTAGTCATCGCCGGTTAGGGTTAGCAAATGGCTAACGAATGGCGCGATAGGGTCGGAAAAATTCAATGGGAAACCGGTTCGCGCCGGTTTTGCAGAAAAGGTGCAGGGAAGCGGTCAATGCCGTTTGAATTATCTTGATGCCCGATACTTTCACCCGTGGCGTGGTGACCACCGTTCACCAGGGCGATTGTGTAATTTCAAGCCAGCCGGATGCGACGTTTTCGACGATTTTGGGCTCGTGTATTTCGGCCTGCGTACGCGACAGGGTGGCGCAGGTGGGTGGTATGAATCATTTCCTTCTGGCCAGCCAGTCGGGGTCGTCCAAGGACAGGTTCGGGGAATCGGCGCGCTATGGCGCGTTCGCCATGGAACAGCTCATCAATATGGTCCTGACCAAGGGAACGGGGCGGAAAAGCAACCTCGAATTCAAGGTGTTCGGGGGCGGCAACATTCATGCGGGCATGCATGATGTGGGGATGAAAAATATCGAGTTCGTTCGCGAGTTCCTGGGCAATGAAGGCTATATCCTTTCAAGCCAGGACATGGGTGGCAGTTACGCCCGGCGGGTGATGTTCCAGCCCCATACGGGCCGGGCTTTCGTCAAGCGTCTCGATTCGACCGATAACGCCAAGCTGGTCCGCGAAGAGTTGGCGATTGCAAACCGCCAACCCGCCAAGCCTGTGCTCGACGATATCGAATTGTTCTAGCACCAATCTGCATTCAGACTGGTCCGACGCCCGTCAGGCAAAGCGCCGGGCGAGGGCGACGCAGACAACGATGATGGTGGCGGCCGCCAGCATCGAGGCGGCGATGGGTTCGCCCAAGACAAGACCTGCAAGCGTCAGCCCAAAAAAGGGCTGGAGCAATTGGAGTTGTCCGACGCCGGCGATGCCGCCGAGCGCCAGACCGCGATACCAGAAGACAAAGCCGACCAGCATGGAAAACACCGAGACATAGGCCAGGCCGAGCCAGGCTGGGGAACCGATGGAATGCCATGAGTGCGGCAGGTTGGCGAGCGCCAGTGCGGCCATGAGCGGTGCCGACAGCACCAGAGCCCAGCAGATGACCTGCCAGCCGCCCAGCCGCCGCGACAGCTTTGCGCCCTCGGCATAGCCCAAACCGCATACTATGATGGCCGCGACCATATAGAGGTCGCCGATTAGCGATCCCGCGCCGCCACCCGAGATGGCGAAGACGATCACGATGGCGCTGCCTAATCCCGAAAACAGCCAGAAGGCGGGGCGAGGGTTCTCGCCGCCGCGCAGGACGGCAAACGTTGCTGTGGCTAGTGGAAGCAGACCGATAAAGACAATGGAGCGTGCCGATGTGATGTGCTCGAGGGCCAGTGCCGTGAGCAGCGGAAATCCGATAACCACGCCGACGGCGACGATGACCAGCGATAAGAGATCGGCGGGTCGGGGGCGGGGCTGACCGAGTGCCGCAAGGCAGGTTGCAGCAAGCAGTGCGGCAATGGCAGCGCGGGCCGAAGTGAGAAACAGCGGGGTGAAATCGGCGACTGCGACACGGGTGGCTGGGAGCGAGCCAGAGAAGATGACGACGCCGAGCAAACCGCTGCCCCAGCCCTTAAGAGATGATTTCAATTTACTCGGACCCTTTCCAATGAGCGCACGACGCTAGAGAGAAGGGGCTGGCCAGGACAGGCACAGATCAATACAATAATGAAAAATTGTATTGATAGGGGCGGGCATACATTTGAATGTGATCGGGCAGATTGGCGGACGGACGGCGACTGTGATGCAGGTAATCAGGGGGCGGGTGGCCAGCCGGGTGCTGGTGGCTGGCGACCGGTTGCCTTCGATCCGTGCGCTGGCCGCCGAGACGGGCGTTTCTCCCTCGACCGTGGTCGAGGCCTATGACCGGCTGGTGGCCGAAGGGGTTATCCGGGCGAGACGGGGCTCGGGGTTTTACGTTTGCGCGACGGCGCTGCCACCCCTGGCTTTGGCCCAGGAGATCGCGCCCAAGGAACGCGACATCGACCCATTCTGGGTGTCGCGGCAATCGCTTGACGCGGACCCCCAAGCGCTCAAGCCCGGTTGTGGCTGGCTGCCAGCGGACTGGATGCCCGCCGAGGCGATCCGCAAGGGCATGCGAGCCTTGGCCCGGAGCGGGGATGGCGCGCTTGTCGATTATGGTTCGACGCGCGGTTCGGTAGCGCTGCGGCGCATCATCAGCAGGCGACTGGCGGCAGACGGCGTGGAGACGGCGCCCGACCAGCTCTTGCTCACTGCGTCGGGGACCAGCGCCATCGATCTGGTGTGCCGTTTCGTGCTGCGGCCCGGCGATACGGTTGTGGTGGACGATCCGTGCTATTTCAATTTCCGGGCGCTGCTGCGCGCTCATCAGGTGAAAATCGTCGGGGTGCCCTATACGCCGAGCGGGCCCGATATCGAGCGTTTTGAGGCGGTTCTGGCCGCCGAGCGGCCAAAACTCTATGTCACCAACAATGGCTTGCACAATCCGACGGGGGCGATGGTTTCGGCTCAAACCGCGCACAGGGTGCTGTCAGCCCTGACGGCCCATGACGTCACGATCATCGAAGACGATATCTTTGCCGATTTTGCGCCCGAGCCGGTGCCGCATCTGGCGGGTCTGGACGGGTTGGATCGGGTGGTGCGCATCGGGAGCTTTTCAAAGACGGTTTCGGCTTCGTTGCGCTGCGGCTATATCGCGGCGCGCCCTGACTGGATCGAGGGGCTTATCGATCTCCAGATCGCCGCAGGGTTCGGCGGACCGAGCCCTGCGGCCACCGAAATCGTGGCCGGGGTTCTGGCCGGGGGCGGATATCGCCGCCATATCGAGGAGCTGCAGCGCAAGCTGGCGCGGGCGCAGGGCGAAACGGCGGTCGCGTTGGGGCAGATAGGGATCGAGCCGTGGATCTTGCCACGGGGCGGATTCAACCTTTGGGGGCAATTGCCCGATGGGGCGGATTCAGCGCAGGTGGCGCGAACGGCCCTGGTGGACGCCGTCATTGCGGCGCCGGGTAACGTCTACAGCGCGTCGGGGACCGCCGGGCGTTTCATGCGGTTCAATGTTGCGCAGTGCGGAGACCCGAAAATCTTCGCTGTGCTTGAAAAGGCGATACGGAGCCAGACGGGGTAAGGCGAAAACCTTCCCACAATCTTACCGCGAACGTGTCTCGCTCACGAAGCGTTAACCATAGGCTTTTAGGGTGGCGCGACGCATTCTTTTTGTCGGCTGTCCATTGGCTCGAACCCGCCTCGTTACCGCATTGCTGGCGCTCTGGTCGGCGACCCTCGCGGTCTGCCTGTTTCTGGCTGTCAATTTTTCTTCTCTTTCATGGTGGCCGCTGGCGACTTCCGGGATCTGGGTGGTGGCGATTGCGGTGAGTTTTGCCGTCGCAATCCTGGCTGACCGAGCGCAGCGCCATGTGCTGTCGGCGTTGGGCGAGGCGGTGGGAAGCGGCCCGATCGGGAAAAGCCGTGAAATAGAGCATATGCGCGCCATCACCGCCAATCTGTGCCTGCGGCTCGAACGCGCCATGACCTATTGCACGGCATTCGAGACGCTTGCGCGGCCGGCCATGCTGGTCGATGGACAGGGCGTTATCGTTAAGATGAGCGCCGGGCTGACGGCCCTGGCGCCCGAATGCGCCGAAACCGATACGGCTGCGGCTCTGTTGGGCGTTGCGGTCGCGCTTGGGGATGAACCTGCCAATTATGCCATATCGCTTTCCGGTCAGCGCCATATGGCAAACGTCAGCGCGCTCGCCCCGGACCGCTGGCTGATCGAGATCGACCGGCCGGGCCGGGTGGTTCCGGCTCACGTGCTCGACGAGATTGGGCAGGCGCTGGTCGGCGGGCATGTTGGCTACAGGATTGGCACCGACATCGTCGAGGACGTGCCCGAGTTCGACCTGGTCAACGCAGGACTGGCAACGCTCGATGCGGCGGCGGTACGGCTCGATGCCCTGGCGCAGGGCACCCCGATCACACATGACGGCCGCAATGACGGCCTGGCGGCCCGGATCACCGGGCTGGCGCGGCAGATCGAAGGCATCGATTCAGAACGCCAAGCAGCGCTCGATATGCACAGGCGAGCCCGCGAACGGCTCGAAAAGGTCGGCGCGCTTGTCGAAATCTGCCGCGAGGGGGCCCAAACCCTGACGCGGTCGGCCAATGATGCGCGCAACCATATGGAGACGGCGCGTGGTGAGATCGATGCCGGCCGGTTGCTGGCCGGGCGCAGCGCTGAAGGGACCAAAGGGATCAGGGCAGATGTCGAGACCGCCATGTCGTCGGCCGAGGAGACTAGCCAGCGGGTGATGGCGGTGACCGGACTGGTGGGCAAGATCGACAAGCTGGTGGCGGGCATCGAAGAGGTGGCGTTCCGTACCAACCTTCTGGCGCTCAATGCCGCCGTTGAAGCAGCGCGGGCCGGGGAGAAGGGGGCGGGGTTTGCCGTGGTGGCAAGCGAAGTGCGCGAACTGGCTCAGGTGAGCGCCAAAACCTCCAAGGAGATCAGGGCCTTGGTCAAGTCCGGGCTGGGCGAGGCGGATGCCGGAACGCAGGGGGCGCGGGCATTGGCGGAGACCATGGGTGCGGTTACAGCCCATTTACTGAATTTAAGTGAGGAGACGGCAATGATCGGGGCCAGTCTGGCAAGTGGGGACCAAGCGCTTGTGGCGGCGCGCGCCGATGTCGATCTGATCGGGGACAAGGCTAAACAACAGGCCGAGGCGCTTAATGCGCAGCCGGCGGGGCAATCTGCCGACAGAGCCTAGCTTTTTCTGGGCGCAGGACGGCATCGGGGAGTCGGAACTTGTATGGATACTGGTGAATTTCCGCTTAGCGAAAAAGAGTTTTCGCGAATCCGCGAGCGCGTCTATCGCGTGGCGGGGATTTCGCTTTCCGACGCCAAGCGCACGCTTGTGGTGTCGCGCCTGTCCAAGATCGTGCGCGGGCTCTCTTTGCCTGGGTTCGATGCCTATATCGATTTTCTCGAGATGCGGGGCCGGCCCGAGGACGATCAGGATTTCGTCAATGCACTGACCACCAATCTGACACGGTTCTTTCGCGAAGATCACCATTTCGATCATCTTGTCAGCCACGTGGCGGCGCTGATCGCCAGGCCGCGGCGCATGACAAAGGGCGGCAAGCCCCGCCTGCGCATCTGGTCAGCGGGATGTTCGACCGGGCAGGAGCCCTATACGATCGCGTTGAGCCTTCTGGCCGCATTTCCTGAACTCAAGCGCTGGGATTTCCGTATCTTGGCCACCGATATCGATTCCAATGTCGTGGGCAAGGCGGCCAGAGGCATCTATCCGTCCACCGAACTCAACGGGCTTTCAGCGCAACGGGCGGCGCTTTTCGAAAAGGTCGAGACGGGAGAAATCCGTATCCCGCGCGCCGCGCACGAGCTGGTCACCTTCAAGCTGCTCAACCTGATCGAGGCCTGGCCGGTCAGCGGTCCGTTTGACGCGATTTTCTGCAGGAATGTGGCAATTTATTTCGACAAGCCAACCCAAGGGATGCTGTTTGACCGGCTCGGTCAGGTACTGGCGCCTGACGGCTTTCTCTATATCGGCCACTCGGAAAACCTGCAGGCCGTTTCCAAGGGCTTCAAACTGGTCGGCAAGACTGTCTATCAACGCAAGGCAAATGCCGACGCAAAGGATGCAGCATGAGCAATATCAGGGTCCTCGTCGTCGACGATTCGGCGCTCATTCGGGACGTGCTTTCCAAAACGCTGGCGCAAGAGGGCGATATCACCGTGGTGGGTACCGCGCATGATCCGCTGGACGCGCGCGACAAGATCAAGGCGCTCAACCCCGATGTGGTGACGCTCGATATCGAAATGCCCAATATGAACGGGCTGGCCTTTTTGCAAAAGATCATGCGGCTGCGGCCACTGCCGGTGGTGATGGTTTCAACCCTAACCACCAAAGGGGCGTCCGAAACCATGCTGGCGCTGGAGCTCGGTGCCGTCGATTTCGTCGCCAAGCCCGGCACCGAGATGGCAGGAGGGCTGGAGGCATTCGGCGCAACGCTGCGTGAGAAGGTACGCTTTGCGGCGCAGTCGGACGTGCAGGCGCGGGCCCATCGCGCCCCAGCGCCCGATTTACCGCTCAAGACGGCTGCGGCGCCCGAGGGGGCGCTTATTGCCATTGGCGCCTCCACCGGTGGTGTCGAGGCGATCCGGCAGGTGCTTTCATCCATTCCTTCCGATTGTCCACCGATCGTGATCGCCCAGCACATGCCCAAGGGGTTTACAGCGCGGTTCGCCGCCCGGCTCAACGAGCTCGTGCCGGTCAGGGTGATCGAGGCTGCCGACCGCATGGTGCTCGAGCGCGGAACAGCCTATGTCGCTCCGGGAGATTTTCACCTGCGGGTGGAAAAGACCTCGGGCCAGCTCAAATGCCGGGTGACCCAGGATGAGGTAACGTCGGGACACAGGCCGAGCGTGGACGTGCTTTTTTCATCCGCCGCCAAGGTGGTGGGCTCGATGGCCGTGGGGGCAATCCTGACGGGCATGGGGCGCGACGGTGCGTTGGGCATGAAAGCCATGCGTGAGGCTGGGGCGTTCACCATCGGGCAGTCGCAGGGATCGGCCCTGATCTACGGCATGCCCAAGGCAGCGTTCGAGATGGGTGCGGTGATCGAGGAAGCGCCGGTGGAAAAGATCGCCGGGCGCTTAGTTAGCGCACTCATGAAGCTCAAGGCTGCAGCTTGAGGCTTTGTATTGAGATTATTGTAACGCTTGTCCCCTAATTTCGCAGGTTGACCATTCCGGAAGAAGACCGGGTATTGAAGGCGGAGAATCCATGCCAAAGGCCAGCGCTGTCAGCGTTCTCATTGTCGATGACCAGCAATCGATGCGGGGCATCTGCAAATACATCCTCACTCAGCTCGGGTTCAAGGACATCGTGGAGGCCAAGTCCGGCCGCGATGCGCTGACCAAGCTTGAAAAGACAAGTGTCGACCTCATCATTTCCGACTGGAACATGGATGATGTGGACGGGCTGACGCTGCTGAAGGTGATCCGCAAGCATCCGCGCACGCAAGGCATGCCCTTTATCATGGCCACGGGCCGCTCCGATAAGGAGCAGGTCAAGGAAGCCATCGAGAGTGGTGTGAACAACTATATCATCAAACCTTACGATGCCGGGACAATGAAGAAGCGCATCGAGGCGGTTATCGGCGCGCTGAGCTGAGCGAGCGGACTATTTGCGTTTGCAGGGGCGTCCATCGGGGCGCCCTTTTGCTGCCGGGCTTGGCAAGGCGGCTATCGCATGGTTGAAGAGCAAAACGGGCAAGGACGGCAAGTGCCATGACCACAAAGACCATCGGGCTGGTAGCCCATGACGAAAAGAAGGACGACATGGTCGCCTTCGCGCGGGCGCACAAGGACCAGTTGAATGGGTTCACGCTGGTGGGTACCGGTACGACCGGCGGACGCGTGGCCCAGGAAACCGGGCTCGAGGTTCTGGCGCTGAAAAGCGGCCCGCTGGGTGGGGATGCGCAGATCGGGGCGATGATTGCCGAGGGACGGCTGGACGCGCTGATTTTTTTCATAGACCCCATGAGCGCGCTGCCGCACGATGTGGACGTCAAGGCTCTGACCCGGCTCGCGACGCTTTATGACATCCCGGTGGCCTACAACAAGTCCACAGCCGAAGCCGTGCTTAAAGCGCTTTGAGTTGACCGGATGGACCGCTTGTGAGCAGATGCCGCAATTCCAACGAATTTGACCTTTTGGTCCAACGATAATTCAGGGGCTGAGCATAGGCGTGGCGTTTGACGCGGTAATCGAGGTGCGTTCCGTTTCAAAACGGTTTGGCGGGCTTTTGGCTGTTTCGAACTGTTCGCTCGAAGTCGAGCGCGGATCGATCACCGGACTGATCGGGCCGAACGGGGCGGGCAAATCCACCCTGTTCAACATGGTGGCCGGCAATTTCGCGCCCACCAGCGGGCAGATCATCTTTGACGGGCAGGACATTACGGGGCTCAAGCCGCACGAGTTGTTCCGGCTGGGCATGTTGCGCACCTTCCAGATCGCGCATGAATTTTCCCAGATGACCGCGCTGGAGAATCTGATGATGGTTCCCGGCGATCAGCCGGGCGAGAGCCTTTCGACCCTGTGGTTCCAGCCGGGCAGGGCTGCGGCGCGCGAGGCAGAGGTGCGTCAGAAAGCACTCCATGTCATCGATTTTCTCAAACTCGGGCACGTCAAGAACGAGTTGGCGGGCAATCTTTCGGGCGGACAGAAAAAACTGCTTGAGCTGGGCCGCACCATGATGGTGGACGCCAAGATCGTGCTGCTCGACGAAGTGGCGGCGGGGGTCAACAAGACCCTGCTCAACGATCTGGCCGCCAATATCGAGCGCATGAACAAAGAGCTCGGCTACACCTTCTTTGTCATCGAGCACGATATGGACCTGATCGCGCGGCTGTGTGACCCGGTGATCGTGATGGCGCAGGGCGAGGTGATCGCCAAAGGCAATATGGAAGAGCTACGCGCCAACCCGATGATCGTCGAGGCCTATTTCGGTGGCCCGGTGGAGGCCGTGCGATGAGCCTTATCGATCTTAAGGACATTGTGGCCGGCTATGGCGGCGCGCCAATCCTCAATGGCGTCAACATGGCGATCGACGCGTCCGATATCGGAGTGATCGTGGGACCGAACGGGGCGGGCAAATCGACCACTCTGAAGGCCATCTTCGGGCTTTTGACCGTTACGGGCGGGACCGTGACATTCGGTGGGCAGGATGTGACCAATTTCGAGGCCGACCGCCTGGTGCCGATGGGGCTTTCGTTCGTGCCCCAGGAGCACAACGTCTTTACCTCTATGTCGGTACACGAGAATTTCGAGATGGGCGCCTTCGTGCGGCGCGACGACATCACCGAAAGTCTCGATATGGTCTATGAGATGTTTCCTGATCTCAAGGCCAAGCGCAAACAGCCGGCGGGCGAACTGTCGGGCGGGCAGCGCCAGATGGTGGCCATGGGGCGGGCGCTGATGAGCCGGCCGAAACTGTTGATGCTCGATGAGCCCTCGGCCGGGCTTTCGCCGCGCTACATGATGGAAATTTTCGAACAGGTGGTCAAGATCAACGCCGCGGGCGTTGGTATCCTGATGGTCGAGCAGAATGCGCGTCAGGCGCTGGCGTTCGCGACCAAGGGGTTCGTTCTGACCAGCGGACAGAACAGGTTCACCGGAACCGGGCAGGAATTGCTCGACGATCCGGATGTGGCCAAGAGCTTTCTTGGCGGGTGATCCGGAGCTGATGAAAGCATGAACGATCTTATCTTTTTCTTCAATCAGGCGCTGATCGGCGGGGTGGTGCTGGGCTCGGTCTATGCACTGGGCGCCGTGGGCGTGACGCTAATTTTCGGTATCCTGCGGTTTGCCCATTTCGCCCATGGCGACATGATGACCATGGGGGCGTTCATCACCTTTATCCTGGCCGGCGTTTTGACGGCACTGGGGATCGTGACACCCATTCCGACCGGTGTGCTGGTGGTGCCGCTGGCCATGGTGCTGGCGGCGGGGCTGGCGCTGGGGATCGACAAAGGGTTTTATGCGCCGCTTCGGGCCCGCGGGGCAAAACCGGTGACATTGCTGATCGCCTCGATCGGGGTCACCATGATGATCCAGGGGCTGATCCGGCTGTTTTTCGGGGTGGAGACGCGCTCGTTCTTCGATACCGAACCCAAGCAGATTTTCCGGATCGAATTGCCCTTCGAGGGGGTCACCCGGCCCATCACCTTTACAGAGCCGCAGGTCTGGCTGGTGGCTTCGACCGCTATCGCCGTGATTGCCCTGCACTACTTTCTCACCCGCTCGCGGTTGGGCAAGGGGATGCGGGCTATGGCCGACAATCCCGACCTGGCCAAGGTTTCAGGCATCAACACCAAGCTCGTCGTGCGGGTGACATGGGTGATTGCGGGTGCGCTGGCTTGCCTGGCGGGCACCATGCTGGCGCTCGATGTAACACTGAAACCCGATCTGGCCTTCAATATCGTGTTGCCGATCTTTGCAGCAGCCATCCTGGGAGGGTTGGGGCATGCCTATGGGGCAATTGCTGGCGGGTTCGTTCTGGGATTTGCGGAAACGCTGGCGGTGTTCAATTGGGCGGTGCTGCTGCGCCCGTTCCGCGATGTCCTCTGGTTTGACATCCCCGCTTCGCTGACCCTGGTTCAGTCCGAATACAAACTCACCGTCGCCTTCGTGATCCTGGTCGTCGTGCTTCTGGTGCGGCCAACGGGAATCTTTAGGGGAGCCTCCACATGACCGCGCGCTATATCGGGCTGTTTGCAGCGCTGTTTGCGCTGATCGTTTTCGTGGGTGTGATGATGGGCACCCCGTTCACCGTGCGGCTGATGGTGGAGGCCTTCGCCTTTGCGCTGATCGCCATGGGGCTCAATATCCAGTGGGGCTTTGGCGGGCTGTTCAATTTCGGCATTCTGGGCATGCTGATGGTGGGCGGGTTTGCCGTCACCTTCATCTCCTTTCCGGTCAACGCGGCGTTCTGGGAATCCGAGGGCCCGATGCTGCTCGGGCGCACCGCAATCGCGGCGGCGATCGGGGCGATTATCATCTTTTTCGCCCATCGCGTGCAGCGGTTCGGAATAACGGGCAAATGGCGCGGGGCGGTGATCGTTGTCGCGTGGTTTGCCGCCTATGTTATCTTCCGTACGCAGATGGATCCGGCCGCCAACACTATCACCTCGACCGCCGGCTGGGTCGGCGGGCTGGGCCTACCGGTGATCCTTGGCTGGGCCTTCGGGGGTATTCTGGCCGGGCTGATCGGGTTTCTGGTGGGGAAGGTCAGCCTTGGGCTGCGGGCCGATTATCTGGCGATTGCGACCATCGGGATTGCCGAAATTTTGCGGGCTGTGATCCGTAACATGGAATGGCTGACGCGCGGCACGCTAACGGTTTCGCCCATCCCCTGGCCGGTGCCCAATCCGCAATACTATCAGGAGTTTGGTGTTTCGATCACCGACAGCTTCGTTTACGCGCGGGCCGGGTTTCTCGCGCTGGTGGTGGCTATCGTCATCGTGGCGCTGTTCTTGATCCACAGGGCGTATCAGGGGCCTTGGGGTCGCATGATGCGGGCCATTCGTGACAATCACATCTCGTCGGCATCGATGGGCAAGGATGTAACGGGGCGGCAACTTGAGATTTTCATTTTCGGCTCGGTGCTCATGGGCATTGGCGGGGCGATCCTCGTTTCGTTCGTGGGCATCTATGACCCCTCGAGCTACCAGCCGATCAACCACACCTTCATCATCTGGGTGATGCTGATCGTGGGTGGAGCGGGAAACAATTTCGGGGCGCTGTTTGGCGGGCTGTTCATCTATATCGTGTGGATGCTGTCCGAGCAGGTGGCGACGGGCCTGTTCGGGGCCCTGAGCAACTGGTCGTCCTCGATGGGCTGGGGCGAAATTCCCGACATCGAAACCCGTGCCGTACAGATGCGGATTTTCGTTCTGGGGCTGGTGGTGACCATTGCCCTGCGGTTTGCGCCAAAGGGGCTGTTGCCCGAGCATATCGAGCGCAAAGACTAGAACGGCTTCCGGTTCGGGGACCCCATCAGTGGGGCCCCTCCCCGGCGATCCGCTCCCGTTCAAGCACCTGGGGCAGGCTCTTTCTCCCCAAAGGGAAAGCAAAAAAGAAAAAGCCCGGGATCGCTCCCGGGCTTTTCGTATTGGGGTATTGGTTGGCTTATTCGATGACGCCAACTTCGACGAACGAGCCGCCTTCGACGGTCATTTCGACGATTACGCCGTCAACATCGCCCGCATCGTCAAAGTCCAGATCGCCACCGGCGCCCTGATAGTCGATGTCGGTGCCGGCCGCGATGAGTTCCTTGGCCTTTTCCCATTCGCCCGGAAGGATGGTTTCGCCCGGAGCCGAGGAGACTTCGCGCAGGGCGGCGGAGAGGCCTTCCCGGTCAGCCGAGCCGTTCTTTTCGATGGCGAGGGCCAGAAGGAGGGCCGCATCGTAGGACTGGGGAGCGTAAACGTCGTTCGGGGTCAGCCCGGCGGCGGTGGCCAGATCGGCGTAAACCGTTGCGCTTTCGCCTTCGAACGCACCGGCGCGGGTGGCGATCATGCCTTCCACGCTGCCAGCATCGATACCGGTGAACAAGTCGTCGCCGACCATGCCGTCACCACCAACGTAGGTGACGAAATTGCCCGATTCCAAGGCCTGACGCAGCAGGGTCTGACCCGAGGAGTTGGCATAGGCAAGGACAACGAGGGTTTGTGCGCCCGAGGAGGCCAAATTGCCCAGCTCGGCGCGATAATCGGCCTTGCCGTCTTCATGGGCAAGGTTGGCTGCGATGGTGCCGCCCCCAGCTTCATAGGCCTCGGTGACAGCCGAAGCAAAGCCCGAACCATAGTCGTTGTTGACATAGGTCAGCGCAATTTCGGTGATGTCCTTGGACAAAAGCAGCTCGGCGAGCTTTTGGCCCTGGAAGGCATCGGAGGGGGTGGTGCGGAAGACAAGGTCGTTGTCTTCGAGCGTGGTCAGGGCCGGCGCAGTGGAGGCGGGCGAGATCATGACGACGCCGCCGGGAATGGCGGCAGAATTGGCGCCACCTATGGTTTCACCGGTGCAAAGCCCGCCCACAATGGCGCTCACCTGGTCGGTGTTGACCAGACGGTCGGTCGCGTTGGCTGCGGCGGTCGCATCGCAGGCGCCGTCGGCTGAAACGATCGAGAACGTGCCGCCATCAAGTATGCCACCCTGATCGTTGACCTGCTGGACGGCCAGTTCGGCGCCGGCAAAGATCGGGGGCGCAAGGCTTTCAATGGGGCCAGTGAAGCCGCCCATAAAGCCGATCGTGACATCCTGTGCGACGGCGGGGGCCGCCATCGAAAGAACGCCTGCGGCGACCGCAAGGGTCAGAGATTTTTTGATATGACGCATGATATCCCTCAAGAGTTTGGTCGTGCCATGCCCCTCCCGTGCCGCATGGTGGTCAAAATCCCAGTGCGATCTTTTCGGTTCGGACAGCCCAACTGGAAAAAGGTCCACTCGCTGGACCCGCTCCAGACGGTACCATTGCACAGTTGCGTTTATGGAGTCATCAGGTTTTGGCACGAATTTTCTTGAGCCTACAGTTGCTTAACGGGCGGGCATTTGCCAGTTATGATCGTTGATCATTCAGGGAGGCAGGTGGCCGATGCGGATCAAGATGGCCCATGTCCTTGTAGCGGTGATTGGCTTTGTGCCGGCAACGGGGTATGGGCAGGTGCAAGTGCTCGATAGCTCGGGCGGAGCGGGCGAGGCAGCTCCTGCCAGCGCCGAATCCATACCGCAACCGCCTTGTGGCAGCAGCGAGATCACCATTGCCGAAATGGGCTGGCCGTCGGCGGCAATTCTGGCCAATATCCACGCGACGCTCTTGCGGGCCGAATATCAATGCGCAGTGCGGTTGGTGCCGGGGGAACCCGAAGCAACGCTGGCATCGATGGCGACGACGCAGCAACCGGCGGTGGCGCCCGAGTTGTGGGTCTCTCGGCAGGCCGAGGTGTGGAACGGCGCCATGCAAGCATCGAGTGCGCGAGCCGCGGCTTCCACCTTTACCGGTGGCGCGCTTGAGGCCTGGTTCGTACCCTCCTATGTTTTGGAAAACAACAGCGGGCTGGCAGCCGCCGACGACATCATGGACCATTGGCAGGTGTTCGTTCCGGCAGGTGAAAGCCGGGCCGAACTTTATTCGTGTCCCGCCGACTGGGCTTGCGCGATCATCAACAGGAACATGGCCGCGGGGCTTGGGCTTGATGAACGATTCGATATCGTCGAGCCGCTCGACAGGTTCGCCATGGACGGGGCAATTACCGATGCGGTCAGCCAGCGCCAGCCGGTGCTGACCTATTACTGGCAACCCAACGCACTTATTGACCGGCTTGATCTCGTTCCGCTCGACATGGGCGGATTCGATGCGGGCAATGCCCAATGCATGGCCATTCGCGATTGCGTGCCATTCGGAGGATCGGGGTTTGCGCCCGACACCGTGGTGATTGCGGTGGCCGAATGGCTCTTTTCAGATACGCCCGATGTTGCCGATTATTTTGCGCGCGCCTCCATGCCGCTCGATGAAATGAACCGGCTTTTGGCCTGGCAAGCCGAGAACGAGGCTAGTGCGGAAGCCGTGGCGCAGAATTTTCTGATCACTGGACGCGATGTATGGCAGGACTGGGTGGACGGGGCTGAACCGGAGGACCGTGCAACGGCGCCATAAGAAATCCCTAACCATGAGACGGGGTTTCAGAGCGTTGTCGCAGGACTGTCACATAATGGTCCGACGATGGTGGATTGCCGGAGTCTGCCAGTTGATTTCTGGTACAAGTTATTGATTTATTGGGAATATTTTTCGATATTCACCTTGCGTTAAAACGCGCTGCGTATGGTCGGGCCGAACAAGCGGTCGTGGCGTTGCATGCGTACAGAACTTTCCCTCACCAATATCTTGGCCGTCTATCGCGGAACTGCCTTTGCCGCAGGGGCGACCGGCTGCCTTATCGTGTTCACGGCGCTTGAAGCGCTGATTGCCGGCTGGTTGGGCGCAAGGCACGCAGAAGTGGTTTTGCCGGTCGTGGCCATTGCCGGGCTGGCGCTCATCGCGATCATCGTATGGGGCTATTTTTCGTTGCGCAGGGCGCTCAGCCTTGCCGAAACCCGGCGGCGCGATCTGCTGGCTTCTCTCAACCGTGACGCGCTCACCGGAGCGTTCAACCGCAAATATTTTCTCGACCGGCTGCGGGACATGGTGCGGGAGGCCGAGCGGATGCCGGTCGCCTATATCCAGATCGATATGGATCATCTCAAAGCCATCAACGACGGAACGGGGCATGCGGCAGGAGACCAGGCGCTGGTGCGGCTGGTGCGGACGCTCGAGGAATTGGTGCCCGGCGCGGTGATTGGCCGGTTGGGTGGGGACGAATTTGCCGTGGCACTGTCGGGGGTCAGTTCCAAGGCGGCGCTCAAACGGTTGGGAGACCGGGTGCTCGAAACGCTCGACCGCCCCGAACCTTTGGCTGGACGCGATGTGCGGCTGTCGGCCACAATGGGCATTGCTACGGCACCCGGCGATGCGGGCGATGCGGACACGCTGATTTCAAAGGCCGATCTTGCCCTTTACAAGGGCAAGAATGGCGGACGCGGGCGGGTGATCGCGTTTGAACGCGAGTTGCTCAGCGAGGAGCGCTATCAGCGCTTTATCGAGCGAGAATTGCGGGCGGCGATCCTTATGGATGAGCTCGAAATCCACTATCAGCCGGTCTTTGGCCAGGATGGACGACAGCGTTCTGTCGAGGCGCTGGTGCGCTGGCGGCATTCGGTGCGGGGAATGATTTCGCCCGGAGCGTTCGTTCCGATTGCCGAACAGTCCGATCTGATCGCCAAGCTCGGGCAATGGGTTCTGCGGCGGGTTTGTGCCGATGTCCCGCGGCTGCCCACGAAGGTGGTGGCGATCAATGTATCGGCTGCAGAACTGCGCCATCCCGATTATGCCGCGCGGTTTGCAGAGGAGATTGCTGCGGCGGGGCTGATGGGCGAGCGGTTCATTGTCGAGATTACCGAAACGGCGCCATTGCACAAGAATTCTGCCGAGCGAAAGAATCTCGAATTCCTGCGGGCGCTGGGCGTGCGCATAGCCGTCGACGATTTCGGGGCCGGGCATGCAAGCCTCGGTTATCTGCGCGATCTCTCATTTGACATCCTGAAAATCGACAGGGCTTATGTTGCTGAAATCACTTCGCGGCCGGTGGATTCGATGATTGTTGAATCGATCTGCAAGATCGCCAAAGGGTTGGGGATCGAGGTGATTGCCGAGGGCGTGGAGACGCCGGAGCAGCACGCGGCGCTGGTTGAGTTGGGCTGCACGGGGTTCCAGGGCTTTCTTTTGGGCCGGCCACAACCGCTCAGAGCCAAGATTGAAGCCGAAGACGCAGCAATCAAAGCGGCCTGACCCCTGTGGGTTCTGTTGCGCACCGGTAGCCTTGATGGCTATAAGAGCGGTGAGTGGTAGGAACTTTTCGGCGTCAGGGAGACCGGGTTTTGGATATCAGAAAGATCAATGACCGCGTGAGCGTTTCGGGGCAGATCCTGCCGTCCGATGTCGAGACGATCAAGCAGGCGGGCTTTGTCTCGATCATCAACAACCGCCCCGATGACGAGGCACCGGACCAGCCGGCAGGTGCCGAAATCGCGACAGCTGCAAAGGCGGCTGGGCTTGGCTATTACGAAATTCCCATGGGCCGCGAGGGTGTGACCCCCGACATGGTGGCCGCCACCCGGCATGCGCTCGATGAGAGCGGCGGGCCGGTGTTTGCGTTTTGCCGCTCCGGCACGCGCTCGACGACGCTGTGGGCGCTCAGCCAGGCGGGCACCGAGACATCGGACGCAATCATCGATGCCGCGGCCGGGGCCGGCTACGACATGAGTCATCTGGCCGCGCATCTGGATAAGCCAATTTCCTGACCGCCCGGTCGCCCAGGGCCCTTTCCCCTTTTGTACGGGGTTTCGTCCGGCCGTACGGCGGCCGGTTTTAGTGACGGCAACACGATCTGCGGGCGTGTGTTCCCACGCGCCCCGACACGCTCTAGCAGGGGGTTTCCCAGTCCATGGCCATCAAGAAGATTCTCGTCGCCAACCGCTCAGAGATCGCGATCCGGGTGTTCCGAGCCGCCAATGAGCTGGGGCTGAAAACGGTTGCTGTGTTTGCCGAAGAGGACAAGCTGGCGCTGCATCGGTTCAAGGCGGACGAGGCGTATCTGATCGGGCAGGGCAAGGGGCCAGTGGAAGCCTATCTGCAGATCGACGAGTATATTCGCGTGGCCCGGATTTCGGGTGCCGATGCCATCCATCCCGGTTACGGGCTGTTGTCGGAAAGCCCTGAATTTGCCGATGCGTGCGAGGATGCAGGGATCATCTTTATCGGGCCCAAGGCGCAGACCATGCGCGATCTGGGCAACAAGGTCGCGGCCCGCAATATGGCGATCAAGGCGGGCGTGCCAGTGGTTCCTGCCACAGATCCCTTGCCCGACGATCTTGATGAAGTGGCGAAAATGGCCGATGCGATCGGCTATCCGCTCATGCTCAAGGCGAGTTGGGGCGGCGGCGGACGCGGCATGCGACGCATCACCGACCCCAAACAACTGCGGTCCGAAGTGTCCGAAGGCAAGCGTGAGGCCAAGGCGGCGTTCGGCAAGGACGAGATGTATCTCGAAAAGCTTGTTGAAAAGGCCCGTCACGTCGAGGTCCAATTGCTCGGGGACGATCACGGCAATCTGGTGCATCTGTTCGAGCGCGATTGTTCGGTACAGCGGCGCAACCAGAAAGTGGTTGAGCGCGCGCCGGCGCCGTACCTCTCGGAAGAGACTCGCAAGGCGCTGACAGACGCGGCGCTGAAGCTGGGCAATGAGGCGGGTTACCGCTGTGCGGGGACCGTCGAGTTCCTGATGGATGCCCAGACCGACGAGTTCTACTTCATCGAGGTCAATCCGCGCATTCAGGTCGAGCATACGGTGACCGAAGAGGTTACGGGCATCGATATCGTCAAGGCGCAGATCAAGGTTATGGACGGGGCGGCCATCGGGACGCCGCAATCGGGGGTGCCTGAACAAAAGGACATCGTTTTGCATGGCCATGCCCTGCAATGCCGGGTTACCACTGAAGACCCGGAAGAAAACTTCATCCCCGATTACGGGCGGATAACGGCCTATCGCGGGGCGACTGGGTTCGGTGTGCGGCTCGATGGCGGGACGGCCTATTCGGGCGCGATCATCACCCGGTTCTACGACCCGCTCCTGGAAAAGGTGACCTGCTGGGCGCCGACGCCCGAAGAAGCGATTGCGCGGATGGACCGGGCGCTGCGCGAATTCCGCATTCGCGGTGTGTCGACCAATCTTGCGTTCCTCGAAAACATCATTTCGCACCCCAAATTCCGCGACAATACCTATACAACGCGGTTTATCGACACGACGCCCGAGCTCTTCGACATCGAAAAGCGCAAGGATCGGGCGACCAAGCTTTTGACCTATATCGCCGATGTGACGGTCAACGGTCACCCTGAGGTGCGTGACCGGCCAAGGCCGCCAACCAATGCGGCGGCGCCGGTGATCCCGGAATATCCGCCGCTTTCCGTCGTCGAGGGCAGCCGGCAGATCCTCGAGCGCGATGGCGCCAAGGGGCTGGCTGACTGGATGAAGGCGCAAAAGCGGGTACTGTTCACCGACACGACGATGCGCGATGGGCACCAGAGCCTTCTGGCCACCCGCATGCGCACCTTCGACATGGAAAAGATCGCCAAGGCCTATAGTCGCGGCCTGCCTGACCTGTTTTCGCTCGAATGTTGGGGCGGGGCGACGTTTGACGTTTCAATGCGGTTTCTGAACGAGGATCCATGGGAGCGGCTGAAAAAGATTCGGGAGGGGGCGCCCAACATTCTGACCCAGATGCTGCTGCGCGGGGCGAATGGTGTCGGTTACACCAATTATCCGGACAATGTCGTGCAGTTCTTCGTCAAGAAAGCTGCCGAGGGCGGGATCGATATTTTCCGGGTGTTCGATTGCCTCAACTGGGTCGAGAACATGCGGGTCGCAATGGATGCGGTCATCGAGAGCGGCAAGGTCTGCGAGGGCGTCGTGTGCTACACCGGCGACATGCTCGACCCGGACCGGGCAAAATATGATCTGAAATACTATGTAGGGCTGGCCAAGGAACTCGAAGCTGCGGGCGCGCATGTGCTGGGCATCAAAGACATGGCCGGGGTAATGAAGGCGCCGGCGGCCAAGAAGCTGTTTGCGACGCTTAAAGGGGAGATCGGGTTACCGATTCATTTCCATACCCACGACACGTCGGGGGCTTCGGCGGCGACGGTGCTTGCGGCCTGTGAGGCCGGAGTGGACGCGGTCGATGCGGCGATGGATTCGTTTTCGGGCACGACGAGCCAGCCCACTCTTGGGTCTCTGGTCGCCGCGCTTGAAGGGACCGAGCGCGACGCGCAGCTTTCCCCCAAGGCGATCCGGGAAATCTCGTTTTACTGGGAAGCGGTGCGCACGCAGTACCGGGCTTTCGAGAGCGATCTTAAGGGTGGTGCGTCCGAAGTCTATCTCCACGAAATGCCCGGCGGGCAATTCACCAATCTCAAGGAACAGGCCCGTTCGATGGGGTTGGAAACCCGCTGGCACGAAGTCGCCCAGACCTATGCAGACGTCAACCAGATGTTCGGCGATATCGTCAAGGTGACGCCAAGCTCCAAAGTGGTGGGCGATATGGCGCTGGCCATGGTGTCGTCGGGTCTCAAGCGTGCCGACGTCGAGAACCCCGAAAAGGATGTGTCGTTCCCCGATTCGGTGATCGGGTTCTTTGCCGGCGATCTGGGCCAGCCGACTGGCGGGTTTCCTGAGGCGCTGCAAAAAAAGGTTCTGAAGGGGAAGAAGGTTCTGACCGAGCGCCCCGGCAAGGGGCTGGCTCCGACCGATCTCGAAGCAGAACGCAAGAAGGCCGAGGAGGCCTCTGGCATGGAAATCGACGATTTCCGGCTTGCCTCGTATCTCATGTATCCGAAAGTCTTTGCCGAATTCGCCAAGGCCCAGGACCTTTACGGGCCGACCGAAGTGCTGCCCACGCCCGTCTATTTTTACGGACTTAATCCGGCCGACGAGATTATGGTCGATCTCGAAAAGGGCAAGACCATGGTGGTCCAGTTCCTCGGCCAGTCGGAAACCAATGAAAAGGGCATGGTGCGGGTGTTTTTCGACCTCAACGGTCAGCCTCGCGCCGTGGCCGTTCCTGACCGGCTCAAGGCCGGCGACATCGTTGCCCGCCCCAAGGCAACAACAGGCGATGCTAAACAGGTTGGCGCACCCATGCCGGGGGTTATCTCATCGTTGGCCGTGAAAGCTGGCCAGAAGGTCGAGGCTGGCGATGTGCTGCTTTCGATCGAAGCCATGAAGATGGAAACCGCGCTGCACGCCGAGGCCGACGGGACCGTGGCTGAAGTTCTCGTCAAGCCCGGCGATCAGATCGATGCCAAGGATCTGTTGATCCGGCTGGACTAAAAAAGGACGGCGCGGGAAATCCGGGCCGTCCAAGGGGAGGAGATCAATCATAGAGCCCGGGGAACCCCGGGAGTGACAGTCCGCGCCGGAAAGGATGCGCGAGCCGTCAAAAAGCTAGATCGTACCCATCAACATCAGGATGAGGATAACGACCAGAATGACACCGAGAATACCGGTCGGGCCGTACCCCCAGGCGCGCGAATAACCCCAAGTGGGCAAAGCGCCGATTAAAAGCAAAATCAAGATGATAATCAGAATTGTCGAAAGGCCCATTTTTCAAATTCCCTCACAGTGACCATTATGGCCCGTAAAACTTTTGTGAGGGACAAATGGTTCCCGCGGACAGGTTATTTTACATACGGCGCGCCGTTCCATCGATGATCGGGCCGTCCCTGCGCGCGCGAACCGGTGCGGTTACCGGCAGGCGCGAAACGATCCAACTGACCAGGAGCGGCACCAGAATAATGTCGTCGACCCAACCGAGCAGCGGAATGAAATCCGTGATCAGATCGATGGGCCAGACCAGATAGGCCGCGGCCGCAAAGGTCGCGAACTTGAGATAGAGCGGGGTGCCCGGCGACCAGAAGGCCTTCCAGAGCAAAAGCGCTTCCTTGCGAAACCGCAGGAAGCGAGGCAGCAGGAGGGAAGCGAGGTTCTTTATCATGAGTTCTAGATAGGGATCGGCGAGCAGCGTTCAAGGCCGCTAAAGCATTTCAGCGCTTCTTGGAATCGCTTCAATTTCTCGCAGTCTTTATTGGTCGTGCTTCCGAACAGGATAAGTGGTGCCCACTTATCCTGGAAGCACTCTTGGTCGCACGGGTGTAACATTGCGCTGGTCTTTGTGAAGGCTTATGTGTTCGACGAGAACAAAGAGTACGGGTCATGTCAGGTCCAGCGCAGCGCAAAACAACGGTCGGGGTCGATGTCGGCGGAGTGATGGTGGGAGGCGGCGGCCCCATTGTGGTCCAGTCGATGACCAATACCGACACCGCCGATATCGATGCAACAGTGCGTCAGGTCGCGGCGCTGGCGAGGGCCGGTTCGGAGATTGTCCGCATTACCGTGGACCGGGACGAGGCCGCCGCTGCGGTGCCTCATATCCGCGACCGGCTTATGGTGCGCGGTGTCAACGTGCCGCTGGTGGGCGATTTCCACTATATCGGGCACAAGCTGCTGTCCGACCATCCCGCGTGTGCGGAGGCTTTGGCCAAGTACCGGATCAATCCGGGCAATGTTGGTTTCAAGGACAAGCGCGACAAGCAATTCTCCCAGATGATCGAGATCGCCAACCGGTACGACAAGCCGGTGCGGATCGGGGTCAATTGGGGCTCGCTCGATCAGGAATTGCTGACCGTTCTGATGGATGAAAACGCGGGCCGTACCGAACCCTGGAGCGCAGCGCATGTGCAGCGCGAAGCCATCATCCGCTCGGCAATCCTTTCGGCCGAGCGGGCCGAAGAACTGGGTATGGGGCGCGACAAGATCATCCTGTCGACCAAGGTGTCGGACGTCCAGCAGCTGATTTCGGTCTACCAGGAACTGGCGGTGCGTTGCGATTACGCGCTGCATCTGGGACTAACCGAAGCGGGAATGGGGTCCAAGGGGATCGTCGCCTCCTCGGCGGCGCTGGGCATCCTGCTGCAGCAGGGTATTGGCGATACGATCCGCATTTCGCTGACCCCCGAACCGGACGGCGACCGGACGCTTGAGGTCAAGGTGGCGCAGGAATTGCTCCAGACAATGGGGTTTCGCCAGTTCGTGCCTGTGGTAGCGGCTTGCCCCGGTTGCGGCCGGACGACGTCGACGACGTTTCAGACTTTGGCAAAAGATATCCAGGACCATCTCTCAACCTCAATGCCTGAATGGCGGGAGAAATATCCTGGCGTTGAGGCCATGAGCGTTGCGGTGATGGGGTGCATCGTCAACGGGCCGGGGGAATCCAAGCACGCCGATATCGGCATTTCGCTGCCCGGCACCGGGGAAACGCCATCGGCGCCTGTGTTTATAGAGGGCCAGAAGGTGACGACGCTCAAGGGCGCCGATGTTGCCGACCAGTTCAAGCGCATGGTTGCCGATTATATTGAAAACCGGTTCGGGGCAGGGCGGGCCAAGCCAGCGGCGGAATGAGCTCTGTTCTCCTTGATAGCATTGTAACGCTTGATTCGCGGGTTTTGGCTGATCACACGACAGAAGCGGGCGACGCGTTTGATGTTGCGGATTATCGGCAAAAGGTTGCGGCATCGCTCGAAAAATCTCAACTGATCTGCGTCGAGCGGAATGGCCGGCATGTGGCTCATACCTATTTCTGGCCGCTGGCGGAGGGGCGCTGGTTTGTCGGTGCGTTCAGTGTCGATCCGGCGCATCGCAACGCATCGGTTCTGGCCGAAATCGGGCGGCGGATGGCGGCTATCATGGAAGACAAGGGTATCGAGACGCTCGAAAGCCATGTCTATCGCACCAATACATTGTCATTGGCGTTCCATGAAAAGCTTGGGTTTGAGCGGTTCATGGAAAACGAAAAGGGGTTCGCCCTTCGTATCGAGCGGGCGCGCATTGCGGGATCGGCGCTCGGCAGGCGTTTGGGCCGGCGGCGATGAGCACGATTACCATTCGCCCGGCGCTGGCGGGAGACGCCGAAGAGGCGGCTGCGCTGCTGCGGCGCTCGATTGTCGAGCTTTGCGTACCCGACCATGGCAATGATGCCGAGCGGCTGGAGCACTGGCTTTCCAACAAGACGCCCGAGTACTTTTTGAAGTGGATCGATGATCCGCTCAATACGATTTTTGTGGCTTTCGCCAATGGCCACATGGCCAGCGCCGGAGGGGTTCGGGAGAGGGAGGGGATCGTCCTCAACTATGTGCATCCCGAGAGCCGGTTCATGGGCGTATCGGGGGCGATGATGGTTCATCTCGAACAGATGTTGAGCGCGCGGGGGGAGTCAGTGGCCTATCTGGTCAGCACGATAACCGCGCGGCGGTTCTATGAGGCGAGAGGGTACCGCGAACGCGATCTCTTGCCTGAACAGCGACCGGCTTACGGAATTGCCATGGAAAAGCGGCTTTAGTGACTGCGGTCGGCGAAATGCCGAATGAGCGACCGGAGGCGATCTGCGCTTGGGCCGAAATTCTCCAGCGCATCGAGACCGTTCACTACGGCATCATCCAAGACCTTCCGGGCGGCATCAAGGCCGTTGCGGGCAATGATCGTTGACTTGTTTTGCGCCACATCCTTGCCGGCGGTCTTGCCCAGCGCATCGGAGGTGGCGGTGACATCGAGGATGTCATCTGCGATCTGGAAGGCGAGCCCGGCGGCGGTCCCGAAGCGGATCAGTTCGGCCCGCTGGGTGGAGTTGGCATTGCCGAGAATGGCGCCCATTTCAACGCCCACCCGGATCAGGGCGCCGGTTTTTTTGGCCTGCATCGTGAAAATCGCGTCTTCGTCGAGCGGGTTTGTTTCGCCTTCGATATCGAGGACCTGTCCACCCACCATGCCGGCGGATCCGGCTGCATGGGCGAGGGTCAGAACCAGTTCGGCGCGGATGGCTGGATCGGGATGGCTGCGCGGATCGGACAACAGTGCGAAAGCTTCAGTCAGAAGCGCGTCGCCGGCCAGGATGGCGAGAGCCGGATCGAAGGCTTTCCAGACGGTGGGTTTGCCGCGGCGGAGTTCGTCATGGTCCATGTCGGGCAGATCGTCATGGACGAGGGAATAACAATGGATCATTTCGAGTGCGGCGCCCACAGCGAGGCTTTTTTCGTGCGGCACGTCAAACAGCGAAGCGGAAAGGCGCACGAGGAAGGGGCGCAGGCGCTTGCCGCCGCCCAGCGTACCGTGCGCGATGGCGGCCAAGAGGCGCTCGGGGGCGTCGAGCGTTGCAATATGGGCGGCCAGAAACGCTTCGGTCTGGGTGGCGCAATCGGCAAGCTGGGAATCGAATTGATCTTCGGTCATGGCAAGATTTGCTAAAGCCTCCGTGTCCATTCTACAAGCGCGCTCGTTTGCGACTGAACCGGGAGGCGACATTTGACCAGACGGCGGAAAAGGCGGGGCTGGAAATCCTGGGTGGCGGTGCCGCTGGTGCTGGCCGCGGCGCTGGTGGCCATTCCGCTGGTGCTGGTGCCACTCTATTGGGTGGTGCCGCCGGTTTCCACGCTGATGATCGGCCGATATGTCACCGGCCAGCCGGTGACGCGCATATGGCGCGATCTCGACGAGATTTCCGACAGGCTCAAAACGTCGGTGGTCCTCTCTGAAGACTGGCAGTTCTGCACCCATCACGGGGTCAATGTCGCAGCACTGCGAACCGAGATCGACAAATTTCTGGCTGGACGCGAGGCCCGGGGGGCGTCGACCATCACCATGCAGGTGGCGCGGAACCTGTTTCTGACCAATTCGCGCTCTGTGGTGCGCAAAGCGCTCGAGGTGCCGCTGGCCATGTACATCGATCTTGTGTTGCCCAAGCAGCGGATCATGGAGATCTATCTCAATATCGCAGAATGGGGCCCCAACGGGGAGTTCGGCGTGGAGGCAGGAGCGCAGGCGGCGTTTGGGACAAGCGCTGAAAGTTTTTCATGGCAGCGCGCCACGCTACTTGTGGTGACGCTGCCCAATCCACATGTGCGGCGGCCCGGCAACCCGACGTCGGGGCTGGTTCGGACGGCCGGAATTGTCGAAGTAAGAGTGCAGCGGTTTTCATCGCAGGCCGAGTGTCTGTTCGACGGGGCACCGGCGCTATGAAAGCGTGCGATTTTCCTGACCGACAGACTAGCCAAGGCCCCGGTGATCCTGTATAGAGCGCCACGATCCCGATAGGGTAAAACGGTTTTGGCGTGGCCGGCGCGGCAGAGTTCTATTGCCTGAGCAGGGCACGCAGCATGAAAATGGAGTAGTCAAATGGCAGTCCCCAAAAGGAAGACGACGCCGATGAAGCGCGGGTTCCGCCGTTCGGCCGATGCGCTCAAGGGCGCAGCTTATGTTGAAGACAAGGACAGCGGCGAGCTTCGCCGTCCGCACCATGTCGATCTGAAGTCCGGCATGTATCGCGGCCGTCAGATTCTTGAGCCCAAAGGCAACTGATTGCTTAAAGCTCTGGTGCTTTAGACCAAAGCGCCATTGACGGGTTCGCCCGTCCAGAATACGGCCAGTCCTTGAAACAGGGACTGGCCTTTTTATTGGCCAGTACCCAGCCACTGGAGGATTGTGATGAGCACGCGGACTGAAACCGACTCTATGGGCCCTATCGAGGTTCCAAACGAGAAATATTACGGGGCACAGACCGCACGCTCGCTGATGAATTTCGATATCGGCGGCGAAAAGATGCCGCTCGAAATCGTCCATGCCTTCGGAACTCTGAAAAAGGCTGCGGCGGTCACCAATACAAAACTCGGGCTTATGGACGAAACGACCCGCGACCTCGTGGTCGCGGCGGCCGATGAGGTGATCTCCGGTAAGCTCGACGATCATTTTCCGCTGGTTGTCTGGCAGACCGGGTCCGGCACCCAATCGAACATGAACGTCAACGAGGTGATTTCCAACCGCGCCATCGAAATGGCCGGCGGGGAGATGGGCAGCAAGAAGCCCGTGCACCCCAATGACCATGTTAATATGAGCCAAAGCTCCAACGACACCTATCCCACCGCCATGCATATCGCGGCGGTGACCATTGTCGAGGACAAGCTGTTCGCCAAGGTCAAGCTGCTGCGCGACACGCTGGCGAAAAAGTCCGAGGAGTTCATGGACGTGGTCAAGATCGGCCGCACCCATCTTCAGGATGCGACGCCTCTGACGCTGGGGCAGGAAATTTCGGGCTGGGTGGCGCAGATCGACCTGGCGCTCAAGGCCATTGAGGCGAGCTTGCCGCAATTGCGCGAACTGGCGCTGGGGGGAACAGCTGTGGGGACGGGGCTTAACACCCACCCTGACTATGCGCGCATGGTGGCCGAGGAAATTTCGACTCTTTCGGGGCATCAGTTTGTGACGGCGCCCAACAAGTTTGCGGTGCTGGCCGGGCACGATGCGTTCGTCGGGGCTTCGGGTGCATTAAAGCAACTGGCGGTTGCGTTCATGAAAATCGCCAATGATGTGCGCTGGCTGGCCTCGGGGCCGCGCTCGGGACTGGGTGAGATCACCATTCCCGAAAACGAGCCCGGCTCCTCGATCATGCCGGGCAAGGTCAACCCGACTCAGTCGGAAGCCATGACCATGGTCGTGGCGCAGGTGATGGGCAATGACGCCACCATTGGGTTTGCGGCGAGCCAGGGCAATTTCGAGCTCAATGTCTATAAGCCGGTCATCGCGTTCAACTTCATCCAGTCAGTGAGGCTTTTGGCCGACGCGGCCAAATCGTTCAACGACAATTGCGCCATCGGCATTGAGCCGGACCGCAAGAAGATCAACGAGCATTTGAACAATTCGTTGATGCTGGTGACCGCACTCAATCGCAAGATTGGTTACGACAACGCGGCTAAGATCGCCAAAACGGCGCACAAGAACGGCACGACCTTGCGCGAGGAAGCTATTGCGTTGGGGCTTTTGAGCGGTGACGAGTTCGACGCCGAGGTGCGGCCCGAGCAGATGGTCGGGCCGATCACCATCAAGAAGTAACGTAGGGCCGGTCGGTGACCGGCCTTTTTTCTGGCCAAAATCGGGGTTTTGAGGCAGGGTCGCACCCATGAGACCACCCGCCCGACGGAACCCATCGATGTTTATGCCGCCGCTCCTGGCACTGCCCCTGATCGTTTACAATGTGATGGCGCTGTTCGGCTTTGCCGACGGTGCGGCCTGGATGTCGCCGCTGGCGACCATTTCCATGGTCTCAGGCGGCGTATGGGCGTTGAGTGTGGGGGACGTCTTCGTGCTTGTTTCGCTGGTGCTGCTGTTTGGCGAAATTCTCAAATCGACACGGTTCGGCAATGCCTCGGTGGTCGATCACATGCTTTCGACTGCAGTGTTTGTGATCTGTCTCGTGGAATTTCTGCTGGTGGGCTACGCCGCGACGTCAGTGTTTTTCATCCTGATGGTCATGGCGCTGATCGACGTGATCGCCGGATTTACCGTTTCCATCCGTGCCGCAGCGCGGGACGTGCAGTTTGGCGGGACCGAATAGGTCAGGCCGAAACCGATTTGCGGTAGCCCATGGGTAAGCGTTTGAGATCGCTTGTTTCGATGGCGCGATAGAACTGGCTGGCGCGCGATTCGCGTGAAGGCGAGGCCGGTGTACTGGCGCGGGCGGAGTCGATCAATTGGGCGAGAAAAGCCGCCTGCGGCGCCGAGCCGGCAAGGGACGGTCTGGCGCGCGGCACGGAAAGGCTGACCGGGAGGCGGTGTCCCGAAATCGTCCGTTTCTCTGGCTTGCTCGTATCCACTCGCGCGGTTCCGTTTCAAAGTGGGACATGTGTCCCGTTCTGGCACGCATCGAGTGCCCTGCTCCCCCAGAAGTCGCAATCGCCGTGCCAGTTGGCAATGTTTCGTTAACATTTGCCACAGGCAATCGAGCGCATGGTTAACGTGGCGGAGGGACTTTGGTTCGGGCAGGAGAGAGCACGGTTAACGAAGCGGTAAGGGAAGCGCCGCAATTTCGCGGCTTTGTTGCGCTTTTAGGGCGTCAAGATATTTTATTGGACCAGACCCGAGAGGCCGAACCTATGACCCTTGAGCTCGCCCCTACCCGACTGAGCGCGATTGCGCTTGCCCTTTTCTGCGTCGGTGGGCTTGCCGCCTGCTCAGGGGCGCCGTCTTCGACAGGTGGTGGGCTGGCGCCGGGCCTTGTCAGTCAGATCAATGTGCCGGGCGCTCAGATGGATCGGCAGGCGGCGCTGGGGATCATCAACCAGTACCGCGCGGTGCGCGGGGCCGCGCCGCTGAGCGCCGATCCGGCACTCGATGCGCAGGCTCAGAGTGTTGCGGCGCAATATGCGAGCACGGGTAACCCGCCAACTCGTCCGGCAGGCACAACCAATATGCGGCTTTCTGCGGGCTATACCAATTTTGCCGAGACGTTTTCGGGGTGGCGCAACAGTCCAGCCGATGCCGATGTTCTGGCGCAGGGCGATGCGCGGCGCGCCGGGTTCGCTGCCGTGTACGAGCCGAATTCGGCCTACGGCGCGCATTGGGTGATGCTGTTGGCTCGGTAGGGGCTAAGCCTCTTCCAGCAGGCGCTTGCGCAGTTCGGCGCGGGGACAGATGAGTTTGTGCTCGAGACTGTCGTAATCGACGCGGGTCAGAAATTCGATGGCAAAGCCGGGGTCGAGCATGCGCACGACGCGCCCGACCACGGTACCCAGCGCCATCGGCATACCGATTTCGACACCGAGATCGGCAGAGATGGCGGCTCCGGTCATCGAAATATCGATCACGAAACAATCGATCATCGTTCCATCGGCCAGAATGATGGTTGACTGGGGGTCCTTGGGCGTGACGCGCCGGTAGCGGCGGTTCTCGGAAACCTCGTAATTCTTGTGCTGCTCAAGCCATTGGACGTGCGAGGCGAGGCGCTCGCGTTCCTCATCGGTCATATCGAGCGACATTGTAAAGCCAAAGCCCATGGGGCGGGCGATCTGGCCGCGCAGCACACCGAACTCCTCGAAATGGGCCGTCACCCAATCCCCCACATCGCCGCCGATCGGGGCGGCAACGGACATGGTCATTGGTGAAATCCGTTGCACGCGACAAGCGAAATAGGATTTCTTATCATTTGTGCTGGGCCACTTTTCGAGGTGGTATCGTCCCGGCATATTGGTCATAAGCCGAAGGCGGTCATCCAACCGGGGCCGGCTCGTGCGGGCGTCGGCCCGTTTCACCTGTGTCATCGCAATGCTCCCCCAAGAGGGAAATACCTTACAGTATTAATCCTTAATAAACATTGACGTTTGTAATTGACGGGTTCTTGGGGTGTAGCCGCTTTGCCCGTGTACTCGTTTCTCGGTGAATAAAGATATGGGCGATACTGTTGTCGATGCGCGTGGACTCAAATGTCCGCTGCCCGTCCTCAAGCTCGAAAAGGCGCTGGCGCGCGCCAAAGCGGGCGAGACGATTGTGGTGCTGGCGACCGATCCCATCGCGCGGATCGATATCGCCCTCTATTGCCATCAGGAGGGACACGCACTCGTTACGCGCGACGAGGGTAGAGCCGTCCGGTTTACAGTGATCAAGTCCCCAATTGCGGGGTGAAGCCTCAGGGATTGGGCGTCAGTGACACGATCGAGGAATCGCCAAAGCCGGCCGAAAGGTTCTGATTGGCAGGACTTCCAGCTGCGATGTCAGGTATTCCCGGTCGGGGGCGGGGCAGAGGCACGTCGGCCAGCCGGCCAAGCGTTGCAATGGTGTGAGTGGGCGGAACTATGGTGTCGTTGAGATAGGAAATCTGGCCATCAAGGCCGGCAGAAAAAATCTCGGCACGTTCCTCGGAGTACTGCGAAGCATTGGCGCCGCAGATATCGGTGCGCATGTCGACGGGCAAAAGACCGGGCTGGTTGACGACGGCGTTAACGGTGCGGCCCGTGCCGCGATAGCCACCGGCAAAGCCCGAAAACAGCATCTGGGCGGTCATCTCGCCGCGTTCGCGTGAAGAACTGGCCCCCAAGGTTATGGCCATCAATTGCCGCCCGCCGCGGGTTACGGTGGCCACGATATTGAGCCCGGACGCGCAGACATAGCCGGTCTTCATCCCATCGGTGCCGGAAAAGCCGGTCAGAAGCTCGTTGTTGGACTGCGACCGTGCATCGCCGAGCGCCACGGTGCGGGTGGAAAACAGTGCATCATACTGGGGGAAACGCGCCCTGATGGTCAGCGCGATCATGGCGATGTCACGCGCCGTGATTACCTGGGCTGGGTCGTGCAGGCCGTGGGGATTGACGAAATGGGTGCCGGTCAGCCCCATGATCGCGGCGCGGGCGTTCATCATGTCGACGAAGGCCGGCTCGCTGCCAGCGATGGTTTCGCCAATGGCGACGGCGATGTCATTGGCTGATTTTACAACCAGGATATAGAGCGCATCCTCGAGCGTGATTGCGGTCCCCTCGGGCAGGCCCAGCTTGGAGGGCGCCGCCGAAAGCGCGTTTGCCGAGGTTATGACGGGCGTGGACAGCGAAGCCTGTCCGGTCTCGATGGCCTCGAACGCGATAAGCGCCGTCATCAGCTTGGTCAGGGAGGCAGGGTGCCAGGGAATGCCGGCCTCGTTTTCGTACAGCACCTCATTGGTGCGCATGTCTATGAGCAATTGCGGCAGCGCGAGTGCTGAAGACAGGGTGGCAGCGAGGATGCCGAGAACCAGGACGCAAATGGACAGCAACCGCTGGATAGACTGCACCGCGCTCACTCCGTTACCGTTTCGTTAATCGTCGGACCGATCCATAACAGGGCAAATTTGGCCAAACAATGCCCGCAAGCCTTCTTTGGGCAACTTGGCCGGGGCAAGGCTTTTGGGTCAAGGGTTCCCATTGGTAACCAAGAGCATTATATGGAACCTAGTTCAATCTCGGAGGTATGCTGCAATGGCCGGTATCGAGCCTGATGAAGCAACGGTTTGCACGGCGATGGGCGATATACTCAACCGGATTGGCGACAAGTGGAGCGTCATGGTGGTGGGCAGGCTCAAGGGCGGCACCATGCGGTTTTCCGAACTGCGCAGGGCCATTGACGGGGTATCCCAGCGCATGCTCACGCTTACCCTACGAAATCTTGAACGCGACGGGCTCGTGACGCGCACCGTCTATGCGGAAATTCCACCCCGGGTGGAATATACGTTGACCGAAATGGGTCGTACGCTGACGGGGCCGATTGGGGCGCTTTGGGACTGGGCGGCAGAACACCAGGATCAAGTGGCGCGGGCGCGTATCCATTATGATCGCGCCCAAGATGGGGTCGCCATACAGCCCGAGCGCCGGCGGGCCTGATCCTTCCTCATTGTGCGACTGCGATGTGCAGATGGTCCTGGTGCAGCCTGTCGGTGAATGATTTGCCGCCGACGCCGTCAAGCGCCCATGGTGAGCCGATCTGACGGATTTCGGGCTGCTGGTAGAGCCACTGCACTGTCTGATGGACCGCCGATCCGTCCGTTCTGCCGTCGATGACCAGAGTGTCGCCGAGCCTGTATATATCGACGGCCCGCCCCCTTGTGTGATCGGATTGCCGGTCGGTCCCGAACACCTCATAGGGATGGCCCTGCGAAAGTGTAACCACGCCGAAGGGGAACCGTTCGGCAAGGCGCGCCATGACGGCGAGCAGGTTCTGGGAAATACTGCCTGACAGAATGTCCCAACGGGCCGAATCGGGCATTTCGATCCGAGGATCGTTGAGAACTGCAAGAGCCTGAGGCGAGGGCGGGGCGGGCTCGGTAATCAGCGTGCCGCCGATGGAAGCGAGATCAGCAAAGCGCCAAATCCCATCGGACAGAGCCAATCTGACGTCAAGGGTTCTTATGAAGACCCGAATGCCCTCGGATGTGCCAACCATCTGTTCGACGACCACCATGACCGAGGCGGCGCTGGCGCCCAGACCACCGAGCTGGGGATAGATGATCCGTCCCTTCGACCACGCCCCGGGGATGTGAAATGTGGCCGCCAGTCCCTTTGCTTCGGAACCCGCGAAGTCGAGCCGTCGAGCGATCTGTTCAGCGGTTTCTGTTTGGGAGTAAGTGGTCAGCGCCAGCGCAACCTGGCTCGCCAGACGCTTGGCGTTGGGATGGGTCTCGTTTTGGGAAAGTGGTTCGGCTCCGTTCTGATGGGTGGCCGGGTTGACGATATCAGGGGCGTTGGGGACGGGTGGAAGCTGGGCCCAGCCGTTTTGGATAAGCGCGCACAACAGTGTAAGCGACCCGACCGCCATCCCTATCCTCATAAGCGCCTTCCTCATCAAATATCAGCCTGTATTCCCTCAGCGTGGCGCCGTCCTGGCTCTTATGCTGTCCAACCAGCCGGCAGCCCAGTCTTTCAAAAAACGGTGTGCCCAGTCCACCCTCCTCGGTGACCAACAGAGCCCGATGGATTCCCAGCAAGGTTGCGTGGCTGGCGAAGCCCTGGATCAGCCGGCGTCCAACGCCGCGGCGGCGCGCATTGACGTCGGTCACGATATGGCTCAGCACAGAAACCGGTCGCGAGGCGGCTTTGGGTCCGCTCGAACCCGATGGGGTGAGCCCCACGTGGCGGGCGATGCCCTTGGCGTAACGTCCGGCGCGGGTGCAGGCAAAATCGAGAGCGACCTGAGGGCGGGTGAGCATGGCACTGCATCCAGCCAGCGCGAGTTTCGAGCCGAAATTGCGGGTAACCCAGCGGTAGTGTTCGGCATTCGAAGTGGTGCCGAACAGGGCCCCCACTACAGTGCCCTCGTCGCGGGCCACCAGCGCGATTCCATAGGGCGAACTGGCGAAACTTTGCTGATAGAGGCCAAGGAAATGCCGGCCGAGCTTGGGAAAAAGCCCAAGACGCAGATTGTCGCGATGCAGGCTGGCTGTAACAGGGATATCGGCTTGATTGAGCGGTTCGATGGACAGCATGGCCGCAATCCTTGGGGCGCGTTAACTTTGATGGACAAAAGGTTAATGCAAAAGCCCTTCCGCCGTTCCTCGATTGCTCTCGAAATACATTTCGTATTGGGTAGGGCAGTTTTGTTGAACTGGCAGATTTTGCGATGGGTAAGGAAATTGAACTCAAGCTGCAGATCGCGCCCGTGGCTGCGGGGCCGGTTCTCCAGTGGGCGGAGGTGCATGGAGAGTTGGGGCGGCGGGATTTGCGCTCGGTCTATTTCGACACACCCGGTCGCTCACTGGCTATGGCGGGGCTCTCGCTGAGGACGCGCTTTGACGGGGCGCAATACGTCCAGACCGTGAAAGCCACGCAAGGCAAGGCTGCGGGGCTGTTCGCGCGTAATGAGTGGGAAAAGCCAGTACCGTCCGAGCAGCCTGAACCGGGTTCGGATACGCCGTTGGCCGGGCTGCCACCTCAAACGCTCGACGCGCTGGCGCCGCTGTTTTCGCTCGAGGTGGAGCGACGGAGCCTCGACATTGCGCGCCAAAACGGCGTCGTTGAACTTGCGATAGATACTGCAATTGTCGTAGCCGACGACCGACAAAGCGATTTCTGCGAGATCGAACTCGAACTGAAATCGGGTGGGGCCCATGTGCTGTTCGAGCTGGCGCGGGAACTGGACGCGCTGGCCAGTGTGCGGCTCGGGGTGATGACCAAATCGGAACGCGGCTACCGATTGCTCGACGCGGTGGCCGAGAGCGTCAAGGCCGAGTTCATACCGCTTTCAGCCGACCAGAAGGTCTCGGACGGGTTTTCGGTGATTGCCGCTGCGTGCATGCGGCAATATCGGCTGAACGAGGATATCCTGGTGCGGCGGCGTTCGCCCGAAGCTTTGCATCAGGCGCGAGTGGGCCTGCGGCGGCTGCGTTCGGCGCTCACGCTGTTCAAGCCGGCGGTCGAGGACGGGCGGTACGTCCATTTTCGGGACGAACTCAAATGGCTGGCGCAGGAATTGGGCGATGTGCGCGATCTCGACGTGCTCTACGGTCGTGCGCAATCGAGTGAGTTGCGGATCGCCATCGGTAGGTTGCGTGAAGGGGCCCAGGACGGGCTCGAGGCGATACTGGGGTCGGCGCGGGCCCGAGCGTTGATGGTGGACCTCGCCGAGTGGATCGCCGTGGGAGCGTGGCGAGGCGATGGCGATGGGGCACATGAATGCGTGCTCGGCGAATTTGCCGCTCAGGCGCTGGAGAAAGCTTTCAGCAAGTTCAAAAAGCGCAGCGACGGGCTGGCCGGGCTCAGCGATGAGGATCGGCACGAGGTGCGCAAGCTGGCCAAGAAGCTGCGCTATGGAGCCGAGTTTTTTGCCGGACTCTATACCGGCAAAAAGCCCGCCAAGCGACATGGCCGATTCATCGACGGGCTGCAGGCCGTTCAGGACAAGCTGGGCACGCTCAACGATCTGGCGGCGGCGCCGGATCTTCTGGCAAGAAACGGATTGGACGGTACCGAGGGGGCGGAAGGAGTGTTATCGGGCGCCGACACGACCGAAACGCTTGAAAGGGCTGAGGCGGCGCGTGACAGCCTGATTGGTCTCAAGCCTTTCTGGCACTAGGAAATTTCCGCGTTCGCCGGTGCGATTGAGGCGGCGCCAGCGGACTGCCTATAAAGCCAAAGATAATGGTGCGGGTGGCCGGAATCGAACCGGCACTCCTTTCGGAACTGGATTTTGAGTCCAGCGCGTCTACCAATTCCACCACACCCGCAGCAGATTTGTCGCGGCGGACTATAGGCAAACAGAGCGCCGCGTCAATTGCCCCGGGCCGGCCTTTTTGCGTTCCGTTGTGATTTTGATGCCGGAACGACCGATCAGCCCAAGAGGGAACCGATTACTTTGGCGATGCGCTTTTGCTTTGCTGGCTGGGAGACACCGGCCAACCGCCACTCGAGGATGGCTATAAGCCGCGCACGTTCCGGACCGGCAACGATATCGGCGGCAATCTCGGCATAGGCAGGCCATTGATTGACGGGGTCGGTTCCGATTCGATCAAGCATGATCGGGGTCGTTTTTTCGTAGTGCCCGGTGCGGGCGAGACCCGGCAGAATTCCCATTGTTGCGTCCTTGGCGATGACCGATCCGGCATCAAGAATGGTATCGAGACGTTGCGCGAGCGATTCCGGTTCGAGCGGCGCCAGCGTTTCGAGGGCCTTTAAAGCCCCCAGACTTGACGATTGGTACTCGGGGAGATCGAAGCCTCGCTTGCCCGATCGCGGTGCTTGTGACGCTTCTGAGGGCAACCCGAGCGGCGCTGGCCGCGGTGCGATATGAGAGCTTTGGCGCTTTTTGAACCTTTTGCCGATAGGGATAGTGAAGTGCTCGCGGGCTGCGCCGTAAATCCGGCGTGATCGTGATTGAAAAGTTAGTGCGGATGGAGCATGGCTTGCCGGCCCGCCCGCCAGTTGGGGACGACTATATATGCTGCGCCGCCTTTATGACTGGGCCATGAGAATGGCCGTGAGCCGACAGGCTCCCTATGCCCTGGCCGGGGTGAGTTTCGCCGAAAGCTCGTTTTTTCCGCTGCCGCCCGATGTGATGCTGATCCCCATGGTGGTGGCAGACCGCAAGTCGGCTTGGTGGAATGCCACGATCTGCACGATCGCCTCGGTGCTGGGGGGGATGTTCGGGTATGTGATCGGCGCGTTCCTGTTCGAGCCGCTGGCGCGGCCGATCATCGATTTCTACCACTACGGACCGGCGTTCGAGCAGCTCCAGCAATGGTTTGCCGATTACGGGTTGCTGATCGTCTTTGTCGCCGGGTTCACGCCGGTTCCCTATAAGGTGTTTACCATAGCGTCCGGCTTTGCCGGGCTGTCGCTTCCGGTCTTCGTTCTCGGTTCGATTATCTCGCGCGGTGCGCGGTTCTTTCTCGTGGCGACGCTGCTCTATTTCTTCGGCCCACCGATCCGCGATTTTATCGAAAAACGGCTCGGTCTGGTCACAATGGTGTTTACCGTATTGTTGATCGGCGGGTTCGTCGCCATCCGCTATCTGAGCTAGGATTTTCGCCTCATGTCGCAGACTTCTCCACTTTCACCGGCATCGGATCGGGTCAAGGCCGGCGCGGCTTTCGTTCTGGGGCTTGCCGCCATTCTCGGAGCGTTGGCGTTCCAGTTCATCGGCGGGCTCTATCCGTGCGAATTGTGCCTGACCCAGCGCTGGCCCTATTATATCGGCCTGCCGCTACTGGCCCTGGCGCTGATCGTTTGGAGAAAGCTTCCGACGCCATTCCGGGTGGGACTGATGGGCGTGGTTGCCGGTTTGTTTGCCTGGGGCGCCTGGGTGGGGGGCTATCACGCAGGTGTGGAATGGGGCTGGTGGCCCGGTCCGCAGAGCTGTACCGGGGTCGGCGACGACGCTGTCAGCCTCGATATGCTTTCGGACATGAGCGATGTGCGCATTGTGCCGTGCGACGCCATTCAGTGGGAGATGGCCGGCATCTCGCTGGCCGGGTTTAACGCACTGATATCGGCAGCCATCGTGGTGATGTTGGTACTCGCCATCATTGGGCAGTTGCGCCGCAAAGCGTAAGCCGGCCTACGGCTCGAGTTCGATATCCCAATAGAGATAATCGAGCCAGCTATCGTGGAGATAGTTGGGTGGGAAAGCCCGGCCGTTATTATGCAGATCGTGCACTGTGGGCTGGAAGGGCTTCTGGCGCGGGATCATGCCGATTTCGCGCGGGGTGCGATTGGCCTTGCGCAAATTGCAGGGCGAGCAGGCGGCAACGATGTTTTCCCAGGTCGTGCGGCCACCCTTTGAGCGCGGCAGGACGTGATCGAAGGTCAGATCGTGGCGCGAGCCGCAATACTGGCACTGGAAACGATCTCGCAGGAAAACGTTGAAGCGGGTAAAGGCGGGGTATTTGGCGGGCTGGACATAGTCTTTGAGCGAAATGACGCTCGGCAGGCGCATCTCGAAGCTCGGACTTCGGACCACCTTGTCGTATTCGGAGACAATATGAACGCGGTCCAGGCAAACGGCCTTTATTGCGTCCTGCCAGTTCCAAAGGGACAATGGATAATAGCTGAGCGGCCTGAAATCGGCGTTCAGGACAAGAGCGGGACAGGCCTGAGGTGACACGTGGATTGTCACAAAATCCTCCGGGGCATGGACTTAACCTCCCCGCAACGCTTCCAATCCTGAATGCGCTCTGACCGCTGCCGGAAGCGCTCCGGCGATTCCATCGCTATACTCTACGCCTCTTGTGACAGAGCTGTGAAGAACTTTGTTGAAAAGCTGCGGGGAATCCAACCTGCTAGAGGATTTCGCGCAGGAAGGCGGTGGCCGTATCGAGCCCGTCCTGGGCGATGGTGTGTCCCGAGCCTTGGGAAATATGGAGCTTTGCATCAATGCCGAGATCGAGGAGTCTGGGCAGTGCGGTTTGGCTTCCGATGACCGGAACGACCTCGTCCATATCGCCATGGATAAGCAGCACGGGAGGCTTGGAGGCGATTTCGGCATCGAGCTTTTCCGGCGCGACGAGAAGGCCGGAAAAGGCGATGATGGCCTTGAGGGCTTCGGGACGGCGCAGGCCGGTATAGAGCGCCATCATGGCCCCTTGCGAAAAGCCGGCGAGGACGGTGTCGGCGGGGCCAAGACCTGTCTGGGCCCAGAGGTCGGCGAGGAATGTTTCAAGGACCGGGTGGGCGGTCTCGGCGCCGGTGAGCCGCGCCAGGGTGCGGTCGCGTTCGAGATCGAGCGGAAACCATTCATAGCCGAAGGGATTGCCGCCGCAGACATGGGGTGCGTTGGGGGCGACGAACATTGTATCTGGGAAGCTGTCGCGCCAGAATTGGCCGAGCGCGATCAGGTCGCGGCCGTCCGAACCATAGCCGTGGAGGAGCACGACGAGACTTTTCGCGGCTCCTGAAACCGCGGGCAGCATGGGGCCGGAGAGCTTTACGGGTTCGGTCATCGATGGTCCTTGGATTGAGGGAGAATCAGAGGGCGTCCCAGGCGTCGGAGTTTTTCATGGCCGAGAAATAGCGCCAGAACATCAGGGCTGCGGCGCCCCGATGCGGTGACCATTGGGCGGCCAGGGGGATCAAGTCCTTGGGCAGCGGGCGCGCGGGAAGATCGAAAGCGTGTTCGACGGCCTTTTGCAGGGCAAGGTCGCCGGCGGGAAAGATGTCGGGGTGGCCGGCGCAGAACAGGAGATAAATCTCGGCAGTCCAGGGGCCGATGCCCTTGAGGCGGGTGAGGGTCTCGATGGCGTCGTCGGGATCCATCACATCAACCTGGGAAAAGTCCAATCCCTGCTCGGTGATGGCGAGGGCGACGCCGCGAATCGTTTCGAATTTCCCCCGCGAAAGCCCGGTTTTCCGTAGGGTCTGTTCGTCGAACCCGAGATATGCGTCCGGGGTTATGGCGCCCAGTGCCTCGACCCGGCCCCAGATGGCGCGGGCGGAAGCGACCGAGAGCTGCTGGCCGCAAACGATACGGGCCATGCCCTCAAAACCGGATGGCGAGGTGCGCAGGGTGATCTCGCCCGCCCGGCTTATGGCAGCGGCAAGGCGTTGATCGCGCTGGCTTAATCCCTCGAGATGAGCGGCGAGCGCCTGGGCGCTGTCGAGCCGGGCTGGAGTGGCAAGGGCGCTCATGGTAGGGGCTTTCAAAGAGGATTTGCTGTCGGTCATGTCATTGCCATCTCGCACTATTTTCCGCTTCGCGCCAAGCCCGAACGGGCTGTTGCATCTGGGTCATGCCTATTCGGCGCTGTATACCCAACATTGGGCCAGAGCGCTGGGCGGGGCGTTTGTGCTGCGGATCGAAGACATCGATATCGCGCGGTGTCGACTCGAATTTGTCGAAGCGGTTTTTGTTGATTTACAATGGCTTGGGCTTGAATGGTCCGCGCCGGTGCGGCGGCAGTCGGAGCATTTTTCCGACTATCTGGCGGCCGCGGATGCCTTGCGGAGCAAGGGTTTGCTCTATCCGTGTTTTTGTTCGCGGGCCGAGATCCGGGCGGCGAGCGATGGGCGGGTCGATCCGGATGGGGCGCCGATTTATCCTGGGACCTGCCGACATCTTTCGGGGCGCGAAAGGCTGGAAAAACTCGAGTCTGGGGTGCCGGTGCAATGGCGTCTGGATATGGGGCAAGTCCTTGACGGAAAGAAGGAATTTGTGATCCGCGAAGCGATGCCTGACCCCTCTTGCGCGGCGGTCGAGCGACCGGCCGAGCCCGGGCGATGGGGGGATGTGGTGATCGTGCGCAAGGATACCCCGACCAGCTATCATCTTTCGGTGGTGGTCGATGATGCCATCCAAGGCATAACGCATGTGACCCGGGGGACGGACCTTTATGCCTCGACCGATATTCACGTTGTTTTACAAAACCTTATGGATTTGCCGAGCCCGGTCTATACCCATCATCGGTTGATTGTCGGGGCGGACGCGGAAAAGCTTTCCAAGTCCAAAGGGTCGGAAAGCCTTGCCGGGTTGCGGGCGCTGGGGATTACGCCCGAGGACATCACGGCGCAGTTTTCGTTTTGAATATTAGCCCAAACAATGGCGCGAAAAGCTATGGACTTGTGTGTTGGGGACCACAACATTTGCAATGATTGCCGCGATGGGTGTAACGGGGCGACAAAATGGGGCATGACCCGATAGCGATGCGGTGTCGTAGACATGCGTATCGATCCATTTTTTGAAAGCGATCCCATGCAAACTTCCCTCAACATCGTGATCGTTCTGGCCGTCGCTGCGGTAGCGGTCATCTTGGGCATGGGGCTTTACAACATGTTCAAGGGCGGATCGGGCAACACGAGCCAGAAGCTGATGCGGGCCCGCGTCATCATGCAAGCTATTGCTGTGGCGCTTTTGATGGCGGCGTTGTACTTCTTCGGGCCGCAAAGATAGGTGCCTTAGGGGGGCAAGGTTCTTATGGTCAAGCTCAACAAGATCTACACAAAGACCGGCGATGACGGCACGACCGGGCTGGTGGACGGGCCGCGGCGGGGCAAGGACGATCTGCGGGTCGAGGCCTATGGCACCGTTGACGAGGCCAATGCGGCGATCGGGCTGGCGCGACTTTCCACCAAGGACATGGCGCGGGTCGATCATGCGCTGGGGCGGGTCCAGAACGATCTGTTCGATCTGGGGTCCGATCTTGCAACGCCCGGTCCCGACGAGGATCGTTCCTACAAGGCCCTGCGGGTGACGGCGCGGCAGGTGGAGTGGCTCGAGGGCCAGATCGATGCGTTCAACGAGGTGCTCGAGCCGCTCACCTCGTTCGTGCTGCCCGGGGGCACACCGCTTTCGGCGGCGCTGCATCTGGCGCGCACCATAACGCGGCGGGCCGAGCGGGTGTGCGTTGCAACGCGGCGGGCCGAGCCCGATCTCAACCCCGAAGCGATCCGTTATCTCAACCGGCTCTCGGATCTGCTGTTCGTTCTGGGCCGGGTGGCTAATGGCAATGGCAGCAAGGACGTCTTGTGGGAGCCGGGGCGCAATACAGGCACCGAAAAAAGCTGAATAGTTGCCATGCGCTCGGCGGGATGGCCGACATCACGATCTTGCCCTATAGACCGGGCAAAACCCGAGCAGGCAACGAGAACGGACGCCGGACCTTGAAATTCTATTCGCAGATGGCGTCGTTGAAATGGCCGGCAAGCTTTCAGGGCAAGATCTTTCTTGTCTGCTTTGTTTCGACCCATATCCCGCTGCTTTCGCTGTTGGCGTTTTTCGCGGTGCGATCCGAGGTGGGCGGGAGCCTACCGGTGCTGGCGATCGCGACACTGGCCACGCTTTTGGGCACGGGGCTGGCCTTTGCGGCCATGGCGGCAATGATGGAGCCGATTCGGCGCTCGTCGCTGGCGCTGTCCGATTATCTCGAGCGTGGCGATTTTCCCGACCTGCCGACAGGCTATGGCGATGAGGCCGGGCAATTGATGACCAACGTACAGCGGGCGGTGGCCACCATCGACCGGCAGGTGGGCCGGCTGGCCGATGTGGCGCTGACCGACGACATGACCGGGGCACGCAACCGGCGCTGGCTCAACGCATACGGTATCCCGATGTTCGAGGACTACAAAAAGGCGGGCAAGAGCTTTGGCCTGCTGGTCATTGATCTCGATAAGTTCAAAGCCATCAACGACACCCATGGGCACACGGTGGGCGACCAGGTGATCCTGGCGACCGCCGACATCATAAGAGTCAATATCCGGGCGACTGACCATCTGGTGCGAACGGGCGGTGACGAGTTCTGCGTGCTCATGCCGTCGGCCGGCGGCAGCGATGTGGCGCTGGCGGCCGAACGGTTGCGCAAGGCGGCGGGGCAATCGCTGCGCGGGATCGGGCTCGACCAGACGGTGACGGTGAGCATCGGGGCGGCCAATCTGCACCGGCAGGACAGTGGGTTCCTGGACACCTACAGACGCGCGGACGCCTATCTTTACAAGGCCAAGCAGGACGGCCGGAACATGGCGGCGGTCGCGTCCTAGAGCCGTTCTGGATCTGACTGACTCAAATCCCTGGCTCCAAACCCTTGCTGCGCGTCCGAACCGCAAAACCGTTTCCATCCCCGATCGCGTCGAGGACATGGTTTTGCCGGACACGCTCCAGGAACGGGCGCAACCGCCCGGTCAGCATCGATTTCTCCACTTTTCGTGATCGTTTTCGAGGCGTATTATCCGCGTTGGGGCGGCGGAGACTTCACGGGGAGGTCGGGCTTGCCCATGAGGGTTTGAAAAATGCCCAGGGTCTCACATCTTTTTTTCCAGAGCGGTATCGTCTTTCTCGTTATCGGCATCGGCATGGGGTTGCAGATGTCCATATCGGGCGTCCACAACGTGACCGGCGCCCACGCCCATCTCAACCTGCTCGGCTGGGTGACCAGCGCGCTGTTCGGCGGCTATTACGCGCTCAACCCCGCCAAGGCGGCAACGCGGCTGGCGATGGTGCATTACGGCGTCTATACGCTGGGTGTGGCCGTCATGGTCCTGGGGCTATATTTCCTGCTTCAGGGCAATGCCAGCTTTGAGCCTCTTGTGGCGGGCGGTTCGCTCGTGACGTTCGCCGGGGTGCTGATCTTTGCCTACACGGTGTTTGCGCCGGCGCGCACCGCCTCACCAGCCCGGCCGATGCCGGCCGAGTAGCGGCCCTTCCGCAGCGGGGCGGACGAGCGGCTTTTTCGCCCGGTGCACGAATGGCTATCCCTGGCGCCGATCCGAGAGAACGGGCCGGCGCCATGGGCTTTTGTTTTGGCGCGCGTTCCGGCGGCAAAAATGGTATCGGGTGGTCGGGAAGCGCTCGGGCACACCGAGGGCTCAGACAGGGGACCGCGCCGATGTTTCTGCCGCTCTATGACAGCAACAAGATCGCCCATATCGAGCGGCCCTTCGTCAATTACGGGTTGATCGGGGTCAATATCGCCGTGTTCCTCATGCAATGGGCGGGCGGGCAGGACGGGCTCTATTTCGGCCAGATCACCTATGGGATGATCCCGGCGGTGGTCAGCGGAGCGGTCGAAGGCCCGGCGCCGTGGCTGCCCGATCAGGCGACGGTTTTCACCTATATGTTTCTGCATGCCGACTGGCTGCACCTGTTGTCCAACCTTCTGTTCTTGTGGGTGTTCGGCGACAATGTCGAAGACGCCATGGGGCATTGGAAATATCTTGTCTTTTACCTTGCCTGCGGGGTGTTGAGCGGGCTGAGCCATCTTTGGCTTTTTCCCGATGCCATGGGACCGCTGATCGGGGCATCGGGGGCGGTGGCCGGGATCATCGGGGCCTATCTCGTGCTTTATCCAAAGGTGCGGGTGTTCGTTCTCAACCGGCTGATCATCACCTTTCCTTTGGCGCTTCCGGCCTGGGCGGTGCTGGGCCTGTGGGTCGCGACACAGCTTTTCTATGTTTTTATCTGGGGCGATGACGGGGTGGCCTGGTGGGTGCATCTGGGCGGGGTCGTGGCCGGAGCGGTGCTGGTTCTGGTGTTCAAGCGGGGTGAGGTTACGCTGTGGGGCGGGTGAGGCGGTGGATGCTTTTCGGGCTGGCCTTTAAGGCGGCAGGCTGACCTGCTCTGGCGCTCAAGGCCCCTCACTGCCTGCCGGCTTTCTCGCCTGCAATCGTGCCACCGGCACGATTGGCAAGGCGGCTCGAAGTCTCCCTGAGGGGGCGAGGGCCAAGATGGCCGAAGCGATGGGGATTGGCCGTCGGCCATTGGTTAATCGAGGGTAAGGGTTTCTTAGGCGCGGGCACTTAGTCTGATGGGCGCACGCAGATGCGACAAGGATGGGCAAAGATGAGCGATATTGCCGCCACGGCGGTGGCCATGAAACAGGCCCAGACCGTTCAGACCGCCCAGATGCTGATGGTCAAAAAGCAGCACGAAATGGAAATGAGCATGATTTCCATGCTGACCGAGGCTGTCGAGAACGCCCCGGCGCCGGCCCCTGCCGGGATGGGGACCAGGGTCGACAAGCGGGCTTGAGCTGCGGCTGTTCATGCTGATCCGGCATTCTCCAGAAATCCTTTTCCATCGCATGGCCAGAATCGAGGCGGGGAGCCTTGAGGCCACGGCGGCGCTGATCGCCCGGGAGCGCGGGGCGATGATGATCGAAAAGACCATCGCGCGGCTCGATGCTTCTGGCGCTGCGGCGGAGGCCGAAGCGACGCATCAGATCGACAAGAGCGCCTGAGGGCGAGAGCGGGCCAGTTTTGCCCGCGCGACGTTGTCATCCCGGGCGAAGACCCGGGATCCAGTATGCGGCAGCGTGGCGGTTCTGTCTCGGGCACTGAGTGTACTGGGCCCCGGCTCAAGGCCGGGGTGACGGTGGCGGTTTTGGCTGGGGCTCAAGGCCTTGGCGATCTCGCTGGTGGGTGCCGAACGCCTCAGGCTGCTTCGACCGCTCCGCGCAGGGCGCGGACCAGGGCGGGTTCGAGTTTGCCGGCGGCGGACATGTCCTCGAGAATGGCCAGCGCTTCGGGCGGGCTCATGGCGGGCTTGTAGGCGCGGCGTTCGCTGAGCGCACCATAGATGTCGCAGATGGTGACGATGCGGGTGAGATCGCCGATCTGGGAGGCCACGAGGCCATCGGGGTAGCCGCTGCCGTCGAGATATTCGTGGTGGCTGCGGACGGCGGCCAGAATGTCGGTGCTCAGATTGGCGTGGGCCTTGAGGTAGTCGTAACCTTCGAGAGGATGGCGGGCGATCTGGACGAATTCGGCGGGGGTGAGCTTGCCGGGCTTTTCGAGAATGGCGACGGGGATGGTGGCCTTGCCGATGTCGTGGAGGAGGCCGGCGGTGGTGAGTTTCGAGATATCGGCGCTGCTCATGCCCACTTTCTGGGCGAAATTGGTGAGAACGCCAGTGACCAGCAGGCAGTGCTGGTAGGTGCCCTGATGGTGAGCGCGCACGGTGTCGAGCCATTGGCCGAGCCCGTCGGTGCCGACGCTGTCAACGATGGTGTCGCTGGCTTCCGCCACGCTGGCCGAATCAAAGCTGGTGTTGGTTCGCAGCGCTTCAAAGGCGGTGCCCAAAGCCCGTGAGGCGGCCTGCGCCACGGCGGCGCTCGAGCTATCGAGCATTTCCTTAAGGGACTGACGCGCCGTGCTCGAGAGCAGGCGTTCGAGCCCATCGGCGGTCAGCGGCCGTGGTTCGGTGGCGTGGGCGCCTAGCACATTGGCCTGAACGATTTCGACGCGCCGGCCCTCGGCGACCAGGAAATAGCGGGGAATAGTGCGCTCAAGGGCGAGCAGGCTCTTTTTGAGACGGTCTATGTTGGCGGTGTTCGAGAGATCGGCGTCGACCAGGATGGCCGTATAGGGCGAGAGATCGATTTTGCCCAACTCGCCGAGCGGTTCGACCCGAGCGATCGCCGGCCAGCGGGCAGCCGGGGGCGAGGCCTCCAAAGGGCTGTCGGTGATCATCAAAACCGCGTCGCTCGGACTGGTCAAGCTGGTGATCCGCTGTTTCGCCGCCGCGGGTGGCGGCTCCTCCGCGATCAGTATGCGTCCGATCCCTCAATTTTTAGTAAGTAAAATTGCGGGGGGTGTCGCGGTCAGATGTCCAGCAGCGTTTCGATGACATTGTGGCCATCGGGGGTGTCCCAATGGGCGGGGCCCTGCAGCACCGCGAGTTCGCACCCTTCGTCATCGACAAGGATGGTTGCAGGCAGGCCCAGCGTGACCGCCTCGTTGCGCAGGCGTTCGAAGAGCTTGTAGCTGGGATCGGCGAAGAGTTTGAGATTTTGCGCGCCGATCTCCTCGAGAAACAGCGCGGCGGCGGTGGGGCCGTCGGCGCCGATATCGAGGCTGATGGCGACGACTTCGAAATCGTCCCCGCCATATTGCGCTTCGAGCGCATCAAGGAAGGGCATTTCCTCGCGGCAGGGCGCGCACCATGTGGCCCAGAAATTGATGAGCAGCTTCTTGCCGGCGAAATCGGCGAGGGTGACGGGATTGCCGTCCGCATCCTCGAAGGCCAGATCGGAATAATCGCGCCATTGGGACGAGGGCAAAAGGGCGGCGAGCTCGCCGGTTGCGGCATCGTCAATGGCTTGTGCGGCCTCGGCGCGCACGGGGCAGGTTGCGGCGTTGGCGCCGCCATTGCTAAGCCAGACGGCCACGGCTATACCTAGCGCCGCTGCGAAAAGGCCCGTGCCGACGATGATGGGGCGGGGTGATTTTCGCTTTTCGTCCTGATCCATAAACCTTCACTCGCAAATGTATTCAAGTAAGAGGCGCCGATGAGCAATCGCATGTGGGGAGGCCGGTTTTCGTCCGGCCCGGACGCCATCATGGAAGAGATCAACGCCTCTATCGGCTTCGACAAGCGCCTTTACAAGCACGACATCGCCGGATCGATAGCGCATGCGACGATGCTGGAGGCAGCCGGCATTCTGACGCGCGACGATAAGGACGCCATCATCTCGGGTCTAGAGACCGTTCGGGCGGAAATCGAGGCGGGTGCGTTCACCTTCTCGCGAGCGCTCGAAGACATCCACATGAATGTGGAAAGCCGACTAAAGGAGCTGGTGGGCGAGCCGGCGGGGCGGCTGCACACGGCGCGCTCGCGCAACGACCAGGTGGCGACCGATTTCAAGCTCTATGTGCGCGACGGGCTCGACATGCTGGCGGCGCAGGTCGAGACGCTGCAAAAGGTTCTGGTCGAGAAGGCCGAAGCGGAAGCTGGGACCGTCATGCCAGGGTTCACCCATCTGCAGAGCGCCCAGCCGGTGACCTTCGGGCATCACATGCTGGCCTATGTGGAAATGCTCGAGCGCGACAAGGGGCGACTGGTTGATGCGCGGGCGCGTCTGAACGAGAGCCCGCTGGGGGCGGCGGCGCTGGCCGGGACATCGTTTCCGATCGATCGGGAGATGACGGCAGAGGCGCTGGGGTTCGATCGGCCGATGGCCAATTCGCTCGATGCGGTGTCGGATCGCGATTTTATTCTCGAAACGCTTTCGGCGGCGTCGATCTGCGCGATGCACCTGTCGCGGTTGAGCGAGGAGCTGGTGATCTGGTCGTCGGCGCAGTTTGCGTTCGTCAAGCTTTCCGACAAGTTTTCGACCGGGTCCTCGATCATGCCGCAAAAGCGCAATCCGGACGCGGCGGAATTGATCCGGGCCAAGGTGGGGCGGATTTTTGCGGCGTTCACTTCGCTTTTGATGGTGATGAAGGGGCTGCCGCTGGCCTATTCAAAGGACATGCAGGAAGACAAGGAAATCGCGTTCGATGCGCTCGACAATTTCTCGCTGGCGCTGGCGGCGATGACCGGGATGATGGGGGACCTTTCCGTCAATCGCGAAAAGATGGCGGCTGCGGCGGGGGCCGGGTTTTCGACGGCGACGGACCTGGCCGACTGGCTGGTGCGGGCGGCGAACGTTCCGTTCCGCGATGCCCATCACATCACCGGGCGCGCGGTGGCGGCGGCGGAAGCCAAGGGCTGTGGGCTCGAAGGGTTGACCATCGAGGATTTCAAGGAGATCGACGAGCGGATCACCAGCCAGGTGTTCAAGGTGCTTGGGGTTGAAAATTCGGTCAAGTCGCGGACCAGTTTCGGCGGGACGGCGCCGGCCAATGTGACGGCGCAGGTTGCGGGCTGGCGCGAGCGGCTGGGGAACTGACTGGTGCATCATTTTACCTATCGCGGCGGCTGGATGTTTGCCGAGGATGTCGATCTGACGGCGGTGGCCGAGGAGATCGGCACGCCGTTTTATTGCTATTCGCGGGCAACGTTCACCCGCCATATCGATGTGATGCTGGGGGCCTTTGCGGGCACCGACACGCTGGTCGCCTATGCCATGAAGGCCAATTCCAACCAGGCGATGCTGGCGATTGCCGCGCAAAAGGGCATCGGGGCGGATGTGGTGTCGCTCGGCGAGCTCGAGCGGGCGCTGCGGGCGGGGATTCCGGCGGAGAAAATCATCTTTTCGGGCGTGGGCAAGAGCCGGGCCGAGATGCGGCGGGCGCTCGAAGTGGGCATCCTGTGCTTTAACGTCGAATCCGAGCCCGAGCTGGAGCGGCTCAACGCGGTGGCCGCAGAGATGGACAAGTTTGCGCCGGTTTCGGTGCGGATCAATCCCGATGTGGATGCGAAAACCCACGCCAAGATCTCGACCGGGAAATCGGAAAACAAGTTCGGCATCCCCTACGCGCGGGCCGAGGCGGTCTATGAGCGGATCGCGGCGTGCAAGAATTTGAAGGCGGTGGGTGTCGATATGCATATCGGCAGCCAGATCACCGAGCTCGAACCGTTCGACAACGCCTTTAGGCTGCTGGCCGAACTGGTCGGACGGCTGCGGGCGGCGGGGCATGACATCGGCCATGTCGATGTCGGCGGCGGGCTGGGGATTCCCTATCAACAGGACAATACCCCGCCGCCCGATCCGGTGGAATACGCCAAGCTGGTGCGCCGCCATACCGATCCGCTGGGGTGCAAGGTGATCCTTGAGCCGGGCCGTTTGATCGCGGGCAATGCCGGGGTAATGGTGACGCGGGTCGAATATGTCAAAAAGACCGACAAGAAGAGCTTTGTCATCGTCGATGCGGCGATGAACGATCTGATCCGCCCCACGCTTTACGAAGCCCATCACGATATCCTGCCCATGCAGGAAGCGGGGGCTGCGACCATCCGCGCCGATATCGTGGGGCCGGTGTGCGAGACTGGGGATTATCTGGGGATCGACCGGGAGATGGCCGATGTGGCCGAGGGCGATCTTCTGGTGGTGATGAGCGCGGGCGCCTATGGCGCGGTGATGAGCTCGACCTACAACACCCGCCCGCTGATCGCCGAAGTGCTGGTCGATGGGGGGAAATGGCACACGGTGCGGCCACGGCAGACGCTGGATGAATTGATTGGGCTCGATAGTGTGCCCGAATGGGTAAAGGACGAGGCCGGGGCGGCCTAGATACGGGCGTTACAGGGGCGGGCCGGCCAGCAGCCTAAGGGCGCGCCAAATCGCGATGGCCCCTTCGTGCTCGGGGCTATACCGGGGCCGATGCAGCCGGGTGTCAGGGAACCGGGCTGCTGTCGAGCTTTGCCTTTTGCGGCCGGTGCTCGGCTCGTCAGAACGGCCCGAAATAATGCGTCTGCGCCCAAGACAGCATTTTGTCGGCGGTCAGGGGTAAGACCGCAGCAGGGCCTGTCTAAACGTTAAGTTACTGTGCTTATCATGCCGGCTCCTGCCAGAAACTCGGAGCCTCTGATGAAACATATCCTCGCCGCCGCAACCGCTGCACTTCTCGTCTCGTCGCCTGCATTGGCCAATGATCCGCTGCTTGATGAGATGGTAGGGTTCACCGGCCAGATATTTCATCTCGACACCGGCGTGCCTGGAATGGTGATTGCCGCCGTTCGGAACGGCGAGAGTACGGTCTTCGGATTCGGCGAGGTCAGAACCGGCAGCGGCATCGAGCCCGATGGTGAAACCCAGATCGGCATCGGATCGATCACGAAAACCTTCACCGGCCTCGCGCTCGCTCGCCTTGCCGTCAGCGGCGATGTCGCGTTGACCGACCCCGCCGGGCCACTTCTTAGCGTTGTCGAAACGCTCCCCGGATTTGACGGCCAGGAGATCCGGTTGATCGACATGGCCACGCACCGCAGCGGGCTGGCGCGCGAACTTGAACCGCGCGACGGCATTGAGAGGTATAGTGACGCCTCCTTCGCCGCCAATCTCGCGGACGGTCCGCTGCTCTTTGCGCCTGGCGAAGGCATGTTGTATTCGAATGTCGCCTACGACCTTCTTGCGATGGCGCTCGCAAGGGCCTCCGGGATGGACTACGCCGATCTTGTTCAGGAAAAACTCCTCGACCCGATGGAAATGACGTCCACCGGGTATCTTCGACCCCAGGGCGACAACGTCATGACCGGGTATGACTGGAATGGCGTCGAGATGGATCCCGGCGAACCGATCCCCAACCGGTTTGGCGCCTCCTCGCTCTATGCGACGGCCAATGACATGGTGAAATACCTTCACTGGAACCTCGATCGCTTCGATCAGGTCGATGCAGAGACCCGAGCCATAAGCCACGCGGCCTGGGCCATGCGCGACGGTCTGACCCCGGTGGCGGGAATGGATGAGTCCGGACATATGGATGCCATGGGTCTCGGCTGGGTGATCATGATGCCCGAAGGCGACCGACCGCTCATTATCCAAAAGGCCGGTGGCACTGACGGTGTTTTCAGTTACCTCGCGTTTGCGCCGTCGCGCGGCGTCGGTGTCTTCATCTCCATCAACCAGTTCGACTTTTCCGCCGCAACCGCAATGGCCAACGTCGCCAACCAGTTGATTGCCAGACTCGCGCCGCGTTGAGCCTTCCAAAGCGGCGGCAAGTACCGATGGTGCAATCAGCGGGCACGTCCTTTGCGTGACGCGCGGACCAGTTCGGGGAACCGCCGGGCGATGTCGGGCGCAATGGCTCCAGCGCCATGGTGGCGCACCAGGTGTGTGGTCAATCCCTTCATGACGTTGCGCTGGTGGGTGCGCCTTTGGAACGGGCGGGCCGATATCCTGAAAAGATAGGACGTCAGGTTCCGGGCGACCTCCGGTGATATGGCGGCCAGGGCATCCTCTTGAGGGGCGTTCAGGCTGCCGGCATTGGGCGAGGCCATGAACAGGCCGTAGCCGATATTGGCATTGGGATCGAAATCATGGAGTTCGACCGCCAGTTGGTCGACGGCGCCGCGCCTGTCGTCGGCCATCATGGCTACGGACTTGAGGATCAGCAGGTAGATATGGAACTGCGAGCCGGGTTCGGCCATCTCCATGGCTCTGTCGTAAAGCATTGCGGCAGCGTCGATATCGCCCCTGCTCGCGGCAATCTGGGCCTTCATGGAGAACACGGCGGCAAAGGCCGTGCTGTTGCGAAATGCCTCGTCAGTCAGGCGTTCGGCGAGATCGAGATGGCCGCGATCAATAAAGCGCAGCAGCTTGGCGATGGCGAGAAGCTGTTGCGGATGGCCATGGGCGTCCGGCAACGCCCTGAGCGAGAGCGATTCGATCTCGGTTTCCAGTGCGTCCCAGTCGTCGGTGCCAAGCGGAGCATCACCGATCGTTTCCAGGCTCTGAAGCAGCCGGGCATAATGGTTGAGCGCCAACATCAAGGACAGTCTGGGATCGCTCTTGTCGGCCGCATGAGCGTCGCGCAGCCGGGCCGCGTTCTCGCGCCAACTGATCGTATCGTCGGTGAGCATCACGGCTGCATCGTGCAGCCGCAAATGGGCCGGACGATCGGCAGGATCGATCGCGCCCGGCCCGGGCATGGCTTCATGGCGCCATACGCTGTTTGTGATCGTCCTGGCCAGATCGCCAGCCGCCTTGGCAGAGTGTGGGCGTGAAACGGTGCGCCGGAAACTTTCGATGATCTGGCCGGATCGGCCGGCCCGCAGGGCCAGGGCGAGATGCAACCGATCCGCCTCGAAATGCGTGCTGACGTCGAGGGTGAAGTCAAAAGCGCCGGGTGCTTTGGGATCCTGCCGCCAGTCGGACTGGTAAAGCACGGACTTTCGGCAACCGATTGCGGCCTTGATGGCCTCCGTCAGCCGATGGGGGAAACCGAAACTGTCCTGGTCGACCCCGAAGACAGGGCCGACAAGAAGGAACCCCGACAGTGGCTCGGTGTTGGCCGGCTCGGCAATCCAGCAATAGCCCTCGCCATACTGGGTGGCTATGAACCTGGGCTGCTTTGCGCTGTCGCCCAGCCGTCTGCGCAATCGGTTGACCAGATAGTCGACATTGCGTTCCGAAAGCACGCCACCCGCCCGATCTCCGAGGGCCTCGAGCACCTGGGTGCGCGTCACCAGAGCGTGCGGCTGACGCACCAGGCGCAGCAGCAAGGCGCGCTCCTGCCGGGTGAGACGCACGATATCTCCATCATCGCGCCTGGCCGTCAGCATGTCGGGCTGGAAGGCGAGATCGTGATAGCGAACCAAAAAATCCCCCCGGATCGAATTCGTGTCTCTGACCAGCCCTCCGTCCGCCGGGCGGTGTCGGATACGATAGGATGTGAGGCGCAGTCGGCGAAAGGGTTTTCTCCCCTGAGACGAAAAAATCCCAAAAAAAGCAGCGATCGGGCTCAACCAAACAGTGGTGCGAGATTGTCCTGCTAGGTGTGGGACCCAATTCATCCACCGATTCAGGGGGCCAACTTGAAAAGCCGTATTCTCGTCGCATGTATCGTCACCGGATTGCCGTTTGCTGCGCAGGCACAGCAAGCCGATGGAGATTGGCAGGACGCCCTGTCACGCCTCGGTGTGGCGGGGACGTTCGCGGAACTGGGTTATTCTGGCACCGATGAAAGTTCCACCATTCCCTTTGCCGACTCGAGCCGGCAGTTGCAATGGCGTGTCGGGGCCATCGCGCGCTATCTCGATTCGCGCCTCGTGGTCACCCCGAGCCTGACCCTCAGGCATCAATGGGGATCGGGCGCCAATCGCTTCGCAGACATCGACACCTCCGGCACCATCGCCGGCGTGGGCCTGTCGCTGGCCTACGCGCCAACCTACAATCTGCGCTTCCAGGTCGGTGGGACGGTGAGCGGCGGCGAGCAGGAGGCGGTGTTCAACGGCGCCGATTCAAGCCTTACGGGTCTGTTTTCGGCCTCGGCCCATGCCGGGGTCGGCATCGATATCTATCGCGACCTTAGAAGCCGGATAACCATCTCGAACCAGTTGGCCTATCACTATAGCCATGCCGATTATGCCCCGAGCAACAGCGTGGACGAGAGCTATTCGCGCCTCGTCTCCAACACGCTTTCTCTCAGCGGCACTTATCAGGTCAACGCCGATACCAGCCTTAATGCCAGTGTCGGGCTGGTCTCACTTCTCAAGGCGGAAGTGATGTCCGGCGAGGATCCACTGGACACCTCCTATGGACTGGTCTCGGTCGGTGCATCGCATGAAGTGGCCGACGGGTTCACGCTCTATGGCAATATCGGCACCACGATCGCCAACCAGAATTCTACCGATCTTAACGGCAAGCTTGGCTTGCGGATCATGTTTTAAGGGGAGGCTGACATGAACGGAACCAGGATAATGGCCGCCGGCCTTTTGGGAGTCGGGCTCTGCCTGTCCGGAAACGCCATCGCGCAGCAAAGCAATGCCGATGCAGGCGCGGGCCAGAGTATAGGGGACCAGGGCATAGGGGGCGTATCGGCGGGGGCCATAACGTTTGGCGTCATAGCGGCGGCGACCATAGTAACGGATGGCGACAACGAATCTGCGGAGCCCGAGGTGCCAGACATGCCCGACCTGCCGCCCGAGATATTGGAGGCGACCCTGTCCGAACTTCTCGACAGCCCCTACGTTGCCGATCTGGATATGGACCGTGCGGCTATCCCCGCGGCCATTCTGGACGAAAAAATCGCCGACCTGTGGGTCGACCCGACTTTTGTGACCGTGCTTCAGTCGGTCGTTGGCGAGGAGCAGGTCGAGCTGTTGTTCGATACGCTTAACAACGATTCCGGACATCTCGTATCGGACATGCTCGAAACCATCCAGATGCCTTCGGGCACCGGTTCCTGACCGCAGAATCTGACGTCATCGGATCGTTCACAACGCCGAGCGTGCCAGCGGAATAATCTCGGCGGGCTTGCCTGCCAGCGCGTCGTCGACTTTTTCGATCAGCTGGGCGAGCGAGAAGGGTTTGCCCAGGACGTCGTAGATCAGGGCGTCCAGGCCATGGGCGCGTTCGCGCTGGTCGGCAAAGCCGGTCATCAAGAGAATGGTCATGGCGGGGTATTGGGCGCCGATGGCCAGCGCCAAGCCGATGCCGTCCATGACGGGCATTTTTATGTCGGAGACCAGAAGGTCGAAATTGCCATTGTGCTCATTGGCGATTTCGAGGGCGAGGCCGCCGTCGGAGGCGTCGATCACCTCGTGGCCGCTCATTTCGAGGGCGCGGGTCACAAAGGCGCGGACATTGTCGTCGTCTTCGGCCACCAGTATGCGTGCCATGGGGCTCTACCCTTATTCTTTAGCGTTCCGCCGCCGCGCCGTTGGCGCCGTCGACAAAGCTCAGTCTTATGTTTGTCACGCCTTGCGGCGGTCCGATCAGTTGCGCGTCGATGGCCAGCGTATCGCCGGGCAGGACGTTGCGGGTGGCCGGGGTCACCGTCCATTCGTAAACAATGGCGCCAGCGCCATCGAGCAGGCTCACCAGCACCGATGGCACGTAAGTTATGCGATTCGTTATGTTGGAAATCTTAGCGTTGACCACAATGGCGGGGTTTCCATTCTGCGTGGTTCGCAAAGTCTTAATTTCGGTAAAATCAAGTCCGATGACATTTGTTCCCAGGCCCACGAGGCGATAGAGCCCGTCAAGCTGGGGAACGGCCGAAACGATTTCGGTGCGCAGGGTGAAAGCGGCGATCAGTGCCGCGACGATGAATACCACAAGCGCGATGCGGAAAAAGCGCCGGAAGCGGGCGATGGGGTGGGCGGCCAGCATGCCGTTGCGGCGGCGGGCCAGAGCTTCGATGCGGGCCCGATTGCCGGCTGTGTCGATGGAGGGAAGCGGGTGGTGGGCAGCTGTTTCCGGCCGGGGTTCGGTGGGTCTTTCATCGTCAGGGGCAGGGGTGCCGGGGGCTGCCTGGGCGCGCAGGAAGGAGGCGTCGAGCAGCTCCTCGTCGGCCGCGGAAAACAACGTGTCGGCATCGGCGCGAAAGATCAGCTCGTCGTCGGAGGGTTCGGGATCGGGGCGCGGGACAGAGGGGTTGGGAAAGCTCGGCGTTGCATACCAGAGTTCGGAACACGCGGCGCACTGGACCTGCCGGCCGGTTGCGCTGAGCGCATCGGAGCCGAGCTTGTAGCGCGTCTGGCAATTGGGGCAGGTGATGATCACGCGCGAGGGACCGAACGGGTTGAGCGAAAAATCTTTGCCCCGACCCTAAGGGCGCCGGGTTAAAACTCTTGAAACGCCGCCATGATGGGGCCATTGGGGGGTGATGGCTGGTAGGATAGTGTCCAGCCAGATGATTCGCGGAGAAAAGCGGTTTGATCGCGTTCGAAAATGTGGGCCTTCGATACGGACACGGGCCGGAAATCCTCAAAGATCTGACCTTTGCGATCTCGCCGGGCTCGTTTCATTTTCTGACCGGGCCGTCGGGATCGGGCAAGACCTCGCTTTTGCGGCTGTTGCTGCTCTCGCTCAAGCCGACGCGGGGGTCGGTTTCGATGTTCGGGGAAGACGTTTCCGCGCTCGACCGCGACAGGCTGTTGCAGATGCGGCGCCATATCGGGATCGTTTTTCAGGAATTTCGGCTGCTCGATCATCTGACGACATTTGAAAATGTCGCCCTGCCGCTGCGCGTGCGCGGGCAGGCGGAAGCGAGCTATCGCGGCAATGTTGAAGAACTGCTCGACTGGGTGGGGCTGGGCGACCGGATGGACGCGCATCCGGCGGTGCTTTCGGGCGGGGAAAAGCAGCGCGCGGCGATTGCCCGGGCGGTGATCGGCAATCCCGACATCCTTTTGGCGGACGAGCCGACGGGCAATGTGGACCCCGAGCTGTCCGAGCGGCTTTTGCATCTGTTCGAACAGCTCAACAGGATGGGCACGACGATAATCCTGGCGACCCATGAGGTGGCGTTGCTGGACAAATTCGACTATCCGCGCATGTTGCTCACCGAGGGGGAGCTGACCATCCATGAGTGAGGGGTTAAGGCTCAATTTTTCCCGTCCCAACCCGATCGTTCCGGCGCAATCGGTGGCGGGTCGCACGCTGATGCTTTTGATCGGCATCATGACGTTTTTGTCCTGCGTAACGTTCGGCGGCGTGCTGCTGGTGCAGAAATCGGCGCTGGGCTGGTCGGCCGAAGTGGGGCGCGAGCTGACCATTCAGGTGCGCCCGCTCGATGGGGAAGTGATCGAGTCCAACCTGCGGCTGGCCGTCTCGCTCTCGGAAGCGGTGCCGGGTGTGGCGAGCGCGCGGGTGGTATCGATCGAGGAAAGCGAAGAGCTGCTGGCGCCCTGGCTGGGCGAAGGGCTGGACCTGTCCGATCTCGCCGTTCCGCGGCTGGTGATCGTGCAATTGGCCGATCCCAATGCGGCCGATATATCGCGGCTTGAAAGCGAGATTGCGGCCATTCCCGGGGCGACACTGGAAACCCATGCCGCCTGGCGGGTGCAGCTCAACACGATGGCCGGAACCATCGTTGTATCCGGGATACTGGTTCTGGCGCTGATCCTTGTGGCAACGGCGCTGGCCATCGTCTTCGCGACGCGGGGCACGATGTCGACCAACCGGGAAATCGTCGACGTGCTCCATTTCATCGGAGCGTCCAACAAGTTCATCGCCGGGGAATTTCAGGGGCGTTTCCTGTTGCTCGGGCTCAAGGGCGGACTGGTCGGCGGGCTGGCGGCGATCGTGTTTTTCATCGTGGCGGGCACGGCGATGAGCACTGTGGTGCCCGAGCAATCGAGCGCGCAGTTGGGCGTTCTGTTCGGGCAGTTCGCGCTGGGGATCAGCGGCATATTGGGGATCATCGGCGTAGTGCTGGTGATTGCCGGGCTGACGGCGATCACCTCGCGCTTGACGGTGCGGCGGTTTCTCTCCCAGATATCTTAGTCTCCAAGGCGGGAAACAGCGCCATGATCGTTCAGGCTATCCGCTCGGCGGTGTTCTATCTGTTCTTTTTCGTTCACACGTTCATCCTGGCGATCATTATCGGGCTGATGGCCAGGCTGACGCCGAACCTGAAATCGACGGGATGGAGCCTGGCGCAATACTGGAACGGGGCGAACCTTTTTTTCCTGCGCTGGCTGGTGGGGATCAGGACCGAGGTGACGGGGATGGACAACATCCCCGAAGGCGGGAGCATCATCGGGGCCAAGCACCAGTCGGACTGGGACATCTTTGCCATGCTGCCTCATGTGGGCCGTCCCGCGTTCATCGCCAAAAGAGAACTGCTCGACATTCCGCTGTTTGGCTGGGCGGCGCGGTGGATGGATACGATCTCGGTGGACCGCAAGCGGGGCAAGGATGCGCTGCCGGCCATGACCCAGGAGGCAAGAGAGGCGCTCGATAAGGGCTGCCGCGTCATCATATTCCCCGAGGGCACGCGAAGGGCGCCGCTCGACACGCCGGCCTATCGCTCGGGGATCGTGCGGATGTATCTGGCGATGGACGTTCCGGTGGTGCCGGTGGCGCTGACCTCGGGGCTCTACTGGGGGCGCAACAGCCTGGTCTTGTGGCCCGGGACGGCGCGGGCGAAATTTCTCGAGCCGATCATGCCGGGGCTGTCCGGCGAACAATTTTTGAAAACCCTGATCGCGCGCATCGAGACCGAGACCAATGCCATGGTGCTCGAAGACGCGCGCAAGGGACTGGCCCGGCCCATTTCCCCGCGGCTTCGCGCTCGGATCAATGAACTCGAAGCGCAATCGGGTACCGCATCCTGACCGAACGCAGTTCCGGGCGATTTTGATCATCGAAATGCGATAGATTGTGTCTCGCCGCAATCGGGACACAATATCTTGACATCGTTTGCAGGCAATGGGACGATTTGGGCGTGCATGGGATTGACGTTTCGTTCAATTTGTTCTAACTTTGTTCTCATTGGATCGGTTGGCCCAAAGGGGCTGGCGATCGCCAGATGAATTTTCCGCCTTTTCGGGCGGGACAGCGCAGGCCGTTTTCGAGGGTGGCCATGATCGGATTGGACAGCATTACCGAAACAGGCGGCGGCGAGGCGGCGAGTGTCCTTTGGACGGGACGGTCGGGCCGGCGCTATCTGATGGAGCGCGAGCGGGAGGCCGGGGTCGCCATGGCGCCGAGCCGGCTCTACGCGCTCGAGAACAATGGGGTGATCGGCTGGGCCGGCACGGCCGAGGACCTGATCGGCGATCACCGGGCGCGCGAGAAGTTTCGTCGGCTGAGCGCGGGCGGAGCGAGCATGCTTTCCCTTGTTGCGCCGCGTGATCCGCTGGCGGTGATGACGCTTGTGTGGGACCTCGAAGGCAGCCGCCGGGCGCTGGGGCGGGCGGCGTAACCTTAGAGTCGTTCAGGATTTGATTGACTCAAATCCTTGGCTCTGAACCTTGTTTTGTCGCGTGTCCGAACCGCAAACCGTTTCTATCCCCGATCGCGTCGAGGACATGCTTTTGCTGGACACGCTCTAGGGTCGGGGCAGCGATTGGCCGGCTTTGATGCCGGTGCGGGGGGCAGGGTAGCGCGTCGTCGGGCCCTACCGAACCAGTTCGTAATCGATAAATCCCTGTTCCGAGGGTTTTGCGGTAGGTGTAAAACCCAGCCGGGCCAGAAAGCGTGTGCTCGACTCATTGCCGTGTTCAACGCCGGCAAAAAAGCGCGAAACTGTCGCAAATCGCGTGAATTCGAGCATGGCCTTCAAGGCCCTTGTCGCAATGCCGCGCTGGCGAAGGCGCGGATCAACCACGATGGCAAAGCTGGCGCTGGAGTCGGCATAGACTTCGACGTCCAGCAGGGCGACAGGATTTCCCTCGATCGAGGCGATCAGCCCGTGCCTGTTGGTGTCGGCTTTTGCCAGCAGCAGGGTGTTCTCGGCCCAGTCGCGGCCACCCAACCATCTCCGGGTCACCGGATCGTCGAACCAAGGCGCGATCTGTGGCAGATGGCCTTGGCACAGGTCTTGGAGATCGTGCATCGGGTTTGCCCAAAGCCTGGTTTTGCCGTCGGATCGAACCAAGGAGGCACAGCCTTTTCCGGCTCCGCTCCAGAGTCAATCTTTCACAGAGCCACTCGTTCTGAAAGACGCCTGGATCAAATCCGGTATTGGCTATCGCGGCCCGATCCAAGTCCTTGTTTGCTCGCGCGTTGCGAACTTCAAGACCGCTTCCACTTTTTGCTGGACGCGCTCCATGGGGCCTGACCCTAAGAAATGACTTTCCTGGCCGTCCTGAGGACGTTGAGAATGGGGCCATAGGCCTGGGCATAGCCGAGATAGCTATAGGGCGGCTGGTAGCGCCAGACGGGATAGACCTGCCCGGCGGCGACTGCGGGCAGGAGAGTCCAGGTTGGGATATGATCGAGCTGAGGGATGCCGCCGCGATCGGCTGTCAGGATTATGTCGGCGGGATAGTCGATAATCTGCTCCCAGCTCAAATCCTGCATTCCGCCATCGACAATTTCGATGCCCAATTGGGAGAGGTAAGCCAGATCGGGGAACTCCGGCCCGCTCGACATCGCGAAAACCGAGGTTTCCCCGGGGGCGGCGACGAGGATTTTCAGATCGGGTTTTTGGGCCGCGGTCTGCCGGAGCGCGGCGACAATCTGTTCGAAATCGGCGCGTCCCACCTCGAGCGCTGTGGAGGCGCCCAGAGCGCGGGCGAGTTCGCGATGACGTTCGATTCCGGCCTCGACGGGAAGATCGCCACGCAGCGCGAGTATTGGAGCGATGCTTTCAAGGCGCTCCTGGTCGGCGGTATCGCCACCGATGCCCCACACCACCCCATCGCCGGTAACATGGGTGAGGATGAGGTCGGGCTCGGCTGCGAGGACGGCCTCGAAATTCCAGCCATCCACAGCGCTTTTCAAGACCTTGACCGCGCTCATGTCCACGCCTGCCTGCTCGAGCCCGGGCAGGGCCGCCGGTTCGCGATGGGCGATCAGGCCGATGGGATGGATGCCGTAGGGCCAAAGGGTGGTGAGAACGGGATAGGATGCGGCGATTCTGACCGGGCGGTGCGGCAGGGAAATTTCGATATCCCGGTCATCGACAAACCGCCATCCATCATTCTGGGCTGTGGCTGGAATCGGGGTGAGCGCGGATGCAAGCAGCAGACCTGTGGAACCGGACAGGAAGGTGCGGCGATCAAACGGTGTCATGGGGCTGCTCCCAGCATTAATCTCATGCCAGTAAAATTATATGATCATTATTGTCAATTATTGTTGCATGTCCCTGTATTGATGGCGGCAGCCGATCGGTCAGCCGGAAAAACCCTTCTATTGTCGGGTTTGCCCGTCCTGGCCAAATTTGCTGCGCTAAACTGGTCGTGATGGATCCGTAATGAAGCGCTAACTTTTGCTGACGTAGGGAGCAGCAATGGAGATAGCGCTCACGGAAAGAACGATGATGTATGTCGATGATATCCTGCTTGTCATCGGGATCGGGCTGCATCTGCTTGCCCTGGGCACGGTGCGGTCGATCACCGGCCTGCTGGGCAAATCGAGCGCATTGCGGCGTCATTGGATGTCGCTTGGTGCGGTCATCACATCCTTTGCCATAGGCTATGTGGCGCTGATCGTTCTGTGGGAAGGGCGGGCGCTGGTCGCCAACGATCTGGTGGCGCTGATGCTGCTGCTGGCCGGTGCCTTCACCATGGCGGTGACGCGATTGTCATTCATCACCACCAGCGATGTCGTGCGGATCGCCAAGCTCGAACGCGACGCCATCGAGGATCCGCTGACCGGCATCTACAATCGGCGCTATCTCGAGAGCAAACTCGAAGAGGAGGTCGGCCGCTCGACACGGCTCAATACACCCCTCTCGGCCATGATGATCGATCTCGACCATTTCAAGCATGTCAACGACACCTATGGCCATGAGGTCGGTGACCAGGTGCTGCGCCATGTCTGTTCGCTGATTGTGTCTTCGGTCCGGCCCGGCGACAGCGTCGTGCGTTATGGCGGCGAAGAGTTTGTCGTTCTGGCGCCCAACTGCCCGGCCGGGGACGCTTTTGTCCTGGGCGAGCGGATGCGCGAAAAGATCGCCGGATCCAGGCTCAGCCTGCCGGGCGGGCAGGATCTGACGGTGACCGCCAGTATCGGGGTGTCCTCGTTGACGACGGACAGTTCAGGGGCGGAAATGCTGCGGGCGGCCGATATGGCGCTCTACAGGGCCAAGCGCGAGGGACGAAACCGGCTCTGCATTGCCCCGGCCGGCAGCCCGGCTCCTGCCTGAACGGTTTTTGCGGCCTGACGGGCGCGCAGCGCGGCTGTCGAACGATGCCGGTTCATGCGGCATTGCTGGATGCTTGCGACCCGTGGGGCGCACATCAGTTGTCGGTTTGAGGCAGCAAATTTTCACGGAGTAATAGTGCCTGGCCGTGGCCGACTAAACAGCGGAGCCTGTGTGGTCGCGATGTCAATACTGTTACGGGTTTGCCAGATACAGTGAAATGCTCTTAAATACAAATATGTGAGGGGCTTTTGGGAGACGGGGCATGTTGCCTGAGGGTGTTCGTGCCGCTTTTGACGGACTTTATGAGGCCGGGTTTGAGCGCGGGCTGTGGCAGGCGGGGCTGGCGCAATTGTGCGATGCGATCGGGGCGGATTCGGCCATCACGGTGCCACGGGTGGCGGCCGAGGACACGATCAACCTGCCGTTTTCGTCCGATCTTGCCGAGTTTGCCGAACGCTTTGTCGTCGATGGATGGCATCTCGATGACTATCGGGCCAAACGCGGCTGGCCGCGGACCGACCGGGGGCAGACCATCGTCCTCGAGCAGGATATCGCGACCGAGGACGTTCACAGCGATAACCCCTACTATCAGGAACTGATGCTGCCTTTCGACAAGAAATGGTGGGGAGGGATCACTTTTAATACGCCCGAGCGTCAGTATGTGCTGTCGGTGTTTCGCGGCGAAAAAGCGGAAATGTTTTCCGAAGAGGACCGTCGGCTTTTCGGGGTCGTTTCAGGTCATCTGGCGCGGGTCGTAACGACGGCCGAGCGTGTGGGCTGGGTGCAGACGACGCTGGGACTGGGCATGCTCGATGCGCTGGACGAGGCCGCGATCCTGCTCGACAGCCAGGGCTTGGTGATCGAAATGACCCGCGGCGCCGAGCGGTTGATGGGGGACAGTCTGACGGTGCTTGGCCGCACGGTGACATCTTACAATCGGGCGGCGGCCCGCTCCGTTTCGGCGGCCATAAAGAAGGTGGTTGCCCAAGGGCCCGACGAATCGGGGCCGCTGCGCATCGAACGGCCCGGTCGGCGTCCATTGCTGCTCGATGTGCTGCCGGTGCCAAACCGGTTTGACGGCGTGTTCTTTTTTGCGCGGTTCATCGTTTTGCTGACCGATCTCGACCGTCAGCCACTGCCCAGTGCCGCGCTGCTCAAAAGGGCGTACGGGCTTACCCCGGCCGAAGCCCGGATTGCGCTTGAACTTACATCCGGTCTGAGCCTGACAGAGGCGGCGGAGAAATGCGGGATGGGCCGGGAAACGGCCAAGACGCATCTCAATTCCATATTTTTCAAGACCGACACCAACCGGCAAAGCGCTCTTGTCGGGCTGGTTCGCTCGATCACGGCCCGGCGGCCCGGCTGATAACTGCGGGCGGGTCCGATTTCGATCGCCGCCGCGTTTGCCTCCCCCGGTTGGGGGATATTGCGACCCTTGAGCGGTTGCTAGCGTCCTTTCCGACAGAAATCCGATCGTGCGGCAGCTTTGGTTGCTGTGCGTTCGGAGGCAGCTTCAGGGGGACCCCATGCGCAGATACGCTCCATTTTTCCTTATCGGCTTTTCGGCAATTCTGTTGGCGGGGTGCTCGTCAACAGGCGGGGGCGGTGCAGGCGGCGGGGGCGGTGGGGGAACGCCCTCGCCGGCACTGTTTGCCGCATCGGCGGGCACGGCGAGCGAGGCGCTGGCGGACGGCGAGACGCTGATGGCGTACAACAGCCTGATGAGCTCTGGCGTCGAACACGACTTCGACGCAGACGAAACGCGGGCGCTCGATGACGCGACGTTCTCGATTGCCGCCAATGCCGAGGGCGGCCTCGATGTAACCATCGACGGCGTTCCCTACAGCTTTACCGCCGCCGACATCAGCGGGGGCGCCCTCGAGTTCGATGGGGGAGCGGGCGGGCCGTACTACCGGCTCGACAGCTGGGACGGGGATGTCGTCGACGTGCTCGATGTGTCCAGCACCGCCCACCATCAGGTGTGGAGCTATTTCTGGGATCCTGCGGGAGAAGCGACCAGCGGGTTTGCGGTCGTGGGCACGGAAGCCATGCCGGACGCTCTGGAGGGCAAGGCCAATGCCACATATTCGGGCTTTGCGGCTGCCGCGCTCACAGACAGCGCGACGTTCAACGACACCACCCGTATCGTGGGCGATTTGACGATGGCGGCGGATTTCAACGCCGGTCAGATATCGGGCCTTGTCGACAATATCGAGGTGCTCGGAGCGGCGGCAGTGAGCGGGACGGTGGCCCTCAACAGCGCGGCAATTTCAGGGACGGGGTTCACCGGGACCATCACCCCCGACAGCGATTTGTTGACGGCGTTCTCGCTCGATAATCTGGGCGGCACCTATAGCGGCAAGTTCTATGGCGCGAACGGGCAGGAAGTCGGCGGCGTCATGGCGATCAGCGGCGACGAGACGGTCGGTACCGGCGCCTTCTCGGGCACCCAGGATTAATTGCGGGCCTCCAACCTGTAACGGGTACGGCATGATCGTGCCGTACCCGTCTGTTTTTGGGATACAGGCGATGCGTATTGCGATCCTTATGGTGGCTCTTGTTCTGGGATTGGCGGGCACGGCGGCCGGTCGCGAACCCGACGGCGCCTTGCTGGCACGCTTTATGGCCTCGGGGGACTATGGTGGGGCCCGCGCCCATCTTGCCGCCACTGTAACCGAGCCGGCGCTGCATGCGCTTCATCGTACCCATCTCGAAGGGCTGATCGCCCGGCAGCAGGGCAGGAACGCTGAGGCCGCCGCGCTGTTTCGCGCCGTGCTGGCCATCGAGCCGGGTTTCGTTGCGGCGCGTGTCGAACTGGCCAGAAGCCTGCTCGCCATGCGCAGTTTCGAGGGCGCACAGCACCATCTGGACATCCTGGCGCTCCACCCCGATGACGAAATCGGTAGCCTTGCGCAGTCGGGCCTCGACCATATCAGGGCCAATCGCGGTTATGGCGCCGAGATGCATTTTTCCATAGCGCCATCGAGCAATCTCAACAGGGGCAGTTCGCACCAGACTTTTGCCGCTGGCGGACTGGCCTTTGCGATCGATCCAGATTCGCGCCGGACGGCTGGGACGGCGATAACGATCGGTGGGAGCGCCTATCACAGCTCCAATCTGCCCAACGGGCAGACCATCGTTGCAAGCGCTGCGGCGGATCTGACCACCGATATCGAGGGAACGCGCGCCGAACAGATATCGCTGAGCACCGGACTGAGTTGGCAGGGCCGTATCGGCAATGGCCGATTTGCGCTCGGCCCGATTGCCGATGCGACCTATCGGGGGCTCGAGCCCCACCTTGTGCGCTATGGGCTGAGCGGGAAACTCGATGTTCTTGCCGGGCCGCAAAACCTTGTGGGGTTAAGCTTTACCGCTTTGGGCCAGGACTACGCCTCGCAGGCCTATCGTGACGGGTTTCGGGTGCTGGCCGGTGCGCAATTGACCCATGCGTTCAGCCCGACGGTGCGGGCAAGTCTTTCAGTGGGCATGGACATCGAACGCACGCAAAGGGCCCATCTCGACCGGGACGGGGTGTCTGGCGAAGTGCGGGTGGCGAGCGATTGGCGGGGCGGATTTTCGACTTCGCTTTTTGCACGCTATGCCAGGGACCAGTATCTGGGGAACTATCCGGGCACCGGCACGCCGCGCCTCGATGATCGGCTGAGCGCGGGGGTTACGGTCTCGAACAGCCGGATCGATCTTGGCGGTTTTACCCCGGCGCTCACCTACAGCTATACGCGGCAGTTTTCCAATGTGAGCTTTTTCGACCATGACAGCCATGATGTCAGCCTGGGGTTGACCAAGGCGTTCTAGGACCGTGATCGCACGGCAATTGCCGGTTCCCATCACCCTCCGATTTTGCTAAGCGCTATGGCCGTGGTCCCGTAGCTCAGCAGGATAGAGCATCAGATTCCTAATCTGAGGGTCACTGGTTCGAATCCAGTCGGGATCACCATTTTCGTGCCGCGCCGTCGAGCGGCTCAACCCAGCAGCACCCAGCGGATGAGAAGGCCAACCACGGTTACCGTGCCCACGCCGGCCGCCCACAATCCGGCAAACCACAAAAGGCGGGTGCCGAGCTGTTGTGCTTTTTTCAATGGTAGCCCTCGTCGGGGTCCACCTTGCCGCGAAACACCCAATAGGCATAGCCGGTATAGGCCAGGATGATGGGCACCAGCACCAGCGCTCCGACAAGCAGGAACAACAGGCTGGAATCGGGGGCGGCGGCCTCTTCAATGGTCAGCGCCGTTGGCACGATATAGGGATAGAAACTGATCCCGAGCCCCGCAAAGCTCACCACGAACAGGCCCAGGGCAGCAAGGAACGGCTGCAGGTGTTTGTCGCGCGTCAGCCCGTGCCAGAGCGCCAGGGCGCAGCCAGCCAGAAGCAGGGGGACGATGTAGGAGAACAGGGACGCAGGGAAGGTGAACCAGCGTTCGAAATAGACAATGGAGATAAACGGGCTCCAGAGCGAGACGATACCGATCAGACCGAGCATGGCAATGCCGGTGATCATGGCGTAGCGCCGGGCGGTGGCCTGCAATTTTCCGCCGGTCTTGAGGTTGAGCCATGTCGCGCCCAACAGCGCATAGCCGATGACCACGGAAAGTCCGGTGACGATCGAGAACGGGGTGAGCCAGTCCCACCAGCCGCCCGCATATTCACGGTCAACGATGTTTATGCCCTGAACCAGAGCGCCGAGCGCGATCCCCTGCATGAACGCCGATACCGTGGATCCGATCCAGAATCCCGTGTCCCAGAAATTGGCCCAGCGGACGGTGCGCCAGCGGAATTCGAAGGCGACGCCGCGAAAGACCAGGCCCAGCAGCATCAGGATTATGGGCATATAGAGCGCCGGCAACACCGTTGCATACACCACCGGGAAGACCGCCATAAGCCCGCCGCCGCCAAGCACCAGCCAGGTCTCGTTGCCGTCCCAGACCGGCGCAATGGAATTGGTCATGATGTTGCGGTCGTGACGGCTGGGGAAGAAAGGGAAAAGGATGCCCACCCCCAGGTCGAACCCGTCGAGAACCACGTAGGCGAGCACGGCAAAGGCAATCAGCCCCGCCCAGACCGTCGGCAGATCAATCGGCACGATCGCCTCCTTCGCGGATGGTATTTTCCTGGGCCGGACCGGGGTTGATGCCGCTGGCGCGGTGCGGGCCGCGTTCGAGTTCGCGATCGTCTTCAAGAACCGGCGTGCGGTGCATCAGGCGCAGCAGGTAAAAGACCCCGGCGCCGAAGACGAAGAAATAGACGATGACGAATGCGGTCAGCGATGCCCCCACGGCCGGAGCGTCGACCGGCGAGAGGCTCTCCGATGTCCGCATCAGGCCATAGACGGTGTAGGGCTGGCGGCCCACCTCGGTGGTGAACCACCCGGCGATGACCGCTACAAACCCCGAGGGACCCATGACCAGCGCGGCCCGGTGCAGCCAGCGCGCCTCGTAGAGCGTCTTGCGATAGCGGGCCCACAGCGACCAAATGCCGATCCCCAGCATCAAAAAGCCAATGCCGACCATGATGCGAAAGGCAAAGAAGGGGATCAGCGCGGGCGGGCGCTCATCCTCGGGAAAGGCTTTCAGACCCTCCACCCGGCCATCGAGATGATGGGTCAGGATCAAAGAGCCGAGATAGGGGATTTCGATGGCGAACCGGGTCTCCTCGGCCTCATCGTCGGGGATGCCGAACAGGATCAGCGGTGCGCCGTCGTGGCTGTCGTAATGGCCTTCCATGGCGGCGATCTTGGCCGGCTGGTGTTCGAGGGTGTTGAGCCCGTGCATGTCGCCGGCGAAAATCTGGATGGGGGTCACGACGGCGGCCATCCACATGGCCATGGAAAACATGATCCGTGCCTGCCGGTTGGTCCGGTCGCGCAGCAGGTGAAACGCCCCGACGGCCCCCACGGCAAAGGCGGTGGTCAGAAACGCGGCCAGAACGGTATGGGTCAGGCGGTAGGGGAAGGAGGGATTGAAGACGATCTCCCACCAGTTTTCCGGCACGAACCGGCCCAGCTCGTCGATGGAATAGCCGGCGGGGGTGTGCATCCAGGAATTGACCGACAAGATCCAGGTGGCCGAAACCAGCGTGCCAAAGGCAACCACGGCGACGGCGAACATATGGAGCCCTTCGCCGACGCGCTTGCGGCCGAACAGCATGATGCCGAGAAACCCCGCCTCAAGGAAAAAGGCTGTGAGCACCTCATAGCCCATCAGCGGCCCGATCACCGCCCCGGCCCGCTCGGAAAACACCGACCAGTTGGTGCCGAACTGGTAGCTCATGACGATGCCCGACACCACGCCCATGCCAAAGGTGATGGCAAAGATCGTCTTCCAGTATTCGAAGAGGTTGAGATAGGCGGGGTCGCGCTTCCAGAGCCAGAGCGCGTTCAAAACCGCAAGGTAGCTCGCCGTGCCGATGGAAAAGGCCGGGAAGATGAAGTGGAAGGAAACCGTGAAAGCGAACTGGATCCGCGCCAGCAGTTCAGCCGTCTGTCCGTAGTCCATGTATCACCTCGTAAGGGCTGACACATCAAACCGATCTTTTGGCTCAATTGCAAATGGCCGATGGCGGTAAGGCGCGCGGCATACTGCCCCAAGAGGTGGCTTGCCGCAGGGGCGGGCCAAACTATATGCACATCCGGGTCGGGGGTATGATAAGCCCGGCCGTACGTGACATTGAACCGGAGCCCCGCCCATGCCGTCCTCAGCGCTTGCAAAGCTTACCCGCGCCATTGAGGAGCTCGAGCGCACCGTGGCGGTCAACCGCTATACCGATGCCGACCGGATGGCCCTCAAATCCGAGCTTGAAACGCGCATCCAGCAAATCGACGAATTGCGCCAGCGGCTATAGCCGTTCGCTCTAGAAGTTATCCTTGGCCTTGCGGATGGCGCCGAAGACCTGCCAGGCGGGGGCGTCTTCGTGGCCCATGGCGTGGGCCATTTCCGGCGTATCGGCGCGCAGGAAGGGGTTGGCGGCAAGATCCTCGCCCAGATTGAAGGGGATGGTGGGCCGACCCGAATCGATCTGATCCTGAGCCTGTTCGGCGCGGGCCTTGAGGGCGGAATTGTCCGGATCGATCGAGAGGGCGAATCTGGCGTTGGCGAGGGTGTATTCGTGGCCGCAATAGACCATGGTTTCGGGCGGCAGGGCCTTGAGCCGTTCAAGGCCGGCCCACATGGACTGGGCATCGCCCTCGAACATGCGGCCCACGCCCATGGAAAACAGGGCGTCGGCGGAAAACAGCGCTTTTTCCTCGGGCGCGAAAAAGGCGATGTGGCCCAGGGTGTGGCCGGGCACGTCGATCACCTCAAAGATCGTTTCGCCCAAACTCACCGTATCGCCGCCGCCCACCAGCGTATCGAGCCCGGCGATCTTGCCCGCTTCGCCCCTGGGGCCGATCACGTTGCAGTCAAATTGCCGCTTGAGGGGCGCGATGGCGTCGGTGTGGTCGGGGTGGTGGTGGGTGATCACGATATCGGTCAGGGTCCAGCCGCGCTTTTCGAGTTCGGCGAGAATCGGGGCCTCTTCGGGGGCGTCGATGGCGGCGACGCGGCCTGACGCTGTATCGCGCACGAGATAGCCGAAATTATCGCTGAGCGCTGGGAAAACGGCGATTTCGAGGGACATGGCAGGCCTCCTGTTTGATTTTGCGGCAAGGGTATGGCGCGGGCCTGTCACATGCAAGGTTTGACGTTGGAGACCAAACCGCCCACATAGGTCAGGTGCGTTTGCATCTGGCGCGAGTGAACAAAAATCCATGACACCTGACGTCGACGGGCTGATCCGCTTTTACAAATCACCCCTGGGCCGGCTGACGCGGCAATCGATCCGCCAGCAGGTGAGCGAGCTGGCCGGGGATGTCACCGGGTTGCGGCTGTTGGGGCTGGGGTTTGCCACGCCCTATCTGCGCGGGGCGCTCAAGGGGGCCGAGCGGGTGCTGGCCTTCATGCCGGCCCGGCAGGGGGCTTCGAGCTGGCCGCGCGAGGGCCCCTCGCACACGGTTTTGTGCGATCCGCTGGAAATGCCGCTGACCGACGCGGCCATGGACATGGTGATCGTCATTCACGGGTTCGAGCATGTCGTGGACCCCGAAGACATGATGCGTGAGTTGTGGCGGATCTGCGCGCCCAACGCGCAGGTGATCATCGTCGTGCCGCGGCGGCGCGGGCTGTGGGCGGGGCTGGACACCAATCCGTTCGGCTATGGCCAGCCCTATTCGCGCGGGCAGATGGACAAGCTATTGCGCGATCACTCCTTTACGCCCCAAGTCTGGCGCGACGGACTGTTTTTTCCCCCCATTCATTCGGGACCGATCCTGCGCTCGGCGCGGATGATCGAGCGCGCATCGAAAATGTTCGGACCGACCTTTGCCGGGGCGATGTGCGTTCGGGCGAAAAAGGAACAGTTTCCCGCCATCGCGCGGCGCAAGCGGGCCGAAAAGGCGCTGGGCGCGCCCGAGCTCAGCCCGCAGACGGCGCGGGAGGGGTTTTAGAGAAGGGGGCGGCGTTCTCGCCGGACCGATGGGGGGTCAGCACGCTTGGCTGGTGCCCAGGGTGGCCTGACAGATTTCGACGCTCTCGGCCTCGTCGGGCGATTGGGCATTGTCCGCGTCGAGCCCGGCGGCTCTCGAGAGCGAGCGCTGGAACCAGGCCGCTTCCTCGGGGTTCAGTCGCGAGAGCACCTGTTTTTCGACCTGTTCAACGGCACGGGTGAATTTGGCGAGGGTCTTTTGCCCTTTTGCCGTGATCTTGATGTGGCGGATGCGGCGGTCCTGCGGATCGGGGGTGCGCTTGACGAGGCCATCCTTTTCCAGCCCGTCGAGAAGATAGGTCAGGATGGTCTTGTCGAGCCCCAGACGCTCGGCGATGGCGGCCTGGCTGTGGCAGGTTTCCTTTTCGACGAGCGCCATCACCAGAAAACCGCGCGCCCCCCCGGGCAGCCCGACAAGGGCTGCCTCGACCCGGGTCTGATAGGTGCGCAGCAGCGTTGCCAGGGCCCAGCCGAGATTGACGGGGAGCGAGGGGGCTGCCGGGGTGTTGTCCGAAGTGTCCATGGCACCATTTTAGCCTCCGGCAGCGCGCAAGTCGAGGATGGTCAGCCCCGCAGGCGTCCGGCCAGACGCCGGCCATTCTCGCCGGCCAGTGCGTGGGCATTTGCAAGATTTTCGGCGGCCATCCCGCGCAACGATTCCATGGCCGGGTTGACATCGGCCAGGGTGAGTTCGCATTCGACGAGTTCGAGATCGAGCATCCAGATGTCGGCGAGGATACGCCGGTACCAGGCGGTGCCGTGATCCCAACCATGGCGCGGGGTGCCCGGGCCATAGCCGCCGCCACGGGCAACAATGAGCTGGGCGGGGCGGCCCTTTATCGGGCTCTCGACACCGGACGCCAGGCGCGGATCGGTGAGCACGATGTCGGCCCAGGTCTTGAAGTGCTGGGAGACGCCGAAATTGTAGAACGGAAGCGCAAAGACATAGGCATCGGCCTTTATGAGTTCATCGGCCAGCTCGGTTGCCAGCTGCAGGGACGAAGTCTGGCTGGCGGTGCGCTGGTCGGGTGCTGTGTGGGGCGCGAACACCGCATCGGCCCAGGCCGTGGAGGGCAGCGGGCTCAGGCCGATTTCGCGGCGGGAAAGGGAGATGTCTGCCCCATCGGAGACAAGCGCGGATTGAAGCGTATCGGCGATGGCGCGGGTGACCGAGCCCTCATTGCGAATGGAGGCGTCGAGGCGAAAGAGCGTGGGCATAAAATTACTTTCAGATGATAGAACTGAAAGATCATCTATTAGAAAGATCATATTTTGTAAATACGGTAATTGGATCTTCGAGCCGGCGGGCGGTTCTGGGTGTCATCATCGAGCGTCATCAAATTGTGACCCGACGGCGTTAGCTCCTGCGCCGTAGTTAAACTTGAGCGCGGCGCCCTGCCATCTCCTTGATGGGAGGAGCGGGCGCGCGCCAATTATCCGGGATCTTTTTTGATGACCAAGCCGTTGCACGCCCTCGCAGTGCTTTTCGCTGCCTCCAGCGCGCTCGTTCCGACAATGGCGCTGGCGCAGTCCTCGGACACCGCCCGCGACACCATTTTCGCGGTTCAGCAGCGTTTCGCGACCGAACTCGACACCGATACGTTCCGCGCGCTTGACGCTGAATCCGCCCTTGCCCTGCTGTCGCCATCCGAGCGCGAGGCCATGGGTCAGCAGTTCGTCCAGTTCGACGTCAACGTCCCGGTTACGGTCTATATCGCACGCGGTGGCGTCGAACCGTTCTGGTTCGAAGATTTTGGCTTCGAGCCGACCGATCTCGAACTCCAGATTCGCCACGAGACCAATTGGAAGGTCTGGAAGGCCGATTTCGCGGCCGGTGCAATCGGGCTTGGTGTCAATGGCCTGACCAGCGCGCAAATCGGCGACAGCGGCGAGCAATATGCCGTGATCGTCGCGCCGCAGAACCCCGAGGATACGCTCGAGATCACCGGACTGGCCGATCATTACGGCGTCGCGACCGCCGAGCTGGACACGCCCGCCTGGAAGGACGAGCCCAGCCGCTATTTCGAGATGCTGCCCGAGGAACTCGAAGGCCTGACGGTCGTCCAGCTTCTGCGCAGCCGTCGCCATGACGGCTTTCTTGTGGAGTTCGCACGATTTACCGACTTCCCCTCAACGCCCGCGCCCGACCAGGTCGTGATCAATCTGGGTGCCGATCCGCGTCGGCAGGTTTCGATCTCCTGGCGCACCGCAGAAGAGATCGGAACTGGCGAAGTGCACATCGCGCCGTCTGAAGCTTTCGATCCCGAAGGCGATTTTGAAACCGTCGAGGCCAACGCCGCTGCTATCGATTCTCCGCGCGACCAGATCATGGGCGACTACACGGCGATCGACGATTTTCCCGGCATGCTCACCGATCTCTGGCCCGAGCCTGCCAATGATCCGACAATCATGCGTCACACCGCGCGCCTGACCGACCTCGAGCCGGGCACACAATACACCTATGTCGTGGGCAGCGACGAAGGCGGCTGGAGCGATCCCTTCACATTCAGCACGGCCCCAGACGAGCCAGAACCGTTCAGCTTCATCTATTGGGGCGACGTACAGCATGGGTTTGAGACCTGGGCGCCACTCGTCGAGATGGCCGCCGAGGCTGCCCCGGACGCCGCCTTCCATCTCATCGCCGGCGACCTGGTGGCGCGCGGACCGGAGCGGGACGACTGGGATGGCTTCTTTGCAGGTGCCGGTAACGCCTTCGCGTCGACGCCCATTGTGCCCCTGCTCGGAAATCATGAGTACAACGGCACCCCAAGCCCCTCGGTCTATCTCGATACCTTCGATCTGCCCGAGAATGGGGCCGAGGGCCTGACCGAGCGCACCTATGCCTTTGGCTATGGCGATGCGCTGTTTGTCGTCCTCGACGCCAACCGCAAGAGCGAAGCCGAACTCGCGGCCCAGACGGCGTGGCTGGAAGATCAGCTCGCCAATTCGGAGGCGAGCTGGAACATCGTCGCTTTCCACCAGCCTGTCTATCCGGGCCGGGGCGGCCAGGACGAGCCCGAGCTTCGCGAAGCCTGGACACCTCTTTTTGACGCGTACAACGTGGACCTGGTCCTCCAGGGGCACCACCACATGTACCAACGAACCCCGGCCGTGCGCGCCGGCGCGCCGGACCCGGAGGGCACGATCTACGTCATCGCCAATGCCGGCAACAAATACTACGAGGCAGATCGCTTCGAGGAACGCTTCGGGTTTTCTCCCCAGGTGCTGGTCGAAGAGATTCAGACCTACCAGCTGGTGACCGTCGGTGACGATGTGCTGAGCTTTAAGGCCGTCGATCTTGCCGGAAATGTCGTCGACAGCTTCGATATCGCTGCCGATTAGCAAACAAGGGGCCCGGTCGCCTTGGCGCCGGGCCCTGACTGGCCGCCAGGCTAGAGCGTGTCCAGCAAAAGTGGAAACGGTTTTGCGGTTCGGACACGCGACAAAACAGGGGTTTGGAGCCAAGGATTTGATTCAATCAAATCCTTGGCTCTAGGGATCGTTTTCCCGGAACCATCCGCCCACGATATCGCGATAGGTGCCCGTCCGGGAGAGGCGCTCGGTGAGGGCGTCGAGTTCGGCTTCGGTCCAGCCGTCGGGATCGGTTATTTCGATCCAGGCCTTGAGATAATGCTGGGGGGCGTAAACGTGGCCGTAACCGACCGGGGAGGTCTGGGCGAGGACCAGATCGAAGGTGACCTGGAGGAAGGTGACGACCGGATACCAGGTGAGGTCAGGGGAAACGTCGGGTGCGCGGCGGCCCTCGAGCCATGCGGGGCGGCGATAGATCGTGCCGGGGTCGAAAAACACAACCGGGTCGGAGCCATATTGCAAATAGAACAGGCGCAGCGGCCCCCAGCGCCCTCCGTCCGATTGCAGGCCCTCGAACTGGTTGGCGTAGCGCACGATGGAGCCGTCGCCCACCTGCGGCAGCCAGGCGGGGCTTAAGGGATTGCGCGCGCCGGTGACGTCGCGCCAGATCTGGCTGGCAAAGGGCGGACCGACCCAAAGCGCGCCCGCTATGGGATTTGAGAGGACATCGAAGAGGTTGATCGATGCCTGGGAGGAGTAGGCGCCAAGGCTCAGGCCATGCAGGTAGAGCTCGGGGCGGGTCTGGGCCGGCAGCGTGTTCCAGTAATCATAGACGATATCGAACAGGGCGCGCGCGGCCTCGACCCCCACATTGGGCTCGGACACCAAAGAGAGCCAGCTGGTGAGATAGGAATATTGCAGGGCGACGCTGGCCACGTCGCCGCCATGGAGGAATTCGAGCGTATCGATGGCGGGGGGCTGCACCCAGCCGGTGCCCACGGGCATGATGAGCACGAGCACCGAGCGCTCGAAGGCACCGACGCGCAACAGTTCGGCAAGCGCGAGGCGGGCGCGCTCCTCGACGGTTTCGGCCGAGCGCAGGCCGACATAGACGCGTAAGGGGTCGATGGCGGGCTTTTGGGTGATCGCCTCGATTTCGGCGGCGGTGGGGCCGGACTGCACATAGACGCGGGCGTCGAGCCCGATGGTCGACCAGCCGATGAGCGAGGCGGCGCTGCCTGAGCGCAGGGGATCGGTGGGTTGCTCCTCATAGGCGCCGGCCAGGGTGTCGAGGTTGGCATAGAAGCGGTCGGCGGCGATAAAGGCCCAGCGCCCCAGCACACCGTTGACGGTGATATTGGTGACGATCATCACCACAATGATGCCGCCCACAAGCGCGACGCGGGGCGGGATGATGAGCCCAAGCCAGCCAGAAACCAGCCGGACCCCCGAAACGATCAATGTGCCGAGCGCGATCAGGATCAGGGCGGGCACGATGGCGATGGCGACGACATAGATGGGCTGGTTGGATTCGACAGAAGCCATGTCCATCACGGCGCGGATCGAATTCTGCCAGCCGGTGGAAAGCCACAGGCACACGAATGCAAAAGCCAATCCGGCGCCGATCATCGTCCATTGGGCGTATCGGATCCAGCGGCGCGATGGCGGCCGCAGCCCCATGAAGTTCCAGAGCCATTCGAGAAAGACGCCGATGCCATAGCCGGCGGCGAACACGCAGCCCGACAATATGCCCTGAATGAGGAAATGGCGGGGGATGAGCGAGGGGGTGAGCGAGAGGGCGAAAAACACAAGCCCCAGGAACACCCCGCCGGCGGGCAGATGCAGGATGAACCGGCGGACCGGCCGTATGGGCCGGAAAACGGGCATCATTGCACGGCCCCGACGGCGGCATTGGCCAGATGCCAGACGCCCCAGATGGCGGCGCCGGCGATGGTGAGCCCGACAAGAGCGAGGACGATCCCGGCAATGATGACCACGGCGTCGCGGTTGATCCAGCCCAGACACAATACGCAGATGCCGGCGTTGGGGATGGCGTTGATGAAGGGAATGGGCAGCATCATGGGCAGGCTGACCGCGATGATGAACAGCGCCAGAACGGGCTGGAAGACGGGGGCGGAGACCAAGAGATAGCGCGGCCGCGAAACCCGGGCCATGGCGGCGGCCATGCGGGCAAAGAGTTTGGTCACGCGCATCAGGGCCTTGGCCGGGAGCTTGCGGCGCCGGATCCAGCCGGGAAGCGTCAGCGGCGCGCCAATCAGCATGGCGATGGAAAAGCCGATGATGGCAAAGGCGATGGTGCCGCCATATCCGGGCGGGCCGGGCACCATGTTGAGGACGGAAAAAACCAGGATCACAACGATATGGGAATGAACGCCGAGCGCGGCGATCAGGCTGGCGACCGTGAACCGCGGATCGGGCTTTTGCTGGGAGGCGTGGAGCGCTTCGAGCAGGCCACCGATCTGAACCTCCACGGGTGTGGGTTCGGCTTCGGTGGATGTCATGGGCTGGCCTTGCGAAACGAAAAAGTGGCAGGTGGGGCGATCATGCCGTCATGGGAGGATGCGATCAACCGGCAAAGGGTGCATTGGCTGTCCCTTGCCGGAGGCGATTGCTTTAAGGTGAGCCATTCACTATGGTCCGCGCGGCCCCGTAACAGGGGGTACGCCCAAGCCAGTCTATGTGAAGCGCCATGAGTGACAGACCCGTTCCGCAACCGGGGATATTGACCATTGCCCCCTATGTGCCGGGCCGCTCGAGCGCGCCGGGCAAAATGGCCGGCGACACGATCAAGCTCTCGGCCAATGAGTCCCCGCTGGGGGCGAGCCCCAAGGCCATCGCGGCGGTGAAGGCGGCGGCCGAAAAACTCGAGATTTACCCCGAGGGATCCTCACGCGAACTCCGCGCCGCGCTGGGGGAAGTGCATGGCCTCGATCCCGAGCGGATCGTGGTGGGCGCGGGATCGGACGAAGTGCTGCACCTGCTGGCCCAGACCTATATCGGGGATGGGGACGAGGCGGTGATGAGCCAATATGGCTTCATGGTCTATCCCATCATCACCCGTGCTGCGGGCGGGACGCCCGTGGTGGCGCCGGAAACCGATTATTGCGCCGATGTGGATGCGATCCTTGCGGCGGTGACGCGTAAGACGAAAATCGTCTTTCTGGCCAATCCCAACAATCCCACGGGCACGTATCTGGATGCCGAAGCTCTCGATCGCCTCCATGCCGGGCTGCCGGCGAACGTCTTGCTGGTGATCGATTCGGCCTATGCCGAATATGTGACAGCCCCCGATTACGGGGTGGGGATTTCGCTGGTCGAGCGCAGCGAGAACGTCGTGATGGTGCGCACCTTTTCCAAGATGGGGCTGGCGGCGGCGCGGGTGGGCTGGCTTTACGGTCCGGCCCATCTTGTCGATGCGGTCAACCGGATCCGCGGTCCGTTCAACGTCTCGGTGCTGGGGCAGGTGGCGGCGGAAGCGGCGACGCGGGACGTGGCGTTCACCAGAGCGCTGCGCGAGCACAATGACAAGTGGCGGGTGTGGCTGAGCGCCGAAATCGGGTCGAACCGGCTGCGGGTTCTGCCCAGCCAGGGCAATTTCATTCTTGTGCTGTTTGACGATGCGGACATGGCCAAGGCGGCCAATGGTGCGCTGCTCGAGCGCGGACTGGTGGTGCGGGAAATGGGCGGGTACGGGATTGCCAACGGTCTGCGCATTTCGATCGGCAGCGAAGGGGCGATGAGAGCGGTGGCTGCTACACTCAAAGACTTCATGGAATCAAAATGATCGAGAAACTCGCCCTTATCGGTATCGGGCTGATCGGGTCGTCGATAGCGCTGGGCGCGCGGCGGGCCGGGCTGGCCAAAACGATTGCCATTTCGACGCGGCGGGCCGAAACGCTCGATGAAGCGCGGGCCCTGGGGCTGGGCGATATCTATACGATCGATGCCGCCGAGGCGGTGAAAGATGCCGACCTTGTGATTCTGTGCTCTCCCGTGGGGAGCTACGAGGCGATTGCTGCCAGAATCGCGCCCCATCTCAAGGCCGGCGCGATCCTGTCCGATGTGGGTTCGGTCAAGGGCCATGTTGTCGATGTCGTGGGGCCGCATGTGCCGGCGGGCGTTCATTTCGTGCCCGGCCATCCCCTGGCGGGGACCGAGCATTCGGGGCCATCGGCGGGGTTTGCCGATCTGTTTGAAAACCGCTGGTGCGTTCTGACCCCGCCCGAGGGGACCGATCCCAAGGCTGTGGAGCTGCTGAAGGCGTTCTGGAAGGGGCTGGGGTCCGATGTCGAGGCGATGAGCCCGGCCCACCACGACATGGTGCTGGCGATCACCAGTCATGTGCCCCATCTGGTGGCCTACAATATCGTGGGGACCGTCGACGATCTCGAACAGGACACCAAATCGGAAGTCATCAAGTTTTCCGCGTCCGGGTTTCGCGATTTTACCCGCATCGCGGCGTCCGATCCGGTGATGTGGCGCGACGTGTTTCTGACCAATCGCGACGCGGTGCTCGAAATGCTGGGGCGGTTTTTAGAAGACCTTTCGGTGCTTCAGCGCGCGGTGCGGGTCGGGGATGGCGAGGCGCTGGAAACGCTCTTTACCCGCACGCGGGCGGTGCGCCGCTCGATCATTGCCGCCGGACAGGAAACCGAAGCGCCCGATTTCGGCCGTCCGCATGGGGACCCGAAGCCTTCCGAGCCGGCTTCAGAATAGCGGCGGCAGGCTGGCGACAGGGATGATGCCGACAACGACGGTGCCGTCATTGATGCGCAGGGTCTGGCGCGAGACGCCGTCTTCGCCCGGGCTGCCGAGAACGATCTGGGCCACGGACGGGTCACCGACAAGAGCGGCGATGCGATCGGCAACGCCCTGGGAGGCGATGTCGAGATTGCCGTTGACCAGCCCGGCATCGGTGAGGTTGGCGGCCCCTTGGGCGATCAGCGAAAGCCCGTCGGCGCTTGCCTCAATGCCGCGCAGGACCAGTTCGCCTCCCAGCGCCTGCCAGAAGCCGAGCACCTGCGGGTCGCCCCAGAGCGCGGGATCGGGCAGGCCGGACAGGCGGGCATCGATGACGAGGCTGCCATTGGCGATATCGTTGTCTTGGCTCGTGACATCCTCGAGCGTGGCGTAGGCGTCGAACACGGTGCCGGTTCCCGGCGGGGCATCGGCGGGCGTGGCGTCGAGCAGGTGGAATTCGCCATGGGTGGCGGTACCGATGATTGTTTCCCCGATCAGCATGTCGGCATAGACCAGATCGTCGGCCAGGGCCGAGAAGCGCTCGATCATGGCGTTATCGAGCCGCAGGCTGGCGTGCATGTTCGACCAGCGCACCTCCTGGGTGGCGCCGGTGAACGCATCGGTGATCTTTGCGGGTCCGGTGGCGAAGAGCTGAATGTGGGTGGGGGTGTAAAACAGCGCCGTGCCGGTGATGGCGGCCAGTTCGATGGTCATATCCCCGGAGATGATCTGCGCATCTGTGCAGCGGGGCGAAAACGAAAAGGGTGCGCCGCCCACATCGAGCCGGTCGCAGACCAGGCGCGGCTGGGTGATGCCATCGGCCTGGGCCAGATACAAAATTTCCCCACGGACCTGCCCGGCGATATAGAACCAGCCACCCATCCACAGAACCGAGACGGCGACGACGGCGACGATCATTATGACAAAGCGCTTCATAGGCGCTTCATATAGGGTTCGCGCGTGGCCGTCATGAGGCAATTGCGCCCTGGCTGCCGATGAGTGGGTCGCGGCCATCTTGCGCGCCGGGAATGCGCGTGCCAAACCTTGACCCATGTCCATGCCTTCTCAACCATCCTCGCACTGGGTCTTCGGTTACGGATCGCTGATCTGGCGGCCCGGTTTCGTGTTCGAGCGCGCCGAGCGGGCACTGTTGCGCGGCGTGCATCGGCGGCTGTGCATCTATTCGCACCTGCATCGGGGGACAGCGGAGCGGCCGGGACTTGTGTTCGGGCTCGAGCGCGGCGGGGCGTGCGTGGGGATGGCGTTCAAGATCGCCGAGAGCGACTGGGACGAGGTGCGCGACTATCTGCGGGCGCGCGAACAGGTGACCATGGTGTATGTGGAAACCCATCGTCCCGCCAAGCTGGCCAATGGCGAGATCGTGGAAACCCTCACTTTCGTTGCCGATCCTCATCATCCCCAATATGCCGGGCGGCTTTCGCTCGAAGAGCAGTTCGCGCTGGTCGATGGCGCGGTGGGGGAGGCTGGATCCAATATCGAGTATGTGATCAACACCGCCCGGCACCTCAAAGAAATGGGGATAGCCGACCGGCAGGTGCAGGCGCTCGCCGCGATGATTGCCAGCAAGCACGCGCCGGCCGAAAACCAGTCGGCGGCCGGGTGAGAGGCGCCCCTTAAAAAGCCCGGGATCGGACAATAATGATGATTTTTGCCGCAATTGCGTGCACAGTGAACCAACAATCGAATCCGAAGCATTGCGGGGGATGCAGCGGTTCAGTCGCAAAATACGGCCGCCCTGGGGCGGCCCGGTTCAGAGGCCGAATTTGCTCAGACGTTTGCTCGTGACGACACTTCTCATGGCCGTGCCGGGCGTTGCGCCTGCCCTTTCCCAAAGCTGCGATGCGCTGGAGGCCGGGCCTTCGGGCCGGGTGGTCTCGATTTCGGACGGCGATACGTTCGATCTCGAGGGCGGGCTGACCGTGCGGCTGGTCGGCATTCAGGCGCCCAAGCTGCCGCTGGGGCGCGAGGGTTTCGAGGCCTGGCCGCTGGGCGATGAAGCCAAAGCGGCGATCGAAGAGTTGGTGATGGGGCAAGAGGTTTCGCTCTATTATGGCGGGGAGAACCGCGACCGGCACGGACGGGCGCTGGCTCATGTGATGGTCGAGCGCGACGGGGAAGTTGTCTGGGTGCAGGCCGAAATGCTGCGCCGGGGCCTGGCGCGGGTCTATTCGTTTCCCGACAACCGCTCGTGCCTGGATGTCCTTTATGCCGCCGAGGCGCAGGGGCGGGCCGACCGGCTGGGCATCTGGCGCGATCCCTATTATGGGGTTCGTAACGGCGCCGATCCGGGGGCGCTGCTCGATCGGGTCGGCGGGTATGAACTTGTGGAAGGTCGGGTGCTCAACGCAGAGCACGTTGGAAACCGGGTCTATCTCAATTTCGGGCGCGTGTGGCGCGAAGATTTTACCGCGGTGATCGAAGAGGCGGGATTGCGGGTTTTCGAGCAAGCGGGTATCGATCCGCTCGGCCTGGACAATAGCGTGATCCGGGTGCGCGGCTGGATCGAGAGCGCTGATGGACCGCGCATCGATGTCACCCACCCCGAACAGATCGAGGTTCTGGCAAGACCATGAACGAGAGGACCTTCACACGTCGCGCCTTTCTGTCGGGCACGGGCCTTGTGCTCGTTTCCGCGGTCGCGGGTTGTTCAGGACTGCTGGGCGGGTCGGATATCGCCACGCGTCAGACTGGCGGTTCGGCGCCGGCAGTGCCGGCCGGAACGGACCCCGAAGATGCGGTGATCGGGCTGCGCGAGCACCCACGCATCATCGCTTCGTATGGCGGGGTTTACGAGCACCGCGCGACCGAGCTGATGCTGGCGCGCATGGTCTCGAAACTTCTGGCGGCAGCGGGCCAGCCGGCAACCCAGTTCACGATCACCATTCTCGATTCCTCGGAAGTGAACGCCTTTGCCTTGCCGGGCGGTTTCATCTATGTGACGCGTGGCATTCTGGCGCTGGCCAACGACATGAGCGAATTGGCGGCGGTGATCGCCCACGAGATCGCCCATGTGACCCTGCGCCATGCGCGGGCCCGCTCGGCGCGGGTGCGCACCACCGAAATCGTCGACCGGGTGATTACCGGGGTTCTGGGCGGGGTGATCGATGCCAATGCGACCGCCGAGCGCTCGGCGCAGAACCTTGCCGCGTTCTCCCAGAACCAGGAACTCGAAGCCGACCGCGAGGGCATCAAGATCGCGGCGCGAGCCGGTTACGATCCCCATGCGGCGGCGCGGTTTCTGACCGCCATGGGACGGTTCGCGCAGTTCGTCAGCGCCGCTAACGGGGGCGAGGACTTCCTGTCCACCCATCCCTCGACGCCAGACCGTATCCAGCGGGCGATCGATGAAGCGCGCAATTACGGCGAACCAGGCGTGGGGATCACCGACCGGCAGGGGTATCTTGCGGCGGTCGACGGGATCACCTTCGGGGATTCGGGCAAGCAGGGAACGATTGTCGGGCAGCGTTATATCTCGCCGCAATACGGGCTGACCTTCACCGTGCCGTCCGACTACGGGTTGCAGATGTCCAACCAGGCCGTTGTCGCCGTCGCGGGTGATGGGGCGGCGCTGCGGTTCGACAGCGCGCAGGTGCCCGCTTCGACATCGCTTGCCGACTATCTGCGCTCGGGGTGGATTGCCGGACTGCAGCCCGAAACGGTGACCACGCGCACCATCAACGGCATCGAGACGGCGACGGGCCGGGCCCAGACCGAGGAATGGTTTTTCGATGTGACGGTGGCGCGGGTCGACGATGGTGTGTTCCGGTTCATCTTTGCCGGACGCGCCGACACGAGCGCGTTCCGCAGGGCGGCGCAGCAGACGGTCGAGAGCCTGCGGCGCACCCAGCAGAGCGACCTCGCGGCAATTCGGACCATCAAGCTGGGGCTGGTGCGGGCGGGCGGCAGCGACAATGCCGACACGCTGGCCCAGCGCATGGGCCAGCTCAATCGCGGGCGCGAGCTTTTTCTGGTGCTCAACAATCTGCTGCCGGGCGATCCGGTGGAGGCGGGGGCGTCCTACAAGGTCGTACGGGTCGATTGAGGCGGGCCGGTCAGCCCCAAGCGCTGGTCCCACCCCGACCGTTTCCCCGGTGAAAAATCCGGTTCCATACCAACCCTGAGGCGTTCGCCTGTATGGGCACACACAAAAAAGGCCGGTCGCTGGGACCGGCCTTTTTGCATTGATTGAGAGTGCGGCTTACGCTGCGGCTTCCTCGGCATCGGCTGCGTCGGACTTGCCCCGACGCGGGCTCTTGGCGAGGTTCTTGGTGATGAGCTTGACCGCTTCGGTCAGCGTGATCTTGTTGACCGAGGCGATTTCGCGGCTCATGCGGTCCATGGCCTGCTCGAAGAGCTGGCGTTCGGAATAGGACTGCTCGGGCTGCTCTTCGGACCGGTAAAGGTCGCGGACCACCTCGGAGATCGCGATGAGATCGCCCGAATTGATCTTGGCCTCGTATTCCTGCGCGCGGCGGCTCCACATGGTGCGCTTGACGCGGGCGCGGCCGGTGACGGTCTCGAGCGCCTTGGTGACTTCTTCGGGTTCGGCCAGCTTGCGCATGCCCACGGAATTGATCTTGGCAACGGGCACGCGGAGCGTCAGCTTGTCCTGTTCGAAACCGATGACGAACAGCTCGAGAGAAAGTCCTGCAACTTCCTGTTCCTCGATGGACTGGATGAGGCCAACACCATGGGCGGGGTAAACGACATACTCGCCGGTCTTGAAGCCCGCACGCTGCGTGGTCTTTTTAGTTGCCATATTGGCTACTCCTGTTGACGCCGTGGCGGACGCGCTCATTGCGGCAGACGCGTCTCGCCTCAATTTCCTGATCCCGGCAGGGACCGTTTTTTCAGTCGCACAACTCTCCCGGCCGGTTCCGCTGTTTTCCGGTCAGTTCGTTTTGGCTTTGTGGCTTGTTTCACAAAAAAGTGCCCTTCGGGGCACAGGTTAGCGTGAGGGCTGATGCAACTGGTTGTGGGAACAATACCACAGTTTGATGACAAAATCAAAAGTTACGAATCAACCGGCGCGCGGGCCTATTGCGATGCCGTGCGGCGCGCAATCGCATATGGTGGGCGCGGGTGTGATTTTCAATACCACTGGCAGTTGACCGCCCCAAACCGGCCACAGCCGATTTGCGCGCACGCCGGTCAGGGCCAGGGGTAGTCGGCCGTTTCGATGCCCAGAGCCTCGAGCAGGGCGACCACTTCGCGGCGGTTTTCGACGACATCGGGGATGGGGATGGCGCGGCGCGCGGTCACTTCGGCTTGTGTGAAGGGCTCGTAGGGCTCGGGCAGGGAATCGCCGGCCCAGGTTTCCATGACATAGTTCATGACCGCGGCGATCTCGGCGTCCGAAAGGCCCGATCCGGCGACGCCGGGGACGTGCATGAGATAGGTGCGGCCCTCGTCGATGCCGGCAAAGGCGCCGACCATGCCGTTGAAATCGAATATTCCCGCGGAAGGCGCCCCCGCGCCGCTCATGCCGTGACAGCCGGCACAGCGCAGCACGTAATTGGTGTGAGGGGTCTTATCCTGGGCAAAACCCGGCGCCGCAAAAAGCAGCGCCGGGAGCAGGGTCAGGGTGGCAATCCTGATCACTCGGCAAGGCCCACGACGACGGCAACGGTGCAGTGATAGCCCTTGGACGCGTTGGCCATGCACCAGTTGATGTCGTTATAGAGCCCCATGCGATAACCGGGGCGCTCGCCTTCCGAGGTAAAGCAGAACGAGCCCGAGCAGGACGCCTTGCCGCAGCAATCATTGTAGGACACGAGGTAGTCGCGGCCATCATTGGGGTTGGCGCAGGTGCCCACCCAGGCGACCGAGGAGGCTTCCGAGCCTGGCGGGCACTGGTCGATGGCGCCGCCGCAATCATTGCACAGATTGCCGTCCAGTGCGCAGTAGCGCCAGTATTCGCAGGCGGTCTGGTCGCCATCGGTGGACGCGCCCTCCTGACCGAAAGCCATGCCGAAATTGCGGTCATAGGGCAGCATGGGCAACATGGTGCCGCCCACGACACCGCCGACAACAGCGGCGCCGGCCCTTGAGAGGAAATTGCGCCGGCCGGTCTGCTGGGCGACCTGGCGGGCGGAGTTTTCGGCCCGTTTGTCCATCCAGGCCAGAAGAGAGTCGATCAAACCATTCATATCTAGTGCTCCCTTAAGCGCGTTCAGTTGGTGGCCGGAATTGGGGCGTCGAGGTAGTTCTGGATCGAGCCGACGCCCATTTCGGAGGCGTTGAACAGGCTCTCGAGCTGCTCGCGATTGTTGATCAGGCCCTTGGCCTTGATGGTGCCGTGCTCATCGAAAAGCACTGCGAAGGGCAGGCGTGAAACGCGGTAGGCAAGGCCGAGCTCGGTGGACACCACATAGGGGAAGTCCGAGAGCCTGGCGGTGTCGATAAAGCGTTTGTGCTTATCCGGTTCGCCATCGCTGGCCAGCACCACATCGAGCCATTTGCCCTCGTCGGATTTGACCGAGCGCAGGATGGGCAGGAGCTTTTTGCAGACCGGGCAGGTGGGCGAGACGAAAAAGACCAGCGTGGAGCGGTTCGGCTTGGGGCCGATTGTGACCGCGCCGCCATTGAGATTGGGCAGGGTATAGACCGGCGTCGTGTCGCCGATCTTGGGGCCTGAATCGTTGACCAGGGCGCCCATGGGCGAAACGCGTTCGAACAGCACCCCGATCTGGCGGGCGAGGGCGAAGATAACGACGATCAGGGCGAGAACGATTACCCAGAGAACGCCAACGGCAAAAATCAATGCATTCATGTCATCCATCCAAAAAATTGGCCGCTCAGCGCTTGAGAGAAAAGCGCGCGGCGTTGGCCAGAAGCTGTTCGACAGCGATAAAGCCCAGCCAGAGCGTGAACCCGGCTCCGATCGCGGCGATGGCGCCTTCGAGATTAAGGGTGATCGGGGCGAACAGCGCGCTGGCCACCAGAGCGGCGATGGCGATGTTGCGCCCGATCAGCGACCAGGACAGCGGTTGGGCTGCCCCGCCGCACCCGCATTCGATGCGGTCCCGCCCCCGACGCAGATTGATCGCCATGCCGCCGGCATAGCCAAGCAGCAGAGCCATGGCGATCAGGGCACCGAACGGCGCCCCGCCGGGGAGGAGGAAGGCGAGCACGACCGCCGTTTCAGCGGCGACGATGACCGCCGAAACGGGCCGCACCATCGGCTCGGGCACCAATTGATAATCAGCGACAAAGCCGGTGAACTCGGTAAAGTCGGCCAGCTTGTGCCATGCGGCGCGGGCAAAGAGCAGCGCGGTAAAGGCGCCCGCCGTGCCCGCGAGCAGGGTCATGAATTCGGCGCCGCTCATGGGGCCACCGAAACCAGGGTTGCCCAGCCGCGCGAGTCGGTGGACGCTTCGTGCTTGAGGACGTATTTGGCCTCGGGGTCGGACGAGAAGATTTCCAGCGTCGCTTCGTGCTCGTTGACGGCATAGAGCGTGGGTGCCTCTTCGTCGGTGGCGGAAAGGGAAATGACGCCTTCGACATGGGTGCGGTAGAGGACGGTATCCTCGGACACGTCGTAGGCCCAGATTTCCTCGGACGCATTCTTGTGGGAACCGTCGTAGGGCTCGGAATGCATGGTCACGAAAAGGATGTCGGCGGTGGGGCTGTAAGCGAACAGGTCGTATCCGCCGGGCGCCCAGGCATCCTCGACATCGTCGGTGATCGAGACGGTGTCGAGCAGGGCGACGCTTTCGCCACTGTCATCGAGCGTGATCAGGTCGCCATTGTAGGTGATGAAGGCCAGGGCCTCTCCGATGCGCTTGCCGGGGATGAAGATGGGGTTTTCATCGGGATCGAAAACGACTTCGGAGACCGAGCGGGTCGCTTCGGTGCCGTCGGCGCCCAGAGCGAAGCTGGCAAAGGTGCCATCGCCGCAGGCCGTGGAAAAGCCATAGCCTTGGAGGGTGGGATAGATGCCGAAACAGCCCGGTGTCGGCACTTCCTGGATCACTTCGCCGGCCTCGACATCGACCACGGTGACCGATGTGGCGGGGGTGGCGTTCTGGACATAAACCAGTTTGCCGTCGGCGCTCATGGCCAGATAGGGCGTGTAGGCGGCGACCATGGCCGCCTTGGCGGGCAGCGCGATTTCCGAGGTGATCGAGAGGGTCGCGACGTCGTAGATTTCGAGCACATGCTCGATATCGCCATGGGTGATGCGGGTCATGTAGGTGGACTGGCCATAGGCCGTTGTTCCATCCGGGGAGATCAGCATCTGGCCCATCAGGCCGGCGGTCATGTTGCCCTTGTAGGTCAAATCCTCGGCCGACCAGACCTGGATCTGGCTGGCACCGTCCCAGGATTGGGCGTTTGAGAAAATATTGGGGCCGGGATCGATCGCTTCCTTGACCGTCAGGGTCTCGGGGGCGATCGGCTCTGGCGCATCGGCGTTTTCCTGCGCGAATGCAGGAAGCGTCAGAGCGGTGCCGAGCGCCAGCGCCAGAAGGTAGGGTTGGCTTACCATGCGGGTCTCCATCGCGTTTGATGGACAAAGCTTAGGCGGGCTTCGAGCGGGCGCGCTATCCAGTTTGACTCCGATTGTTGCGTAAATTTTAGGCATATAAATTCGTTGACCAATTTGAGGGCGGTTGGCTAGCATGGCGCCGGATCAATCTTCTGGTCGCCTCGTATGCTTGCCTTTCATCATGCCGATTATGCCGACGCCTTCGAGCAGGAAACCGGGCTCGTGGGCTGGTCGCAGCACTACGACCAGCTTGGCCGCGGCCGGTATTGGGGCAGCATCGACACGCTGGCGCTGGCGGGCATGACGATCTACCGCGAGCGGATCGGGGTGCCGATTCTTCAGGAATCGGCCGGGCCCAAAGGTCGGGTGCTGTTTGCCATCCCGCTGGGGGCGGATGGGAGCTGGCGGGTGGAGGCCAGTGCGCTGGCCAGCGGCTCGCTGATGATCGCGCCGGGCGGGCAGGAGGTGGTGATCGTGGGGAGCGAGCCGTCCGATCTGTTGATCGTCAGCATCGAAGCCGAATTGCTCCAAGCGCATTTGCCCGAGATGGATTTCTCGACGCCGGCCATGCTCGAGCGATGCGTGCAGGTGCAAGGACTTGCCGGCTGGCTGTTGTCGCTGCTCGATGCGCATGGCAGCGGGTGCGCTCCGTCAGGGCCGCATTATGACCAGGTGCTCAGGGGGCTGCTGCTCGACCGTCTGGTGGGAATGGCCGGTAACGCGAAAGGCGCGGCTCTGTTGTTCCGACCGGCCGTCGCGAGCGATTATCGGCGGGTTCGCGATTATATCGCAGCACAGGCCGGTGAGCCGCTATCGGTTGGCGACATGGCCGAGGCCATCGGGATGGAGCCGGCGCAATTGCGCTTGCTGTTCAGACATGTCACCGGACTGTCGCCAAGCGAATGGATCATGCTGCGGCGCCTCGATGCGGTGCGGCGGGAATTGTCGAATGGCGTGGAGGCAGGACGGACCGTCTCGGACGTGGCGATGAACTGGGGGTTCTGGCATCTGGGCCGGTTTGCCCAGTATTATGCCGCCCAGTTCGGGGAGGCGCCGTCCGAGACGCTGATGCGGAGCCGGGCCGTCTGAGTCTGGATCAGTCGCCTTCGCCGGGTTCTTCGGAGAAGAATTTTTCGAACTTGCCTTCGACGCCGTCCATCTCCTTGGCGTCCGGCAATTCGTCGCGCTTTTCGGTGAGGTTGGGCCAGATAGAGGCGTATTTGGTGTTCACCTCAAGCCATTTTTCCAACCCGGGCTCGGTGTCGGGCTTGATGGCGTCGGCGGGGCATTCGGGCTCGCACACCCCGCAGTCGATGCACTCGTCGGGGTGGATGACCAGCATGTTTTCACCTTCATAAAAGCAATCGACCGGGCAGACTTCCACGCAGTCGGTGTATTTGCACTTGATGCAATTGTCGGTGACGACATAGGTCATGGGGCAATCCTGATAGCTGGCGGTGTGAGGAAATGGCCAAGCGCATGCTTGCTAAACGGTTTTGAGTTGGCTTTCAAGGCGTGCGCTTGCCAAGAAGGCGCGGCAAAAGCGATCAGGATTCCGGTTTTTCCAAGGTCGGCAGATTGTCGTTTCTTTCGAAACGCCGGCCGGCCTCCTTCCCTAGGTTTCGGTCTTCCGAACCGAAAAAGTGGGACCCAGCTTTTCTGGAAGCCCTTGAGGCGAAATATCCTCGTAAAGCGTGGCTGCAACGCTCGCCGAACCGCGCCGGTCTGCAATCGCCGCGATGCGCAGAACCTTCAGACGGGTGTGGATCTGGAGGGTCAATCCGTCTCCCGCACCGACCCTGCGGTCACTGTCGAGAACGCGCTGGCCGTTGACCCGCACGGCGCCGGACTCGATGAGTTTCTGGGCCAGTGTGCGGGTCTTGGTGATGCGGGCATGCCAGAGCCATTTGTCGAGGCGCTGACGATCCTGCCGCTCGGAGGGCATGACCTTATTTGCGGGTCTTGAGCGCGGCGAGCGCTGCAAAGGGCGAATCGGGGTCGATGGGCTTTTCACGCCGTTCGGGACGGGGGCGCTCGTTGGCGCGATTGTCCTGATGTCCGCCCTTGCCGGGCTGGCCCGGTTTTCCGCCCTTGCCCTTGAAGCGCTGCTGGCCCTCGGGGCGCGGGGGGCGATTGCCTTCGCGTTTGTTGCGTTCGGGGCGGGTGCGCTCGGGACGGCGACCGGCCGGGAACCACACTTCGTCGAACTCGGGCTCGGCGGGTACAGCAGCATCGGCTTCGGCTGCCGCAGGGACCGGCTCGGAATCGGCGGTCGCCTCGGGGGCAGGTACGGGCTCGTCAGCGACACCTTCTGCGACGGCCTCGACCGGAGCGCCTTCAAGCGCTGCTTCGGCGACAGCGGTTTGGGCAATCGGTTCGGCGGGCGCCGATTCGGCTTGAGCGGTATCAGCGGCGGGCGTCTCAGCGGTAGCCGGGTCGGCAGCGGGCATTGGTTCAGCCGACGTCGTTTCGGCCGGCACCTTGGGCGTGCGGCGCAGGCGATAGCCCAAAGATTTCAGAATCGAGGCGAAGTCTTCGCCGGCGCAGCCCAAGAGCGAGGTCATCTCGACGGTAACGCGGAAACCATTGGCCTCGGCTGCCCCTTCGGGCGGCGGGGTGTCGACGGGGCGGTTGGCGTCATAGGCGACGAGCGGGCGGATGATGTCGGCCAGGCGCTCGAGGATATCGACGCGCACGATGCGTTCACCGGCGACCTTAAAGCCGGCAACCTCGTAAAGGCGGCGGTCGAAAGTGGGATCGATGGGAAAGGAGGTGCGGCCAGACAAAATGATATGGGGCAATTCGGAAATGCCCGGCTGACGCACGCCGCCATGCTTGAGACCCCACAGGATCAGCGCCAGTTCGCGCGGCGCGGGCTTGAGGGTCAACGGCAGGTAGATGTGGTGGGCACCGAATTTCACGCCGAGCTTGCGCAGCTTGGCGCGGGTGTCCTGATCGAGCGCCTTGACCTCTTCGGCGATTTCGGGCCGGGCGATGATGCCCAGGTTTTCGGCCAGCCGGAAAGCGATGCCGCGGGCGGCGCCTTCGAGTTCGGCCGGCTCGAGCAGGGCGATGACCTGTTCGAGCTGGGTGTTGATATGATGGCGCAGCCAGAGCGAAAGGCGATCATCGACCTTTTCGAGATCGGGGCCTGAAAGGCTCTCGTCGGCCAAAATGATGATGCGGGGGGCAAAAAGGGTGGCGCCTTCGGCCAGTTCAGCCACCACTTCACCACGCCAGCGGATCACGCCGTCGGTGGCGAGGACGAATTCCTCATTGGGCGCGCCGGCCAGACGGTCCGCGCGTTTGGCGATTTCGGGCGCGACAACCGAGGTGGCCGCGGAGCGCAGGTTTTTCGAATCGGCCTCGCCGTCGATGCGCGAGAGCGTGAATCGGAACCCTTCGATCGTGCCGATGATGTGGCCTTCGATCGCGAGTTCGCCGTTTTCGGTGATTTCTGGTGATACCATCTGCTTGTCTCTAAGATGACGCATCAGCACACTGGTCCGCCGGTCGACGAAACGCTGGATCAGCCTTTCGTGCAGGGCGTCGGACAAAGCGTCCTCGATCGCTCGGGTCGTTTTCTGCCAGTGCGTGGGGTCTTCCAGCCAGTTCCTGCGGTTAGAAATGAAAGTCCAGGTCCGAATCTGGCGGATCCGGTTGGACAGCGTATCGATGTCGCCAACCGTATTGTCGCAGAACCGGACCTGCTCGGCAATCCAGTCAGCGTCTATCCTTCCTGCTAATGCAAGGCCGGAAAAGATTCGGGTGACGATTTCGCCATGGGCGGCGGGGGAAATGTCGCGGAAATCGGGGATCTGGCAACAGGCCCAGGCCAATTCGGTGCGTTCGCGGGAATTGGCTAGTTGGCCTTCCTCGCGGCGCAGGAGAAATTCGAGGGCCCGCTGGTCGGTGGCGACGGGCACGCGGGTGAGAGCCGGGTGTTCGGGCGTGACCTCGAGGCTGGCGTGCAGGGCGGTCAGCGAGGAAAAATCAAGGTCGCGGTTGCGCCACTGGAGTTGTTTGACGGGCGCGAAGTCATGGGCTTCGAGGGCGGCAATGGTTTCCTCGTCAAAGGGGTCGGTGCCGCCGGTGACGCCAAAGGTGCCGTCGCGCATATGGCGTCCGGCGCGGCCGGCGATCTGGCCGATTTCGGCGGGCGTCAAAGGGCGGAACTGGCGACCGTCATATTTGGAATCGGAGGCAAAGGCGACGTGGGTGACGTCGAGATTGAGCCCCATGCCGATGGCGTCGGTGGCCACGAGAAATTCCACATCGCCGTTCTGGAACAAATCGACCTGGGCGTTGCGGGTGCGCGGGGAGAGCGAGCCCATGACGACGGCAGCCCCGCCCCGTTCGCGGCGCAGCAATTCGGCAATGGCGTAAACTTCCGAAGCGGAAAAGGCGACGATGGCTGAGCGGCGCGGCAGGCGCGAAATCTTGCGCGACCCGGCCCAGCTCAGCTGGGAAAAGCGGGGGCGGAAGGTGATGTCGGCATGGGGCAAAAGGCGCCGGATGACCGGCTCCATGGTCTGGGCGCCCAACAGCAGGGTTTCGGCGCGGCCGCGGGCGTGCAGCAGGCGGTCGGTAAAGACGTGGCCGCGATCGAAATCGATTGCGGTCTGTATTTCGTCGATGGCGAGGAAATCGGCCATCATGTCGGTGGGCATGGCCTCGACAGTGGCCACCCAGTAGCGGGCGGCCTTTGGCACGATGCGTTCTTCGCCGGTGACCAGGGCCACCGCCGATTCGCCGACCCGTTCGACGACCCGGTTATAGACCTCGCGGGCCAGAAGGCGCAGCGGCAGGCCGATAACGCCCGAGCGATAGGCCAGCATGCGCTCGATGGCATAGTGGGTTTTGCCCGTATTGGTGGGGCCGAGCACGGCCTTTACGGCCTGGGATGGTGTTGTGGTCATCGGCTCTGGGAAAGGGCAAGGGTAAAGGCTTTTGCCCCGCAAGGTGGTGTATCAAAGCGGGAAAGGCAATGGCCGGTGGGCGGGCAAACTTAACAATTTGAACGAAAACGGAACAAACCCGAACCGAATCGGGGAGCGGGTCTGAATCCTGATTTGTTCCCTACAGCATGTGGTGGTGGGGTGGAGCGGTGGGCCACTAAAGCAGCGTCGGGCGCCGTCACGCGGGCGAAAAAGGCAGCAAAACCGTTCATCTTGGTTGCCAACTGGTTAACGGGCGGGAAATCGGGGCAAGTGCTGATGAAGCGTTAAGACGATTTTTTTATCCGCGCGATGCGGATAAAGGGGCGATGGCCCGGTTGCCGGGGTAAAAATTCTTTCATTTTGACGAAAAAGATTTTGACCGTCCCGGAATGGGACGTCGGCGATATTGCGGCGGAGCGGACATGAGCGAGAAATTTGTGGTGATTTCGGGCTGTTCGGGCGGAGGCAAGTCCACGCTGCTGGCCGAACTGGACGCGCGGGGCTTTGCGACCGTCGAGGAACCCGGCCGCCGGATCGTGGCGCAGGAGATGGCCGGGCCGGGGCTGGCGCTGCCGTGGATCGACATGGCGGCGTTTGCGCAGCGGGCCATGGCGCTGGCGCTGGAGGACCGGGTGCGGGCCGGGGATCTTCAGGGCTGGGTGTTTTTCGACAGAGGACTGGTCGATGCGGCCGTGGCGCTCGAATCGGTGGATGGGGGTGAACTGGACCGGAGCGTATTGGAGGCGCAACGCTACAATCGAACGGTGTTTCTGACGCCGCCCTGGCGCGAGATCTATGTGACCGATCCCGAACGGCAGCATGGTTTTGAGGAAGCGGTTGCCGAGTATGACCGGCTGGAGCGGGCGTATCCGGCGCTGGGCTATGAGGTTATCGTACTTCCCAGGATCGGCGTTTCCGAGCGTGTGAACTTTGTGCTGGCGCGGTTGGAAAACCTACCGGGCGCATGATTGCAAATAAATGTTTGCAAAATAATCTTTGCGATTATAGCCTGGTGGCAATTGATGCCATCGAGGTTGTCCAATGCGCGAAATTTCCAGAATCGTACCCGATTCCAGAGCGCTCAAGGCGCTGACCCATCCTGAGCGGCTGAAAATGCTGGGCATATTGCGCATGGAGGGGCCGCAGACGGCCACCACGCTGGCCGAGCGGCTTGGGCTCAATTCGGGGGCAACCAGCTACCACTTGCGCCAATTGGCCGAGCACGGGTTCATCGAGGCCGATGAGGCACGCGGCAACAGGCGCGACCGCTGGTGGAAGGCGCGGCACGAAGCGACCATGATCGAGCCTTCCGAGGCCGAGCCGGGCGAAGCGCTCGATGCCAGCATGGCGATGATGCAATCGGTGGTCAGCCACCATGCAGCGGCAATGCAGCGGGCCCATGAGGGGTTTACCGATCTGCCCCACGACTGGAAGAAGGCACAGACCTTTTCCGATTACACAATTGCCATGTCGCCCGAGGCGGCCAGGGCGCTGATGGATGAGATCCACGCGCTGTTGGCGCGGCACAAGGCCGAGGCACCGGCGCCGGGCGAAGACTTGCCCGAGGGCTGGCGAGCGTTCACCGTGCATCTGCACGGCTTTCCCTATCGCCCTTTCGGCAAGGGAGAGGACAAATGAGCGGGCGTCGCGATTTTTTTGCGCTTGTGGTGGCGCAGACCTTTTCGATTTCGGGCACACGGCTGTCGGTGATCGCCATTCCCTGGCTGGTGCTGACGGTAACGGGCGATCCTTTGCTGACCGGGCTCGTGGTGTTTGCCGAAATGGCGCCCTATGTGCTGGCCAAGGCTCTGGGCGGGCCATTGATCGACAGGGTCGGACCGCGGCGGGTTTCGGTTCTTGGGGATTTTTTCGGGCTGTTTGCCGTCGGCGCGATCCCGCTTCTGGCGGCGCTCGAGCTGCTCAGCGTGCCCTTGCTGTTTCCGCTCGTAGCGCTGGTGGGGCTGTTGCAGGGCCCGGCCGATGCGGCAAAGCATGCGCTGGTGCCGCTCGTGGCACGCCGGGGCAAGTTGCCGCTGGAGCGAGTGACGGGCGTTGTGGGCACCATCGAGCGGCTGGCGTCGACGGTGGGGGCCGGTGCGGCCGGGGCGCTGGTAGCCCTGGTGGGGCCGGCCATGGCGCTCAGTTTCAATGCCGTGACCCTGGGTTTTGCGGCGGCGATCCTGCTGGCCGGGGTGCGGCCGGGGACGCGGGAAAAAGCCGAGGCGGATGCGCCAGAGGCAAAGACCAGCTATGGCAGCGAGCTTAGGGAAGGTTTCGCCTTCTTGCGCGGCGATGCCGTTCTGGTGGGGATCGCTGTGATGGTGGCGGTGACCAATCTGCTCGATCAGGCTTATGCTGCGGTTCTGGTGCCGGTGTGGGCTCAGGAGGGCGGGCGCGGCGCCGAAACGCTGGGGCTGATCTTTGCGGTGATGTCGGGATTTTCGGTGCTGGGGGCCATGGTGGCCACCGCGTTGGGCGAGAAGATGCCGAGGCTGCCGGTTTATGTCGGCGCTTTCATGATCATTTCGCTGCCGCGTTTTGCGGTGTTTGCGTTCGATGCGCCGCTGGCCGGCATTCTTGCAACGCTGGCTGTGGGCGGGTTCGCGTCGGGCTTCTTGAATCCCATCCTTTCGGCGGTGATCCTGGAGCGGATACCGGAAAAGCTGGTGGGGCGTGTCTCATCGCTGGTCACGGCCTCGGCCTGGGCGCTCATGCCGTTCGGGGGGATTTTCGGTGGCGCGCTGATCGCCGGGCTGGGGCTTTCGGCGGCGTTCTTTGTCGCGGGGGTCTTTTATCTGGCAATGACGTTGATGCCGCTGGTGTTCAAGCGGTTTCGGGGGTTTTCCAAGCGGCCGCTGGAGGCGGGCCGAGCGCGCGCAGCTTAGATGCGCGGTGGGCGGTTGCTGGCGGATTGCCTGCTGCGCGTTGTGGCGGTCGGGGCAAAACAGAGCATCGCGATTGTTGCCAGCCACGCTATGCTCAAAGGCGGAAAGAAAAGAGGCATGAATAGCAGGAAAAGTGGTCCGGTGAGCACCAGGATACCCTGCAAGGGCGTATACATGACGAATGGCAACAGCACGGGAAAGAGGCCGATCAGTGGGTGCCAGCCGGCATCCCGTGCGCGGCGGACCGAGATGCCGACAATGGAGAGAACAAAGATTGCCAATGTCGCCAGTGCAGCCAAAATAAAAACTGCCATCCCCGCCCCACATGCTCCCGAGCCTGCCGAGCAATCACCCATCGACAAGGAAAAGAGTGTAAAGGCGGCGGCGAAGACAGCAAGGATCACACCGGCCCTGATCAACAGGGCAGTGGCGTAGGATCGCCCGCTCAGCGGTTTGGTAAACATCCCCATGCCCCCAGGTTCAATTGCGGAGCCATTTGGTGCGGCGAATGGGGGTCAGGCAAGCTCAACCGGTGGGCTTGGTAAACGCGCCCCTTTTAGTTGAGCCCGACCAGAACCATTGAAATGTCGCCAAAGCTCGAGCCCATCAGGACACGGTAGGGGATGAAAAAGCCCGAATCACGCAGGGGCATGTACCAGACCAGCATGCGTTTGGAATCGCGGAGATAGGCGGTGATTTCGGACGTTTCGAAATGGCCCGAGATGGGCACGTAGCGCATGGCGCACAGGACCACAGGTCCCTGGTAGGCGGTGCGGGTCGAGGTGGCGGTGGTGGTTTCGACAAAGTTTAAGGGCATGTCGAAGCGCTCGATGCCGGTATAGATGCGCAGGGTGCGGTTGCACAGCGTCCCGTCGAGGGCTTCGCCGCGCAGGATGAAAGCGGCAAGCGGGTCGTTGACCCCGGAACGGTGAGAGGCGTCGACCGGCACGCGGTCGGGATTGTCGCTGAGGGGCGGGGTGACGTCGCCGACCGAGGCATTGCCGCCAGAATAGGCCGTCTGGAGCGCGAAGCGTTCGTTGGCGGTGCGGGTTTCGAGGAAAAAGCGGTTCGACTGCAGGCCGGTGGCGGTGATTGCGCCGCCCGAATTGACGGCGCCCGAGCCTTGCGCGACGACCTGGGCAAGCCCGGCGACGTCGGCCACGACATCGAGCTGGTAGTCCGAGCCTTCAAGCCCGAGCCTGATGTCGATATTGGAGACGTTGATGCCGCCGATGGACACCACGTAGGAGGCGATGGAGCCCTGCTGCTGCGCGGTGGCAGGCGCTGCAAGGCCGAAAGCAAGGAGGGTGCCGAGGGCGAGAGAAGAAAGGGAAAGGCGTTTCACGCGTGTCTCGTTCATGTTCATGCGGCCACAACTCGGATTCGCGCCCCACGAATCAGATGAGAGGTTACGTTGCCCGTTGGGATTCGGCCTGTCCAGCGTTGCGGCGACATAAAAGCCGGCGCAATGCGCGCTAGCGCTTGACGGATGGGGGGGCTTTCTCTATATCCCCGGCCAAAGTTTCTTCCACTTGGAGCACCGCCAAGAAGGAGCGTTGTGCGCTTTTTCGGCTCGGCGGGGCGAACAGTTAAACAACCAAAACCCAATCGGTTGACCGGGAATTTTCCGGTCCCGATGTGATTGACAGGAAATAAGACAATGGCACGGCGCTGTGAACTCACCGGCAAGGGCGTGTTGACCGGCAACAATGTGAGCCATGCGCTCAACCGGACCCGCCGCCGCTTTCTGCCCAATCTTTGCGATGTGACGCTGATTTCGGAATCGCTTGAGCGTTCGGTCAAGCTGCGCATTTCCGCTTCTGCGCTGCGCACTGTCGAGCACCGCGGCGGTCTCGATGCGTTCCTTATGAAGGCCAAGGACGAAGACCTTTCGGTTCGCGCCTTGGGTATCAAGAAGGAAGTTCGCGCCGCCATCGCCAGCTAAGGCGAAACGACGCGCAAAAGTTTTCGCGCCGCGTGAGGGTGACCTGACGCGGCGTTGTTGTTTTCTATCCGGTCGCGTTCTCGAACCGGAAAAGTGGCCGCCACTTTTGCTGAGAACGCTCCGGGACGCACCGGTCATCTACCGGCCCGCGTCCATTTTCATCGGAGCCACACGGCTTCGTGGCATCAATCCGGCGGTCATCTTGCCGCTCTTGGAAAAAAGGACAACGACGCTATGGGCGTGCGTTTTTTCTGGGCCGTTCTGGCCATGGCGGTGGTGGTTACCGCATCGAACTATCTCGTTCAGTTTCCCGTTGAAGCCTCGCTCGGCGCGATCAATCTCGCCGATATTTTGACCTGGGGCGCGTTCACCTATCCGGTGGCCTTTATGGTCAACGATCTGACCAACCGCCATTTCGGCCCTGCGGCGGCGCGGGTGGTGGTGCTTGTGGGCTTCGCCATTGCGGTCGTCTGGAGCATCTTTCTGGCCTCGCCACGCATTGCGATCGCTTCGGGCTCGGCCTTTCTTATCGCCCAGTTTCTCGACGTTTCGATTTTCGACCGGCTGCGGGCGGGCAAATGGTGGCACGCGCCGCTGATCTCGTCGGTCTTGGGTGCGGTGATCGATACGGTGCTGTTTTTCGGCATCGCCTTTGCGGCGGCGTTTGCGTTTCTCGATACCGGGCTGGGGTTGGACGACGGCTCGCTCCCCTTCGCGACCCCTTTCCTTTCGGTGGGGCCGGACGTGCCGCTCTGGGTGTCGCTGGCGGTGGGCGACTTCCTCGTCAAGATCGCCGTCACGCTGGTGCTGCTGGTGCCTTATAAGGCGCTGCGGCGGGCGATACCCGACCGGGTCGTGTCGGTGGCATAATGGAAAAAGGGCGCCCGATGCGGCGCCCTTTTTTATGGTGATTGCGGCGGGTGCTATTTGCTCTTGAGGTAGGCCACGAGAATATCGAGGGCGGCCTGAAGGTCGGATTTTTCGATCATTTCGGCGACGGTGTGGATGTAGCGGGTGCCCACAACGATGCCGATGGCGCGGGCGCCGGCGGCGGCCTGCTGGGCGGCGGCGGCGTCCTGACCGCCCGAGGCGAGGATGGAGCGCTGGACGGGGATATCCTGTTTTTTGGCCAGCGCCTCGATTTCCTCGACCAGATCGAAATCGGCGATGAACGAGCCGTCCTTGATGGTCAGGCCCACGCCCTTGCCCTGGGCGGTGACCATTTCGTTTTCGGGCACGCCCGGTGTGTCGCAGGCGAGTGTCGTGTCGATGCCCAGTCCGATATCGGGCAAGACGGCAAAGGCGGCGGTGCGGGCGCCGCGCAGGCCCACTTCTTCCTGGGTGGTGAAGGCGACATGAATTTCGCAATCGTGGGCGACCCCGCTCTCGGCCAGGGCGCGGATGGCCTCGATGCCCAGCCAGCAGGCGACGCGGTTGTCGAGGGCCTTGGAGACGATCTTGGCGCCCATTTCGACGAGCGGTTCGTCCATGACGATGAAATCGCCGACCTGGACTTTCTCGCGGGTCTCGGCGCCGAAACCGATATCGACGAAGAACTCCTTGATGGCGGGGATTTTCTTGCGATCTTCGGGCGATGAGATGTGCAGCGGACGCCCGCCGGCGTTCATGACGCCTGGGTAATCGCCATCGGGGGTAACGACTTTGACGCGGCGTGCGAAGAGGGTGCGCGGATCGAAGCCGCCGACATTGTCGATGTGGATCCAGCCTTTTTCAGACACATGGGTGACCAGAAACCCGATCTCGTCCATGTGGCAGAGCAGCATGATCTTGAGGGGATTTTTCACCTTGGTCCGCGAGCGGCGCATGGCGATCAGCGAACCCATGGAATCGGTCCGGACTTCATCGAACAGACCATCGATTTCGGTCTCGATCAGCTTTCGCACGCGGTGTTCGCGGCCGGGAACGCCGGGGGTTTCGCAAAGCGCGCGGAGGAGGTCGATGTTCATGGCGGGGGGCTCCTAGTCGGGAAAGGAAAATTCAAGCAGCAGGGTGCGCTGGAAGGAATTGAAATTGTCGTCGGAGACGATGGTGACGCGGGTTTGACCGTCGGGCAAGCTGCGCACGCCCAGGGCCTCGAAATTGTCGACGGCGCTGCCCGAGCCTGAGAGGATGATTTCGCCATCCAGTGTGGCGTCCGGGCGGACTTCGTTAGCGGGGATCCGCCGGATCTGCATGGAAAAGGCGAGGAACGCCAGCCCGCGTTCGAGAACCAGCAGGTCGCCATTGGGCAGGAAGGCGCAATCGGTGGGATTGAGGCCGGGCGCCATGGCAAGGCCGAGATCGCCGCGGTCGCGATTGCCCAGAAGGGTTGCAGCCCATTGGCCAGCGGTCCGGGCGTGGGCCTCGGCGATGATCAGGGTCGATCTGGCAATCGGGGAAGCGGGCGGGGCGATGCACACCGATTCAATCGATTCATTGGTGCGCAGATCGGTCAGCCATTGGGGGATGGCGATTTCGCGCGCTGCACCAAAGGGGCGACCATCGAGGAGGTCGAATTCGGCGATGCGGGCCAGGTTTTCAAACCCCACCCGCACGGCGTCGGGCCCGCCGTTGCGGACGACCACTTCGATGGCTTCGGAATCGGAGGAAAACTTGTTGGGGAGCGGATTGCCCGATGAATTGCGCACGACATCGATCTCGACCCCGGAGAGGCCGGCGGGAGCGCCATCGGCAAGATCGAGGGACCCGGAGAGGAAACGGCCCTGATCGGTGACCATGACGAAGCGGGCCGCATCGCGGAAGGCGAGACCGGAAATGCCGCCGAAATCGGGGTGGGCGCCGGTCAATTCCAGCCCGCCCGCAAAAATCAGGCTACCGACCTGCTCACCGATCGCGGCGTTGCGGAAGCTTGTGATCGGCCGGGCGGAAACCGCGATCGCCTCGGCGCTCGGGGACTGTGCGGAGGCCGGTTCTACCGCCAGAACGAGCGTTATGGCAACCACGGAGGCGCTGGCAAAACGTCTCAGCGCCGCCTCCGGGCTTCACCGGGCAGTTCTTCATCGAACAGGGCGGCGAGATTGTCGGTCATGGCGCCGGCCAATTCGTCGGCGTCGAGAATGGTGACGGCGCGGCGGTAATAGCGGGTCACGTCATGGCCGATGCCGATGGCGACGAGCTGGACCGGGGAGCGGGTTTCGATCTCCTCGATCACGGCGCGCAGATGGGCTTCGAGGTAATTGCCCGGATTGACGCTTTGCGTGGAATCATCGACCGGCGCGCCATCAGAAATCACCATCAGGATGCGGCGGTTTTCCGGGCGGTTGACGATCCGCTTGTGGGCCCATTGCAGGGCCTCGCCGTCGATGTTTTCTTTCAGCAACCCCTCACGCATCATCAGGCCGAGATTGCGCTTGGCGTGGCGCCAGGGCTCGTCGGCGCCTTTATAGATGATGTGGCGGATGTCGTTGACGCGGCCGGGATTGGGTGGGCGTCCGGCGTCGAGCCAGGCTTCGCGGGACTTGCCGCCCTTCCAGGCGCGGGTGGTAAAGCCGAGGATTTCGACCTTGACGCCGCAGCGCTCGAGGGTGCGCGCGAGAATATCGCCGCAGATCGCCGCGATGGTGATGGGGCGGCCACGCATGGAGCCGGAATTGTCGATCAGGAGCGTCACGCAGGTGTCACGGAATTCGGTGTCGCGTTCGGCCTTGAACGAAAGGGCCTGGAGCGGATCGGTGACGACGCGGGTGAGGCGTGCGGTGTCGAGCACCCCTTCCTCGAGGTCGAAATCCCAGCCGCGGTTCTGCTGGGCCATCAAACGGCGCTGGAGCTTGTTGGCCAGCCGGGCGACGGCGCCGGCCAGATGTTCGAGCTGTCTGTCGAGCAATTGGCGGAGCTGGTCGAGCTCTTCGGGCGGGCACAGATCGGCGGCCGAGATGATCTCGTCGAACTTGTCGGTGAAGATCTTGTAGGTGGGCTGATTGGACAGGCGCTGGTCGCCTTCGCCCTGCGGGGGCGGGGCGGGAGCGTCTTCGCCGGCTTCGGCCTGGGCGTCCTCATCGGTGTCGGCGCTGTCGGCCTCCATGCCTTCGACGTCGCCGGATTCCTCGTGTTCGCCCGGCGCCTCGTCGGTGCCGTCCATGTCCTGGTTGTCGGCGTCGCCGTCCTGCTCTTCCTCCTCGCCGTTCATGGCCTGGTTGTTCTGGGCGTCCTGATCGGAGCCTTCGGAATCGTCGGAATCGAACTGATCGGGGTCGGCTTCGGCCAGAAGGTCGAGGTCGCGCAGGATGGAGCGGGTTTTGCGTGAAAACTCGGCCTGGTTGTCGAGGTGGCTTGCCAGTTCATCAAGCGAAGTGCCAATGCGACCTTCGAGCTTTTCGCGCCAGAGATCGACAATGGGGGTGCCCGAGGGCGGGATGGGGATGCCGGCGACCTTTTCGCGCATCATCAGTCCGAGCGCTTCGGCCAAAGGCGCGTCTTTGAGGTCGGTGACATTGGCGTAATTGGCGCGGAACAGCCGGTCCTCGATCATTTCGGCGATATTGCCGCTCATGCCCGCCATGCGAGAGCAGCCAAGCGATTCCACGCGCGCCTGTTCAAGCGCGTCAAAGGCGGCCTTGGCATCGGGGTCCTTGGGGGCAAGGCGGCGATGGGTGTCTGCGTCGTGGCTGGCCATGCGCATGGCCATGGCATCGCCCTGGCCGCGGGCGATGGCGATATCGCGGGAGGTCGGCAGGCGGGGCAGGGCGGCAAGGCGGGCCTTGTCTGCGGTGAGGATAGGCCGGTCTGCGGTAAAGCTCACCTCGAGATCGTGCTTGCCCGCGACGGTGCGCAAGGCGGCGCCGACCGCTGCCTTGAACGGGCCGGTGGGATCGGGCTTGTTGGCTTTGATGCGCGGGGGCTGGGCCATGTTGCTCTTCGTCTGATGTCACGCCGGGGAGGAAGGCCCCCTCACCCGGCCGTTTGGGCTTACCTTTCCCCTTTTGGGGAAAGGTAAGCCGGGGCCTTTGCGGCTCTACGCCGAGATTGCCAGATTGGCGGCCGATTCAGGCAACTCGACGCCAAACACGCGCTGGTAGAATTCGGCGACCACCGGGCGTTCGAGTTCGTCGCACTTGTTCAAAAAGGTCAGCCGGAAGGCAAAGCCGATGTCGCCGAAGATTTCGGCGTTTTCGGCCCATGTGATGACGGCGCGCGGGCTCATGACGGTCGAAAGATCGCCATTGATGAAGGCCGAGCGGGTCAGATCGGCGACGCGGACCATGTTGGAGACGAGTTTGCGGCCCTCATCGTCTTTGTCGTAGCTCTTGGCCTTGGCCAGAACGATGCCGACTTCCTTTTCATGGGCGAGATAGTTCAGCGTCACCACGATCGACCAGCGGTCCATCTGGCCCTGGTTGATCTGCTGGGTGCCGTGATAGAGGCCCGAGGTGTCGCCAAGCCCGATGGTGTTGGTCGTGGAAAACAGCCGGAAGGCTGGGTGCGGGCGGATGACGCGGTTCTGATCGAGCAGGGTGAGGCGGCCGGCCACTTCGAGCACGCGCTGGATCACGAACATCACGTCGGGACGCCCGGCGTCGTATTCGTCGAACACCAGGGCGATGTTGTTCTGGACGGCCCAGGGCAGGATGCCATCGCGGAATTCGGTGACCTGCTTGCCGTCGCGCAGGACGATGGCGTCCTTGCCGACAAGGTCGATACGGGAGACGTGACTGTCGAGATTGACGCGGACCAGCGGCCAGTTGAGGCGCGCGGCGACCTGTTCGATATGGGTGGATTTGCCCGTGCCGTGATAGCCCTGCACCATGACGCGGCGGTTGAAGGCGAAACCGGCGAGAATGGCAAGGGTGGTGTTGCGATCGAACAGATAGTCCGGATCGATCTCGGGCACGTGGTCGGTGTGTTCTTTATAGCCTTTGACAACCATGTCGCTGTCGATCCCGAACAGATCGCGCACTGAATACTCGGTGTCGGGCAGGTTGGAAAACTCAGTCATAATTTGCCTCGTCTCGGGCGCACCGGAACCATGTTTTTCCGATGCTAAGGCGCGTTCGGTTCGCGTCTTTTAAGGAAAAATTCGGAGCGCTTATAGCAACACAACTGCCATAAACCTAGAGCGCGGGATGCCGCAAGCGTTCCGACCCTGTTTCACTCGGCTTTTCGCATTACAGAAAAGGCAAGTGGGTGGTCAGACAAAGCCGCGCTGCTTGAGATGGTTATAGGCCGAAATGATGTTGCGCAGCCGGTCTTCGGAGCCCTTGTCGCCGCCATTGGCGTCGGGGTGGTGGAGTTTGACCAGGGCCTTGTAGGCCGATTTGATATCGCCCGAGGGCTTGCGCCCCTCAAGGCCGAGCACTTCAAAAGCGGCACGGTCCTGCCCGGTGAGCGTGATGGCGCGCTCTGCGGCCTCACCCTTGGCGCCGGCGTCCTGACGGGCGCGCGAACGCAGGCGGGCGAACACGCCATTGACGTCGCGGAACTGGCTGCCGGTATAGTCGCGCGCCTTATATTTTTTCGGCTGCGGGTCCGATTTGCCGAAGCGGTTGGACCCGTAGGCCCAGGTTTCGCGGCTGCCGGGCGCGTTCATCTTGGTGGCGTGATCGGCGATTTCCTCGTCATCCATGCCGGTGAAATAATTGTAGGCCTTGTTGTAATGGCGCACATGCTCGAGGCAGAAATTGTGGAACTGGCCCTCCGAGCGCGCGCCTTTTGGCGCCTTGTGCATGCCGGGCTTGTCACACCCTTCCCAATCGCACCCCGGATGCGTCGCCACCTGCTCTTCAACCTGGGAGCGGCGCGGCTTGATGCGGACGGAGTCAAAGATGTTGGATTTGGAATTCGACATGAGAGCGGACGGGAACCTTTGTTGCGGGGCCAGCATATTTTTTTCGTGAGATCGAACCGGAAAAGTGTGCAACTTTTCCCGATCTCACTCTAGCGAAACGAAAGCCCATAATCATATACCGTTTGAAACCGGCTGGCCCGGTTCAATTTGTTCTATTTTCCATAACAGGCGTGTTGACACATGAGCGTTCGCGATGAAATCGAAGCCAAACTCACCGAAACCTTCGCGCCGGTGTCGATCGAAGTGATCGACGATTCAGAGCGTCATCATGGTCACGCAGGATGGCGGGAAGGGGGCAATACCCATTTCCGCATCACCATCGCCAGCGAAAAACTCGATGGCCTCAATCGCGTCGACCAGCACCGCGCCATCAACGCGGCGCTTGCCGATCAGTTCGATGCCGGGCTGCACGCGCTGGCCATCAAGGTCATTCCTTCGCGCTGACCGCCGCTTCGACCGGCGATACCCGGAGCTGGGTCACCCTGTTGTGCTGGCGACGCAGGACCTTGAAGCGCAGGTTGTGGAAGGTGAATTGCTGGCCCGGATCGGGGATCAGCTTGGCTTCGTGGATCACAAGACCGGCAACGGTGGTGGCTTCCTCGTCGGGCAGGTTCCAGTCTAGCGCCCGGTTGAGGTCGCGGATCGGCAACTGGCCGTCGATGATATAGGAACCGTCGGCCTGCTTGCGCACGCCATCGATCACCGCGTCGTGCTCGTCGGCGATTTCCCCGACGATTTCCTCGAGGATGTCTTCAAGGGTGATCAGGCCCTGCACCTCGCCATATTCATCGACAACCAGCGCGAAATGGAGCTTGCGCTTCAAGAACGCGTTGAGCTGGGCCTGGGCGGAGGTCGTGTCGGGCACGAACCAGGGTTTGAAGGCGATCCTGGCCGGATTGACCTTTGTGAAATCCCCGTCGGCCTTCTGGATGGCGCGCAGCAGATCCTTGGCGTGGACGATGCCCACGATATTGTCCTGCTTTTCCTTGTAGAGCGGTACGCGGGTAAAGGGGCTGTCGAGGATGGCGCCGATCAATTCGTCGGCGGGCATGTCGGCATCGAGCGCCAGCATGCGGGTCCTGTGCACCATGACGTCGGAGACTTCGAGTTCGCGCAGATCGAGGATGCCGCCCAGCATGTCGCGGTCGCCCTTGACCACTTCGCCCTCGTGGTGAAGGAAATCCACTGTACCGCGCAATTCATCATGGCCCGAGATTTCGCTGGCCTTGTCGGGGTCGAGACCGAACAGGCGCAGGATCAGGTTGACCAGAGACTGCACGGCCAGCGTTACCGGTGAAAACACCAGCACGATGACCCTGATGACCGGGGCGACAACGAGCGCAAAACTGTCGGGCCGGATCAGGGCAAGCGTCTTGGGCAGCACCTCGGAGAACACAACGACCGCCGCCGTCATGGCGAGTGTTGCATAGGCGATGCCGGCCTCGCCGAAAATCTGAATCAGCACCGAGGCGGCAAGGGTCGAGGCCAAAATATTGACGACGTTGTTGCCCAGAAGGATGGCGCCGATCAGGCGCTCCTTTTCCGCCGTCAGCTTTTCGACCAGCGAGGCGCGCGTGTTGCCCGACTTGGCCAATTGGTACATGCGGGCCCGCGATGAGGCGGTCAGCGCGGTTTCCGAGCCGGAAAAGAAAAAGCTCATAGCCAGCAGCGCGATAATGGCGAGCAGGGACAGCCACAACGACATCAGCGAATATCCTCAAGGAATGTTGCGACCGCTTCGGGGTCGATGTTTTTCTCGATGAAGGCCTTGCCGATGCCGCGCGTTAAAATGAACGTCAATTGCCCGCGCGAGACTTTCTTGTCCTGTGCGATGGCGTCCATGAGCATTTGCGTTGGCGGCAGGTCTCCGGAGATATCGGCCAATGTAGTGGGCAGGCCGGCATTTTTCAAATGGGCTTGGACCCGACCGGCATCCTGGGACGGTGCAAGACCCAGTTTGGCCGAAAACCGATATGCCAGCACCATGCCGATGGCGACGCCTTCGCCATGGAGCAGGCGGTCGGAATAGCCGGTGGCTTTTTCGAGCGCGTGGCCGAAGGTGTGGCCGAGATTGAGGAGCGCCCGGTCGCCGGTTTCCTTTTCGTCGGCGGCCACGACGCGGGCCTTGGCGGCGCAGGCCCGCGCGATGGCCTCACCCCGGGCCGGGCCGCCCGCTTCGATGTCGCGATAATTGGCTTCCAGCCAGAAAAACAGTTCCTCGTCGTCGATTAGGCCGTATTTGGCCAGTTCGGCATAGCCGGCGGCGAACTGGCGGGGGGGAAGGGTTTGAAGTGCGCTCAGATCGGCAAGCACCAGGCGGGGCTGATGGAAGGCGCCGACAAGGTTCTTGCCATGGGCTGAATTGATGCCGGTCTTGCCGCCGACCGAGGAATCCACCTGCGCCAGGAGCGAGGTGGGGATCTGGACGAAATCCATGCCGCGCCGGACGATGGAAGCGGCAAAGCCGGCCAGATCGCCGATCACCCCGCCGCCCAGGGCAATGAGGATGTCGGTGCGTTCGAGCCGGGCAGCCATGATGGCTTCGACCACGCTCTGAAGGTTGGTCCATGATTTGGTGGCTTCGCCGGCCGATACGACGATTTCGGTGTGCCCGAGGCCGGCCGCGTCAAGGGACGCGGTGAGGCGAGGGAGCTGGGCCTTTGCCACATTCTCGTCGGTGACGATGCCGTAGCGGGCACCGGGGAACATCGCGGCCAGTCTTGGGCCGGCGCTTTGTATGGCATCGGGGGCGATGACGATGTCATAGGCCCGATCGCCCAGCGGTACATGAACGGTGTGAAGGGGTGTATGCTCGCTCATTGGTCTTTCGGGATGTCGAAATGGCGCGAAATGGCGGAGAGAATATCGTTGACGACCACATCATGGGGCACGTCGCGCGAAGCGACGGTGATGTCGGCCAGCGCATAGACGGGATAGCGGGTGTCGATCAGTCCCTGCAGCGTGCTGCGCGGGTCGGGGGTCTGGAGCAGGGGGCGGCCGGGCCGTTTGGAGACGCGGGCGAACAACAGGTCGAAATCGGCCTTGATCCAGATCGAGACGGCATGGGTCTTTATCGCCTCGCGGGTTTCGGGATTGATGAAGGCACCGCCGCCAGTGGCGATGATGCCCTGATGCTCGCGCAACAGCCGCGCGATGACCCGGGCCTCGCCGGCGCGGAATTCGGGCTCGCCGTGGGCGGCAAAGATGTCGGGGACCGACATGCCGGCGGCGGTTTCGATCTCGGCGTCGGAATCGGTGAAGGGCAGGCCCAGGCGATGGGCCAGGCGACGGCCGACGGTGGTCTTGCCGGCGCCCATCATGCCCACGATCACGATCGGCCGCCCGGCCAGGGCGTCGAGCACCCGGCTTTCGGCCTTCGGCCTGGCAATGCCTGTCGCGTTGTGCCCCATCGTGGTGCCCTTATTGGTTGATGTGGTTCAACCGTGTGGCGGGCGGGCTGTCAAGGCGCTCGCTTGCCCGTCACGCGCAAATCTGGGAAAATCACTATCCGACACCGAGGATGCCATGCCCACATTGTTTCGTTTGCTGGTCGCCATCGCCTTTATCGTGGGGCTTGCCTATGCGGGCATGTTCGCGCTGGCGGTGCTGGTCGAGCCCAATGAGCGCGACGTGACGGTGCGCGTGCCCACGCGCGATCTTCTGGCGGATGCGCCGTGATCAAGGACGGCCATCTGATCGAGGCATTTCTGGAAATGATGAGCGCCGAGCGGGGCGCTGCGGCCAATACGATCGAAGCCTATCGGCGGGACCTTCTCGATTATGCGGGGTTTCTTGCCGGCCCTGGCAAGGCGATTTCCGATGCGGGGCGCGCCGATGTCGCAAATTATCTGGCCCATCTGTCGGCGCAGGGGCTGGCGGCAAGCTCGGCGGCGCGCCGATTGAGCGCGGTGCGTCAATTGCACAGGTTTCTGGTTTCCGAAGGCAGCAAGGGGGACGATCCCACGCGCATCGTTTCGGCGCCCAAGCCGGGGCGGGGCCTGCCCAAGGTGCTCTCGGTCGAGGAGGTCGACAGGCTTTTGAAATGCGCCGAAGACGAAGCGGCGGGGGGAGACGAAAGCGAGGTGCGGCTCTATGTGCTGCTCGAATTGCTCTATGCCACGGGGCTGCGGGTGTCAGAACTGGTGGCGCTCGAGCGCAAGGCGGTGCGGCGCGAGGCCGAACATCTGACCATTGCTGGCAAGGGCGGCAAGGAGCGGCTGGTGCCGCTCAACGACCGGGCCAAGGACGCTTTGGTCGGCTGGCTCGAGGGCACGGACAAGGACAAGTTCGTTTTTCCCGCCAAGGGGGCCGAGGGGCATCTGGCCCGGCAGGTGTTTGCGCGCGATCTCAAAAGGCTGGCCGCTCGGGCGGGCCTGCCGGTTGCCAAGGTTTCACCGCATGTGCTGCGCCATGCCTTTGCATCCCATCTGCTGCAGAACGGGGCGGATCTGCGGGTCGTTCAGATGCTTTTGGGCCATGCGGACATTTCAACGACCCAGATTTATACCCATGTTCTGGACGCTCATTTGCGCAAACTGCTCGAAGATCACCATCCGCTGTCGGGCGATGCTTGACACGGGAGGGTCTAATCGACACTTTCCCGCCACTTTGAAACTCTAGAGCCCGCTCGCCAGCATCTGGTGTTGGCCGCCCAAAAATGAGAAGGTTGCCCGAAACGGGCGGATTTCATGCAGTCATATCTCGATTTCGAAAAACCCGTCGCTGAACTCGAAGGCAAGATTGCCGAGCTCAAGAACCTTGCCCAGACCGATGAAGCGGTCTCGATCGGTGACGAGGTTTCGCGCCTGCAGCAGCGCGCCGAAGATGCGCTGCGCGACGTCTATAAAAAGCTCACCCCCTGGCAGAAGACGCTTGTGGCGCGCCATCCGCAGCGCCCGCACTTTTCCAATTACCTCAAGGCGCTGGTGACCGAATGGACCCCTTTGGCGGGGGACCGCAAATATGCCGAAGATCCTGCCATCCAGGCCGGGTTCGGGCGGATCGATGGAGTGCCGGTGGCCATTTTGGGCCAGGAAAAGGGCAATGACACCGAAAGCCGGCTCAAGCACAATTTCGGCATGGCGCGGCCCGAGGGCTATCGCAAGGCGGTGCGGATCATGGAAATGGCCGACCGGTTCGGCCTGCCTGTGATTTCGTTCGTCGATACGGCGGGCGCCTATCCCGGCATCGGCGCCGAAGAGCGCGGCCAGGCCGAAGCCATTGCGCGATCTACGGAAAAATGCCTCGAAATCGGGGTTCCCAACCTTTCCATCGTGATCGGTGAAGGCGGATCGGGCGGGGCGATCGCCATTGCGGCGACCAACAAGGTGCTCATGCTCGAGCATTCGGTCTATTCGGTGATTTCTCCCGAAGCAGGGGCTTCGATCCTGTTTCGCGATGCGGGCAAGGCCCAGGATATGGCGGCAGCGCAAAAGATCACCGCGCAGGATTTGCTGGCGCTCAAAGTGATCGACGGCATCATCGAGGAGCCCATGGGCGGCGCGCACCGCAACCCTGAAAAGATCTTCGCCGACGTCAAGGCCGAGATCGCCAAGTTCCTCGGCGAGTATGACGACGAGCTCGGCCCGCTCGAAATCCGCGAGCAGCGGCGCGAGAAATTCCTGGCGATCGGGACGGCGCTCACCTGAATTTGACCGCGCCGTCTTGCAATTTGCATAAAATTTAGGTCGATTACCCGACAACCTTACCGAGCGTTAACCCTGTGGTGGCATAGAGGGGGCGGGGGCAAGGCGTACAGGAATTGCAGGGTCAGGGCATAGATGCTCCGTAAATTCGTCCTTTTGGCCATCTCGCTCGTTGTTGCGGGTGTTCTGGCCTCGTGCTCGGCGCTTGAGGGCGACGGGCGTCATCTCATGCCGCTGTCGGGCGCCACCAAGTCGCGGCTGGCCGCAATGGGGTCGAGCCCGCAGGCGGCGATGATGATCCGCATCTTCAAGGAAGAATCGGCGCTCGAAGTCTGGAAGCAGACGGCCGGAGGGTCCTACAAGCTGTTCCAGACCTATGAAATCTGCACCTGGTCGGGCGAGTTGGGTCCCAAATTCTACGAGGGCGACCGGCAGGCGCCCGAGGGGTTCTATACGATCACCCCCGGGCTGATGAACCCGAATTCGAATTATTACCTTGCCTTCAATCTGGGCTTTCCCAACAGATATGACCGCACGCATGGCCGGACGGGCAGCCATCTGATGGTGCATGGCGCGTGTTCGTCTGCAGGGTGCTATGCCATGGAAGACGAGCAGATCGCCGAAATCTACGCTCTGGCCCGCGAGAGCTTTACCGGCGGCAACCGCTCGTTCGAGGTGCAGATCTTTCCGTTCCGCATGACGCCGGACAACATGGCCAAGCACCAGTCCAGCGAGCACATCGATTTCTGGAACAACATCAAGCAGGGCTACGACTATTTCGAAGTCGCCAGCACGCCGCCCGCCTGGGATGTGTGCGACGGGCGTTACGTCTTCCGCCAGCCCTCGGCGGTCAATGCAACAGCGTCGATGGCCGGAAGCTGCCAGGCGGTCGTTGCCGACCCCACCATCGTTTCGGCCTTCCAGGCCCGTCAGTCGGCCGATGCCGCGGCGATACAGAGCGCGATCGTGCGGCTTGCCGATGCAGAAGCGGCCGCAGCGGAAGCCGAACAGCGCCGGCTCAATGCCGAAGCGGAAATGGCCGCGCGGGGCGAGGCCATCAACAATGCGGTCGACGGGTTCTTCGGTACCCTGTTCAGCCCGCTCGATGCCCTGGCGCCGAGCCAGCCCGAGACCGCCCCTCAAGGCACGCCGCAAGGCTGACTGAAAGCTCATAACGGGAACACTGGCCGCCGCTTGTGCGTTTCAAGCGCAGACAGGGCCAAAACCGGCCCCCTTCCGTGTTTTTGCCAGAGAGCTTTTCCACCGATGATCCAGGACCGCGCCGCCGGCTTTCGTTTCGTCCTTCGGGACGCAACAGGGGCCGCTCATCAAAGGCTCGACGAGGCGGCCGGTCGCTTCGATCTGGGGAGCCGGGACGATTATCGCCGGTTCCTTGTCTGGCACGGGGCCATTGTGCCCGGGCTCGAGACCCATATGGCGGCCAACGGCATCGAGCGGATCGTTGCCGACTGGGCGGAACGCAAGCGCACGGCGGCCCTGCTGTCCGACCTTGGCGCGCTGGGCGTGTCCTGGCCAGGGCAAGCCGATCTGCAGTTGCAGAGCGGGCGCGGGGCGCTGTTTGGCATGGCGTATGTGCTCGAAGGGTCGCGCCTGGGGAGCGCGATGCTGGTGCGTCGTGTCGATCCGGCGTTGCGCGGGGCAGCGACCGGCTATCTCGATCATGGCGCGGGGCTCAAACTTTGGCCGCGATTCCTCGACATTCTCAACACAGCAGGATTATCCGGGGCGGAACAACAGGCGGCGATCGATGCCGCCAACCAGGTGTTCATGCTGTTCGAGCGTGAGCTTCTGGCCCATTTTGAACCCGATGGAGCCGCGCCCGGCCAATGAATCAATACGCCTCCCCCGGCACTCCGCTCGATGGCGGTGTCGATCTGACCAATTGCGACCGCGAACCGATCCACAGGCTTGGCCGTATCCAGGGCTTCGGCTTTCTGGTGGCCGTCTCGTTCGACTGGATCGTTCAATATGTTTCGGCCAACAGCGCCGATTGGCTCGGCTCGGAGCCCGACGACACGATCGGTCGCCCGCTGGGCAATTTCGCCGACGGGGATTTCCTTCACACCATCCGCAACCATGTCCAGCATCTGACGGGCGCGGACGATGTGGAGCGGGTGTTCGGGGTTCAGTTGACCGAGGGCGGAGCGCCGTGTGACACGGCGGTTCACGTTTCGGGATCACTGATTATCATTGAATGTGAGCCGGCCCGGACCGGCGCGGAAGGCAACGACTCCATGGTCCGCCGCATCGTGCAGCGCCTTCAGGCCGCGGACTCGGTGGACAAGCTGTGCAAGTCGGGTGCCAGTCTGGTGCAGGCGCTGACCGGCTTTGACCGGGTGATGATCTACAAATTCCTGCACGACGACAGCGGCGAGGTGGTTGCCGAATCCCGCCGGCAGGGTGTCGACAGTTTTGCGGGGCTGCGCTATCCCGCCTCTGACATCCCCCGCCAGGCGCGCGAACTCTACAAGCGCAACCTGATCCGCATCATTGCCGATGTGGACGGGCAACCCCACGATATCACACCGTTCGCGGCACCCGATGGCATGCCGATCGATCTGTCCAATTCGGTGCTGCGCTCGGTCTCGCCCATTCATCTCGAATATCTGCGCAATATGGGGGTCGGCGCCTCGATGTCGATTTCCATCCTGCTGCGCGGGCGGCTGTGGGGGCTGATCGCCTGTCACCATTATTCCCCGCGCCGAGTGCCCTTCAACGTGCGCACGGCGGCCGAACTGATCGGGCAGATGTTCTCGCTGGCGCTCGATGCCAAGATCCGCGAAAGCGAGATCGAGGCCGAAAAGCGGGCGCAGGAATTTCACCACAAGGTGCTGCGCATGGTCGGACCGGAGCAGGGACCGGTCTCCCAGCTCGCTTCGATGTTCGGGGAGATGAGCGGGCTGGTCGATTGTAACGGGATCGGCATGATCGTCGATGAGGAGGTCGAACTGTGGGGAGAGACGCCGGAGCGCCCCGAGTTCAAGGCGCTGGTGCAGTTTCTCAACCGGACGGTGTCCAATTCCATCTTTGTCACCCACGAGCTGGGCAAGCTTCATCCGGCCGCGGCCGCCTATGCCGACAGGGTTTCGGGCATGCTGGTCATTCCCATCTCGCGCACGCCCGGCGACTATCTGATCTTTTTCCGCCGCGAGGTGACCGAGGAGGTCAAATGGGCCGGCAATCCGGAAAAGCCGGTGAGCGTGGGGCCGATGGGGTCGCGCCTGACGCCGCGCAAGAGTTTCGAGATCTGGCAGGAAACGGCGCGCGGGCAGTCCGAGCCCTGGAGTTCGAGCCATATCAGGCTGGCCGAGGCGCTGCGCGTGAGCCTGCTCGAAGTGATCCTCAAGCATACCGAGCTGATCGAGGGTGAGCGAAGGCAGGCACGCCAGCGTCAGGAACTCCTGATCGCCGAACTCAATCACCGGGTGCGCAACATTTTGGGCCTGATCCGCGGCCTGATCCGTCAGGTCAATACGCCCCAGCGCAGCACGGAAGCGTTCGTTTCAACGCTCGACGACCGAGTGCAGGCGCTGGCGCGGGCCCATGACCAGTTGACCGAGCGTCAATGGGGCTCGGGATCGCTGCTGGCGTTGATCGAAAACGAGACGGCGGCCTATCTGGCGGAAAAATCGGAAAGGGTGATCGTTTCGGGGGACGATGTGGGCCTGGTGCCGCAGAGTTTTTCGGCGCTGGCGCTGGTCATTCACGAGTTGACCACCAATTCGGCCAAGTATGGCGCATTGTGCGACAAGCGGGGCACCGTTGCCATTGCGCTCGAGCGCGACGATTCAGGCTGGCTGACCATACGCTGGGTCGAGCGCGACGGCCCGCCCGTCAAGCCGCCGGGCGGCGCCGGGTTCGGGTCGGTGGTGATCGAGCGCTCGGTGACCCATGACCTTGGCGGATCGGTCGAGATGGATTATCGCATCGACGGGTTGCGGGCCAAATTGCGCATTGCGCCCGAACATCTGGCCGATCTCGATGAAGCCCGACAGCATGCGCCGCGTCCGGTCATAAGGCGGGCGGGCAAGGTGAATTTCCCCGAGGGGCGGGCGCTGATCGTCGAAGACAATGTCATCATCGCCATGGATTGCGAGGCGGTGCTGCGCGACATGGGGTGCGGGGAGGTGGTTCTGGCGTCCAGCGTCGCCCAGGGGCTCAAGGCGATCGAGAATACCGAAATCGGCTTTGCGGTGCTCGATGTCAATCTGGGCAACGAGACGAGCTTTGCCATTGCCGATGTGTTGAGCGAAAGGGCCATCCCGTTCATCTTTGCCTCGGGCTATGCCGATGGCGTGTCGTTTCCCGATGCGCATGTGGAACGCCCGAAAGTCTCCAAGCCCTACGACATGGCAAGTCTCACCGATGCGCTCAAGCGCGTGTTCTGAGTGGCTGGATGACGGCGCGATTGCGAACTGGAGCCGTTCAGAGCAGATCGCACAGCGGGGCGATGAGTGGGATGTCGGCGGGAGGCATGGGATAGTCGTGCAGTTTTTGCGGGCGCACCCATTTGAGCGCCGAATGCTCTTTGGCAATTGGCGTGCCCTGCCATTTCCTGCACACATAGAGCGGCATCATCAGGTGCCAGCCGTCATAGGTGTGGCTGGCAAAGGTCAATGGCGCGAGGCACGCCTCCCTGGTTTCGATTTCCAGCTCTTCAGCCAGTTCGCGGATCAGCGCAGCCTCGGGGGTTTCGCCCGCCTCGATCTTGCCGCCGGGGAATTCCCACAGGCCGGCCAGTTGCTTGCCCTGGGGCCGCTGGGCGATCAGCACGCGCCGGTCGGCATCGACCAGCGCGCAGGCGACGACGAGGGTGATTTTCATTGCGTTTGTGCCTCGGGCTGGCGGCGGTAGTGGTAGGGGTAGCGGAAGACAAAACCCATGGCGAGATAGAGCGCGATGGCCGGGCCGTTGTCCCCCTGGACCTGGAGGGCTGCGTGGCTGGCGCCGTTTTCGGCGCCCCAACTGAGCGCGCTGGCCATCATGCGTCGGCCAAAACCCTGGCCGCGCAGTTTGGCCGAGGTGATGACGTCATAGACCATGACGATGCCCTCGCTCTCGACACACAGCAAGGACGCGCCGGGCGTGCCATCGTCGGCGGCGACGACGATGCCGCATGCGGGACGTTTGAGCGCGCCCAGGATGGCGGCGAAGGTTTCCTGCTTTTTGGTATCGAACCCCTGCAGGGCCGTTTGCGCGGCGAGGAAAGCGGGATCGGTCGCATCGTAAAGACTGGCGGCGCCATCGAAGCCGTCGGTCTGGCCGAGCGGGCAGGACAGAACCAGGCTTGTCTTGAAGCGCTCCCAGCCTGCCCGGTCCAGCGTATCGAGGATGCCGCCGCCGGTCAGCGGGGTGACGCGGAAGACCGAGGGCAGATCGTGTTCGGCGTAGCGGGCCGAAAGAGTTTCGATCCGCTGGGCGGCATTGGTGTCATCGGCGGGATCGAGTGACCAGATGGCATTGGAGCGGCCTGAAAAACCCCTGGCGAAGCGGGCGCGCCATTGCCCGTCCTCGATGGTTTCGAGCGCGGGCCATGTGGCGAGCGAGGCGGCTTCGATTTCGGAAACGGTGCGCAAGCTGGATCACACTTCTCTTTTGCCGCGTTGTCGAACCGTAAAACCGGTTGCCACTTTTGCTGACAACGCTCTAACTCCTGTAGCTGCCGTTGATATCGATATAACCGTGGGTCAGATCGCAGGTATAGACGGTGGCAGAGCCCGTTCCGAGCCCGATATCGACGCTGATCGAAAGCTCCTCGCCCTTCATATAGGCGGTCGCCGCGTCCTCGGAATAGTCGGGCGCGCGCTGGCCGTTGCGGGCCAGAACGTGGTCGCCAAAGGCGATGGTGAGCTTGTCGCGGTCGGCGGGCTGGCCGGCCTTGCCCACCGCCATGACGATGCGGCCCCAATTGGCGTCCTCGCCGGCGATTGCCGTCTTGACGAGCGGGCTGTCGGCAATGGCGCGGGCGATCCTTGCGGCGCTGTCGTCGGTCGTGGCACCGGACACGTTGACGGCAACGAATTTGGTCGCCCCTTCGCCATCGCGCACCACCTGCATGGCGAGATCGAAGAGCACATCATTGAGCGCTTCACCGAACGTTTGTGCGCGCGGATCGTTTAGGGATGCGATGGGGTCGATTTCCGCCTTGGCTGTGGCAAAGGCCAGAAGGGTGTCGGAGGTCGAGGTGTCGCTGTCGACGGTGATGGCGTTGAAACTGGTCTTGTTGTGTTTGGCGAGCAGCGCCTGAAGCACATCGGCGGCGATGGGGGCGTCGGTGAACACGAAGCTGAGCATGGTGGCCATGTCCGGCGCGATCATGCCCGAACCCTTGGCGATACCGGCGATGGAGACCGTCGTGCCATCGACGTCGATCGTGGCCTCGGCCAGCTTGGGGAAGGTGTCGGTGGTCATGATCGCCCTGGCCGGCTCCATCCAGGGGTCGGCGGCCAGTTGGCCCGTGAGGTTTTGCAACACGCCATCGAATTTGGTGGCGTCGAGCGGCTCGCCGATGACCCCGGTCGAGGCGAGAAAGATTTCCGAGGGCTCACACCCCACCGCCCTTGCGGCGATGTCGGCGGTCAGTTTGACCGATTCGATGCCTTTTAAACCGGTAAAGGCATTGGCATTGCCCGAATTGACGACGAGGGCGCGGGCCGTACCATGGCCAAGGTTCTGCCGACACCAGTCGATTGCGGCCGAAGGGCAGAGCGAGCGCGTCAGAACGCCTGCAACCACGGTTCCCGGATCGAAGACGGCCAAAAGCACGTCGGTGCGCCCCTTGTAGCGAATGCCCGCCTCGGCGGTGGCAAAGCGCACGCCGGCAATGGCGGGCGGGGCGACATAGGATTTGGGGGCAAGGGGAGAGACGGGCAGGGCCATGGGAGAAAAGACCTTGAGGGGGTACGCGTTGGCGGTTCTTCCGTGTGCCCCAACATTGCCGTGCTGGCAAGAGGCGCAGTCGGCTCGATCATTTCATCGTTTCACGGAAACGGCGCGACGCTCTTTGCCACCATGCGGGAAATATTGACGCTCTCGTCCCGATTTCGAAACGAGAGCGTCGGGCATTGGGTGCGGGCTCACCTGCGCACAGGGCGCATGATGAAACCGGCAAAGCGTTTCTGGATCTGGGGGATCATCCAGAACACCATGATGGCAACCATGAGCGGGGTGACGATCAGGGTGGTCTGCCAGATGGGCCAGCCGGCCGTGAGCGGCAGGACGAGATAGAGAATGAGCGTGATGATGGGATAAACGCCGAACAGTGTGACCAGAAACTGCCGCGAGCGGTTGGGACGGAGCGAAGCACCGGCCGCTGGCTGGGCGGTGGTGGATGAAGGGGTTTGTGCGGAGGAAATATCGGACATTGTTTCAACCTTTCGAAACGGAACGTTCCGTTATATATTGAAACGAGCCGTTTCGTTCAAGTGGATATTGTCGATTTTTTCCCCTATATCTTCGGGCGAGCCCATTCGAGGCGCGCGATTGAAGGATTCCAATATGTCGCGAGGGGCTGGGAGGTCTCACCGGAGAGCGTGAAGTCTGGCGAGGCTGCGGCGCGCCCGTTCGTTCGTGGGGCGATTGAACGGCGGAACGCAGGGCTTATTGGCCGGGTCGAGGAAGGAAGACGAAACAATGACGAAAGAACATCAGCCGGTGGCGGTACGGCGGGGCTCGATCGGCGCCAAGCGCAATCCGGCCAGCCAGCAGGCCATTTTGGAGGCCGCCGAGGCTATCCTGCGCGAAGACGGGCTTTCGGGGTTTTCCATCGAGGCGGTGGCGCGGCGGGCACGGGCGGGCAAACCCACAGTCTATCGCTGGTGGCCGTCCAGGGCTGCCCTGCTGCTCGACGTTTATCAGGGGTTCAAGAATGAACGCCAGTTTCCCGACACGGGAAATTTCGAGGACGATCTGAGAGCGTTTCTGACCAATCAATTGATCGGGTTCTGGAGCGCTGGCATCTGCGGCATGGTCTTCCGATCGGTCATTGCCGAAGCCCAGAGCGATCCGGGGGCCGCCGAGGCGCTGTTTGCCTATGAGCGGGGGCGGCGCAAATTTGCCGAGGTGTTGGTGGACAGGGCCAAGGCGCGCGGCGAAATCGACCCCAATGCCGACAGCGCCGTCATCATCGAACTTCTGGCCGGCTTTGCCTGGCACCGTCTGCTGACCGGCCGGATCGAAGGCTCGGATGCCGACGTGGACAAGGTCGTTGCCACAATCGTGGCGGCGACAAAAAAGAACCCCGGCGTTTAGGCCGGGGCTCGGAACAATTGGTCTATGCCAGGGTGTTAAATGCCGCCCTGGGCCTCGACCTGCGCGGCCAGATCGGCATCGTCGATCTCGATTTCCACGTCGGACTTGATCTCTTCGATGGCCGCTTCGTAGCTCTCATAGAGAACCTGCTGGGCGACCTGCTGGCGCACGTCCTCGAGCGGGGGTGCTTCGGAGAGACGACGGTCTTCGAGATAGATCAGGTGAAAGCCGAACTGGCTTTCGACCGGCTGGGACATCTCGCCGACCTCGAGCGCCATCGCGGCCTGCTCGAATTCGGGGACCATCATGCCCGATGAGAAATAACCGAGATCACCGCCATTGGCGCTTGTACCGTCGGTGCCATATTCGCTGGCAGCATCGGCAAAGTCGCGTCCGGCTTCGATTTCGGCGCGGATTTCGTTGGCTTCCTGTTCGGTGGGCACCAGAATGTGGCGGGCCCGCACTTCGGGTTCAGGGGTGAAATCGGCGACCAGGTCCTCATAGGCAGCCTGGACGGCTTCCTCGGTGACCTGGGTTTCAACGATGGAGTTGAAAAAGGCGCGACGCAGGGCCTGATCCTCAAGATAGGCAAGGCGGCGGGTGAACGCTTCGCTTTCGTCAAGGCCATCCTCGCGGGCGGCGCTGGCCATCAGCTTCATGTCGATGACGACGGTCAAAAGAAAGCCGCGCCGCTGTTCGGCGGGAATGGACTGGAGTTCCTGGGTCAGCTCTTCGGCCGCCAGAACCAGATCGGCCTCGGTGATCTCTTCGCCGCCCACCGTGGCCAGGACCGTATCGGGTGAGACCGGTTCTGCGGGAGCAGCGGGCGCTGCCTGCTCGGCAGGAGCGGCGGGCGTTGCCTGCTCGGCTGCGGGGGCGGGTTCGTCGTTTTGCGCCCAGGCTGGAGCTGTGCTCAGCGAGACGGCAAGAACCGCCGGGATGAATACGGCCCGCAAGAGGCCGGCCACCGGAGCGGCGAAATCGGATGACATGATGAGATCTCTCCTTGTTTTTCCGAAGCCCGGGCCCCCCATCGCCCGAACCAAAGGTCCGGATATGCGTTTAGCCCCGGACTTTGGCCGTGGTTTGTCCGATTTTGCCAACGTTGACAACCCATGGTGGCACTCTTACATCTCCTGCCGAAGTTTTCCGCGCTCCTTTCGGCAGCGCCCCGGCCTGCCGCCCTACCATTCGTGCAAGGCAAGTTCCGGGACGTCGCAACCGCCGAATCCGGGCGCATCCAACAGATTCTAAGGACAATTGTTCATGGCTCTTGCAACGCTTGCCCGGAAGTTTTTCGGCTCGGCCAATGATCGGCGCGTCAAACGCTATCAATCCAATGTCGAGGCCATCAACGCACTCGAGCCCGAGTTCGAAAAGCTCTCCGACGAACAATTGAGGGCCAAGACCGAGGAATTCCGGCAGCAATTGCGCGATGGGGCCAAGCTGGCCGATGTGCTGGTTCCCGCCTTTGCCACTGTGCGCGAAGGCTCCAAGCGCGCGCTGGGCATGCGGCACTTCGACGTGCAGCTGATCGGTGGCATGGTGCTCAACGAGCGGGCCATCACCGAAATGCGGACCGGTGAAGGCAAGACGCTGGTCGCAACGCTTTCGGCCTATCTCAATGCGCTCGAAGATAAGGGCGTGCACATCGTTACGGTCAACGACTATCTGGCACGCCGCGACAGCGAGTGGATGGGCCGGCTCTACGGCTTTCTGGGCCTGACCACCGGGGTGATCGTTCATGGCATCAACGACACCGAGCGCAAGGCGGCCTACGATGCCGACATCACCTATGGCACCAACAACGAGTTCGGTTTCGACTATCTTCGCGACAACATGAAATATTCGCGCGCCCAGATGGTGCAGCGCGGACACAACTACGCGATCGTCGACGAAGTGGATTCGATCCTGATCGATGAGGCGCGCACCCCGCTGATCATTTCGGGGCCGTCCCAGGACCGCTCAGAGCTCTACAAGACCATCGACAAGTACATTCCGCTGCTGGTCGAGGAAGACTACACGATCGATGAAAAGCACCGCGCGGCCAATTTCACCGACGAGGGCATCGAAAAGCTCGAAGAGATCCTCGAACGCGATGGGCTGATCAAGTCCGGGTCGCTCTATGACATCGACAATGTCTCGATCGTCCACCATCTCAATTCGGCGCTCAAGGCGCACAAGATCTTCAACCGCGACAAGGACTATATCGTCCGCGACGACAGCGTTGTGATCATCGACGAATTTACCGGCCGCATGATGCCGGGGCGGCGGTTTTCCGAAGGGTTGCACCAGGCGCTCGAAGCCAAGGAAGGCACCAAGATCCAGCCGGAAAACCAGACGCTGGCCTCGATCACTTTTCAGAACTATTTCCGGCTCTACACAAAGCTGGCCGGCATGACCGGCACGGCCGATACCGAAGCGTCCGAATTTGCCGATATCTACGGGCTGGACGTGGTGACCGTGCCCACCAACGTGCCGATCGCCCGTATCGACGAGAACGACCAGATCTATCGCTCGGTCGAAGAAAAATTCCAGGCCATTACCGACGAAGTGATCGAGTGCCGCTCGCGCAACCAGCCGGTTCTTGTGGGCACCACGTCGATCGAGCGCTCGGAAATGCTCGCGGACTTCCTCAAAAAGAAGGGCGTCAAGGACATCGCCGTCCTCAACGCCCGCCATCACGAGCAGGAAGCCCAGATCATCGCGGCGGCCGGTGTGCCGGGCGCCATCACGATTGCCACCAACATGGCCGGTCGCGGTACCGACATTCAGCTCGGCGGCAATCTGGAAATGCGCGTCGCCAATGAGGCCGAAGGTCTCGAAGCCGAGGCGCTCGAGAAAAAGACCGCAGAGATCAAAGCCGATATCGCCGAAAAGAAGAAGGAAGCGCTTGAGGCGGGCGGGTTGATGGTGATCGGCACCGAGCGTCATGAAAGCCGTCGCATCGATAACCAGTTGCGCGGCCGGTCTGGCCGTCAGGGCGATCCGGGACGGTCGAAATTCTTCGTCTCGCTGCAGGACGACCTGATGCGCCGGTTCTTCCCTGAACGCATGGAAAAGGTTCTGACCTCGCTGGGGCTGAAAGACGGCGAGTCGATTTCCGACGCCATGGTCACCAAGGCCATCGAGCGCGCCCAGACCCGCGTCGAGGGGCACAATTTCGACATCCGCAAGAACATCCTCAAATACGACGACGTGATGAACGATCAGCGCAAGGTGATCTTCGAGCAGCGCATCGAATTGATGGACGCCGAAAACGTCGCAGAGACGATCGCCGACATGCGCCACGACGTCGTGGATTCGCTGATCGCCAAATCGGCGCCCGAGCGGTCCTATCCTGAACAGTGGAACACCGAGCAGCTTGGGGCCGCGTGCAAGACCTATCTGGGCATCGAGCCCCCTCTGGCCCAATGGGCCGATGAGGAGGGCATGGATGTCGAGGTGCTGCGCGAGCGCATCATCAAGATGGCCGATGATTATGCGGCGGCCAAGGCGGCGCGCATCGGCCCCGAAACCATGCGCCAGATCGAAAAGAGCTTCATTCTGCAGTCGATCGACGGGCTGTGGCGCGAGCATCTGGTGACGCTCGATCATCTGTCCAAAGTGGTCGGCTGGCGCGGACTGGCGCAGCGCGATCCGCTCAATGAATACAAGCAGGAAGCGTTCGAGCTGTTCTCGCTGCTTTTGACCAATCTTCGCGAACTGGTCACCACCCAGATGAGCCATTTCGAGATCAAGCCCCCCGAGCCGCAGGCACCTGCCCAGCTTCGCGAGAGCCATATCGATCCGGTGACGGGCGAGAACGAGGTGCGCGAAGAGGATGGACCCAAGGGTCAGTTGAGCCCCGAAGTCATGGCACGCACCCGGCGCAACGATCCGTGCCCGTGCGGCTCGGGCAAGAAATTCAAGCACTGCCACGGCGCCTTTTAGACGGGCCGCATAGTGATTGTTCCAGATCCCCGGCGCGCCGCTCCGGGGATTTTTTTGTCATCGGTCGCGCCGGGCACGGGAACCCTTTAGGGTGGTCTGCATTTGTGAACGCGCCTCGGGGGATTGAATTGACCTACGAACAGATCGTGCTTTTTGTCCTTCTGGGATTGGTGCTCGCGGGGCTCTTGTGGGGCAAGTGGCGATATGACCTCGTTGCCTTTGCGGCGCTGATCGTTGGGGTGGTCATGGGCGTGGTGCCGGCCCAGACCGCGTTTTCAGGCTTTGGCAATGATGCGACGATCATCATCGCCCTGGTGCTCGTTGTGACGGCGGGCCTGTCGCGTTCGGGGGCCGTCGATCTCATCACCCGGTACGCTGTGGACCGCGACCGTTCCCTGCCCATCCACATTTCGGTCATGGGAGGCATCGGTGCGGTTTTTTCGGGCTTCATGAACAATGTCGCGGCGCTGGCCATTCTGATGCCGGTGGACGTGCAGGCGGCGCAAAAGGCGAACCGTTCGCCGGCCTCCTCGCTGATGCCGCTGGCTTTTGCCACGATCCTTGGCGGCATGCTGACCATGATCGGCACGCCCCCCAACATCATCATCGCCGCCTATCGTGAGCGGGCCATGGGCAACAGCTTCACGATGTTCGATTTCACACCCGTCGGCCTTGTGTGCGCGCTTGCCGGTGTGGCGTTTATCGGGCTTGTGGGCTGGCGGTTGATCCCGGTGCGGGGCAAGGGCGCGGGCGCCGAGTTGCGCGCCTCGGCCAGTTATACGACCGAACTGGTGGTCACCGAGAAATCAAAAGCCAAGGGTCAGCGGGTGCGCGATCTGGACGCCGAGGCCGAAGAGCATGATTGCGCCATCGTGGGGCTGGTGCGCCGCAACAAGCGCATGCCGGGCCGAGCGCGCTGGGAAAAGATCGGAAAAGGCGATCTGCTTGTCGTTCACGGCACGGCCGAGGCGATTTCGGCACTGGCCGGTGCGTTGCAGGTCGACCTGCAGGGCCGTTCGGGGGAAAGCGCCCAATTGTCGTCGGACCTCAAGATGGTCGAGGCGGTGGTGACCACCGACAGCCGTGTCGTGGGCAGGATCGCCAATGATGTGCGGGTTATGCAGCGCAATGGCGTCGTCATGCTGGGCCTGTCGCGGCGCGGCCGGGCCATCACCGAGCGGGTGCGCCGCACCCCGCTCGAGGTGGGCGACGTTTTGTTGTTGCTCGGCCATCAGGACGCCATCGACGACGTCGTCACCCGCATGGAGTGTCTGCCCGTTGCCTCGAGCGTTGCTGTGACGCGGCACGAAAAGGCGCTGGCGGCCATCGGGCTCTTCGCGGCAGCGGTGGGAGTAGGGGCGTTCGGACTGGTTCCGCTCACCGTGGCGCTCGGGGCGGTGGCCGTCCTCTATGTGCTTTTCGACATCCTGCCGGTGCGTGAGATCTACGAGGCGATCGAATGGCCGGTCGTTGTGCTGCTCGGCTCGCTGCTTCCCATCGGGATGGCGCTGGAGACCTCGGGCGGTGCCCAGCTCATAGCGGAATGGCTGGCGATGTTTGGACAACATGCTCCGGCCTGGGTGACACTTGCCGCGGTGCTGGTGTTTACCATGACGCTTTCGGACGTTCTCAACAATGCGGCGACAGCGGTGATCTTTGCGCCGGTCGCATACGGGCTGGCCCAGATATTGGGGGTCAATCCCGATGCGTTCCTGATGGCGGTGGCCATCGGGGCGAGTTGCGCCTTTCTTACCCCGATCGGGCACAACAACAACGCGCTGATCATGGGGCCGGGCGGCTATCGGTTCGGCGATTACTGGCGCATGGGCCTGCCGCTCGAAATCATTATCACCGTGGTCGGCGTGCCGGCCATCATGGTGTTCTGGCCGTTGTGACGCTCAGGGCTTCGACGTGTCCTTGAGCACGTCGTGCAGGCTGGTCCGGGCCGAGCCGGGCCGCAAGGGCTTTTGCTGGCTTTCATGAGGCGCCCAGCCCGAGAGCCACAAGATTTCGAGGCTGGCGCGGACCCTGCCGTCGGGATCGGAAAAACGCTCGGCATAAATCTCGGCAGCGCGCATCAGATGGCGCGGGGTCAGCATGCGGGTATCGCGGCCGGCCAGCGGATTGGTGACCCCCAATGCCCGCAATTCATCAAACAGGGCGAGCGGGGTCCGGTAGCGCACCGTATGGGTTTCAAGATCGGTGACAGGCAGGGCAAAGCCGGCGCGCTGGAGCAGGCTGCCGGCGTCGCGCACATCGATCATCGGCGCGACGCGGGGGGAAACGCCGCCCAGAATTTCCACGTCGGCGGCGAGGAACGCATCGCGCAATTCGCTCAGCGTGCGCCCGCCGATGGCGGCGGCGATCAAAAGCCCGTCGGGGGCAATGTGGCGGCGCAGGTTTTCGAGAAAGCCGGGCACGTCGTTGACGGTCTGAAGATCGAGGAGCGAGACGATCAGATCGTAGTCGCGGGCGGGCAGGCTCAGATGTTCGGGATCGGCCAGCGCAAAGCCGTCGACCTCAAGCAGGGACGAGATTTTTTCAAAACGGATCGGGCCGTTTGCCGACTGCGCCGTGTCGGGCAGCAGTGCTGGATCGGGGCCCATGATGAGCGCCTTTGGAAATGCCCGCGTTACCGGAGCGAGGCGGTCGGCGAGGTCTGCGACCACCAGATCGGTCACGAAATCGGGCTGCCCTTTGCGCTTGGCAAAATTGGCGGCGAGGCGGGTGCGGTCGAAAACGAGCGGGGGCTGGGTCATGGTCCCGACCATATGGCGCAGGAATGGATGGCGTGCAATGATCGGTTCATGGTTGGGGCGATGGAAAATCGGGGCAGACCCTTTGCGCTGCGGCTGTGCGCCCTTGCGACTTCGGCCGGGGCGCGGGCGCTGGATCTGGCGTTTCCGCCGGTGTGCCTGGCGTGTAGCGCTGCGGTTTTGACGCCCGACGGGCTGTGTCCGTCCTGCTGGGGTCAGTTGATCCCTATTCGCGCCCCTTCTGTCCCGTGCTGGGGTTGCCCTTTGCGTCCGACATGGGCGAGGGAGCGCTGTCGGTCCAGGCGATTGCCAACCCGCCGCCATTTGCCCGGGCCCGCTCGGCCGTCGCCTATACCGATCTGGCGCGAAAACTGGTCTCGAAGATGAAATATTCCGACCGACCCGAGATTGCGCTGTTCTGTGCGCGGATGATGGTGTCGGCAGGTCACGAGCTTTTGGGGCCCGATGCCGTTCTGGTGCCCTTGCACCCGGCGCGCCAGCGCGAGCGGCGGTACAATCAATCGTCCGAGTTGGCCCGCACCATTGGCCGCCTTGCAAAATGCGATCTGCATACCGACCTTATCGTCAGACACAAACGCACCATCCAACAGGTCGGGCTCAACGCGTCCCAGCGCGCCCGCAATGTCGATGGGGCGTTTCGGGTCGATCCGGCGCGTCTGGATCGACTGGGCGCACGGCGCGTTGTGCTTGTCGACGATGTGCTGACCACGGGCGCCACCGCCTCGGCGGCGGCCAAGGCACTCAAGCGGGTCGGTGTATCGCAGGTCGATGTGCTCAGCTTTGCCCGCGTTGTGTTCGACACCGATATGACAGTATAACTGCCACTATTGACTGGAGTTTTGAATAAATGACCAAGGTCGAAATCTATACCACTCCCACATGCCCCTATTGCCACGCCGCAAAGGCGCTGTTGGGCGACAAGGGTGTTGCGTTCGAAGAAATTACCGTGCTCGATCCCGATTTGCGCGCTTCCATGACCCAGCGCGCCAATGGGCGGCGCACGGTGCCGCAGATCTTTGTCGGGGATACCCATGTGGGCGGTTATGATGATCTGGCCGCGCTCGAGCGGCAGGGCAAGCTCGATCCCTTGCTCGAGAGTGCGGCGTGAGCCAAACCATACCCGTTGCCCTTGTCCAGATGAACTCGGGGCTCGGCGCAAAGGATAATCTCGACACGATAGAAGCGCGGGTCGCCGAGGCACGGCGGGCCGGAGCCGTTTATGTCCTGACACCGGAAATGAGCGTGGTTTTTGCAAGAAATCGCGCCGGGTTGCAGGCCGAGGCCGAACGCTGGGAGAATAATGGGGCCATCGCCCGGCTGGCCGGTATCGCGAGAGAAAATGGCGTTTTCCTTCATATCGGCTCACTCGCAATAGCGCTCGAGGGCGGACGGTTTGCCAACCGCTCGGTGCTGTTTGATCCAGAGGGCGAGATCGTTTCGCGCTACGACAAGATCCATCTTTTCGATGCCGATATCGATGGCGAGAACGGCTATCGCGAAAGCGCCACCTATGCTGGTGGGGACACGGCGGTGGTGGCCGACATCGTGCCATTTAAGCTCGGCATTTCCATCTGCTATGATTTGCGCTTCCCGGCGCTCTATCGCACGCTGGCGACGGCCGGCGCGCAGGTGATCGTCGTGCCCTCGGCCTTTACGGTGCCGACCGGAGAGGCGCACTGGCACGTGTTGTTGCAGGCGCGGGCGATTGAAACGGGTTGTTTCATCCTGGCGGCGGCGCAGGGTGGGAGCCACGAAAACGGGCGGTCGACCTATGGCCATTCGCTGATCGTTTCGCCCTGGGGCGAGGTGATTGCCGAGGCCGATGGAGCCGAACCGGGTCTGGTGGTGGCCGAACTGGACCTTGACGCGGTGGCCGCGGCGCGGCAAAGGGTGCCTGCGCTTGCCAATGAGCGCGCGTTCACGCTCGCGCCCGGGCCATTGCCGTTTGCAAGCGATCTGAAAACCCAAGCGGGGAATTGAAAGTGATCCAGTTCACGCTCGCCTGCGGTGCAGGCCACAAATTCGATGCCTGGTTCAGAAACGCCGAGGCCTATGACGAGCAATCGGCGCGCGGGGTTCTGATCTGTCCGATCTGCAATTCCTCGCAGGTGGAAAAGGCGTTGATGGCGCCCGCCGTCTCACGGTCGAGCGACAAGGTCTCGCTTTCGGCCGGCCATCCCGAGCATGGCGAGTTCTTGAAGGCCATGCGCGCCCTGCGCCAGAAAATGACGTCGGAAGCCGATTATGTCGGCGACAAATTCGCCGAGGAAGCGCGCAAGATCCATTACGAGGAAGCCGAAGCGCGTGGCATCTACGGCGAGGCGACCAAGGATGAGGTGGTGAGCCTGATCGATGAGGGCATCGAATTCATGCCGCTGCCCACTGTGCCCGACGAGCACAATTAAGGCTCGGCCGGGCACATTCCGATATCAGGGGTGCATGACGACCCTGCCAAATGGCGATCCTGTTTCGGCGTGTTGATGGGCCGCACCAGCCTCCGATAGCGGGAATATCCGGTCAATATGGACCTTTAGCGTACCCTTGGCGATATCACGCAACATCTCGTCGATCGTTGCGGAGACAGAAGGCTTGGTAAACTGGGTTCCCATGTAAACGCCGTAAAGGGTCTGGTTTGCGGCCAATGCGGTCCACAGATCGACGGACAGGGCGCCACCCCCGGCATTGCCGACAAAGACCAGCCGACCTTCTTGTGCCAATACCGCAAGTGAATCGGGAAGGGTGGATCCGACCGGATCAACGATGACATTTGCGCCCTTTTCCTGGGTGTGCGACCGTACAAACGCGCCGACATCATCCTTGCGATAGTCAACCACGTGATCGGCGCCAATCGCTTTCAGGCGTTGCAGCCGCTCCTCGCCGCTTGCGACAGCCAGGACCCTCGCCCCGGCCCGTTTTGCGAGCTGCACGGCGGCAAGGCCAACGCCTCCGGCCGCGGCCCAAATGACAACATGCTCGCCCTTTTGAAGCGCGGCGCTGGCAAACAAAGCATGATGGGCCGTGCCGAAAGAGATGAGCATTGCCGCAGCCTCGTCCCAGCCGACGCCATCAGGCACCAGCCAGGTCTGTTCTTCGGCCACGGCGCGGAGCGCGGCGTGTGATCCGGCCAGATCAAAGCCCGTGACCCTGTCACCAACCTTTCGGTTCGTGACATCGGATCCGAGTGCGATGACCGTTCCGGCCGCCGCATAGCCCACGATGTGGTTTGACGCAGGCGGTTCGGCCAGCCGGCGGTTGATCACATCTCCGCCTTCGATTGAAATTGCGCTGACTTCGATCAGCACGTCACGGGGTCCGATCTGGGGATCGGCAACGTCGGCGTAGCGAAAGACCTCCGGTGGCCCGGATCGGTCGTATATTGCGGCTTTCATTGATTGCTCCGCGTTTGAATGGCCATAGAGCACAGGCGACCATCCCGGCGTGAGGCTATCGAGGCGCCTGTGAATGGCCTACTTGGTCGCCGCTGCCGCAGTGTGCAAGTGGCGGTTTTGCCGCCATTGGGCGACATGCGTCTGCGTCCCCCTGGGTGCCGGCCAATATCAAACGTCCGGTTTTTCCAGGAGCAGCATGTAGTTGACCGCCATGTCGCGGCTCTTGCCCCACTCGTTTTTGAGCGGGTTGAAGGTGACGCCCGTCCTGTCGATCACCTGCATTGCGTTGCGTCCGGTGATCGAGGTGATCTCTTCGGGGGTGACCAGTTTTTCGTAGCTGTGGGTGCCCTTGGGCAGCCAGCGCAGCACGCGCTCGGCGCCGACGATGGCCAGGGCGTAGGCGCGGGCCGTGCGGTTGATGGTGGCGACAAACATCAGCCCGCCGGGCTTGACCAGCTTGCAGCAGCTTTCAAGGTAGAGCGGAACGTCGGCGACGTGTTCGACAACTTCCATGTTGAGCACCACATCGAACTGTTCGCCCGCGGCGGCGAGGTCTTCGGAGGTGGTGGCGCGATAATCGATATCGAGCCCGGACTGTTCGGCGTGGAGCGCGGCGATCTTGACGTTCTTTTCTCCCGCATCGGCGCCGACCACTGTTGCCCCAAGCCGCGCCATGGGTTCACACAACAGGCCGCCGCCGCACCCGATATCGAGAAGCGTAAGGCCGGTGAACGGGCGCATGGCTTTGTCATCGAGCCCGAAATGGGCGATGACTTTCTCGCGGATATAGGCGAGGCGCACCGGATTGAACTTGTGGAGCGGTTTGAACTTGCCGTTGGGGTCCCACCATTCCTCGGCCATCTTGTGGAACTTGCCGATTTCGTCTGGGCTGATGGTGGTGGTCATTGTGTACCTCGTCCTGGCGTACCCCAAGAGGTGACCGCGCCGGGCCATCAAGTCAAGCGATCCATCGCCGCAGCGCCCTTCATCCCATATTGCTAAATCGGCGGGTTTGTGGCACTCACCGCGCCACAACCGTACGGTGCGGTACGGCATAAGTTTGCATCTAAGGCGGCGTCATGGCGCGTATAGTTATGAAGTTCGGCGGCACCTCGGTCGCCAATGTCGAGCGCATACGGCAGGCGGCCCGGCACGTCAAACGCGAGGTCGAGGCCGGGCACGAGGTTGCCGTCGTCGTTTCCGCCATGTCGGGCAAGACCAATGAGCTTGTCGGCTGGTGCGCGCAGGCCGCCCCCATGCACGATGCGCGCGAATACGATGCGGTCGTGGCCTCGGGCGAACAGGTGACCGCCGGGCTGATGGCCATCGTTTTGTCGGAAATGGGCATCCAGTCGCGCTCCTATGCCGGCTGGCAGGTGCCCATCCATACCGACGATGCGCACGGTTCGGCGCGCATCACGGGAATAGATCCGGCCAATCTCAACGAGCGGATGAGTTCGGGCTGGGTGCCGGTGGTGACCGGTTTTCAGGGCGTGTCCGACAAAAAGCGGATCACGACGCTGGGACGCGGCGGATCGGACACCTCGGCCGTTGCGGTGGCGGCGGCGGTCAAGGCGGACCGGTGCGATATCTATACCGATGTGGATGGCGTCTATACCACCGATCCGCGCATTGCGCCGAAAGCCAGGCGCCTCGAGCGGGTCAGTTTTGAAGAAATGCTCGAAATGGCCTCGCTGGGGGCAAAAGTGCTTCAGACGCGGTCGGTGGAACTGGCCATGGCCCAGGGGGTGCGTCTTGTGGTGCGCTCGACGTTCGACGACCCCGATGCGGGCAACGCGCCGGGCAGCGAATGGGGCATGACGGGCACGCTTGTGTGCGATGAGGATGAGATCATGGAAAAGCAGATCGTTTCGGGTGTGACCCTTGCGCGGGCCGAAGCCAAGATCACCCTGCGCAAGGTCAACGACAAGCCCGGCGTTGCCGCCGCGGTGTTCGGTCCCCTGGCCGATGCGCGGATCGTTGTCGACATGATCGTGCAGAACATTTCCGATGACGGGCAGATCACCGACATCACCTTTACGGTGCCCGACAGCGAATTCGACAAGGCGATGAAAGTTTTGCGCAACGCGCCCGATCTCGAATACGAGTCGATTTCGGGATCCAAGGGCGGCGCCAAGATTTCCGTGGTCGGTGTCGGCATGCGCAGCCATGCGGGCGTTGCGGCTTCCATGTTCCGGGCGCTTTCGGACAAGGGAATCAACATCCAGTTGATCACAACCTCGGAAATCAAGACCTCGGTATTGATCGATGAGGAATATGCGGAGCTTGCAGTTCGGGCTTTGCATACCTATTACGGTCTGGACAAGGCCGAGGGGTAAGCTCGGTCGCGGGCAAATCTCTGGAGCATGGTCCGGTTCGATTGAACCGGCCTGACGCTTCGGGTCTTATTTGATCGTGCGGTCGAACCGAAAAAGTCTGCAACTTTTTCCGACCACACTCTGGGAGGCGGGGTCGACCCGCCGGGCGAGCGGACATGGTGACAGCGATTGGCGGACCGCGGGTGCTCTTGCGCCAGTTGCGCGAAACCATGGCCGAACCGCTGGCCAGCCAGGAGCGGCTGGACAAGATCGTCGATCTGATCGCCGATAACATGCGGGCCGATGTGTGCTCGTTTTACGTTTTGCGCGACGATGGCGCGCTCGAATTGTTCGCTACACACGGTCTCAAGCGCGACGCCGTCCACATCACGACGCTGCGTCTGGGCGAGGGTCTCGTGGGCCTGATCGCCAACGAGGCCGAGCCGCTCAGCCTGCAGAACGCACCCGAGCATCCTTCCTTTGCCTATCGCCCGGAAACGGGGGAAGACCCGTTCTTTTCGTTCCTGGGCGTGCCGGTGCTGCGGGCCGGGCAGACGCTTGGGGTCCTTGTCGTTCAGAACTCGGAACGCCGGGTCTATGGCGAAGATGAAACCGAAGCGCTTCTGACCACGGCAACGATCCTGGCCGAGATGATTTCGACAGCCGATTTCGATGCCTTGATCAAGCCGGGCTCGGATATCGATCTGCGCCGTCCGCGCATGTTTCAGGGCGTTGGGTTTTCCGAAGGGATCGCGCTGGGGCAGGTGGTGCTGCACGACCCGCGCGTGGTGGTCACCAATTTTGTTGCCGACGATACGGATGCGGAAAAAGCGCGGCTCGAAGCGGCGCTGATGACCATGCGGGTTTCGATCGATGAATTGCTAAATTCGGGCGACATGCAGATCCCGTCCGATCACCGCGACATCTTGGAAACCTACCGCATGTTCGCCCATGACCGGGGCTGGGTGCGCCGGCTCGAAGAGGCGATCGAATCCGGCCTGACAGCGGAAGCGGCCGTCGAGCGGGTGCAGAACGATACGCGGGCGCGTATGTTGCGCCAGACCGATCCCTATATCCGCGAGCGCCTGCACGATCTCGACGATCTGGCCAACCGGCTGCTGCGCATTTTGACCGCCGACGGTTCGGTGGCCGGCAAGGAGATGCCCGACAACGCCATTCTGGTGGCGCGCAATATGGGCCCGGCCGAACTGCTCGAATATGACCGCACCAAGCTGCGGGCCGTGGTGCTCGAGGATGGCGCGGCGACCGCTCATGTGGCAATCGTGGCGCGTTCGGTGGGGCTGGTGGCGGTCGGGCAGGCCGAAAACATCGTCTCTATGGGCGAGGCGGGCGACGACATCATTGTCGATGGGTTTACCGGTGCCGTCCATCTGCGGCCGACCCCCGATATCGAAGCGACCTATATCGACAAGGTGCGGCTCTCGGCCAAGCGGCGTGCCCATTACGCGGCGCTCAAGGATACCCCTCCCGTCTCGCGCGACGGGCAGCATATCACGCTGCTGCACAATTCGGGCCTTTTGGCCGATATGGCGATGCTGGAAGAAACCGGTGCCGAAGGGGTGGGGCTGTTCCGCACCGAGTTGCAGTTCATGATCGCCTCGAAAATGCCCCGGGTCAAAGAGCAGGTCGAGCTCTATGCCCAGGCCATGCGGCTGATGGGGGATAAACCCATCGTCTTCCGCCTGCTCGATATCGGCGGCGACAAGGTGGTGCCCTATATGCGCTCGACCGCCGAGGAAAACCCGGCCATGGGCTGGCGCAGCTTGCGGCTGGCGCTGGACCGGCCCGCGCTGCTGCGGACGCAGGTCCGCGCGCTCTTGCAGGCCGCAAGCGGCAAGCCGCTGCGCATTCTGGTGCCCATGGTCACCGAGGCGCGCGAATACATGAAGGTCAAGCGCTTCATCCTGCGCGAGAACGAACGGCTGCCCCGGCTGGGCTTTGCCCAGCCCGAAACGCTCGAGATCGGCTCGATGATCGAGGTGCCCTCGCTGCTTTTCGAGCTCGACCGGCTGTTGCCCGAAACCGACTTCGTTTCCATAGGGTCCAACGATCTGATCCAGTTTCTGACCGCTGCCGACAGGGCCAATCCGCGCGTTGCCAACAATTACGACCCGATTGCCCGGCCGCGCCTGCGGGCGCTCAAACTGGTCGTCGATGCGGCGCAAAAATACGGCAAGCCCGTTACCATGTGCGGGGAGCTGGCCGGACGCCCGATCGAAGCGATGGCGCTGCTTTCGATCGGCATGACGCGGCTTTCCATGGGCGCGTCCTCGATCGGCCCGATCAAGGAAATGGTCCTTGGTCTTGACGTTGCCGCGCTCAAGGCCGAAATGAACGATTATCTTGAGAACGGCGAAACCGAGGGTTCGGCCCGCGAGTTTCTTGTAGAGTTTGCCGAGCGGCATTCTCTCACCGTTTAGGTTCTCATTTCCGACCGGATAGTTTTGCATGGCTTTTCTGCCCACCGACAAGCTCGACGCCCTTGAACGCCGTTTCGATTCCATCGAGGCGGCCATGTCGGGCAGTCCCGATCCGGAAGCCTATGTGCGGCTATCGAAGGAGTATTCCGAGCTCTCGCCCATGGTCGCCAAGGTGCGCGAATACCGAGCAGCGCTTTCCGATCTGGCCGGAGCCGAGGAGCTTGCCAAGTCGGGCGACAGGGAAATGGCCGAGCTTGCCTATGAGGAAATGGGCGCGCTCAAGGAAAAGATCGAAGCGCTGAGCCAGGAGATCCGCATTCTCTTGCTGCCCAAGGATGCGGCGGACGAAAAAAGCGCCATTCTCGAAGTGCGCGCCGGAACGGGCGGCGACGAGGCCGCGCTTTTTGCCGGCGATCTTTTCCGCATGTATCAGCGCTATGCCGAAGCGCAGGGATGGAAGGTAACGGTGATGGAAGCGTCCGAAGGCGATGCCGGCGGATACAAGGAAATCATCGCCAACGTCTCTGGAGCAGGGGTATTTGCCAAGCTCAAATACGAATCGGGTGTCCATCGCGTGCAGCGTGTGCCCGATACCGAGACGTCGGGGCGCATCCACACTTCGGCGGCCACGGTCGCCGTGCTTCCCGAGGTCGAGGATATCGACATCGAAATCCGGCCCGAAGACATCCGTATCGATACGATGCGGGCTTCGGGCGCCGGCGGACAGCACGTCAACACCACCGATTCGGCGGTGCGCATCACCCATATCCCCTCGGGGATCGTGGTGACGTCGGCAGAAAAATCCCAGCACCAGAACCGGGCCAATGCCATGAAGGTGCTGCGCGCGCGGCTGTTTGACGAGCAGGAGCTCAAGGCCTCGTCCGAGCGGGCCGAGAGCCGCAAATCCCAGGTCGGCTCGGGCGATCGATCCGAGCGTATCCGGACGTATAATTTTCCGCAGGGACGGGTGACCGACCACCGGATCAATCTCACGCTCTACAAGCTGCCCCAGATTATAACGGGTGAAGCGCTGGGCGAAGTGATCGATGCGCTGATCACCGAAAATCAGGCAGCCCAGCTGGCGGCGATGGAGCAGGGGGTCTAAAAGAGACCGACGGCCGCATCTGCCCAGACAATCAGGACCAGGCCGATAACCAGCCCCATTACTGCCAGTTTCGCCACTGGGCTCGACAGCATCCGAGCGGAAAATTCAAAAGCGATGCCGATTGCTCCGAGCAGGATAGCCGCAAAGACGAAATCGAACGCATCCCAATCGACCTCGCTTGTGAACTGCATGGCAATCAGCGGAATGGCCAGAACGGCGATCAATCCCGTCCAGACAAAAGGGCGCCAGCGGCTGGCCTGGGGTATGGGATTTATTGGGGTGGCCATGAGGCGTCTCGATTGGAACATTGGGGCGATGCCGTCATATTCAGCTGCGATCAGGGCGGAATAAAGGACCAGCGATGCAGTTTGGAGTTCCCAATATCGGCCGGACCTGGCGTTCGCTTCGGGACCAGTTGTCGGCCGCGGACATTCCGACGGCGGCGCTCGATGCGCAATTGCTGGTTCGCCACGTTCTCGGACTCGATGCCACCGGGCTGATCGCCTCGGAAACCGATCCGTTTCCCAGTGGAAAGCTGGCCGAACTCGAATCGCTGGTTGCCCGCCGTCTGGCTGGAGAGCCCATGGCCCGCATCCGTGGTGTGCAGGAATTTTATGGCCTTGATTTCGGGCTCAATGATGCAACGCTCGTTCCGCGACCGGAAACCGAGATGCTTGTCGAGTTCGGGATCACCGAGCTCAAATCCCGTTCGGAGCCGATCATCGCCGATCTGGGGACCGGGACAGGCTGTATCGTTCTGGCGCTGCTTGCCAATCTGCCATCTGCCCGTGGGACGGGTGTCGATATTGCTGCTGATGCGCTTGTTCAGGCCGAGGCCAATGCCCAGGCGCTGGGGCTTGCGGACCGGTTCGTCATGCGGCATGGAAGCTGGTTCGAGCCGCTGGGCGGTGACAAATTCGATCTTATCGTTTCCAACCCGCCCTATATTGCCAGTGCGACGATTGAGGCGCTTGAGCCGGGGGTCAAATCCTTCGATCCCATTGCAGCGCTCGATGGGGGTGCGGACGGGCTCGATCCCTATCGGATCATTGGGTCGCAAGCGCGGAACTGTCTTGTGCCGGGTGGGGCGCTGGCCCTTGAAATCGGCTTCGACCAGGGTCACATGGTTAAAGAGCTTTTAAGCTCTGAAGGCTTTTGCGAGGTCGCCATTGCCAAAGACCTTGCCGGTCACGACCGCATGGTTACGGCCCGCGCACCAAAATGACACAGCGTCCGGGCGAATTTCTCCAAAAGCCAATATTTTTCTTGGAATGAGAAGGATATGCGGTTAGGTTGCCGGTGCTGACGCGGTGCTTGTTCATCGCGGTGGACCCCACCCTGACATTGGCGGCATAGAATAAAGCCGTTAGCGGAACCCATCCTCCCAGAGGGTTGGCGCAGCATCAGACAGGGTCGGAGCTCACGCAGCCTTTTTGGGGAAACCAGAGAGAGCGATCGGCACAGCGCGGACCGGGAAGTCGGTTCGTGTCAGCCGAGTTTTGTGCCCGTCGCCCGGTTTTGGCGGCAAAGGCCCCTATTAAGCGCATACCTTCACGGAACGTGTTGAAGCGAGCACATGAGACCAAACCAGCAAAACAACAACAAGCAGCGTTCGCGCGGCCGGAACAACAACAATAACAATCAGCGGCGTGGCGGTGGTGGCGGCAATCCCTTGTCGCGCAGCTATGAAAGCAATGGCCCGGACGTCAAGATTCGTGGCAATGCGGCCCATATTGCAGAGAAATACACCCAGCTTTCCCGCGACGCGGCTTCGGTCGGCGACAATGTGATGGCCGAGAATTATCTCCAGCACGCCGAACATTATCTGCGCATCATCCTTGCCGCCCAGGCTCAGTATCAGCCGCGCCAGGACAACAGCGTCGACACCACACCCGACGATGATGACGACAACGACAGCGATAACGATCAGGGCAATTCGGGCAACAATACCGATCAGAGCTCTGAATCGTCGGACGGTGGCGATGGCGGATCGGACGAGCAGCGCGAACCACGCCCGCGGCGCCAGCGCCGTCCACGCCGTGAGCGGACCGAAGAAACCGCAGATGCGGTGGCGGAGCGCGAAAAGCCTGCCGCTTCGGAAACGGCCGCCAGCAAGGATACCGCTCCTGCCGCAGAAGAAGCACCCAAAAAGCCCCGCCGCCCGCGTCGCAAGAAAGCCGACGATGATGGCAGTGAGCCGGCTCCGGAGTTGCCGGCGTTCCTCACCGCAGGGCGCGAAACCGCTGCCGAATAGTGAGAAGCGGTCCGGCATAGCCGGATGCAAAGGTCCAGTGGACCTTTGAAAGCGCACGAACGCCCGACGACCGATGGTCGAAGGGCTGATGGATACGCAAATAAAAAAGACCGGGCCATCGTGCCCGGTCTTTTTCTTTGCGATTGTGCTCCTACATATCGATTGACTTGAGTCAGTGCCGGTCAAATCGGGCTGAGCTAAAATCCAGTCAACGCTTCGGGCGTTGTCTCATGTGCCGCGAAGCGGGCGGGGGCAGCGCGCCAGCAAAGGAGAGTTGAAGCAATGAATATCGAAAAATACACCGAGCGGACGCGCGGGTTCATCCAGAGCGCCCAGCAGATGGCCCTGTCGCGCGGCCATCAGCAGTTTACCCCGCTCCATATCCTCAAAGTCCTGGTCGATGACCCCGAAGGCATGGCCACCGGGCTGATCGACCGTGCCGGCGGCAACGCGCAGGCGGTGCGGGCCGGGGTCGAAGAGGGGCTCAAAAAGCTCCCATCTGTCTCCGGCGACAATGGTCAGATTTACCTCAGCCGCGAATTGGCCCGGGTGTTCGAGACGGCAGAAGCGGCAGCGCAGAAGGCCGGCGATTCGTTTGTCGCCGTCGAGCGCATGCTTCTGGCGCTGACTATTGAAAAAGACACCGATGCGGGCAAGATCCTCGCCTCGGCCGGGGTCACCGCCAATGGGCTCAACGCTGCCATCGAAGCGATCCGCAAGGGCCGCACCGCCGATTCGGCGAGCGCGGAGAACACCTATGATGCGCTCAAGAAATATGCACGCGATCTGACCGAGGACGCGCGCGAAGGCAAGCTCGACCCGGTGATCGGACGTGACGAGGAAATTCGGCGCACCATCCAGGTGCTTTCCCGCCGCACCAAGAACAATCCGGTGCTGATCGGCGAACCGGGCGTGGGCAAGACGGCGATCGCCGAGGGCCTCGCCCTGCGCATCGTCAATGGCGACGTCCCCGAATCGCTGAAAAACAAATCGCTGCTCGCGCTCGATATGGGCGCCTTGATCGCTGGCGCGAAATATCGCGGCGAGTTCGAAGAGCGGCTGAAATCGGTCTTGAGCGAAGTCCAGTCCGCCGAAGGGCAGATCATTTTGTTCATCGACGAAATGCACACGCTGGTCGGCGCGGGCAAGGCCGATGGCGCCATGGATGCCTCCAACCTCTTAAAGCCCGCTTTGGCGCGCGGCGAGTTGCACTGCGTGGGCGCCACGACGCTCGACGAATACAAAAAGCACGTCGAAAAGGATGCGGCGCTGGCCCGTCGTTTCCAGCCGGTGTTCGTCAACGAACCGAGCGTCGAGGACACGATCTCGATCCTGCGTGGATTGAAGGAGAAATACGAACTCCACCACGGGGTGCGCATTTCCGATTCGGCGCTGGTTTCGGCGGCAACGCTGTCCAACCGCTACATCACCGACCGCTTCCTGCCCGACAAGGCCATCGACCTGATGGACGAGGCTTCGGCACGGCTGCGCATGGCTGTGGATTCCAAACCCGAGGCCCTCGATGAACTCGACCGGCGCATCATCCAGCTCAAGATCGAGCGCGAGGCGCTGAAAAAGGAAGAAGACGACGCTTCGAAAACCCGTCTGGGCCGGCTCGAAGCCGAACTGGCCGGGCTCGAGGAAGAATCGGACGCCATGACCCAGCGCTGGCTCTCGGAAAAAGAGCGGCTGGCCGGGGGCACCAAGCTGAAAGAGCAGCTCGATGCGGCCCGCACCGAGCTTGAACTTGCCCAGCGTAAGGGCGATCTGGCCCGCGCCGGGGAGCTTGCCTATGGGGTGATTCCCGATCTCGAACGGCGTCTGAAAGACGCCGAGGCCCATGAGGCCCAGCCGGGCTCGGACATGGTCGAAGAGGTCGTCACCCCCAACCATATCGCCCAGGTGGTCTCGCGCTGGACGGGTGTTCCGGTCGACAAGATGCTCGAAGGCGAGCGCGACAAGCTGTTGCGCATGGAAGATGAACTCGCCAGGCGCGTTATCGGTCAGGCCGAGGCGGTCGCGGCGGTTTCGCGCGCCGTGCGCCGGGCCCGTGCCGGGTTGCAGGACCCCAACCGGCCGATCGGATCGTTCATGTTCCTGGGCCCCACGGGCGTGGGCAAGACCGAATTGACCAAGACTCTGGCCCAGTTCCTGTTCGATGACGAGACGGCGATGGTCCGGCTCGACATGTCCGAGTTCATGGAAAAGCATGCGGTTGCCCGACTGATCGGCGCGCCTCCGGGCTATGTCGGTTATGATGAGGGCGGTGTGCTCACCGAAGCGGTGCGCCGGCGGCCCTATCAGGTTGTCCTGTTCGACGAGATCGAAAAGGCGCACCCCGACGTCTTCAACGTGCTCTTGCAGGTGCTCGACGACGGGCGGCTGACCGACGGTCAGGGCCATACGGTCGATTTCCGCAACACGCTGATCATCATGACCTCGAATCTGGGGTCGGAATATCTGGCGGCCCAGCCCGATGGGGAATCGGTGGAGCTGGTGCGCGGCAAGGTGCTCGATACGGTCAAGGCATCGTTCCGGCCCGAGTTTTTGAACCGCGTGGACGAAATTCTGCTCTTCCACCGGCTCGAACGCGGCCAGATGGGCGCCATTGTCGATATTCAATTGAAGCGCCTGCAAAAGCTGCTCGATACCCGCGAGATCACCATCGAGGTGACCGAAGCGGCGCGCGACTGGCTGGCCAATGAGGGCTATGATTCAGCCTATGGAGCCCGCCCGCTCAGACGTGTCATCCAGCGTGCGGTGCAGGACGAGCTGGCCGAAAAGCTTCTGGCCGGCGAGATCACCGACGGCAGCACCGTCAAGGTCGATGCCGGCGATGGCGGGCTGGTGATCCTGCCCGTGATCGAGGGGGAAGTGGTCGATACGGCCGCGGAGTAGTTGACTGAAAAAATAATGGCCCCGGAAACGGGGCCATTATTTTAAAAATGGGGTGGGGCTCATCCCTGCCGCAAGATCTTGTCCATCGCCTTGCCCCGGGCCAACTCGTCGACCAGCTTGTCGAGGTAGCGGATTTCGCGCATCAGCGGGTCTTCGATTTCTTCCACTCGGATGCCGCAGATCAGACCCTTGATGAGCGTGCGTGCGGGATTGAGTTTGGGCGCGTCGGCAAAGAAGGTCTCGAAATCGGTCCGGCTTTCCAGTTGGGCTTCCAGAGCGTTCTGGCTGTATCCGGTCAGCCAGCAGATGACCTCATCGACCTCATTTTTCGTGCGCCCCTTCTTCTCGGCCTTGGCGATATAGTGAGGGTAAACCGACGCAAAGCTCATCGTGTAGATTCGGTGCTTTTCCATTGCGGCTCCCGGTGCAACACCTTTCCATGAAGAGGTCGCACATCAAATGCCCGATGGGTCATACTGCGCCCAACGCCGCTCTGCCGGCAACCGGTGTTCGGTGCGTATATACGCAAAAGGGCCGCAGCTTTCGCCACGGCCCTTCGATCGATAGACCCGGGATCTTACGAGCGTTGGTAGTCGATGCTCGAGCAGAAGATCGCGGCCTGACAGCCGGTGATTTTCAGCGTATCGGGGCCGGTCATTTCGACGATGGCCTTGGCGTTGCCGCCATTGAGCGCAATTGTGCCTTCCCATTTGTTGGGGCCGACCTGAGTGCCCTGCACCACTTCCTGACCGACAAAGGCCAAATTCTCCTCGGTCCGCGAATCGCCCTGGATGTCGTTGAGGACCCCGCAAAGCTGGGTGCCGTCACCGCACATTTCGAACGTGAAGCTCGTGCCCCAGCGGTCGACCCAGGTCCCGTTGGGATCGAGATCCTGGGCGAAGGCGGGGGCGACGAAAAAAGCTGCGAGAGCGGCGGCGGCTAGAAGAGACTTCATCATGATCCATTCTCCATGGGGGCGCCGTCGACATGAAGGCGCGTTGTGTTTGAGTGTTAGTTCCCCGCACCTGAAAACGAGCTGAACGAAAAAAAGGTTGCCAGAAAGAACAAGATGACTGGCTGGGCGGGTTTGCGCAACATGCCCGAAGGCGCAGCCATCGTGGGAAGACCAGGGGAGTGCGTGCCGTCCATAGGCAAATCGCTCTGGTGGAGCGATTTGAGGCGCGAACGCCCGGAGCGCCATGCGCGAGGGCCGCGACGCCCGAGGATGACGCCGGGGAGTGGAGGCGCACAAGAAATTTTATCCCCCGGAGGTTTTGGCGTCGGCAAAAGACGTCCCGGAGCGGATAGGACAATGGCCGCTTGCAAGGCGGCACGCGATGCCGCTTGTTTTGCGAAGGCCGATATGGGCATGCTTGGGCGAAAAGAGGAGGGCCTTGATGGTTGCCAATGGTTTGATTGTGGTCGTTGCCGCGATCCATCTCTATATCGTCTTCATCGAGATGACGCAGTGGAACAAGCCACTGGGGCTCAAGGCATTCGGTCTTGGTCAGGAGCTTGCCGACAAAACCACCGTGCTGGCGGCCAATCAGGGGCTCTACAACGGATTTCTGGCGGCCGGGCTCATCTATGGCCTTGCGGCAGCAAGCGCCGAGTTCAAGGTATTCTTTCTCGTGTGCGTTCTGGTGGCCGGCCTGTTCGGCGCGGCCACGGCGAGCCGGAAGATCCTGTTTATTCAGGCTCTGCCGGCTGCGTTGGCGCTTGGTGCCCTTTGGCTCGGGGTTTAGCGTTCGGGCGCTATTTGCGCCCCTTCTTGCCGAACCCTTTCGATCCGGTCTTGGCCGGACGGGGCGCATCGCCGGGGCCGGCTTCGCGCTTGGGCCGGGGCTTGAATTTTGGTTTGGCCTCGAATTTTGGCTTGGGCTCAAACCCTTCGCGGGCGCGGGGCGGCTTTGAGGGACCACGGCCGGCCGGAGCGATGGTGACGCCGCGTTCAAGACCGGTTCCGCGCTTGAGGTGCTGGGCAAACTCGTCGGCCTTGTCGGCGGCGATTTCGAAGCGGGTTTCGGTGTCGTCGATCTTGATCGATCCCACTTCGCGCTTGGTCACTCCGCCCGCCTTGCAGATCATGGGCAAGAGCCATTTTGGATCGGCCCGGTGCTTGCGTCCGAGCGAAAGGATGAACCACACCCCGCCCACCATATCGGGTCCACGCGGTTCGCGCGGAGCCATGGGATCGTATGCCGGGCCGCCTTCGGACCGCTTGTCGCGGCGTTTGGATTTGGGGCCGTCGCCCGCAAGGGACACCGACGAGGTTTCCTCAGGTACGGGCCGGCTGGCCAATTGCTGGCGCAGGAAGGCCACGGCCAGTTGCTCGGGGGAAACCTTACCCAATAGCTCGGTCACGAACTCGGTTTCATGATCCTCGGGCATGGGTGCGGAGACCGCGGCGTCAAGGATCTGGCGGCGATAGCGTGCTTCGATATCGGCGATGGTCGGGGCAGAGACTGTGGTCGCCGAAAGCTTGGCCATGGCCAGGACCCGGGCTGCCGCCTTGCGCCGATGTTCGGCAACGACAAGCACGCAAACGCCTTTCCGTCCGGCCCGGCCGGTGCGGCCCGACCGGTGTAGCAGCGTTGCGGGATTTGAGGGGATATCGGCGTGGATCACCAGGTCGAGATTGGGCAGGTCGATGCCGCGCGCCGCGACGTCGGTGGCGACGCAGACATGGGCGCGTCCGTCGCGCATGGCCTGCAGGGCGCTCGAGCGTTCGGACTGGGCCAATTCGCCCGACAGCGCCACGGCCGCAAAGCCGCGATTGGTCAGCCGGGCCGCCAGATGGCGTACGGCCTCGCGGGTGTGGCAGAAGACCAGCGCGCTGGTGCTGTCGGATGTGAGCAGGGTATTGATGATGGCGTGCTCGCGCTCGTCGCGGTGGACCACCATGAGCTGGTAGTCGATATCGGCGTGCTGCTCGGTCGCTGCCGTTGTCGCCACCCGAACAGCATCGCGCTGATAGGTCTTGGCCAGATCGGCAATGGCACGGGGAACGGTGGCCGAAAACAGCAGGGTGCGCCGCTCTTCCGGCGAAGCGGCAAGAATGAATTCGAGATCGTCGCGAAAGCCCAGATCGAGCATTTCATCGGCCTCGTCGAGCACGATGGCGCGCAGGGCGCCCAGATCGAGGGAGCGTTTGGTGATGTGGTCGCGCAGTCGCCCCGGCGTGCCCACCACCAGATGGGCACCACGGTCGAGTGCACGGCGCTCGTCGCGCATGTCCATGCCGCCGACGCAGGTGGCGATGCGAATGCCGGCATCGGCATAGAGCCAGGCGAGTTCGCGCTGCACCTGCAGGGCGAGTTCGCGGGTCGGCGCGATGATCAGCCCCAGCGGGGTCTGGGCCGGGCCGAACCGTTCGGCATCGCCCAGAAGTGTGGAGGCAATCGCTATGCCGAACGCCACGGTCTTGCCCGACCCGGTCTGGGCCGAAACCAGCAGGTCCGCCTCGTCATGTGCGGGATCGAGCATTTCGGTCTGCACGGGGGTCAGCTGGGTGTAGCCATGGGCCGTGAGCGCGCTCGCCAGCGCAACGTGGATTGATGCCGGCAGGTCCGCCGGCGCGTGGTCAGTATCAGATGACATGATTGGAGAGCCTTATGTTGAGGAGGCTATAGCAGAAGAGGGGCGGTTTGGGCCAGCGCTGATCTTGCGGGCGGTTTGGCGGCGCTTATCGCGCAACGGTCTTGACATGCGGGGTAAAAAATAAGAACATAAAGTGAACATGTGGGAGGTTTGTCATGTCGGCTACGGCCATCGACTATATTGAGCTCGACAGCGAAAATCTTGGGGCGAGCCGAACGTTTTTCACCACGGCCTTTGGCTGGCGGTTCACCGATTACGGGCCCGATTATGCCGGCATCGAGGATGCAAAGCTCGATGGCGGGATCTCGCAGGCGGAGGGGGCGCGCAAATTGCCGCTGGTCATTCTCTATACCTCCGATCTGGATGCCGCAGAAGCGGCGGTGCGCGCGGCGGGAGGCGAGATTGTTCGCGAGCAGTTCGATTTCCCCGGCGGGCGGCGGTTTCATTTCCGCGAGCCGGGCGGGAACGAGCTTGCGGTCTGGAGTGAGCGGAGGCCTGGGGCCTAGTGCGTTTCCAGGATAAGCTGAAATGCTTTAGAGCCGTTCAGGATTTGATTGAATCAAATTCTTGGCTCTAAACCCCTGTTTTGTCGCGTGTCCGAACCGCAAAACCGTTTCCACTTTTGCTGGACACGCTCTAGTTCGCGGTGGTCGTGGCTGGTGCGGCGGCCACTGTCACCGGCGTGGTAACGGGCGTGCCGTCCTGCTCGACAAGGGCGCGGACCTGGGCGACCGTTGATGCAAATTCGGTCTGGTACTGCTGGGGCAGGGAGTTGGCCCGGGGGAGCTTGACGGCCAGGGGATCGACCGTGTTGCCGTTGATCTTGATTTCGTAGTGGAGATGGGGCCCGGTCGATTGGCCGGTCGAGCCCACATAGCCGATCACCTGGCCCTGGGTTACGCGGGCGCCGGGGCTGATCCCGTCGGCAATGGCGCTCATATGACCGTAGGCGGTGTTGTAACCATTGGCGTGGCGCAATTCCACATAGCGCCCATAGCCTGAATACCACTGGGCCATCTCCACGATGCCGTCGCCGCCGGCATAGATGGGGGTGCCTGAACGGGCGGCAAGATCGGTCCCGGTGTGCAAACGATAGTCGCCGAAGATCGGGTGGCGGCGATAGCCGTAGCGTGAGCGAAGCGTGCCGCCCCCTTCGAGCGGCCGGCGCAACAGGAACTGCTTTCCGGTTTCGCCGTCGGGATTGTAAAAGTCGATCACCCCGTCTTCGGTCTGGAAGCGGAACAGCTCGCGCGTGGTGTTGGACAGGGTCAGAGCGACATAGAGAAGGTCCTGATTGTCTTCCTCGACGGTGCCCGAGAGCAGAATTTCAATCGAGTCGCCGGGCGAAACACGCCGGGTGAGATCGAGATCATAGGCATACATCGCCGCGATGCGGTCGATGGTTGCGTCGTCGAGCCCGTGCTTGCGGCCCGTCTCCCAGATCGAGCGGTAAATGGTGGGCAGATTGCCGACATTGACCTCTTCCGTGTCTTCCTCGGTAAATTCGATCTTTGGCGGCTCGAGCGCGGTCACGTAGCGGCCCTGATCGGTCAGCGCCACGGTCACACGGTGAGTGGTGTCGTCATAAATGCTCACGCGATAGGGAATAAGCGTCTGGGAGCCGCGCGATGCCCCAAACAGGATTCTGAGGCGCGTGCCCTCGGGCAGATCGGTCTGAGTATAGACGTTTTGCATGGCGCGCGTCACGGCGGCGACCATCTCGGTGGTGAACCCGTTGCGCATGAAGGCTTCGGCGAGCGGGGTCTCTTCGCGGATCGTCAAAACGCGCTCGGTTCGCAAACTCCCCATGTCTTCGGCCGCCCGCGTCTTGGGCATCACCGTAACGTTTTCGGCGACCCCCTCGACGGTGCCCGGTGCGATTTCAATGCCAAGTTCACGCAGGCTTGTCGATGGAGGCGCATAGGCCATAAGCGGGCCTTCCGCATCCGTATAGGCACCTTCAACCGACAGGCGAACGAATTGGGCTGCGCTCATGTCGCTGATCGCCCGGTGCGGCGGGTCGGTGAGCTCGAGCGCAGCGGTCCTGACGGTGAGTTCTCCTTCGACGTCGGCTCCATATATATCGGTGCTGACCAGTTCGGCGGACGGATTGGCGCGCAGTGGCTCGTTTCGTGCGAGCAAAGCGACGGGGTCGTAGGTGGGGATGTCTTCGGAGAGCGCCGTCGAAGCTGTGGCCAGGGTTGCATTGATTGTCGTGAAGGGCTGGTTGCGGATGCGGGCAACACCGTCGACAACCTCGCGGATCGAGGCTTCTATGACCTCGAGGTCGGAATGGGTCTGGGTCACCGGCTTGGCGCGGCGCGTCTTTCCGACAAGCGATGTCGGGGCGGGCGTTGCGCCCTGAGATGCAGAGATCGAGAGCGCCTCGAAGGGCGTGGAAAACGTATCCTGCCCCTTAAAGGAGACCTGAAGCGCTCCAGCCATGAGCATAAAGGACGTTACGCCCGTCAATACCGTGCCGGCCAGCCAGGCAAAACTGATCTCGCGGCCCTGGGGCAATGCGCCTTCCGGGGATTTTACGGTCAGAGCCGGCGAATCCTCGTATCCTGTCGCCTTGAGCAGGGCGGCGTGGCGGTTGCGTTGCGCTGCGTTCAACTTTTCTTCCCCGGACCCTTGCG